>JBFMBL010000014.1:0-55233 GCA_040755195.1 Bacillota bacterium
CGTTTACTTCCTGGCCCGGCGACGCCACCTTCAACCAAAAGCTCGGTATTGACTACCAGTACGAGCTTTGCTTCAAGTGCCACTCCTACTACAGTTACCGTACCAGCCCGCCTAACGCGCCGAGCGGCGGGACCGAAACCGACCAGGCGAAGGAATTCAGTCCCAACAACCCCGCCTACCACGCGGTGGTGGGAACAAGCAAAATGCCTTCTGGTTACGGAAAGTTCACCGGCACGGGTAGAAACGGCAACCCTTGGGCGTATAACAGCCGGATGTACTGCACCGACTGCCATGGCAGCAACAGTACCAGCGTTGCGGGACCACACGGCTCGACCGAGAAGTTCATCCTCAAGGCGCTATGGAACCCGGATACCGGCACCGCAGATGCCACGGGGAAGCGCGGCACCGACACTTCCAGCCATCTCTGCTTTAAGTGCCACGATTACAACTTTTACGCCGGGACCGGGACAGGTGGAACCTCAAAATTTTCCAACGGTATGAAATCTAACCTTCACGCAGTAACCAAGATGGGCTCTTACGTTCACGAACAGGGCTGCGCCTGCTGCCACGGAGCGGTCCCCCACGGCTACAAGCACCGGGGAATGCTCGTAACTACTGCCGATGGTTCGCCTTATACCACCGGCGTAAAGGTCACCGCCATCTCCGTTCCTACCATAGGCAGTTGGAGCAAATCGAACTGCAGCACCCTTTCCGGGTGCCATGGAGGAGGGTAACAGGCAAAAAAGAGATGGTTCCATGCTCGGCCGGAAGGTTTTCCTCTGACTAAGTTTTTGTACCTCTATGAATTGCAGAAGACCTTCATCCCACAAGGCATGACCGGGGCGCATGGTCTCCACAGTGCAATCCCGCACGGCTATCACGGCCGGGGTCCCCGTTAAATCTCAATTAGTCCCCCGGAAACCCTCCCCAAAAGCTTCAACGCCTTCGTATTGACTTTATAGAAGGGTTTTTTACTCCTTCGGTGCAAATGATGGAACCCTTCTCCAAAAAAATCTTTTAAACCTGGGAGGAATACGACGAGTTTTGTAGAATTATGAAAAACCACCTTGAAGTGGTTATCACGAATCGAGGAACAGGGATTGTAAGTATCATCACGGAGGTTGATACCATGAGGCGGGTTGTGGTTATCTTTCACCTCCTTGTCATTTGCGGCCTCCTTATCGGGAGTTCCGTCTCAGGCTCCGTTTCGGCCCAGGCATACGAAAGCCCCCACGGGCCTTACGGCGACTTTCCCGCGGGGTGCGCCGCCTGCCACACAGCTCACGCCGGCCTCGGCAGCAAGCTCATTACCGAGATAAACATCACCACGCTCTGCTTCGGCTGTCACGACGGCACCGCCAGCACCTTCAACGTCGTCTACGATGTGGACAGCGCATACAGGGACGTTTACGGCTACGGCTTCAGTTGCGCCGGCGCGGTCTACTTCCACCCTGTGTTAAACACCGGCAACCCGCTGGTGGGCTCCGTGATCGAGTGTACCAACTGCCACAACCCCCACAGCGACCTGACCGTCGGCGGCGCGACTTACCACAGGCTTTTAAACAGCTTCGACGGCACAAGCCGTTACTACCAGGGACCGGACTTCTGCCTTGCCTGCCACGGCTCGGTCGACCGCGGTTTTACCAGCGTGAAGAACGCAAGCGTCAGCTATTATACATATACCCTCGGCAACCACCGGAATACAAAGGCAGTGCACTATAACACCAGCGAACCGGCGCTTCAGCCCGTATCGGGAACCCTCGTCACCTGCGCCGCCTGCCACTTCAAGCATGCCTCCGATCAGAATCGCCTCCTGGCCAAAGGGGAAGAAAACCTGTGTTTTAAGTGTCACAACACCACCGCCAATTCGATGAGCGGGCGGAATATCCAGGACGAGTTCCAGTCGGTCACCACGGCCTCCTACCACGACATTTACGGCCGCACCGGGGCAAAGATCGAGTGCTCGAGCTGTCACGGGCCGCACACCGTCGGCGCGAAATCGCTTTCGGTCGCCGATGCCACGTACTCCCAGGTTGCCAACCCGGACAACACCAAGTCGGTGATGGCCCGGGTTTCCGCCACCCAGGACAACGGCATCGCCAACACCGTGGGGACCTTCACCACCTTCTGCCTGAAGTGCCACGACGGCAGCCCGCCGACGGCGGTCGCCGACGTCTACAACTACGTCCCTTACAGCATCGTCTTCCCCACCGGCTGGCGGGGCAGCATCACCACGAATTCCGGCGGCTGGAACAAGTCCGCCTACACCGGTAAGGGCCATGACACCAGGAGCATTCTCTGTTCCGACTGCCACAAGAGCCACGGTTCCCAGTACAGCGTCCTGCAGGTATACGCCGAGGACACAGACACCGTCAGCGGTGAGTGTCTGGTGTGCCATGACGGGAGCTTCACCGGCGCGGCCGACGTCAAAACTTACCTCACCAAGGCAAAGCGTCACCCGACGCTTTACACCTCCGGCAAGCACAGCGACACGGAGAACTACGACAATATGCCGCTCGCGGACCGGCACGCGGAGTGCGTCGACTGCCACGACCCGCACCGCTGCGATAACACCGGCGCTTCGGCGCCTGATGCCTGGGGGTCGATAAAGGGAGTCTCGGGGGTAGCAGTTAACTTCGGTACCGGTTCTCTTATAAACTGGCCCGGTACGGCTACTTTTACTGAAAAGCTGGGGGTCGACTACCAGTATGAACTCTGCTTCAAGTGCCACTCTTATTACAGCTACCGGACAAGTCCGCCCTCCTGGCCGAGCCGTCCCGCTATGGGCACGGAAACGGACCAGGCGCAGGAATTCAGTCCCAATAACCCCGGTTACCACGCCGTAGTCGGGGAGAGTAAAATACCTACGTTCAATTACAACGGCACTGACTACTACTATGGAAAATTTACGGGGAACGACAGAAACGGCAATCCCTTGACCGCAACTAGTAGGCTGTATTGTACCGACTGCCACCGCCGCGCCGCGGACGGATCACCCGAGGGGCCGCACGGCTCAGCACAAACCTCGATGTTGCGCGGCGCTTGGCAGCGCGACGCCGACAACAGGTACACGGGCACCGGAGGGTACTTAACCGATTCTTCCGGACATCTATGCTTCTTTTGCCATAACAGGAATTTTTACGATAATTATCCGAGCTGGGACCAAGGCAGTGTAACTGTACGTTCAAAGTTTTCCGGTCCGCAAGGGGGTTTTCAGTATAATTACCACTCCGCACATGACGACATCCAGTGTGCGGCATGTCACAGCGCAATCCCGCACGGGCACAACCGGCGCGGCATGTTGGCGCTTGACAGCGACACTGATAACCGGTACAGCATCGCCTCACACCTGGTGCAGATACCGGAACCACTCCCTTCCCCGGGTAACTGGCGTTGTACCGATTGCAAAAGCACCAGCCATCACAAGTAGTTGCTTGGCAATCGCCGTCTAAAGCGAGCCTTCTAAACCTTTAACCCGTGCATCCTGCCTAAAACACGGCGTACCAAGACTTGGCAACATCTTAAGCCGCGCTCAACACAATGCCCCTCATACCTTTCGCCCTTCCGGTAGCATTTAGCCGCCGCAATCACGGTGCACACTGTAGCGGCAATTAAAATCCGCCTGTGTGAGACGTATTACCGCCTAGTAAACCATATTTCAGGTTTTTTAGTCTTTACCTGAGCGTAAAACGGCGGTATTACGCAGGAATTGTTGGACCTAAATGAAAGTGTATCTTTGATAATTGACTTATTAATACCAGTTACGCCAGTTACGGTTACGGGGTCAGGTTACGGTTACGGGGTCAGGTCTTGAAAAATCAGTTTTACGGTTTGCTACTGGGTTACGGTTACGGGGTCAGGTCTTGAAAAATCAGTTTTACGGTTTGCTACTGTGAACTTTTCCTACGCGCCGCAGTAATCGTCCAATAGCAGGACCGGTAAAACCTCCGTCTTTGCCCACATAAGGTCGTTGCTTACAACAGCCCGGCATCCGGATACCTTCGCCGTAGCAATGATAAGAGCGTCCGGCAGGGGCAATCCCATTCCCGCCCGCAGCTTCGCCGCTTCCTGAGCAATCGGCCGGGAGACCGGCACCACATTTATACCCGGGAAGTTATTTAGAAAGGCCTGCACCAAACTCAAGCTTTCCTCATCATCTTTTCTGAGAGGCCCGACCAGCAACTCTGCCTCCGTAATTACTGATAACCTCGCTTCTACAGCTTGTTCCTCAATAAGCCGAAAGAGCGGCTCTACCAGGACGCTGTACGGAACAACCTTTTGGAGAAAGTAGACGGGTATGCTTGTATCCAGGAGCACGCGGGGATACCCGCTCACTTTTTTCAGAAAGGCTTCTTTTCCCAAGACACGCGCTCCTTTCGCAGGTAGGCCTCAATTTCTTCTTTTGTTTTACCGTAAACATCATTAAGACAGCCGGATAAAAGCGCCGTGTAGCTCTTTGTCCGGGGAGAAATAATGATCCTGTCGCCCACGATTTCCATTAGCACTTTCTCCCCCGGTTTTAGTCCTAAAGCCTTACAAAAAGCCGCCGGTATGGTTACTTGTCTCTTACTGGAAACTCCTCTGATAGACCTGTTCATTTTTCTTCCCCCAATAAAAATTTCTCTTACTATTGTAACAAACAGTAAGAGGAGATACAATGTCGCAATTGACTTCGCAAGTTTAATTGACTTCGAAAGCCGGGGCCGTTAAACTGAAAAAAGTTACGAACCAATTTAAAACCACTAATTCTACTTAAAAAGAAAAAATCACGTTTCAGCCAGTTGCTTTATAAGATCCGTTAAGAACTTCACTTAGACCATGGAGGGTCAAGCCTATATCATGCGCTTTACAGGTAATCCGCGGAAAAAATCTTTTCTTGCCTTGCTCGCGTTAATTTTATCGGCCGTGGTCCTCGCGCTCATCGCCCCCGAAGAAAAGACCTTGGGGCAGTATATCAGGCTTATTTATATCCACGCCGCAGTCACCTGGGTTGGCCTTTCGATGTTTGCGGTGTCCGGAGTATTTGCGCTTCTTTCTTTTATGGCCGCGCTTGCACCGGAAAAGGAAAAGGCGCAAAAAGCCAAAGACCTGCTGATCGACCTGTCCTCCGCCGGCCAGTCAACCGCCATCGTATTCTGGACGGCCAGCGCCGCCCTAGGGTCGGTCGCGGCTTACCTCACCTGGGGTGGAAACTGGTGGATTGAGCCCCGGATAAAGGTTGCCCTGTTCATCCTTATTCTCGCTCTGTTTATCTACCAACTGAGGCAGATGACAGGCAAAAAATTCTTGATTGCGGGGTTAAACCTCAGCCTGCCCCTCTTGATCCTGTTACTGCTATCAGTTACCGGAAAGCTTGTCCACCCGCATAACGCCTTCACACAATCCGATTCTATCCGGATGAAGCTATTCGCCGCCCTCATCACGCTTGTATTCGTTGTTGCGGCGGCTAACTGTCTATACCTGTTTTTTACACGGCAAAGACTCCGGGGGGTCTGAACATGCCAGTTTTGTGTCCGGCGCCTTTGCTCTTTGACCGGTTTGTGTTGACCCGGCAGGGTTTTAAAATTATACTACGTAATAACTTCTAACTAACTTAGGAGAGATTTAGATGGTTGACAGGAAGAGCCAGACGCGTCTGCTGGTGGTTACGATTATCATTCTTGGTATCGTCAGCTATATGATATACAACTCATCCACGTCGTCCTACGCCTACTTCAAAAAGGTGGGAGAAGTCACCGCCGACTCCTCTCTGATCGGCAAATCGATCAGAGTGGGCGGCAAGATAGTAAAGAACTCGATCGTCCAGACAGGGCGCAGGTACACCTTCAAAATCAGTGAGCAGGGCAAGCAGTTAACGGTTGTTTATTCGGGCCAACTGCCTTCGACCTTTGGCGATGAGGTATACGCCATCGCGGAAGGCAAGCTTGTTTCCCCCGGCATGCTTGAAGCCAAAAGCGTTATTACCCGGTGTCCCTCAAAATACGAGTCCAAGAAGGCAGAGGTAAAGTAGCGTATGCGTATCCTTGGTTTAATCGCTCTTGTTATCTTAGTTATTCTATCCCTTTACACGACATACGTTTTCTTCTCCGGCAACAAATTAAAAAAAGGAGAGCAGCGGTACAAGGCGGCCAGCCGGCTCATGATCTGGCAGTTTCTGGCCGTCACTTTTGCCGGTGTAATTCTGTTCATCGCGTTTTTAACCGATGATTTCTCCTTCGCCTATGTCGCCGAGCATTCGGCGGCGCAAATGAGTTCTTTTTACAAAGCGTCCGCCTTCTGGGCCGGTCATGAGGGCTCGCTTCTTCTCTGGCTCTGGATGCTCTCGGGCTTTACATCAGTCCTGTCCCTGCTTAACCTTAAAACAACCGACCGGCTTAATTCACTTGCCCTGTACCTTTCAAATTTTGTTCAGCTCTTTCTGGCGGTCACTATCCTGGCCGCCACCAACCCGTTTGAAGCTGCGGGCCACACCGCAACCGGCGCCGGGCTCAACCCGCTTCTGATGCACTGGGCGATGGTTGTACACCCGCCTACCCTTTTCATGGGTTATGCCGGCCTTACCATCCCGTTTGCCTTCGCGATCGCCGCGCTGCTCGACAGAAACGCGTCGACCGACTGGATCAATAAGGCCCGCGGTTGGATGCTTTTCGCCTGGCTTTTCCTTACCGTGGGGATATTCCTGGGTGCGGTCTGGGCCTACGTCGTTCTCGGCTGGGGTGGGTACTGGGGTTGGGATCCGGTGGAAAACGCGTCGATCTTGCCCTGGCTCGCCTGTACGGCGCTCCTGCACACCTTTACCATTTACCGCCGCAGGGGCGGCATGAAGCTGTGGGCGGTAGCCCTGGCTTCATTTTCGTTCCTGATGTGCTTCATGGCAACGTTCATCACGCGTTCGGGCCTGATCCAATCCGTACACGCGTTTCCTGATCTCCGGTGGGATCTTACACTTCTCTTCGGTGGCTTTATGTTAGCCGCCGCCGGGTTCACGGTTTATCTCATGAGATCAAGGAAAAATGAGTTTGCGTCCGGAGAGTTCTTCAGCGATTTCCTTTCAAGGCATTTTACCTATTATTTGAACAGTTTGTTGCTGGTGCTCTTTGCTTTGATTATTCTGGGCGCCACGGTGATTCCGCCGTTTTTCCAGACCGTGCTCGGACCTGAGTTTTACAACCGGCTTGCGGGCCCCCTCGGGTTGATTTACCTGTTGATAATAACCATTTGCCCGTTTCTCGGCTGGACCAAAACCGACCGCGGAAAACTACTGAAGCAGCTTGCCCTCCCGGCTGCGGTCGCCGTGGTTGCGGCAATCGCTCTCTATTCCGACTGGGGAGACAACATCATCGGCTTTTGCACCATAGTGGCGTCAATCTTCGCCGTGACTGCGGTGCTGGAACTCTTTTATCTCCTGGCAGGCACGAGGGCCAAGAGCCATGGAACCGGTTTTTTCGCCGCGCTGGCAGGGCTCTTCAAGTACAACCGCAGCCAGGCCGCCGGGTACATGAGCCACCTGGGTATAGCGATCTTGATGTTCGGTATCGCAGGGTCCATGCTTTATGTACAGGAGATCCAGACCGTTATCAGTCAACCGGATCAGGTTGTTCAGGTCGGCAACTACAACCTGGTGTTTAAAGGAATGCAGGAGGAACAACGGCCCGGCGAGTACATTTACAGCGGCGTCCTGCAAATGAGGGACCGCGAGAACGGGGATGAATTCGTTCGCGAATTAAAGCCGCAGTTTATATACCACGAGATCCAGGGGCAGCAAACCACAAAGGCGGCGATACACGCCGAGGTGTTCCGCGACATCTTCGTCGTGTTTAACGGCATGGACCGGTACGGCAACCTCTCCCTGGACATAAAGATCAACCCGCTGATTTCTTTTGTCTGGACCGGGAGTTTGATCCTGGTGCTCGGCACTTTGATTGCTATGTGGCCGAAAAAAACAATTCGCGAAGAAGTCCTAAGTCCGGAGTTCTGAGTCCTCGGTCACAAGTGACGGGTTGCGGGTTGCGCGTTACGGGTTAAGTCTTAATCCTTGCGGGTTACGAGTTACGGGGTATTGGGTAACGAGTTCTTAATTCTATATTCTACCTTCTATATTCTATATTCTGGCTACTGACTACTGGATTCTGACCTCGGATTCTTGATTCTTGGCGTCTTGGCGGTTTAATATTTTCAAGGAGACTTAATCCATGAGCGCAGTCCCGGAAATCGAGGTAAAAAACCTCTCAAAATTCTTCGGGAAAAGGAAGGTTCTCGATAAGGTATCGTTCAGCCTCGAGAAAGGAGGCTTTATCTCTTTATTCGGTCCTAACGGCGCAGGTAAAACAACCCTTATAAAAATCATATCCACCCTTATGGCGCCCAGTGAAGGCGAGGTGCGATTGGCGGGCGTAGACCCGCGAAAGGACTCGGCGGCTGTCAGGGCAAGAATCGGGTTGATCTCGCACAACCCTTTGCTCTATATGGATCTCAGCGCAGAGGAGAATCTGAGGTTCTACGGCGCCATGTACGGCGTTGAAAAACTCGCTCCGCGCGTTAACGATCTGCTTGACCGGGTAGAGCTGACGCACCGGCGTTATGACCTGGTGCGGACCTTTTCCAAGGGTATGATTCAGCGTCTGGCGATAGCACGCGCGCTTCTTCACGCGCCGTCGGTTCTCTTTCTCGACGAACCGCATAACGGTCTCGACCCGCACGCCGTAGAGATATTCGAGAATTTGCTGGACGGCATCAGAAAGGATCACACCTTTATCATGATCACCCACAACATAGAACGCGGTCTGGAGCTTTGCTCGAAAGCGATGATCCTGTACAACGGCCGGGTGGTCTTTCACCACGACCGGGAAGGAATCGATATCGACACGTTTAGGGAGATATACCGCGAGCGTGTAAGGGGTGACGCTTAGTGCCCGCCGGCCGGCAGATCGCCGCCATTATCAAAAAGGACATAATCGCCGAACTCCGGACCAAAGAGATGGTCGTCTCCATGCTCCTGTTCATCCTGCTGATCATGGTCGCTTTCAGGAGTGCGTTCGGCGAGCTCGGCGACATCAGTGACTTTGCCGGCGGGTTGCTCTGGATCGCCTTTTTGTTCACATCGCTTTTAGGTTTAAACAGGTCTTTCGTGCACGAAAAAGACGAGAGTTGCCTGGAAGGTCTGCTTCTCTCGCCGGTTGACCGCCCCAACATCTTCTTCGGAAAGATGTTGGGCAACCTCATTTTCTTGTCGGCGGTGGAACTGGTGGCGATCCCCCTTTACATCGCCCTGTTCAATCTTACGATAAAGGGCTCGATCCCTTTGTTTATCGCGGCGGTGCTGCTGAGCAACATCGGTATATGCACCATCGGAACGCTGCTTTCCACGATATCCATCAACACCAAGCTCAGGGACATGTTGCTGCCGCTGATCTTCCTGCCGCTCAGTTCGCCGCTATTGATCGCCGCGGTGGTCACTACGAACAAAATAATGAACGGCGCGGCAGGTCAGGCCTTTGAACCCGCCGTCGGCGCTATAAAGTTACTGTTGGCTTATGATATAATATTTTTGCTTTTGGCTTACGCTCTTTATGATTTTGTTATAGGGGAGTGAAAAATGAAAAAAGCCATAACCGCATTACTGTTTGCCGGTGGCGCTTTACTGTTAACGGGACTGGCGCTTGCGTTCCTGGTGGCGCCGATGGCCGTCAATCAAAAGGGTGTGGAGATCTTCAGTCAGAAGATATTCTACTTTCACGTCCCGGTTTCGGAAACATCCCTTCTGGCTTTCGTTCTCGGCGCAGTCTTCGGAGCCATGTTTCTGGTTAATAAAAACCCGAAATACGATTTCCTGAGTCTCGCGGCCGTTGAGATCGGTTTTGTTTTCGGTCTGCTGGTGGAGTGGACAGGCGTTATCTGGACGCGAGCCGAGTGGGGTGTTTGGTGGACGTGGGAGCCGAGGCTTACCTCATATTTCATCTTAATGCTCATGTATGCGGGGTACTTCGTCCTTCGTTCTTCGGTAAACGAGGAAAGCGCCAAGGCGCGATTCAGCGCGGTTTATTCCATTGTTGCGGCGGTCAACGCTCCTCTTACCTTTTTCGCCATCAGGCTCATCCCGTCAGTCCACCCCGTTGTTTTTGACAGCTCGGGCGCCCACATGGAAGCGTCGATGCTCGCGGCCTTTCTGGTATCCATGTCCGGAATGCTTATCTTCTCAACGGCGCTTCTCTTGCTGCGCTACCAGTTGCAAACCGCCCGTGAGGAGCTTGATTATTTAAAGAACGAATTTGGAGGTTGATGAGAATGGGAATTAAGGAAGCCCTGCCTTACGTTGTAGGTGCCTACATGGGCATCTGGGTGGTTCTTCTCGGCTACGTCTTCATAATGAACAACAGGCTTTCAGGGGTTAAGAAAGAGCTGGGTGCTCTGAGTGAAGCCTTGGAAAAAAGGTCAAGGAAATAGGATAAATACAGGGGCAATTAACCGCCAAGGCGCCAAGACCGCCAAAGGGAACCATCAGAAAAACGCCGTACCGCCTCAGCGTCTACCTGTATTCCGCATTCATCATTACGCATTCCGCATTTTGGTTCCCTTGGCGTCTTGGCGGTTACAGGTCTTTACCCCACCCTTATTTTTCTCTGTGATCTCCGTGTCTCTGTGGTCAATATCTTATGCTCCTTCCCCTGCAATTTCCTCGTCGGTCAGGTAGCAGCCCGGATCCTGTGCCCAGAAATCGCCGTAAACCGCCTCCGCCCTTGCCCGGAAGTTGCCGTTGCAGATCTCCAGCCAGCGGCAGGCGGCACACCGCCCCTTTAACAAGGCCTTACGGTTTTTCATCTGCTTTAACAGCGGCTGCGTCTCGTCGTTCCAGATCTCCCCGAACTCCTTCTCCCGCACGTTGCCGAGAAGGTGGTTGCGTGTAAACTGGTCGGGGTATACGTTACCGAACCAGTCCACCGCCCCGATCCGGCTGCCGCTGCGGTTGCCGCCGGTCTGTTTGAGCCAGTTGTATACCTCTGCTGCCCGTTCCGGAGCGATTTGTTTTACCTTGAGGTAGATGAAGACGGCGTCGGCATGGTTGTCCACCGTCAGGATCTCTTTCTTCAGGCCCCGCTCGCAAAAATCTATCGTCCGGTTGATAATCAACTCTACCAGGGAGCGCTTCGTGGCCGGATCGAGGTCCTGGTCGCGCAGGTTGACGCCCCGCCCCACGGAAACAAGGTGGTAGAAACAAACCCGGTTTATCTCTTCCCTTTCCACGAGGTCAAAGATAGCCGGGACGTCCCGGTAGTTATCCCGGGTGATAGTGAACCGCAAGCCTACCCGCTGGTCTGCAGCCACGCAGTTCCGAATCCCGGCAAGCGCCGCCTGAAACGCTCCCGCAACGGCGCGCATCCGGTCGTTAAGCTCCTCAAGACCATCGAGACTGATGCCCACGTAGCCCACACCGGCTTCCTTAATCCGCCGCGCGACCTCAGGGGAAATCAGTGTCCCGTTAGTTGAAATAACCGGGCGGATACCGTAAGCCCGCGCGTAACCGACAAGCTCGAAAAAGTCGGGACGCGTGAGGGGCTCGCCCCCGGAAAAAAGCAACACCGGTGCCTTTGCCTTGGCCAATCCGTCAATGAAACGTTTGGCCTCTTCTGTTGTAAGCTCGCCTTCCGCCGGCCCGGCGGTAGCGTTGGCGTAACAGTGCCGGCACCGCAAATTACAGGCCCGCGTGGAATTCCAGACCGTAACCGGCCCGGGATGCGCCCCCGGTACATGATAACGTAAAGCGTCCCCACCTTCTTTTTGCCCGGAAACCATCTTTGAAATACTAAGCAAAGCCAGACCCCCTTGTTTTAACGCCAAATCATCCAGACATTTTTATTTAAAAAGACCATAAACCATGCCAATAAAACATAAATATTCCGGTGGAATCCATTGGACGCGTCGCAGCAAATTTAACCTTACTCGTTTCGTTAAAACAGGTCACTTTTTTATACCATTTGCTAAAATATTAGTCAAGATTAAAGTAAACCGGGGATGCTTCAAGCTCCGAAACCGGCCACATACTTTTAACACGTCTTACGCTAATTGGCAATCCACAATCCTCACGGTCTTTTCCCCATCCAAAAAGGCAATATAAACGTTTTTATACTCAAGAATGAATTTTTTCATGTGGAGGAAGGAATTCATGTCCGCTTCGTAGAATAAATTGCGATTAAGGTCGACGAAAATCCCCAAGGGGAAGGAGGTGAATACGTGAAGCGCTTTCCCCAGCAATGGCGTAAAGGCGTATCACCTGGATTAATTTTCGCGATCCTGCTTGTTATCCTCATGGTGGTACTTCTGGCCGGGTGCGGGCAGGAAACGGCAACCGCGCCGGAACACGGCACAGGAACAACCGCATCGACTACGGGCGCCAGTGAGTGTGCAAAATGCCACATGCCTGAAGTCGCTACCTGGCAGGTTTCCTCCCACAGCCAGATCGACTGTAAAAAGTGCCATACAGATGCGAATGCCGCGGAGATGGCGGTGGCTCCAAGTGGTGCAGTCGCGATTAAAGAGAAGGTGCCCGGCGACACTTGTAAGGCGTGCCATTCGGTAAACAGGGTTTTCTCGCTCCCGGGTGATTTAATCGTACCGCACGAACGCCACGACAAGGCGCGTGTCGGTTGCACCGACTGCCACAACACCGTTGTTCATTACGGCATCACCGAACGCAACGTGTTGGCCCGCAAAGACTTTAGTGACCCCACCAAATGGAACAAAGACCTGGCAGAAAAGATTGCTCAAGTACCGTTCGAGCGTCCTACCATGTGGCAATGTTTAGACTGCCACCAGAAGGCCAAGGTTGACACCCCGTGTAAGGATTGCCATACGGTTTACACCAGCCTGCCGTCGCACGAACAAGCCGCGTGGCTGTCTATCCACGGTCGTGAAGGCAGGAAGGACGTCCAGGGCTGCGCTCATTGCCACGCCTCCAAGGAAGTTGGGCCGAAATCGGTAGACTCCGGCACCGGCGATCCCATCATCGACTTCGAGCGCGCTAATTCTTACTGCTTCAACTGCCACAAGACCCGGCCGGCGTTCCATGGCCAGGACTTCATGTCCCAGCACGCGACTTCCGCCAAGACTAAAGGCTTGTTGAACTGCTTTGCTTGCCACAGCAAGAAACAGCCTACAACCACGGAAAACATCACACAGGTTTACTGCAACCAGTGTCACTGGTTTCAGGAAGTAAAAAGCCCTGCAGCAACTCAGCCGGCGGCCAAACCGGCAGAATAGCAACAGCAGGCGGTAAGGTATTTTCTTTATTCGAAAGGGGACACATCTGATGTCCCCTTTCGTTTTATTGTTTATTCTGCTCCGAGCATACCCTCCTACCGAGGCTCATATCATTTTAAGGAAGGAGGGATCAATTTGCGCAAGAGCAGAGAGCTTATCGGTATGCCCGTCGTAAGCCTGGAGGAGGGAATCAAGGTCGGCAGGGTAACCGGTCTTGTAATCAACCCGGAGGAAAAAGCCGTAACCGCCCTCGTTGTGGAAAAAGGCGGTCTTTTGCGGGAACAGAAGTTCGTCCCCTTCCCGCAGGTTCACAGCGTAGGCGCCAACGCCGTAACGCTTAATAAGAGCCAGAGTGCGGCCAAAGGAACAAGCCTGCCGGAAATATTGCGTCTGTTTAAAGAAAAGGTATCCGTAATCGGTTCAAAGGTCGTAGCCGAAAACGGCACGGTTCTTGGCAGCGTGGTTGAATACCGCCTGGATACGTCAACCGGCATGATTACCGCCGTCGAGATCGCCCCGACGAAGCGCTCCGCCTTCCTACAAGGGGTCAAAATGCTGGACAGCACCTTTATCCGGACCATAGGTAAGGAGATTGTCGTAGTGGGTGATGCTGCAGACACAGTCCTGACCACGGTCGAGGAAGGACTGACAAAGCGCGCCAGCCACAGCTGGGAAGAAGTGAAGGATAAAAGTCAAAAGTTGGGCCAAACCATAGGCACAAAAGTAAAAAGCCTCCGCCGTCCCGGCGAAAGCGATAAGCAGCATGAAGAACCGTTAGAAGTTCTTGGCAACACGCCGGGCCCAAGCCATCAATCGAACAACTTTGACACCGACAAGTCCTCGTGAACCCTGATAATCACTTCTCCCAGGAGCGGCGCCACCGAAACGACTGTAATTTTATCAAGCATTTTTTCCGGCGGGAGGGGTATGGTATTGGTCACCAGGATTTCTTTAATCGCTGGTGTAGCCAAACGCTCTACGGCTTTACCGGAAAAAACGGGGTGAGTACAGATAACATACACCTCGCGGGCGCCCCATTCAAGGAGCGCCATAGCTCCTTTGGTAATTGTTCCGGCGGTATCTATGATATCGTCAACCATTACAGCCGTCTTACCCCGGACTGGGCCGATAATCTCCATCACTTCCGACACGTTGGGTTCCGGCCGGCGTTTGTCTATAACCGCCAGGGGCACCCCCATCAATTTAGCCACTTCCCGGGCCCTGACCACCCCGCCCACATCCGGCGAGACAACGACGACATCCTCTAAACCCCGGGCAATCAAGTGTTGGGCCAGCAATGGTCCGGCCGGAAGGTGATCGACCGGAATGTCGAAAAAGCCCTGAATCTGACCCGCATGAAGATCTATTGTGAGCACCCGCCGCGCCCCTGCCGCCGTCACCAGATTAGCTATAAGCTTCGCCGTAATTGGTTCCCGCCCGCGTGTTTTACGATCCTGACGGGCATAGCCATAATACGGGATGACCGCGGTGATACGCCGGGCAGAAGCACGCCGCAACGCATCGATCATGATTAATAATTCCATCAGGTTTTCATTTACCGGCCAACAAGTGGGCTGGATTACAAAAACGTCTGCTCCCCGGACGTGGTCGTTAACCCGTATCCAGATCTCCCCGTCTGAAAACTGACCTACCGCCGAGTCTCCCAGGGGTACCCCCAGGTATTGACAAATTTCCTCTGCCAGCATAGGATTTGCATTGCCGGTAAAAATGCACATGTTTTTGTAACGGGAAAGCATTGTTCTCCTATTACCTCACTTTTAACCAGAAGGCTTCTTACCTTTTCTTTTTCCCCACTCCGGTATGTTTGTCTGCCGCGCCCGGGCTATTCCAAGAGCTTCAGGAGGCACGTCCTTATTGATTGTCGAACCCGCGCCGATGTAAGCGCCTTTTCCTATCCGAACCGGAGCGACAAGGTTCGTATTCGAACCTACGAAAACATCGTCCTCAATCACCGTCGGCGATTTTTTACGGCCGTCATAGTTACAGGTAATGGTTCCGGCACCGATGTTCACATTACTGCCTATCTCTGCGTCACCGATATAGCTCAAGTGCGGCACTTTACTGCCTTTGCCGATAACGGACTTCTTCAATTCAACGAAATCCCCTATTTTGGCTCCCGGGCCGATCACACTTTCCGGCCTGATATAAGCAAATGGACCGATCTTTGCCCCGCTCTCAACCACCGAGCCGGTAATAATCGAGTTTTGCACCATGACATCATCGCCCAGGCGGGAATCCACAATCCTCACCCAGGGGCCGATCCGGCCGTCTTCACCGATTGTCGTATTTCCCTCCAGGAAGGTGAAAGGAAAGATTACGGTATCCTGCCCTACAATGACACCCGGATCTATATAAGTCACCGCCGGGTCTAACACCGTGACCCCTTCATCCATTAAGGCATCCACGACACGCCGACGGATTATCCGTTCCGCTGCCGCCAACTGCCTCCGGTCATTCACCCCGGCAAACTCCGCCGGGTCGCCACCCTCCCAGGAATGGACAGAAGCACCTTGCTCCCACAACAACCTGACGGCGTCAGGCAGATAGTATTCCTTTTGAACGTTAATCGGTGAAATTTCTCTGATAACCCCGAATATATTGGATTTAAAACAATAGATCCCCGTATTAATTTCATCGACGGCCAGTTCCACTTGATTCGCATCGCGGTGTTCGACAATCCGCTGGACTTTTCCGGTTGAATCGCGGATTACCCGGCCGTAACCGGACGGATCGGAAGCTTTTACCGTAAGCACTGTCGCATCAGCTTGTTTTGTCTGTTCGTGCGCCGTATAAAAAGCCCGGAGGGTCTCCGTGCGCAAAAGTGGGGTATCACCCGGTAAAACCATTATATTTCCGGCAAAACCTTTTAGCGCATCTTCAGCTTGAAGAAGCGCGTGCGCGGTTCCCAACTGCTCCTCTTGTATTACTACCTCCGCCTGACCGGCTACTATCTCGGCGACCGCCGGCGCGCCATAACCAGCAACCACTATAACCTTTTCCGAACCCGCTCCAACCACCGCTTCCAACACAAACCGCAACATCGGGCGGCCGGCCACCCTATGCAAAACCTTTGGAATTCTTGATTTCATGCGCGTTCCTTTGCCGGCCGCCAGGATCACCGCTGCTAAAGCCACTTCCGAACCCGTCTCCTCGACTCGATATTGTCACCTTTACAGCGAGTTATTCAACAAAGAAATCATATTTCCCTTTTGGATGGCCCATTAAATTAAAAAACCTTTCTCAACGCGAGCCTTAAATATGAAAAGGAGCCTGCGGCTCCTTCTTACTCTTACTCTGCGATAGCCGTGTTATAAGCCTTTAGTACCGCATCTTCAAGTAGTTTTCGTGCATCAGTCGTAATAGGGTGCGCTACGTCCCGGAAGTCCCCGTTGGGCACCCGCCGGCTGGGCATAGCCACAAACAGACCCGACTTTCCCTCAACTACCTTGATATCATGAACGACAAAGACATTGTCAAAAGTTACGGATACAATCGCCTTCATCTTTCCCTCATTTAGTATTTTGCGGATTTTAACGTCGGTAATCTGCATTTTTTACACCCCTTGCGCTTCTTTTAACCAATTTTTTCGCTAAAAATCTTTATAATCCTCTTGAAAAGAAACAAAATACAATTATTTTTTATTATTTCAACGACGGTAACCGCCAAATCAGCAAAAGATATTTCATTCACACCTTGCCAAATAATCCAACATTGTTTATTATCGTTGAAGAAAGGTGAGAATATGAACCTGAACTGGCTAAAAACCTTCGTTTCGGTCGCCAACACCTGCTCCTTTTCCCGGACGGCAAAAGAGCTGAACTTAACCCAGCCGGCTGTTTCCAAACACATCGCGGCGCTTGAATCCCTTTACGGCATTAAACTTATCGATCGTTCGCGCCGCACCGCGACCCTGACCGAGGCCGGCGCCATCTTAATTCCCCTGGCTGTTCAGACCCTTTCTATAATTGAACAGGCGGCCCGGGAAATGGACTCATTTAACAAAACGGTTAAAGGCACCCTCATTATCGGAGCAAGCACCATTCCCGGACAATACTTGCTTCCACACATCATCCGGCGTTTTCAAGAATCGTATCCACAAATAGGTATAAGCCTGGAGATTGCGGATACGGGGGTTATCTTGAAAAGGGTATTGGAAGGAAACCTTTATCTTGGTGCCGTCGGCGCCTTTAAACCCACCCCGGGCCTTGAGGCGATCCCTTTTGCAAGCGATGAGCTTGTCCTTGTCGTTCCGGTCGATCACCCGCTTGCCCGCCAAAAGATAGTTGCCGCCGCGGACTTAACCGGCCGGGAGGTCGTCTGGCGGGAAAGTGACTCCGGCACCCGCTCTGTGATAGAGGAAAGGTTGCGAGCGGCCGGATTTAACCCGGAAAACTTCAGGATTGTCGCCGAGATGGGAAGCACCGAAGCGGTGCTCGCTTCAGTGGAAGCAGGGATGGGACTTTCTTTTGTTTCTCGGTGGGCCGCGGAAACCCGGCAGAAAAACGGTCGGCTTGTGGTGTGCCGCATTACGGGATTACCTCTTAACCGCACCCTGTATCTCATTCACCCGAAAGGCCGTTTTCTCCCCCGGCCGGTCAAGGCTTTCATCGATTTTATCAAGCTTCAGCCGGAACTTTCCGTAAAGGATCTTTAAATTATTAACCGGACCGGAATCGTCTCTTACACAAATGCCTTTATTAAATGCCTTCCCTTCATTGATCCACCTCAGCCCCCCATCTGATACAGCTACAGCTACACAGCGCTCCGCAGGCACTGCGATAAAAGCATGACATCACTTTTAAGCCCCTCACCGATTATGCGGAAGAGCGGCTGCTAAGTGCCGGGTAGTCTTCCATAACGAAACTTCATTGAAAAAATAAAGGAAAATCGAATTAAATAAAATAACTTTATAGAATTATACATATAAGCTAATGTTATGGCGTTGATACCCAACTAATAAGTCGAGATAACTGAGTAAGGGGAGAGATATGATGGGTAAAGCTAAGATTCTTGCCGCCGGTGTAGTGCTGGGGGTCCTGGCGCTTATTCTCGTTATGTACGGAAATCCGGCAAATATGGGGTTCTGCATCGCTTGTTTCTTGCGCGACATCGCCGGTGCCGTGGGATTGCACCAAGCGGCAAAGGTGCAATACCTGCGCCCGGAGATCATCGGTCTTGTTCTCGGAGCGTTCGGAGCGGCGCTGGCGACGCGCGAGTTCAAAACCGTCGGCGGCTCTTCAGCCCTGCTTCGTTTCGCGCTCGGGTTTTTTGCGATCATCGGTTTTTTGATTTTTCTCGGCTGCCCGCTCCGGATGGTGTTACGTCTTGCCGGCGGCGATCTTAATGCGCTTATCGGTTTGATCGGTTTGATTGCCGGGGTTGTTGCCGGGGTAGCGCTGATCAACAAGGGGTTTACCCTCGGCCGCGCTCAATCGCAAAGCAGGGTCGGCGGATACGTATTTCCAGCACTGATATTAATAATTCTGTTCTTTGCAATCGCCAAGCCGGTCTTTATTCTGGCCAGTAAAACAGGACCGGGCAGTATGCATGCCCCGCTCTTCATTTCCCTCGGCGCCGGCCTGGTAGTAGGCATCCTGGCACAACGCTCCCGCCTTTGCATGATCGGTGGGATAAGAGACTTCGTTTTATTCCGCGATACCTACCTGTTAACCGGCTTCGCCGCCATACTTATCACAGTGCTTGCCGGCAATATTATCCTTCATAGCTTCAAACTCGGTTTTACCGGTCAACCTGTTGCCCATTCAGACGCTTTGTGGAACTTCCTGGGTATGGCGCTAGGCGGTCTGGCCTCGGTGCTCCTGGGCGGTTGTCCGCTACGCCAGCTTGTAGCGGCCGCCGAAGGAAACACGGATTCCGCGGTCACCATTATGGGAATGCTGCTTGGAGCCGCGACGGCACACAACTTCGGCCTTGCCGCAAGCCCCGAAGGTGTTTCGGGCGCCGGCCAAGCGGCGGCGGTCATCGGGTTCATAGTGGTTTTACTCATCGGTGTTTTCAGCCGCCCGGCGTCAAAACGCCCGGCGATAAATACGGCTGTAGAACACAGTTAAGCCGGTATTCGGTCTCGTTATTTCGATGCTCTTTAATTTTGAAAGGTTGGTTTTTTCGAAAACCGTTTGGTGAAGGGGTTGGCCTTAAGTGGAAAACACAGTTGATGCCCGGGGTCTTTTATGCCCGGAACCGGTGTTGCTCGTTAAGAAGGAAATGTCCCGTATTGGCGCAAAAGGCCGGATACATGTACTGGTGGACTCCGGAGCAGCCAGGGAGAATGTCACGCGCCTTGCCAAGGGTCAGGGCTGGCAGGTAAAAACGAGCTTGGAGGGGGACACAACTTTATTAATACTGACTAAAGCCGGCTGAGAGCAGCCCAGCTCGTTGGTTTTACAGTGATAAAGCGGTGGAATAACGTGTCCACCGCTTTCTTACCTTAAGCTCTCTTAAAAGCTGTAATCGGCCTGAAAAGCCTGTTTGACAAACAGTTATCCGGCTGATATCCTAATTTAGGTGGTTTTTATAGTTTTTAAATATGTCTTTTAGCCCCTTGTCATTCATGAAAGAGGAGGGTAATCATGCCGGTCTTTGAATTTCGCTGTCTCAACTGTGGCAAGATTTTTGAAAAACTGTTCAGGGATCCCAAGGAAGAGGTGGCAATTGAATGCCCCGACTGCCACGCGCAGTCCTTCGAACGGGTGATCAGCAAGACTAACTACCTTATGGGAACCGGAAAAGGTAAAAAGCCAAAGCTCACAACCAAATCGTGCAGCCCCGGCAGCAGTTGCAGTACTTTAGAAGTACCCGGAGCGGGTGATTGAGGATATATGGAAAAGATACCGCTGTTCAGAGAAACGGTAGTAAGGGTTACGTGTCCTTTTTGCGGTACCGCCATAGAAAGGCCCAAGGAAATCGCGACCGGCTCATCCGGGCAGATGCCCATCGGATGCTGTCAGGACTGCGGCGCCGTGTATGCCTACGACGCGACGGGGCACAACCTGGGGGCGGCTTTCGTTGAAGCCCTTGTGTTCGCTTGTAATAATGATTGGGAACTCGCGTGGAGCCTGTTACCCGAAGAAGATTACCAGCAAAAAGTAGTGGAAAACTACGATCTTGAAACGCAATGCATAGTCCCGGGCGGCGTTCACGAAGGCCGCCGGGTGTCCGGCGCGCTTTATTGTATCAGGCTCCAGGAGGATGTTCAGGAAGTTACCCGGGAAGGCTTCGAAGAAAAGCTGAAACGGGCCGCGTCTGTTTTGCCTCAACCGGCCGATGATGAAGGAGAAGAGCCCGAGGCGAAAAATTACAGTAAAAAAGAAGTGGAGGATATGGTGCGGGCCTACCAGATAAAGCCCATTCTTAGGGCCGCCATGCATGATAAAAAGATAGTCAGACACCTGCAGCGTCTCCTCTGCACAAACGACGAACTTCTTCGATTCAGGGCGATAGATATTTTAGGCAAGGCATCCGTGGCCGCTGCTGCAACAGACCCCGCTACGGTTGTCGCCCTCCTCCAGGGGTTATTTTACCCCTTCACGTACTCCAACGCTTCAAACTGGGGCGCGATAGAGGCGATCGGAGAAATTATCGCCAGCGTGCCGACACTTTTCGCCGGTTACATCGGCAGGCTGATGCAGTTTCTGGATGACGAACAACTTCGCCCCAGGGCCTTATGGGCACTCGGAAGAATCGCGCAGGTAAGACCGGACCTCTTGCGCAGGGCAACCGCCCGGGTCCTGCCTTTTATCAACAGCGCCGACCCGGAAACCAGAGGCTATGCCGTATGGTTCCTGGCAAACCTGGCAACGCCTGAAGCACGTCAGAGCCTTGTGAACCTCCAGGGGAGTAACGAGGAGATAACGATATACACAGAGGGTGAAATAACAAAAAAGACTGTCGGTGAGCTGGCAGCAAAGGCCCTGGAAATACAATAGGAAGATTGCTGGGAGGCTGTTGCAAAACTGCGCCTGGCAATTGGGAGGTGCGAGGCGGGAGGTTAGAGGTGGGAGATCCGAAGGAATTCGCGTAGCGAATTCCCACAATTTTCCCACTTCCAACATCTCACATCTCACTTCTTTAATGGCCTCCCGGTCCTTTTCCAGGATTAACAACCGAAGCCGTCGGGTCGTCTTGTTTAGCGGTTTGGTGTTTTACAACGCGATTCTAGTCAAGTTTTCCGCTTATCAGTTCCTCAATGGGCGTTTTCAGAGATTTTGAAACCGATACGAGCAACGACGCCCTGTCCAGGTCGGTTTCTCCGGAAGACGTCAAAAGATCCTTTGACAACTGATAAAGGTTCGCATAAACCAGATCAAGGTTAAACGTGGGGTATGTTTCCCCCTTCTTAAACCCTGATTTCCAACAAGTCTGTACCTTGCCGCGACTGGCGACCGGGACCCCGTAAACCCGGCAGGTGATCGGCCGGAAGGCATATAAGGCGCATTCCTCATTGTCGTTCAGCAGAGGACACCTAATCCTTTCCCTCGCCATGGCGTAAGCCTGCGCCTGCGGATCGTCACTATGTTCGGCCAGCCTTGCCTGCACCTGCTGCAAGTCTTTATCTGCTTTTTCCGCCCGTAATAGAATCTCTTCCCTCTCAGCCCGGGAAAGTTTATTAAACTGGTGATTGATATAAGCAGCCTCTACCAGAAAAAGGCCGAATACCGCATGGCAGCAGTCTGAGCACTGCCGCCGGCATTTGATGTACTCCGAGCATTCCTGCCCTATCTTTTCGAAGATCTTATCCGCGCTGGATACCATTTCATCATATTCTTCCAAAAATCGTGTAAACATTTATTCCGTCCTTTACCCTAAACGATGTGGTTCTAATTCTTTCAAAAAATCGGGATGGACTTCAAACCCCAGGCTGACAGCATAGTCGACATGCGCGATCGCCCTGGCGTAATCCCCGTTATGGTAATAGGCGCACGCCAGGTTGTTATGCCCGAGTCCGAAATCAGGGGCTATTTGAACCAACTTTTCGCCGGCTTCAATCGCCTTTTTTGCATCGCCTTTCTGAAGGTAGGCACTGGCAAGATTGCTCCATGCCTGGGCTATCTCCGGATTCAGCTCTATAGCCTTTTCGAGCGCCGTGATGGCCTCATCGGTCTTTGCCATTTGCAGGTAAGCAAACCCGAGGTTGGCATACCCGCGCGCGTATCGCGGCTCTATCTCCACCGCCCTCTGGTTGTAGTAAACCACACTTTCCAGGTCGCCCTTCGTGAAATAGATATAGCCCAAATTCACATAGGCTTCAAACATCCTGGAGCTGTTTTCGATGGAGTCTTTGAAACATTCGAGCGCCTCGTCGAGCTTACCCTCCTGCATCAACGCAACACCCATGTTGTAAGAAGCCGTGGCGCATTCGGGGTTATTCTTTAAAACCTCTTTTTGTTCCCGGATAAAGACTTCAGCATCCTTTAACGTATCCATGTTATGCACCTTCTTAATACGGTAAGAATTCGGCCGCCTGGTTATTCAGAAGCAGACAGGTAAGAATAAGCCACCCCCGGCGAATTTAGTTTGTCATGTTTATGAAAAAAAATCAATAAAGAGGCTGCCCTCCATCACGGACGGCAGCCTCCACCAACTACACAGTCAGGATGGGTCTAATCGAGGTCCGGAGTATCCGATGTGATACCCTTCCCCGGAATACCGTACATGGTCGAGCTGCCCGTAGAGAAATAAATCAGGGCGCCTTCGTTAATAAGGTCTGTGCATACCTTCTTTATTTCCCTCGGCTTCATGTCCGGGAATTTTTGCTTCACGGCCTTCTCAATGTCGCTGAAATAGACCTTCGACTTCTTCAACCCGTTCATATACGCAAGGATTGCGTCTTTTACTTCTTGCATTAATCACATCTCCCTTTTTATTTGGGAAGTTACACTCCGTCAGCCGCCTTGGACACCGCCCAGGAGGAATCCGTGAACTTGAACTGCGTGCTTGTCCGGTAAGTATCGTAGGCAAGACGGTAGTCGTCGATCAGGTGCTCCGTAAACGGCAGGCCGGTCTTTTCGAAGAATTTCTCCCAGCCGATCCGCTCCGCCCAGTCGCCGAGCCTTTCGTACTTCATAGCGTCCTTGGCATAGGCCTCGACGATCTTCTTGATGTTCGCGGTGACCTCGGGGAACCGCGGGAAGTTGTTCGGGCAGTAAGGAACAACCACTTTGGAGAACTTGGGCGCGCTGATCCGGTTGGAAAGCTTCCCGCCGGCGAGTATGACCACGCCGTCACCGGTCTTATCCGAAAGCGGCAGCGCCGGGCACATGGTGTAGCAGTTACCGCAGAACATACAGCGGTCCTCTTTGATCTTAACCGTCTTCTTCCCGTCCTCGGTGGTGGCGGGGGAAATCGCCGCCAGCGGGCATGCTGTGACCACGAGCGGGATCTCACACATCTTGGCCAAGAAATCGTGGTCGATGGCAGGGGGTTTCCGGTGGTAGCCCAGGCAGGCGATGTCCGAACAGTGGACGGCGCCGCACATGTTGAGACAGCAGGCCATGGAAACCCTTACCTTTGCCGGCAGGGTCATCCCGGTAAAGTAATCAAACAGATCGTCCATGATCGCCTTCACCATTGACGACGCGTCCGTCGCCGGGGTGTGGCAGTGGATGTAACCCTGGGTGTGGACGACGTTGGTGATGCTGGCGCCGGTGCCGCCGATGGGGAACTTATAGCTCCCGCCCTGCATCTTCCTGCTCATAAGGTCGGTCTTCAGAGCAGCAAGCTTTGACTCGTCGGTGCACAGGAATTCGATGTTGTTGCGGGTGGTGAAGCGGAGGTAACCGTCACAGTATTTATCCGCGATATCACACGCCTCACGCATGAGTTCCACACTCATGAGGCGCATGCCGCCTACGCGCACTGTAAATATCTTATCGCCCGACTCGGCAACGTGAACCATAACACCGGGCTCGAGAATATCATGGTAGGCCCACTTTCCGTAGTTCTTCTGGATGACCGGCGGGAAGTACTGCCAGAAGTGCCGGGGACCGATATCCGTTATGCGGTTGTCCCGAGGTTTATCGGGGTTGTAAATACCAAATTTATCTTGGGATAATGCCATCTTAACGCCCTCCTATCTCGCGTGTCTCGATCTGTAATCGTTGATATCCCGCGTGTGGCCGCCGGGAACATCCGCCGGATCCCAGAAGACGTACGGGTTCGCCCGGGGCGTTATTACCATGTGCGGCGCGGCCGGTAAACCGATCGCCTTGAGGAATGCCGGGAGGCCCTTGCGCTGGATGAGCTCGCCGAGACGCTCGCGGTTCTTGCCCTCTTCCATCCAGTAGTCCCAGGTCTTCTCGATGATCGCTTTAACGTTGTCGTAAGGCGCTTCGGTCCTCATGAAGGGAACAAGCAGTGTCGCCATCTGCGCGCCTTCGAGAATCGGCGCCTTCGCGCCGAACAGCATCATGACACCCTTGTCCTTACCGGGTTTCAAAGCCCGCGGCATGGTGTTGATGCAGTGCATGCAGCGTACGCATTCCTTATTGTCTATTCTCAGATTACCGCCTTCCATCCACATGCACTTGGTCGGGCAGCGGTCGATGACCTCGGCCTGGATATCAAACTTACCCCAGTTCCTGCCGCCGTGAGCACCCGCGTTCGGCGCAACCTCTCCCTTGATATAGGCATGAACCGCAGCCTGATCGATCTGAATGTCGTCGCACCAGGTGCCGATAATGGAAATATCTGAACGGGCGATTGACGCCACGCAGCAGTTCGGGCAGCCGTCGAACTTAATTTTGAACTTGTAGGGGAACGCCGGGCGGTGCAGCTCGTCCTGGTAGGTCATGGTGATTTCGTAACACATATCCTGGGTGTCGTAGCAGGCGAACTCGCAGCGCGCTTTCCCGATACAGCAGGACGGCGTCCTCAGGTTCGAACCGGAACCGCCGATATCCTGGTCCAAATGATGGGCCGCTTCCTGGAAGATAGGCTCGAGCTGTTCGGTGATGGTTCCGAGGAAGACGATGTCGCCGGTGGAGCCGTGCATGTTGAAAAGGCCGCTGCCGCGGAACTCCCACAGATCGGAGAGCGCGCGGAGGAATTGGGTGTCGTAAAACTTACTCATTGTCTGATTAAGACGGATGGTGTGAAAGTGGGCTACCCCGGGGAACTTTTCCGGCAGGTCGGAGTATCTGCCGATAACGCCGCCGCCATACCCGCTGACGCCGACGATGCCGCCGTGTTTCCAGTGGGTCTCGCCGTCTTCGAAGGACACCTCGAGCTGGCCGAGAAGGTCCTCAACCGCATCGGCGTCTGTTAACAACCGGCCCTGGCCGAGTTTCTTTCTATGGAGAGCTTCGCGTTTGGCATCGCTCACGAAGCTGGGCCAGGGGCCTGACTCGAGTTCTTCACACATGGGAATGGGGTGTTTTATCTTAAAATTCTTTAACTCTTCCTCCGTGTAGTTATTGAGTTCGGCATCGCTGTAAATGCGGAGCTCTTGATAATTCAATTTCTTCTGTGGGGATTTTGGCTCAAAAGCCATATTAATGACTCCTCCTTCTTGTTGAGTTTGATCCCTTTTAAGAACACCAAACAAAAACCGGCTCGGCAAGCACCTCCTTCCGAAGCCTGAATCAGGCTCTTACCAGACCTGTATATGCAAGAACACTCATTGAAGCTCGTTATTTAATAAATCAAAGCAATGATTTAATATGCAGGCTGCTTGCTACTAAGGTTTCCGAGCGCTTGTTCTAAACCGTACAAATCGTTTGAAAGTTAATAATAATGATAATATAAACCGGAGAAGCTTGTCAATCATCTAAGGAAATAATGTATAAGGGTGTAAACGGCATTATGCGCAACGGCTTACGGAATTTCGCTCAAGATAAAAGGCGTATTGCTACCGCTTCTTAACCGTAAGTTGCTCTATTATGTTGAATCCTGTAATTCCACGCCTTGTTCCTAAGATTTTCAAACCCCCACCCCGTCTACCCAATCCCGGTGTCGGGTTTCCTCGACGGGTAATATCCCGCACCTGAATGAGGTTATCTTTATCTTAAGAATAAAGACCTTTAAGACCCGAGACCTTTGAGGAAAATCCGGCGCGTCCTTGACTAACCTTTCAGTTTGTAGCCCCAGACGCCGGCAGCCCTTCCGGCCCCCATAATAACTCCTTCGGCTTCCAGTTCCTTAATTAATTTACCTGCCTCCTGCCTGCTCAAACCCGCCCCTTTTTGAATCTCGCTCGCGGTGGCTACTCCCTTCTCGCTCCCCTTGAAGTTCTTAAGAAACTCAATGATTTTCTGCTTTCCTTCTGCACTCATTTCCTTAAACCTCCTACAAAGGAATAATATATTTAA
This sequence comes from Bacillota bacterium, assembly GCA_040755195.1. Taxonomy (GTDB): domain Bacteria; phylum Bacillota; class Desulfotomaculia; order Desulfotomaculales; family Ammonificaceae; genus SURF-55. The sequence goes on from JBFMBL010000014.1 coordinate 26,601, forward strand.
TGAGTAGTTTATATACCGCCCGTACCAAAAGTCAATAGTTAAAAAATTCACTAATTCTTTAGCACCGCCCTTACAAGCTCAAGATCGGAGGGTTTATCTACGTCTACCCCTATCTCGGGAATACCGGTTACTACCGCCCGACCGCGGAAACCGAGAAGGTGGGAGACTCTTTCTTCCGCTTGTTGGAGCGATAACCGCCCAAGCAGAAAACGACAGAGAAAGCACGGGCCGACAACCAGGGCGAGACGAAACGGTTTTTTTCGCAACCGAACGAATTCCCCGGCCCGGTCAAGAGACCTCCTGAGGGCTTCGGGATTAACGAGCCCGATGTTGCCGCCCGTAAAGGATCCTTCACGTAAACGAACGTAAGTACGCCTCACTCCAGGAAAGGCCTTTTCAACCTCTTCCCGCTGGATTACAGGGTAAAAAACATCTACTTCATTGTCTTTGCATAACTCTAGGAAGTCCAGAACCGCCTCCGGGGTCAACAGAGGGATGTCCGACGTAGCAACCAGAACCCTTGGGGCGGCAGTTAGCGCGTCAAGGCCGACGGCCAGGTTTTCCAACATTCCCTCGCGGGGTGGTAAAACCTCAAGCCGGTCGGAGGAGCACGCCGTGCCCAACGCTTCCGGGCCGACGACCACAACCCTCTTAATCAACGGCGTATCAAGCAGCGTCTGAATGACATAGGCCGCCAGCGGACGCCCGTGGAGGTCGATCAAGGCCTCAAACGGAGCCGGGGATACATCGCGCAGCCGCCCGGTATTCGAAGCTCCCGCCAGAACCAACGCCGGAATCATCTTATCGCTCCTTCAGCGTGTTAAGGAGACTGCTCTCGGCGTTTTCGATGTGCTCCCGGGCTAATTGCGCCGCCAGTTCACTGTTCCGTTCCGAGATAGCCTCGACGATCTTCTTGTGCTCTTCTACCGCTTCCCTTGTCCTTCCCGGGCGTGAAAGGGTAGTCATCCTGAATCGCTGCAACTGGTCCTGAAGGTGGGTAATGATTTGCAGCAGCCAGCCGTTCCGGCTGGCCCGGTAGATGATATCATGAAAGTGGGTGTCCCTGTCCACAACGGCGCCAATGTCCTGACTGTCACTTACTTCCGTGATTTCAACGAGTGAACGTTCCAGGTTTTCAAGTTCTTCGTCGGTAATCCTCTCCGCCGCAAGCCCGGCCGCCAGAGCCTCTAAAGCCGCCCTGACCTCGAAAACGTCCGCCATATCTTTAACGCTTATTCCGGCAACGTACGCGCCGCGCCGGGGAAGCATCACCACCAGCCCCTCGAGCTCCAGTTTGCGGATCGCTTCCCGCACCGGCGTCCGGCTCACACCAAGCTCCTCCGCCAACTGCACCTCCATAATCCGCTCGCCGGGTTTCATGATTCCTTTGATTATGGCCTCACGCAGCGATTCAAACACAACTTCGCGCAGGGGCTTGTAAGAGTCGAGCTTTACCGGTAGCAGACGTTGCCTTTCCATGAAAGACCTCCTATCTTAAAAAAACTGGCATCTATACAGGGTCAGAATTCAGAATCCAGTATTCAGAATACAGAATTAAATCAAGAATACAGAAGTTAAGGCCTTTTATCTACTGTCTACTGGCTGCTGACTACTGAATTCTCAAACACTACCCCGCGGTCAGACGTGGCGGTAACGATGACTTCCATGCCGTTGTTTTTAAAGAATGAACCCGCCCTGGCCGCTTCCTGCGTAGTTTCGAAAACCCCGAAAACGGTGGGGCCGCTCCCGGACATCAACGCGCATACCGCTCCCGCCTCCAGGAGTCTGTTTTTCAGTAATTGGAGCTCCGGGTGTTCCCTGAAGGTAACACCCTCCAGAGCGTTGCCGCATTTGCGCAGCGCCTGTCGCCAATCGTACCGTGTCAGCGCCTCCGCCATCTCCCGGGCTACCGGCCGGCATATTGACTGCAGGCTGTCGTATGCCCGGTATACGGCCGCTGTAGAAATCCCATAGGAGAGTTTAATAAGCAAAACCCCCAACTCCGGGAGCGGCGGCAGTAAGGCCAGTTCTTCTCCGACCCCGGTGGCCAGGGCTGTTCCGCCGGCAACGCAAAACGGCACATCAGCCCCGATTTGAGCACCTAAAGCGCACAAAAATCGAGCATCCCGCCCGAGTTCCCATAACCGGTTCAATCCTACGAGGGTGCCTGCCGCATCCGCCGATCCGCCACCCAGTCCGGCTGCAACAGGTATATTCTTACGGAGGGTTATGGCCGCACCCCGGCCGCAACGGGTTGACGCTGCAAGCAGGCGCGCCGCCCGTAAAACCAGGTTCTTTTCACCCGCTACTACCGGTTTACCGCTGACTTCAAGACTTATGCCCCGGGGCCGGCTCTCAAAGGTTAACACATCGCTCAGGGCCAGGCTTTGCATCACGGAAGCAATTTCATGATAACCATCCGGACGGGTGCCAAACACATCCAGGGACAGGTTGAGTTTCGCCCTCGACAAAACGGTAAGGGCCACGGACACACCCCGCAGCATACAATTGAGCGTTCTCTCATAACTTTACACAAAAAGGTACCCGAGAGCAAGTAATTGGTAGTATTAACAGCCGAGTTAACGGCCGGCAGCCAGAATTCCGATGCATTTGAGGTGAGATTCACTGTTCCCAATTGATCAAGACCTGATACCTCAGGGTTCTACTTTATTGGTTTTGAGCCTGCTTTCAGGAGCAGGCACGTTCCTGGGCGCAGTAATGGCCGTTTACCTTCCTCTTAAAAGGGCAATGCCGTACCTCGTAGGTTTTGCGGCAGGTGTTATGAGCGCGGTGGCCTTATTGGAGATCGTCCCAACATCGCTGCGGTTAGGGGGAAGCTACGCCTTGTTCCTGGGAGGAACGGCCGGCGTTCTACTTCTTTTTCTTGCTGATGCAGTCCTTGGTCATCCGCCGGTAAACCTCCGTGCCTCCTACCAGCGCCTGGGGTGGCTGTTGGTCATGGGAATAGCACTGCATGACTTTCCGGAAGGGATGGCCATCGGCGCCGGCGGCACGGTTGCGGCGGAACTCGGTATCTTTCTTGCCCTGGCCGTTGGGATACACAACCTTCCTGAAGGTCTCATCAACGCGGCACCGCTGCGCCTCGGAGGACTGTCATCCGCCAGGATTCTCTGGTTGAATGCTCTGCTATCCCTGGTTACACCCGCCGGAACCGTTTTCGGGATTGTTGTAGCACGCCGGGTTCCACTGCTCATTCCTGCGCTTCTGGCTCTGGCTGCCGGCGCAATGCTTTACATCGTTGCCAAGGAACTAACGCCGCGGATGATGCGGAAAAAAGGCGCGGCAGGGTTTATACTCGGGGTTTTGACACTGACCATGCTTCTATCACACATTCACTAAGCAATAAATAGGTCCGACGTCCGGCGTCCGAGGTCCGATGTCGGGAAAAACAAAAAGATAAGAACCAGGCCATTTTAGAAGTTGGATGCAGGGGGTTGGAAGTCGGAACAGAAGTGGGAATTCGCTGTAGCGAATTCCTTCAACTAATCTAACCTCCAACTTCCGGCCTCTAACCTCTAAAATCGCAGCTATACGAAGCTTATCGCCGCGCCCTACGAATGAACTCCTACTTTCGATAGGAGTTACCCAGCGCATAGCGCACCGTGATGAATGAAAATGAGGACCCTTAAGCTGGCTACTTAGAAGCAGTAACGTAACAAAGGCGGAACGCGGCGAGAAGTGATGCAGTGCAAGGAAGGCCCGCGGATTCAGATGTCGGAAGCAGGAAATCAGAAGTCAGATTTAAAGTGGGAATTCGCTACCAGCGAATTCCTTCGAGAATTCCGACTTCCGACATCTTGCATCTGACTTCCGAAACAATGCGTTACTTATCGCCGCGCCCTACGAAAGAACGCCTATTTCCGAAGGAGTTCCATATGCCGCATTCAGCGGCACCGCGAAGTGAAAATGTAGACCCGTAAGCCTGTTGCTCAGCTGCAGTAGTGAAACATAAACGAAACGCCGTGAGAAGCGAGCAGAGCAAGGAAGATTGGCAAGGACGGGCCGGAGCGTATACGGAAATACGTGAGGACCCGGCCTTGCCAAGCTGACGTAGCTATGCGAAGCTTATCGCCGCGCCCGCCGAAAGAACGCCTATTTCCTAAGGAGGAACCACGCCCCCGCACCCAGCAGGAGACCACCGACAACCCGCCATATGTTGAACGGAAGGCGGTCCATCCCTAAAAAGCCGAAGTGGTCAATGGCCACCGCCGTCATTATCTGCGCTACGACAATGGCGGTAGTTGCCGGAGCCACCCCTACCTTGGGAATACTTCTTGCCACGCCGTAAATGATTAATACGCCGAGTATACCCCCGGACCAGGCGAACCAGGGTACATGGTGCAAACGTGAAAAACCACCGCTCCGACAAAAAAGGAGTAATAACCCCGCGAAAACGGCGCCTATCACATGCACGATAAAGGTAGCCTCCACCAAACCGGTGATTTTACCTAATAGGGCGTTGACGGAACCCTGAACCGCCATTAACGCCCCGGCGACCGCCGCTATTAACAAGGAAATAATCCGAAGGCCGAACGTACTAACATCCCCACTAAAAAGATTACACCGACCGACGAGACTATCTTCACCGGGTAATGAAGATGTTATTCCTGAATCCGCATCGCTGTAGCCTATCGGGAAGAGCGTGGAAGAGAGCCCGAGGAAAAGTAAGTTCCTTCTTGTTTTTCTATTCTAAGCATGTTAAATTTGACCTAAAAGGCCAGTAGGTTTTTACTTTCGGAAAGAAGGTGAGAAAACCGGATAGGTTAATTTTTTCGTTTTTCAAGAGAGGTTTCTCTTTTAGCCATGGTCAAATGCGTAAGAACCGGAGTAGGGGTTGTAACATCAGGATTCCAAAAGACAGAACAGTTTAGAGTATTATGCGAAAGCGCGGAATTTTTATCCTACTAGTTTCTTATTTAATTGGACAAGGGTTGTTTAGAGAGGGAACAAATTCAGCCTTATTGGGAGAGAGGAGTTTAGAAAGTGTTAAAGCGGAGCTTTATTTTAGGTCTTGGATTGCTGCTTTTACTGGTCCTGATAACCGGCTGCGGTAAGTCCGCAACAACAAGCAAGGAACCGGGAGGCGAACCTGCCGGCGCGCCGTCTAAAGAGGCTTACAAGATCGGCGCCGTTGTTGACATCAGCGGCCCTGGTTCTTCGCTCGGCGAGCCTGAAAACAACACTCTCCAGATGCTGGTTGACGAACTTAATGCCAAGGGTGGCATAGACGGGCACCCGGTTGAGCTTACCATCCTGGATAACAAGTCCAACGAAACCGAAGCGGTTTTGGCCGCTAAAAAACTGATTGAACAGAACGTTTTGGCTATTATCGGCTGCAGCCAGAGCGGCACTTCGCTCGCAATGGTAGACACCATTACAAAGAGCCAGGTACCGATGGTTTCCATGGCGGCTTCGGCGAAGATTGTCACTACAGCCGCGGGGGAGCAACAGCCCTGGGTTTTCAAAACCGCTCAGAGCGACATCATCGTGGCGAATAAAATAGCGAAGTACCTCGTCGGAAAAGGGATCAAGGACGTCGCCTTCCTTTCAATGAATAACGCCTTTGGTGACTCCGGCCTCCTAAACTTCGAAAAGGCGGCGGCGGATAACGGAATCAACATCCTGATCAAGCAAAAATTCGAAGCAACCGACACCGATATGACGGCACAACTAACCAAGGTCAAGGCCTCAAAGGCCAAGGCGACCGTTGTATGGGCTATTCCGCCTTCGGCGTCGATCGTCACCAAAAACTTCAGGTCTCTCGGTATCAACATGCCGCTCATCCACACCCACGGCATCGGCAACCAGACATTCATCGACCTTGCCGGGGCTGACGCCAACGGTGTTATCGCGCCTATGGGCAAACTGGTGGTGGCGGAGCAGTTGCCGGATACGGATGCGCAGAAACAGGTATTGCTTGACTACCTTAGTGACTACCAGGCGAAATACACCAAGCGGCCCAGCACCTTTGGCGGCCACGGTTACGACGCTTTCCAACTGACTGTAAAGGCTATCGAGCAAGCGGGGCCTGACCGGGCCAAAATCCGCGAAGCCCTGGAACAAATAACCGGTTATGCAGGCATAAGCGGTGTGTTTAACCTTTCAGCAAAGGATCACAACGGCCTCGGGGACGACTCGATGGTTATGGTGGAGATCAAAGACGGCAAGTGGACGTATCTATCCAATTAGGAGGCGCGCTCTTTGGGGATCGAAAGCCAGTATATCCAATACCTTATTTCGGGGTTTACATTAGGAAGCATATACGCCCTGATAGCACTGGCACTGGTGGTTACTTTCAACATTACCGGCGTTTTTAACCTGGCAATCGGTGAATTCGTTACCATAGGCGCTTTAACCGCCGTAAGTCTTCGGGAAGCAGGATGCCCGATACTTTTCGCCTATATCCTTGCGGTGATGCTGGCCGGCCTGGTGGGCGCACTTATGGAAAGGACCACCATCCACCCCGCGCGAAAGGCCTCTGTCCTAACCCTGATTATTATAACCATAGGCGTTTCGATCGCTTTGAGGGGTGCGGCTCTCCTTATTTGGAAGACGCACCCCTACACCTTACCTTCGTTTGTTAACACCGCGTCGATTAATCTTTTAGGAGCCGTTATCATCCCGCAAAGTCTCTTCGTTTTGGGTTTGGCCGTGGTTGCGGTAGGATTTCTTCTTGTTTTTTTCGACTTTACGTTTTTTGGTAAAGCGGTACGGGCTGCAATGATGAACCGGACCGCGGCACAACTTGTCGGGATAAACCCCGGCCGGTTATCGATGTTTGCCTTCACTTTTGGCAGCATCATCGCGGCGTTGTCGGGCATCTTCATCACCCCTATCACGGCGGCCACATACGACATGGGTTTCACGTTGGGCCTGAAAGGTTTTGTGGCGGCAATCCTCGGCGGGGTTACCAACGTTACCGGCGCCATCATAGGCGGGTTGTTGCTCGGGGTTATCGAGGCGTTTGCCGCAGGTACTCTGTCTACGGGTTTAAAGGACGCCATCGCTATGATCGTAATGATTATTGTGCTTCTCACACGCCCGACGGGTATCCTGGGAGACCGTTGAGGAAATCCGAATTAACAACTCCGGTCTCCCCCCAGCGGTTATGAGAATTCAAGGAGATGGGCTTTCTTGGCTTCCAGAAAAATTTGGTTGTGGCTTTCCGGGGCAGCGGTTATTGTTCTCTTTCTCCCACTGCTTATTAAGAATAGTTTTTTATTGGGCATCTTTATCGTTATCGGGCTTTATTCAATCGTTTCTCAAGGTTTAGGGTTGCTGATGGGTTATGCCGGGCAGGTCTCTTTCGGGCAAGCCGCTTTTTATGGTCTTGGGGCTTATACCGCTGCCATCCTGGCTACAAGATACCAAACACCACCCCTTCTTTGTCTTCTTGCTGCCCCGTTTCTTCCCGCTTTGGTGGCGCTTATCATCGGTCGTCCCATCCTGCGGTTGCGGGAACATTACCTCGTCCTGGCGACCTTGGGGATTGGGATCCTCGTTTTTGCCCTCTTTAAGGAATTCAGTGACCTGACCGGCGGGCCTTCCGGCCTTACCGGAATTCCCTATCTGGCGATCGGCCATCTGGTCTTCGACTCCGACCGGGATTACTTTTTCCTGGTCTGGTGCGTTTTAGGGCTTGTTCTCTTGGGAATGGCCAACCTTACAAGATCGCCGGTAGGCCGGGTATTCAGGGCGATTCACTCCAGTGAAAAGGCCGCTGAAGCCGTGGGTATAAGCACCGCTTCCCTGAAATTGCAAGCCTTTGTGGTCAGCGCTTTCCTCGCCGGCATCGCAGGCGCCCTTTACTCGTTCTGGGTCACCTTCATCAGCCCCTCACCCTTTGGGTTCACTACATCGGTAGAATTCGCCCTTATGGTGGTGGTAGGGGGGCTGGGTACCCTCTGGGGTCCTGTTTTAGGTTCAGGAATAATTGTAGGCCTGGACAAGTTTCTCCAGTGGGCGGTGCCGGAAGTATTGCCTACCGTCGGCGGAGAGTTTGAAATCATTTTTTTCGGTGTTATCTTCGTAATCATCATGCTTTTTAGACCGAAAGGGCTTCTCCTTCCCGAAAAAAGCATAGTTGCTGTTGCGGCAAAAACGGAGGATCGATAAGGGTGCTTGAGGTACGGGAAATAACCAAGGTTTTCGGCGGGCTTATCGCGGTGAACCGGATTAGTTTCAAAACACGCGCGGGTGGCATCCTTGCCTTAATCGGGCCGAACGGTGCAGGAAAAACCACCATTTTCAACCTTGTTACGGGTGTATTAAGGCCGGACAGCGGACAAATAATCTTTCAGGAACGATCCCTCAATGGGCTTCAGCCGTTTCAGATCGCGGCGCTCGGGATCGGCCGCACCTTTCAAAACCTCGAGTTGTTCACCAATCTAACCGTGGCGGAAAACGTCATGGTCGGCGCCTTCCGAAAAAGCCGCGTCGGTTTTTTTCGCGGTGTCTTTCGTCGTCCCGGAACGATGAGGGAAGACCAAACGCTATACCGGGAAGTCTTGGACCTTCTTGAACAGTTAGGCCTTGCCGAATATGTCGATCTGCCGGCGAGCAACCTTCCGTTCGGGCAGCAGCGCCTTCTCGAGATAGCCCGCGCTTTGGCCGCTCAGCCGAAAGTCTTACTTCTCGACGAACCGGCGGCCGGGCTGAATCCTACGGAATCTCAGGAACTGGCCCGTTTTCTAAGGTCTCTTGCGAATCAGGGGCACACCCTCGTCCTTGTGGAACACGATATGGAAACGGTTATGAGCCTTGCAGATGATGTGGTGGTTCTGAACTTCGGCACGGTGATCGCGGCTGGAACACCGGCGGAAGTGCAAAACAATCCCGATGTGATTACAGCCTACCTCGGGGAAGGAGAGGAAGAGGCATGCTGAATGTCCGAAACCTCACCGTATTCCGCGGGCACATTCGAGCTCTTACCGAGGTATCTTTTGACGTGCACGGCTCCGAGGTTCTGGTGATACTGGGAGCCAACGGTGCCGGAAAAAGCACCCTTCTTGGTTGTATCGCCGGGCTTTATCCCCCGGAAAACGGCACAATTGTTTTCGAAAACAGTCCTATCACGGGCCTATCCCCGGAAGTCATAGTAAGAAAGGGGATCTGCCTTGTCCCGGAAAACCGCCTGTTATTTCCCTCCCTGAGCGTTCGGGATAATCTGCTTCTCGGCGCTTTTCACCGCTACCGGCACGAGAAAAAGCATTTGGAGGATGACGTTCAAAAGATACTGGACCTTTTCCCCGCTTTGAAAGAAAAAATGGGCTTTCCAGCCCATACTTTAAGCGGAGGGTTACAGCAGATGGTGGCAATCGGACGAGGCTTATCGGCCAAGCCGAGACTCCTGCTGATGGACGAACCTTCAATCGGTCTCGCTCCCCTTGTGGTCCGGGAAATCATGCAAACCGTGCGGCGTTTGAAAGAACAAGGGCACACCATTATTCTGGTCGAGCAAAACGCAAGAGCGGCTCTCGCTATTGCCGACCGTGCCATTGTCCTCGAAAGAGGAAAGGTCGTGCTTACCGGTTCACCCGAGGACCTGTTGAAAAGCGGCAGCCTTCAAACCGCGTATCTCGGCCAACGTCGCTAAAGCAGCACCTGTTGCCGTAAAGCCCGCCCAAATAAACCTTCAGGTAATTATTCAGGCACCCCGTTGGGCGCGGCGATAGGCTGCGCATAGCTTTGTCGGCCGCCACCGGCCGGATGCTCACGTACTTCTATGTACGCTCCGCTCCGTCCGGTATCGGTCCTTCGCGCTCTGCTTGCCTCTCACCGCGTTCCGTTAGTGTAATATGGGCTGAATAGTTACACCTTTAGTTTGCTCCGTTTCCGCCTTTTTTCCCGGCGCCGCTTCGGTCAAAATCCCATCGCACTTGTTGAGGACGCCTCTTCCTGGGTAAGGTTGAATCGTCCTTCGGTGCTGCCGACCGCGGGTTTGACAAGCCACCTAAACGTGTTAAAAGCGGGATTACCATCTGCAGGACTTCCGGGTTGCTTAAGAGCGACATGATAACCTTCCACCCGTCCTTACCACCCTGAGATCCTGTCGACTCTGAACTCCTGCCGGCCGACTGTAATTCTCCCTGTCTTGATCCTTCTTTCCCGCCGAGGAAGGAAGACGCAAGGGATCCTATCATCCTGTGTAACGCCTCTCCCTCACCGTTATCCTGGCGACGCCCGACAAATTCAACAACGCCAAAAACACTTAGCATACCTAAAAGCAGCAAAAGGTTATCGCCGGTAAAACCTCCGCGTAACTGAAGCTCTAATAAATCCCGAACGATCTGCCGGGGTTCCTGCCATCCATCCTCAGTCCCCTTGTCCGCTCTACTCACCAATTCAGACCCCCTTATAACAACCCCGGTATGTCTGGAATGTTCCAGCCCGTGATCCGTTCAATTTCTTCCTTGGCAGCCCTCCGCGACGCCAAGATCGCTTTGTTGAAGCAACCGGCGATCTTGGCCTCTAAAACTGATTGGCTTCCGGCGCCCTTCCCATCGACCTTGACCCGAATCACCTCTTGAAGCCCGTTTAAAGTTAAAGAGACCGGTCCTTCGGTGGTTTCGATCCGGACGCCCCTCAGCGCTTCCTTTATACGACCTAATTCGCCCATAAGTCTTGCCATCCCCTCGAAGTCAAACAAATCCGCATCACCTCCTTCTGTATACGCTGCAGTATATTCGGCAGACAAGGCAACGGCTACTTATTTGTTCTGATAAAATAACACTCTGTTTACATTATATGGCCGTAACCGCAACCAGTTCTGTTCATGCAATTCACACTATCTACCCCCCGGGAATATATTGGTCTGCAAGTAAGGAAAGCGCATTTGCACGACATGAAAAAAGAAAGGTCTGCGTCTATATGAGAATGACTTGCAAATCCGGCCCACTTCCTAATCCTACCCCCCCGCCCCGTTCATTCGCTTTTCGGCGGATTCGCAAGAATCAGAGCGACGCCGGCGGGGAGGAAAACCTGGGTCCACCGCAGCCACCCCTGCAAAACGGCAGCGACTTCTGGCAGGTGGTACTTGTCGTCGTCCTGATAACGCTGGCTTTCAACGGCAACAGCATGGGCAACGGCGTCGGTCCAGGCAACGGAGAGGAAACCGCCAGACGGGCAATGAGAAGAAAATTCCTGCTTCGACCAAGGGTGGAATCACGCAGAAGCGCTTTAATCGAACATCACGCTGAAAGCAAATAGTTGAAAAAACCGGCATATTCACATCCTTATTTAAGAAACAAGACATTTCACACATCCAACCTTCCAGGAATAATATGGTAGCGGAAAAAGCTTCTAGTCTTTCTCCGTGATCCGACACACCAAAAATTGTGTTTGTTTCCTTACATTGGTTGTTCAAACACAGCAGAAAGTTTGCGCAAGGAGGTTGGAATAGATGCCGCTTAAAATTCAGCAGTTCTTGCCCGGGGCGTGGGCACTCATCCTTGTGGTCGTCCTGATAATGCTGGCTTTTTCTCCCTCGGGCCTCGGCAGCGGCTGGGGGCCTTGGAACCGCCCGGGCGGCCTGGATAACGGGGGCGGCGAAGATGAGGTATAGCCATTGAATCGGAGGCCCGGTCCGCACCTCGTTCTCCACGCCAAAATCCGGATTTAACCCTTGTTCGATGGCTACAGACTAACCCGGGGAAGGAGGTGGAAACAATGGCAGAAAAAACCGAGCTATTCTTACCCGGCGCCTGGGACCTCATACTTGTGGCCATCCTTATCATACTTGGCTTTACCTGGCTCGGCTTCGGCCTTGGGCCCTTTATCTGAACAAAAATGTCACCAAGCAGAGTGAAATTATCACCTAAGCGGTGGCCGTAATCGATGTGCATCAGTCAAGAAAGGGGGTGGTCATAAATGGCGGACAAAACTCAGGAATTCGCACCGTTTCTACCCGGCGCCTGGGCTCTTATTCTCGTTGTTATCCTTATCATGCTGGGCTTCTCCTTCATGGGCTTCGGCGTGGACGGCGGCTGGTGGTAGTAAGGTAGCCGGGGCTGGGGTGCAGCTGGTAAAAAGTACGTTACCACCCTCACAATTGGCCTTCTCTTATAGTACCCCAGTCCTAATATACCGGTTCGATGGATTCGGATACAATTCTTAATCACAAGAAATGGAGGGCTCATTAAATGGTTGACAAAATTCAGGAATTCGCACCATTTCTACCTGGCGCTTGGGCACTGATCCTCGTGGTGGTCCTTATCATCCTTGGTTTCACCTTCATGGGCTTCGGCGTGGACGGCGGCTGGTGGTAGTCTCCGGTTCCTGAAACAATGCCGGCAGGCACGTATACTTTTTTCAAGAAAGGGGGTTGGCATAAATGGCGGATAAAACTCAGGAATTCGCACCGTTTTTACCCGGTGCTTGGGCTCTGATTCTCGTGGTGGTCCTTATCATCCTGGGCTTCACCTTCCAGGGCTTCGGCGTGGACGGCGGCGGCTGGTGGTAGCAAGGTAACCGGAGCGGAAAAGTCTCCGGTCGGCTGAACGCGGGGAATCTTTGCGCGACCTCTCGCGCAACGGATTCCCCCCTTATTTCTTTATTACCCAACCCCTGAAGTGCTGTTTTAAAAAATGAACCGGTTCCCTTTTAATCATTTCTTTAGGACTCACATAATTCTGTTTTATGACATAGTATGGTAACACAGGAAGGGTGTGGTCAAACATTCCATTTCCGGAGTATTGTGCGAAGCGCAGTTTTTTTAAGAAAGGAGGTTGGAACAGATGGTTGACACTCAAGGAAAAACACAGGAATTTCTACCCGGTGCATGGTCTCTGATTCTCGTGGTAGTCCTTATTATCCTGGGCTTCTCCTTCATGGGCTTCGGGGTGGACGGCGGCTGGTGGTAGTAATGTAACCGGGCCTGGAAAGACTACGGCGGCTGAATAAGGGGAATCCTCGCGCGGCCTTTCCATGCACGGATTCCCCGTTTATAACCCCGGCATAATATGTAATTACAGCAATAAACCCGGTTTTCCCGCTCGCGTATGGCGTTTCCCGTAATCGTGAAAAGAGCGGTTATTTTTAAGGAAAGGGGGGCGGCGTAAAAATGGCAGATAAAACCATGGAATGGGGCGGCGGCGGTTGCGGCGGGGGGTTCTTCCCCGGCGCCTGGTCTCTGATTCTTGTGGTGATCCTGATCATCCTGGGCTTCACTTTCATGGGCTTCGGCGTGGACGGCGGCGGCTGGTGGTAACAAGGCGCCGGGCCTGGAAAAACATCACTCGGTTACATATGGGGAATCCGTTGCGCGGCCCTCGCGCAACGGATTCGCTGTTTAGTTCAAACCTCTCAAATCCTGTGGTTAAGGGGCGTGGTTACGAATGCCGTTTTCCTGGAGCTTGTTGTGGTGGATCGGAATCACAACGATCTTCCTCATATTTTGGGGTATCGGATGGGTCGGCTTATGGTGGTAGGAAAGCTCCTGGTCTCCGACCCTCGCAGTCATGCTTATCATCCCCGGCTTTTCAACTAGAATTTTGTTCCCCCTCCCGGACTCACACAGAAAAGCCTTGTGTCATATGATACCAAGAACGATATCTAAAACTTGGAGGGATTAGAACTATGCAACCCCGGCTGCTTGGACTTGATATCTGGTTTTTATTTCTCGTTGTGTTACGCTTTTTTCTTGACGCGGTTATAAAACAGAAGGCGAAAGGTTAAATTGATAATGAGAAAGAACAGACCCAGTATTTCTGCGGAAAGTCTCGCCTTTGTCAGGGCCGCGGAATCACGGAAAGCGCCGGGTGAACGCGTATGCTTTGATCCCTTCGCCGAGCATTTTACCGGCGGTATGTTTCGTGTCGATAAGTTCTATCCCGGAATGTGGAATGCCCTGGTGGCCCGTACCAGGTACATCGACGATTACCTGGCGTCTTGTATCCGTGACGGAATCAAACAGCTGGTCATTCTCGGCGCCGGGTATGATTCCAGACCGTACAGGTTTGACTTTAAGGGACGGGTAACAGTATTTGAGGTAGACTACCCGGCGACCCAACGGTTAAAGGCAAAAAAGCTCAAAGAAATACTGGGAAACCTCCCGGACCACGTGGTTTTCGTCCCCATTGACTTTAACGAGGAAACCCTTGAGAAGCGGTTGTATGAAAGCGGCTACGACAACAGGTTAAAAACACTGTTCATCTGGGAGGGTGTTGTCGTATACCTTCCGCCCCGGGCGGTCGACGGCACCTTGGCATTTGTCGCGGATAATTCCCCCGGCGGCAGCTCCATAATCTTTGATTATGTTTATGCCTGTGTGGTCGACGGCAGCTGCAGGACGAAAGAGACCGCCAGGATGCGGAGATCCGCAAGACTTGTGGGAGAGCGCTGGGAATTCGGTCTTGATAAGGAAAAGGTCGAGGCGTTCCTGGCCGAACGGGGATTCCATCACGTTGTGAATGCCGACAGCGAGTTTCTGAAAAAAGCTTATTTCAAGGGCGTAAACGAGGCAAGAGACATTCTTCCGGTTTTCGGAATCGTTCACGCAACAGTCAGGCCGGGAAGGTGAAGAATTGGTCCGAAGTCCGACGTCCAACGTTAGAAAGATAAAGAGTAATCTCAGCTTAAAGCAGAATGGGGCCGGTCCATCTTTCCCGCACCCATATTTAGTAGGCAAAACCGTCGCGTGAAAAAGGAGTGAACGGATTCGGTGCCGGGAATCGGTTAAGATCCCGGCACCCATTTTTGTTACCCAGCTCTTTTGAAATATTTGCGCATTGGGATTGTTATAAAGTCACGCTAGGTCTTAATTAAAGGTTAACCCGATCCCATCCTGTCTACTGACTACTGAATTCTGTATTCTGACCCTGAATACTTCCGAAAAAGCTTGTTCTTGGCGTCTTGGCGGTTAAACTCTTCGTTCTACACGGCGCCGTCCCTTTCCGGAGCGGCTTCACTCCGACCGAAATCCCAGTGTATCACCTCACGACCTCGGCCCCTTCGAGCCACCGGCGTTTCCCTCTCGGTTTCCCCCGATTCTTTCGGAGGCGGCGAACTGGAAAAACGCTGCATTACAGCCGGGACAATTTTCTCCATGAAATCCTTGTTATTCATGAGGTCCGTCAACGCCTTCATGCCTTCCTTCCCTCCGAGAAGGCCCATCAGACTCTTCCCCCCGGGAATCGCCCGCAGTCCCGGTGCACCGGCGTCTTCCTCCCCGTTGTCAGCAGCGCCCTTCGTCAAGCCCGCCAGTGAGCCCATCAAGCGTTCTAAAAGCTGTCCCTCCCCCGCACCTTGTTTTTTGCCGATCAAGTCAACGACACCAAAAACGTTAACCAGGCTTAAAAGCAGTAATAGGTCATCGCCGTTAACGCCGCCCCGCATCTGGAAATCCAACAGATCACGCAAGACCTGTCGCAATTCTTGCCGCCTCCCGTTTTGGCTAATCTTATCCACTCAGAAACCCTCCTTTGGTAAGCCCCAGGATCTATTCAAGACCGCTGTCCGCACGGCATTCTCCCGGCCGGTCGAAATCATTCACCTCCCTTTCGGCAGTGCGTCTTTTGTTCAATGAACTTTTTCTCTTGGTATCACTCACTCAATATATTCAGGCATCAGGAAAACGGCCACGGTTTTCGCAACTCCCTCATTTCACACTTTCCCGGCCCTGAGAATATATTGCCTATTATAGGAAGAGGTGAAACAAGTGGATGCAGCAAGGCAATGCCTTCGGCAGAACCGGAGAAACATTCTTCTGCTCCCTAATGTGGTGGGAGTAGGTGTAGGCAGAAAGGTGGTAGATGGATGCGAAACGGATGAACACGTAATAGTCGTTTTCGTGGAAAAAAAGCTGCCGCGCAAGTTCCTCCCGCGGGCGGTTATAGTGCCAAAAACCATAGAAGACGTAAAAACCGACGTTGTTGAAACAGGACGGTTTCGCCTTATGGACCAGTTTACAACCCGCGAACGTCCCGCTCAACCGGGTATGAGCATCGGGCACTACCGCGTAACGGCCGGAACCTTCGGGGCGGTTGTTTACGACCGAAAAACCGGTGACCCTCTTATCCTTTCCAATAACCACGTCCTGGCCAATTCAACCAACGGCGCCGACGGGCGCTCCAAACTAGGCGACCCCATCCTGCAACCGGCGCCTTATGACGGTGGTCTTAAAAATAAGGACGCCATAGGCGAGCTTGAACGTTTTATTCCAATGCGTTATTCGGCAGAGCCGGTTACCTGCCCGGTGGCTTCCGGAGTGGAACTTTACTTAAATGTTCTGTTGAGCGCTTATTACCCGCAATACACGATGCGGTTATTACGTAAGCAAGATAGAGCGAATATAGTGGACTGTGCCGTGGCTAAACCTTTTGAAAGCGGTTCCATTAAAAATGACGTCCTTAAGATAGGCCCTGTCAGAGGCATAACAGAAGCCAAACCGGGATTGGCGGTAAGGAAATGCGGGCGGACCAGCGGCATTACGAGCGGCACCGTCAAATACATTGATGTGACCAGTACGGTCGATATCGGGGAAAAGAGAGAAGCCGTCTTTGAGGACCAGTTCGCGACTTCCCCGATGAGCCAAGGCGGGGACAGCGGCGCCCTCATCATGGATCAATCCGGCAGGGCGGTGGGCCTGCTTTTTGCCGGAAGCGACGATTATACCATGGCCAACCGTATCCAAAACGTGCTTGACGCTCTCAATGTACGATTTAACCCCAAAGGAGGTGGTTACTAAGTGCCGAATAACGACAATCCGTTAACCCATTTACCTGTGGCGATAACCCTGCTTCTGGCCAGCACAAACAAGGATTTCGACAGGTTCCTGGATACAATTATCGCAGTGGTGACAAACGCCCGCGAAGCAGTACGGAGTATCCGTCAAGGGGTACAAACCATACAACAGGTACAGGTACCCAAAGTACAACTACCGGAGATTCCACAGCCACCAGTTCCCGGGAAAGAGGCCGGTAACGATACCATCTCGCTGCTGGTTGATACAAAGGAAGATGATTAGTCCTGAATGCTCCTGCAGGAAGACAATACTTGAGCGGAAGGGCAAAAAACGGGCCGGCTTGATGGCCGGCCTGGTTTTATCCTTTTGCATTAAGTTGTGAATTCGGTTTGATTTGTCCTCTGAATGAATTACGTTAACGAACTCACCGTGTACCGGTATAAGACTTTTCTAAACGATCTTCTCTAATTTATCAAGTAGTTTTAGAATTTCCGACGGCATACCGGCAAACCGGAGGCTATCCCCGGAAAGAAGTTCTTTCAGTGTCCGGAGGGAACTAATTAGTTCTTGCTCAAGACAGAGGGCTTCGGTAAAACCTTCATGATACCCGAAAACCTTTCCCTCTGCAAATCCCGTTTCGTATCCCGCTTCGAGTCCTTCCCTGTAACCCTGGTTGTATCCCACCCGCCGACCTATCCGAAAGCCCTCTTTCCGGTTTACCTTCAACCATCATGCCTCCCTCTCCAGCAAAGGAATACGGTCACGTTTTCATATTAATACGGCGACTTCGGCACCCCCTGGCGGAAACATCCTCTTGTTTCCACGCCGCCAATCCCGGGATACCCGGTTATGGTGTGCTCTATAGCCTCCTTCACACGCACCGCTTGACTGGCAGGAGTGTAAGCCACCTTTTCAACAATAAACACGGGGTCGAAGGCGTGGATCAAAACACGCTGGGGCGAACTCGCAAAGTTGGCACCGGCCTCAAGGAGCGCCTCGTAATGAGACTGGCACGCCCCGGCGAAAATAACCAGCGAATCTAGATTGTGTTCAAACTGCCGGGCGGTTTTCACCGCGGAGACAAAGTGGCTGGAATTCCGGTAGCTCGTAATATCCTTAAAGTCGCCCCTTTTGGATAGAAAACCGTCGTGGCCGGTGACAACCAGGATATCGGGAAGGTGTTTGGGAAGAAGCTCCTCCAAGGACTCGGCGTGTTTTTCCTCCGGTAAAACGTATCCGTGTGCCGATACTCCCAGTTGTTTGTACGTCGTAAGACAGAGTTCGAGGTAATCTGAATCCCCGTCGATGTGCAACACGGTGCCGGGAACCGAAAACGGCTCAACACCGCCTCCACCCCGCATTAATGGAATGTTTTTGTCCCGGCGGCTTAGACTGCGCCGGATAATCTCATTATTCCGGCTATAGACCTTTCGCCAGTGCGCCGAGATATCCTCATGCTTAATCTTTATGAGGTCATCCGTCGGGGCGTCGCAAACCAACCGGTAGTCTATCCCTTTTAACATCGCATGTTCATTTCCATCATTCTCATACAGGTCTATGATTTTAAATATCACGTCCATTTTATGGGAGCGGCGTGCAACTATGTCCCCCTTCTGTAATAAGCCCATTTAACCCAACTCCTTTTACCATTTTTTACATAGTATGAAGAGATGGGGAGTTAAGTGTTTGGAAGAAAGGGAGAGGTCATTGTTTTTTGCAGTGGTACCGGCACAAAATGAAGCCGGTCGGATCGGGAAGGTAATGGATGAACTTCTGACGACGTTTGTTGATGTGGTGGTACCCGTGGTTAACGGCTCGACTGACGGTACTCTAGCCGAAGTGGCCGCGTTCCCTCTAAGAAGAATCAGGCCTCTTTTTTTCCCCGAAGCTCTTGGACTAGATGTTCCGCGCGCTATCGGCGCGGCTTACGCCTTTAAGGAGGGTGCCGCGGTAGTGCTTTTTGTTGACGGGGACATGACACAAGTGCCCGGCACGGTTTTGCAGAAACTTATGGACAGGGTGGGAACCAACGGAACGGATTTAGCCCTGACCGACTGCTATCCCCCCGGGACTACGCCTCCGAACAGTCCGGTATCCAAACGGCTGGTCCGGTTCCGGCGGGAGCTGAACCACTGTCTCGCCATGCCTCAACTGGGACCGTCTTCCCCCGCTCACGGACCGCATGCCGTCTCGAGGCGGTTCCTTGAAACCATTCCTCTTGTTGAACTGGCAACACCCCCGGTAGCCTTATGCCTCGCAGCGCGCGCCGGGTTAAATATAACCATTGGGGCAAGTATCCCGCACTGCGAGCTTGGTTCCCCCTCCAGGGGATCCCTTCACAGCACACGCATTGCGGCAACGATTATCGGAGACTATTTGGAAGCCCTGGCCATCTGCCGGAATCAACCCCGCTCGCGTGAAGACGGAAGGTTCTATTACGACGGTTACGACTCCTTTCGCCGGCGGGACATTCTGGCGGCTTACCTTGAAACGCATTCTATATCCCCAAGTAACCTTACGGGACAGCCAATTTGGGGGTGAGAGGCGAGAAGTTAGAGGTTGGACTTTTGACTTAGTCCTCCATGCCGGCAGGCCGGCACCATCGGCGGATGAAAATCGCCCGACGACTCACAACCCGCCGGTTTCCGGTTCCTGACCAGTTCAAAGTTCAAGCTTAGATGGATAGAATTTTGGGTCCGTTCAACGTTCAAGGTTAAGAAACCAAGAGGAGCAGGAGTCAGGATTACTCGCGGGTAATTTCCCCAAGTCCAACCTCCGACTTCCTGCCTCCGCTTTCTGTTCTTGGCGGGCAAAGCCCAACTTACTGCGCTTCTGACTCACGACACGCAGCTCCTGACTCGCGACTCGCGACTCGCGACTTATTCGTTGGTTCCTGTTTCCGGACTTACGACTTTCGACTCGTGACTTATTTCGTATGTTTATCCGCAACACTGGAGGCCCCGTAGGCCTCCGGTTTTATCTTAGCCTTGAAGCCGCTGCCCACCACCATACCGACAACCTCACGGATAAGATCCCGTGTATCACCGTGATTACCAACGTCGATGTGAATCTCGATTTTGAATTCGTCAAGGCCGGCATCGTGCAACGCCTTGGTAACCACGCTTCCAATTTCGAGGCTTAAGGAAGTCTCAAAAAAAATCTTCTGGCGCAGGCTTTTTATCTTGCGGTGGGAACGTTTCCGGTAGAAGTAACGCGCTCCTTTGCCAAGCCGGTGCACAATCACGGCGGTGATGAAGTGTGTCTCACCCTGAACGACCTGGGAATCCGAACCTATGATAACCTTGTAAGCCGACGTAGGGAGATTCCTTATGTAATCCACGATGTCGACCATCATTTTTTCAAAACTCATATGCCCCTTACTAGGGCTGATAAAGTACATAAATTCTCCTCTGAATATTCTTTATGGGATTATAACATAAATACGCCCTTCTTACACCTCGCCCCTCGACAAGGAACGGGTTACTGCACCGAATTCCGCCAAGTTCAGTGTTTCCCCCCGCCGGCCGGGATCAATCCCTGCATGCGCGAGTGCCGCCTTCCATGCCTCCCGGCTTAACCCGATACCTGATCCGGAAAGGGAGTTAAGCAAGGTTTTGCGCCGCTGCCCGAAGGCCGCTCGCACAACACGAAAAAGAAGTTCCTCGTCAGGTACGGTTACCGGGGGACTGGAACGGATCTCCAGTCGCACTACGGCAGAGTCGACTTCCGGTGCCGGGAAGAAACTCCCTCTCGAGACCATGGTTATCAATTCCGGCCGGGTTTTGTAGGCAACCAGAACCGAAAGCGAGCCGTATTCCTTGGTGCCTGGTTCTGCCAATAGGCGCAGGGCGACTTCTTTTTGCACCATCAGTACCAGCAGACGTGTCTTAAGACTTCCGCTTATTAGGCGGATCAGCAGGGGCGTCGTTATGTAATAAGGGAGGTTGGCCACAACCTTGTAAGGAAAGGAGCCTCCCGCGGCAGCCACAAGGGCGTCAAAATCTACGTCCAGGGCATCCCCTTCCACAAAAAGAACGTTCTGAAACTCCGAGAATGCCTTTCTTAGTATGCCGATCAACGTCCGGTCGATTTCTACCGCAACGACTTTTCCAGCTGCTTTTGCCAACTCCTCGGTAAGAACTCCCATCCCGGGACCTATTTCAACCACGGTGTCGGCGCCTGTGAGGGCTGCCGCTGTCACTACCTTTTTCGTTATACCGGGGTTAATAAGAAAGTTTTGTCCCAGGCCCTTTTTGGGCTTAACACCCATAGCAGCCAGATACTCTCGTATTACTGCGGGCGGCGAAATCGTGCTCAATTTTAAAACCCCTATCGAAAATAGTTCGAAGTTCTAAGTTCGAAGTTTAAGAACCAAAAGAGTTTTAACCACAATTCACCTCGAATATAATCATCGCCGGATCTATGAAAACCAGCTAAAACCAGCGAAGCTTTTTAACGCTATTATACCAAAGCAAAAGGGGGCCTTGCCCCCCAATCATTCCTGCAACGTTACCTTACCGTTTTACGTCCGCTATTCTAAGATGTAAACCTTCGTGGTTCTGACTCCCCAGGCCATTGCCTCCCCCCGTGAAGGGTAAAACAAGTCTATCCGGTCACCTACGATGCTGCTGCCCCGGTCGCAAGCCACCGCGTATCCATAACCGTCCACATACAACCGAGTACCGAATTTGATGACTCCCGGGTCGACCGCCGCCACACCGTAATGCGGGGCAATCCCTGAAGCTGTGTTCCGTCCCGTATACGTGTATGCGGTAGCCTGCATTATCAGCATCCGGGTATAGCGTAAATTTTCCCCGCCGCGGGAAACGGTTTGGGTGACTCCTACCAGCACAACGCGGTTGACTGGCTGATTAATAACCTTCCGCTCCAGAAGACGTCTTTCCTTTTCCTTACCGTCGTAATACGTAATCTCCCAGCGTTGTGTTTCCGTACCGTTTTTCCCGGGGGTAACAACCTTTGTCTGTCCCTTCGAAAGAGCCGTAGTTGGTTTTCGGTTAGTGGAGTAAGGCACCGTAATCTGTTTTTCCTCGATTTTTCTGGTTACCCTGACAATCGTAACAGTGGTTCCTTTCGAAAGCAGGCTTTCCAGTGAAGGAGTAACGATGTCGTCTTTACCGAGGGACAGTTTTTCCTCCTTTAGGAACTCCTCTACAGTTTCAGCACGGGTCAGCGATGTGACGGTTTTGCCGTCTGCCACCACTTTGACCGGAAGGGCCCGAACCACTTTTATTTCCATCCCGTTCCGCAGCCTGGTTTCTGCTCCCGGCACTACAAGATCCTTCGGCCCAAGACGCACCTGTTCCGATTGCAAAAGCCCGCCCACCGTAAACTGGAAGGTGGTCACCGGCATTATTCTCCCATCGGCTGTCAACGTCACTTCCTTCTTGGCCCAGGCATAGCCCCCCACGCCCAAGCAGGCAAGAACCACCAATAAAACCGTCAGGGTTACCGCCAGGCGAAACCTCCGAGGGGTTTCGCGGGGTGCAAGCGCCTCCTCACTCCGTTTTCGCACAACATACCAATCCATTTCACCACCACCATATTATTCTATTCGGTGGCCACGCTGTGAATTCCTGCAGCGAAATTAGGTATTTTTTCTCGGTTTTTTAGTCTTTCCTTCGCCTTTCGGCAGGTTTCATTCTACAGGGCCATATTGCTTATTCCCGCATCCTCCGGCATGGAAAAGGCTCGCATCGGTTTGCCCGCAAGTGCATTATAGCATATTTTTAATTTTTTTGTCTAAAACACTTGCGTCCTGGATAATGCTCTGTCAAAACAGGCGTCAGCCAGGAAAATACTGAAGGTACGAGGGCTAATACTCAATTCCCTTCTGTGCCCCTACCCCCGTCCGGTAGTGATGCTTGACATCATGCATCTCCGTTACGGTGTCCGCTCTTTCGATCAACACCCGCGGAGCGTCGCGTCCCGTGAGTACCAGGTGGACCTCCGGAGGCCGGGATTCCAGCAACGATAACACTTGTTCTTCGGTAACAAGTCCGTATTTAAGGGCCCATGTCACTTCGTCAAGTATTACCATATCGTATTTCGCTTCGATCAGCGCCTCGCGTGCCGCCGAATAGGCCCGCTGGGCCGCTTCACGGTGGCGGCTGAAATCGCATTCGTCAAAAACAAATCCTTGGCCCGTTGTCTCGATCGAAAACCCGTCATCCAGACGGCCCGCCGCCAGGCGCTCCCCGGTCATAACCCGGTCGCTTTTAATGAACTGGACGATCAAGACGCGCATCCCGTGTCCCCAGGCGCGCAGCGCCATGCCTAAAGCGGCGGTTGTTTTGCCTTTCCCGTCGCCGGTTAAAATCATTACCAGGCCCCGTCTCATTATTGCACCCCCGAAATAAAGTACTGTCTTATACTGTCTTGAAATTCCTAAATCAACAAACATCAGGTCCATTATACCGCAACGTCATCGTCTAAAAAGGATAACCGTGGCAGAAGGATTTGCGTTTTGCGGAAGTTCCCAATATTTAGTACAAGCGCAAGCCTATCCCAGTTCGTCAAGTCAGATATCCTCGTGCGAATAAAACTAAATAAATTTTTTTAATCCAAAACCCTTCCTTCTGCGTCATATAAGTAGAAGCCCAATTTGGCGGTATCATCCGCGTAAAAAAAAGGGGGCCGGAGTATGTCTGTTTTCCCAAAAGAGCCGGGATTGATGACAGAAGATTACCACATCTACCTCTGCTCTACAATGGAGCTAAAGGCTTCTTACGCCCGCTGTTGTTCATTAGGCATGCCGGTCGATCTTGCAAAGCCGCAGAAAAACCTTGTCAAAGCCTCATTTGCTCACCGCCTGGCAACGAACTCACTCCTCCTCGCGCTTACTGAGCAGATAATCACTCCGGTATGCTGCACCGGGCCGCAAAAAAATTACATCTTCATCCTGTGCGACCCAGAACTGGCTGCACTCAAAATCTTCGCTGCCCCGGATATTTTAGCCACCGCGGAAAAAGATGGCGTTAGTCCGGGCACGGTCTTCACCGAAGAAAGCTGCGGTACTAACGCCTTAGCCCTGGCGCGGGAACACAATCGCCTCGTAGCCATCCGCGGGGAGCAGCACTATTGTAAGTTGTTCAAAAAATGGTTGGTCGCCAGTCCGGTGAAAGACCCCGGAGGTAAAATCCTGGGCCACCTCGACATCTCGATGCCCGCCGATAAAGAGCTTGGCCTCACCGTGGCGCTTTTGAAAACACTGCTTACTTCGATAGAAAGGGAGTTTTTGCTATGGGTAAGGCTTCCAGGAGATACTCGGATTCCATATTAAGGAGGTGAAAAAACAGAACAAAAACATCAGTAAGAAAATTTTTCATAAGAGGAGGTTAAGGTAGATGCTTAAGAAAATTAATGTACGCTGGCGGGTAGTAGCGGTGGTTTTGGTCTTATTGGTGCTACTATCGGCAACGGGAGCAGTCAGCTATGCCGGCAGTCAAGGAAGAAACAGTTCTGTAGACGAGTTAGTGAACCAGTACATCAAACAGAAGAAAGTAACATACCACACCACAAATACTACAGATAAACCCTTAAGCGCCTTTAACGGGCTTGGTGTATGGCTACTTCACATTACCTACTAAGCCAGAACTCCCGATCCGGAAAAACACCGCATTGTAGAATATAGTATGACAGTGCGAAACGATAGGCGCAAGGAGAAACACTTTGTCATATACGAGCCAATTCTTGATCCTTACTTTCAAGGACTGGTAATAAATTCAACTGGGAGTATTCCAGTAAACATCCCCCCGGGCCGTAGGGTACACCTTCTTAATATCTGTTACCTTACCGAAGGCGATCCTCAAAAGGTAGAAAGACTCGCCTACCAGAGCCGGGTAAGGATCGTGTGGGAAGAAGGCGGCCGGAAGTGGGAGAAAATCGTTCCTGTCACTCAAGTCAAGTAATCGCAATTAATGAAATGTAGTTTCTTTTTATAAAATGGTCTCAGGAGTATTCAACACTGAGCCGAAAAGCTGCGCCGCATTTTCGGTAGTGGCTTGGGCTACCTCTTCCAAACTCAAGCCGCGGACTTCCGCCACTCGGCGCGCGGTATGAACAAGGTAAGCGGGTTCGTTTCGCTTGCCCCGGTAAGGCACCGGCGCCAGGTAGGGCGCATCCGTCTCCAGCAGTAAGCGCTCAAGCGGCGCAAGCTTAACCACTTCCACCAGCGAGTCATTCTTAGTAAACGTGACCGGCCCGGCGATGGAGATGTAAAAACCCAAAGCGAGAAAGCGCCCCGCTTCCTCCCAATTACCTGAAAAGCAGTGCATCACCCCCGGCAATCCGATTGCTTCCCGGGACAAAATATCGTACACATCCGGTATCGCCTCCCGGCAGTGGATAACCACCGGCAGTTCAACCTCGCGCGCCACCTTCAGCTGTTCTACAAAAACCTTCCGCTGTGTCGGCCGCGGGGAAAGATCCCGGTAATAGTCGAGCCCTATCTCGCCGATGGCGAGGATCTTTTTTTTACCGGCAAGTCGCTTTAAGACCTGAAGGTAGTCAGGAGAGGCCTTTGCGGCATCGTGAGGATGAACCCCCACAACCGCGAAAATACCGGGATGTGAATGCGCCAGGGCTACCCCCTGTTCGGAAGAAGCGATGTCATACCCCACATTAATGATCTTTTCAACCCCGGCCGCACCGGCCGCCTGCAAAACAGCCGGTCTGTCTTTGTCAAACCGGCGGTCGTTTAAATGGCAGTGGGTATCGATCAGTTTCACTTTGTAGTCCTCTTTACTTTTCTATCTCTATACGCGGGAAGAGCGGCGCACCTCTTTCCACCTTCACTCCCGGCGGCAACTTACCCCAGTCAAGTGACGCGAAGGTATGAAGTTCCGGCTTGCCGGTTATTCCGAGTTGCGGCCATACCCGCCCGGGCAGGCCGGGCATAAAGGGTCCCAGGAGCACCGTTACAATCCGGTAAACCTCCAGGACGTTATAAAGCACGGTGTTAAACCGGTCCCGCTTTTGCGGGTCTTTACCGAGGCTCCACGGCGCGGTCTCGTCGAGATACTTGTTCGCCCGGCCGACAAGCTGCCAGACAGCCGCCAGCGCCTCGGAAAGCTCTAATCGGTCCACCAGTTCGGCTACCTTTGCGGGCAACTCCCGGGCCAGCTCGATCAATTCTCCGTCAGGTCCTTCGGCGCTTCCCGGGGCACCCAAAACTCCGCCGCCGAACTTTTCAAGTACCGTGAGACTCCGGTGCAGGAGATTCCCCAGGTCGTTGGCCAGATCGCTGTTTATTCGGCCGATCAAGCTATCCTCCGAATAGCTTCCGTCCGCGCCGAACAGGAGTTCACGCAGCAGGTAGTACCGTACGGCTTCTACGCCGTATTTATCGATAAGCTGGTGGGGGTCAACCACGTTCCCCTTGGATTTCGACATCTTGCCTCCTTCAAGGAGGAGCCAGCCGTGGCCCACCACCCTTTTCGGCAACGCGACACCGACGGCCATGAGAAGAATAGGCCAAATGATGGTATGAAAGCGGACGATATCCTTTCCTACCAGATGGATATCCGCCGGCCAGTATCGTCTGAACAACGCGTCGTTTTCCGTTCCATAATCGAGTGCCGAGATGTAGTTTGTAAGGGCGTCAACCCAAACGTAGACCACGTGGCGCCGGTCGAAAGGAACCGGAATCCCCCAGGAAAAAGTGGTCCGGGAAACACACAGGTCCTCAAGCCCGCTCTTAATGAAATTAACCATCTCATTCCGCCTGGAAACAGGTTGAATGAAATCGGGGTGATCTTCGATATACTTCAGCAGCCGGTCTGCATACTTCGAAAGCCGTAAGAAGTAGCTTTCCTCCTGCAGAAGCTCCACTGTCCGAGCGCAATCCGGGCAGTTCCCCTCAACGAGCTGCCGCTGCGTCCAGAATGTTTCGCAGGGAGTGCAGTACCAGCCCTCGTACTTGGCCTTATATATATCCCCTTGTTCGTAAAGGCGCTGGAATACTTTCCGCACAACCGCATGATGACGTTCCTGGGTGGTGCGTATGAAATCGCTGTAATCCACCATCAGCCGCACCCAGAGGTCTTTGAAACCGGCAACGATCTCGTCCACATACTCTTTTGGGTTCTTCCCTTTTGCCTGGGCGGCGCGCTCGATCTTCTGACCGTGTTCGTCGGCGCCGGTCAAGAAGTACACATCGTAGCCAGTCAGCCGTTTGAACCGGGCTACAGTGTCCGCGGCCACGGTCGTATAGGCATGTCCGATGTGAAGGTTATCACTAGGATAATATATCGGGGTGGTGATATAGAAAGTCGGTTGTGACAAGATCGTTCCCCTTCCCGTGGGCATTTTTCTTGGCTTTTACCAAAGGCCAAATTAAGCCGTTTTCTCCCCAAAATGGTAAGCCAAAATTCATTGTATTGCAGATACAACAGGGTGTCAAGAAATTGGGAGGTGAGAGGCGGGAGGTTAGAAGTGTGAGGAGCGAATAAAACCACAAGCGGATTTCACCTTCTATTTTTGTTTCGGGTATTCCCGCAATCATAGAAGGCACCCGTAATCTTATAATATTATTAAGAAAAGAGAAGCCATATTCTATAGGTTCCGTTGCCCCTTTTCGGCTAAAAGGGGTTTGGGGCTTATTCGGCGAAATATGAAAACACGCAAACGTCCGCCGAATAAATTTAAAAAGAACTTATGAAGCCCATCCCACTTTTCTCCGGTATTCACCTTAGGTGAACGGGGGCGCAACATTGGATAAGAAAACCGTCCTGATCGTTGTAAAACAAAAACCACAGAAAAGATCTTCTGTGGTTTTAACATTTTCCGGCGGCGTCCTACTCTCCCGGGGCGTTACCACCCAAGTACCATCGGCGCTGGAGGGCTTAACTTCCGTGTTCGGGATGGGAACGGGTGTGACTCCTCCGCCATGACCACCGGAAATCTTTAGTTTTCTACTTCTTTCGTGGGGCGCGACAATGAGCAGCGCACTACTGCGTCAGGCTCGCTGTCAGAATCCTCACGTATTTCCATATACGCTCCGGTTCGGCCAGCTTCGCCTTCCTTGTCCTGCTTACTCCTTGCCGCGTTCCGCTTATGCCACGCTACTGCATCTGAGTAACACGCTTACGGGTCCACTGCTTCTTTCCGCACGGGCGATAAGCGACGCATTGCTGCGTCAGCTTGCCAAGGCCGGGGCCTCACGCACCTCTGTGTACGCTCCGGTCCGTCCTTACCAAGACTTCCTTGCACTGCATTCTTCTCGCCGCGCGCCGTAATGCACTGCGCTACCGCTCCTGAGCAACATGCTCACGGGTCAACTTCTTTCGTGAACTTCCTCTTTATCCTTCTACCTTCTATATTCTATATTCTACATTCTATATTCTGTTCCTTCAAAACCGCATAGTGCATGGATTAAAATTCAGGTCAAGACCTCGACCTATTAGTACCGGTCAGCTCAACCCATTACTGGGCTTACACCTCCGGCCTATCTACCTGGTAGTCTACCAGGGGTCTTACCCCGACACTCAACTTTCTTTACCGCTGAGGGTTAAACTGTGACTGATCCGCTCCTTCAACCAACGCCGGGATTGTGAGGACTCCTTTAACGTATGTTCTCTCAACCCCGCGTCCTTCTTCGACCGGTAAGCCTCGTAATAAACTAATATCCACCGGTGTCCTTTAGTCGAAGGAACTTTACCTTTGTTGTGCTCCTCCAAACGCCTCGGTAAATCGGATGAATACCCGATATAAACCTTACCTTCTTCATTTGCGAGCACATATACGTAATACACTACTAACCCCCCGATACAGAAAGTTGAGTGTCGGGTGGGAAACCTAATCTTGAGGCGGGTTTCGCGCTTAGATGCTTTCAGCGCTTATCCCTGCCAGACATAGCTACCCAGCGCTGCTCCTGGCGGAACAACTGGTACACCAGCGGTCTGTCCATCCCGG
>JBFMBL010000015.1:0-42331 GCA_040755195.1 Bacillota bacterium
AAGGCGCTATTGGAAGAAGGTTCGACAGGTTAACAGGTAGGTAAAATGAGGCAATAGTACCGTTTGTTTCATATTCGCCTGGGTGAAAAGATAAAAAACAATGGCTACTTGCCGGATTCAGGTTTAATTGGCTCCTATGTAAATTATTTCTTGTATGGGAACAAACCCCACTAAAACGGAATAACCTGTAACTATAATTGTCAGCAAAACCATTATACGAGGAGTAATCATATGCCGGAAGCCGAGGTTGCCAAAAAGTAGGAGGGTGAGTATGGTAAGGAGTACGGATACCAGGATTGGAAGGACGGCAAGAAAAAGGACAAGAAAAAGCACAAAAAGGAGAGCAGAATCCTGGCTGCGGTGCACAGGTTCGATAAAAAGGTCAGAGAAGCACTGGAGCACCCCGAGACCGCCGGAGCCAAGATCAGAGAAGCCGTCTATGAAATGCTGCGAGAGATAGGCATACCGGTTGAAAAAGAAGAAGAGGAGGATATCTTCCCATTCCCTACGGAGTAAAGGTAGGAAATCCTCCCGGAACTCTAAGCGTTGATAACGAAAGCCAGGGATTAGCCTGAGGGTTTCAAATACTGTTAAACTGCCGGGTTCATTTTCACAAAACTCGATGTTTATGCGAAACCCTTGGGCTAACCATAGTCAGTTCAACGTTCAAAGTTAAGGAATTCAAAAGAAAAAGGTATTCTTCAAGCAGTTCTCACTTTTCATAAAACCGCGTAAAATGCACTGAAAGTAAAGCCCGTTATCCAGGGCTTTATTTTTGGCAACCAAGGTATCTATTAAGTAGTCAGTAGTCACTAGGAAAGACAACCCGAATTTCAAGCGAGGGGGCAAAACGGCGTGGATGAGATTATTTATACGCCGGCATCGATCCTGGCCGGATTAATTCGAACAAGAACAATCTCTTGTGAGGAGGTAGTTGACGCTCACCTTCAGAGAATAGAAGAGGTAAACCCGAAGCTTAACGCGGTTGTGCAAATGACCGCGGATACGGCTCGCGCTCAGGCACGCGAAGCGGACGCCGACCTTTCGCGGGGGGTAATAAAGGGGCCTCTTCACGGCGTTCCGGTGACCGTAAAGGACGCCTTTGAAACAGCGGGTATGATTTCCGCCGCCGGTACTCAGGGGCGCGAATCCTTTGTACCGTATCGCGACGCAACCGCGGTTGCGCGCCTGCG
The DNA here is from genome assembly GCA_040755195.1 of Bacillota bacterium. Taxonomy (GTDB): domain Bacteria; phylum Bacillota; class Desulfotomaculia; order Desulfotomaculales; family Ammonificaceae; genus SURF-55. The sequence goes on from JBFMBL010000015.1 coordinate 1,194, forward strand.
GGCCGCAGGAGCCATTATACTGGGTAAGACCAACGTTCCGGAATTGAGCCTGGTCTATGAAACGGATAATCTGGTCTACGGCCGGACGAATAATCCTTACGACCTTTCACGCACTCCCGGAGGCAGCAGCGGCGGCGAGGCGGCGATTATCGCCGCGTGCGGGTCGCCGTTGGGCCTGGGAAGTGATTGCGCGGGAAGCATCCGCGTGCCCGCTCACTTCTGCGGTATCGCGGGCATAAAGCCGACAACGGGCCTGGTTCCGGCAACAGGTCACTTTCCGTTGAATGTCTGGGTGATGGAACGGCTAACAGCGGTTGGCCCCATAGCCAGGTGCGTGGAGGATCTGGGGCTGGTTCTCCCGATCATCGCGGGAGTGGACTGGCGCGATCCGGCGGTGATGCCCGCATCACCGGGCAACCCCGGGAATGTGGACCTGAGAAACTTACGGGTGGCTTTTTTTACGGATAACGGGGTATCGACCCCGACACCGGAAACTGTTGAATCCGTATGTTCGGCTGCTAAAGCCCTATCCTATGCGGGCTCGGAAGTTGATGAAGCCCGGCCCGAAGGAATTGAGGAGTGTCATGATATTATGAGTCTCCTCCTTGCGGCGGATGGCGGCGCCGGGGTGCGAATATTACTCCAGATGGCCGGGACGGCAAACGCACACCCTCTGACGGAGCAGGTGCTCGTTTCGATGCGGTCTTCCGCCATGTCCATCGGTGAATTCAGCGGTTTGATGGTGAGGTGGCACTTCTTCCGCAGCGCGATGCTTACCTTTATGCAAAGATATGATGCGGTTCTTTGCCCCGTTTGCGCGTGTCCCGCCTTGCCTCATGGTACTGCCGCCATGGCGGAAATGGCTGCTGCTTTCAGTTACGCCGCCGCCTTCAACCTGACCGGGTGGCCGGCCGCAACCGTCCGTGTCGGGACTTCACCGGAAGGGCTGCCTATAGGTGTGCAGGTGGCGGCCCGCCCCTGGCGGGAGGATGTTGCCCTGGCGGCAGCCCGGCAAATCGAAACCGCTTCAGGCGGTTGGCAGCACGCAGCGATCAACGGAGTTAGATGAAGTTGATATCCGTACTATATGTGTGACTACATAACACCGTAACTCTCAAAAAACGGGTTGAGTGCTGGGAAACTGACTGTATCACCTCCGGCGGAACTGTTCATATAGACTACGCGATATGCCACGGGGATATGTTCTACAGAGAAGTCATTCTTATCAAGATTAAAATCATGGCAGTTTAGCGATGAAACCCGGATTAAAATCCGGGTTTCACCGTTGCAATAAAATTAGGTAACGCCAACGGTTTGTTCAAAAGCACTACTTATCCTTTGCTCTGCAGCACAGCCCAATCGGTTATCATATGACAGATATCCCATTCAACATACACATATGGAGACAACAGTATCAGGTTGGAATAAAGCTTTATCCATTCGCACGTAATTCTCTTGAAAGCGAAAGTTCCATCAACGATTACGATCCAGTAATAGCATCCACGGTGACCGAAGGTGAAGAAACTTTCGCATACCCATCCACTGCCTGTTTTTTCGTGACGGGCCAATTGGCCTTTGGGTTTTAACTTGCCTAGAATCTCTAAGATCTCTTCAATCGGGGCAGTCTCAATTTCGTTCATGTGTTATTATCCTCCTTTTCATTTTGCCGTTTGCCGGCCTGGTACCATAATATGAGAAAGAGGTTTTAGTTGTTCATAAATTCAAGGGAAAAAATTCGGGTGGGGAGATTCAACACCAAAGTAAATAAAATCCCGTATGGAAAATATTGCACCTCTGTAACACTTGCTGCCGAAAGCCCATATGATGGTAGCAAAATCGAAGGAGGGATATATTTAATGGCTATCAGGAAACTTTGCGTAAATGAAGTGACCTCTATAGTCCGAACGTTTTCCCAAACGGTTACTTGTACCACACCGGCGCACACTCCTACAGGTCCCGGAAATGAATGCTCCATTGCGCTTTATAATGTGAATACAAACCTGGGCGCCGTACCGCCGACGTTATCGTTTTCGTATGATGTTCAGTTTGAGTACCAGTACTCCCATGCCGGAGCAACATTCCAAGATTACTGTAACGCCATGGGCAACAGCGGTTCCGTAACCCTTCCAACCGGCGTCACCGTTTGCTGCGGCACGACCATGCCCTTAGTAACCTCGTCACCCAGTTGTGGTGCGGGGGCCATCACCACGACACCGACTTCCGTGGCCGGGCCCGTTAGCCTGTCGTTTACGGTCACGAACCTCTGTACTCCAACGATCATCTGCGTCGACGACACAATCTGCCCGTAATTCGGAAGCGGATCTCGACGCAAGAGCTCCATCCAATGATGGGGCTCTAATTGTTTTTGCTCGGGGCTGGTTGGGAATTTTACCTTGGGCCAGGGCTTAGAACATAACCCGGACAAGCCAGAACCAAATATTTTTACCACAGAGACACAGAGAACACGGAGGAAACAAAATAGTCAATGGATGCGATTGTCTTGATCTCGACAACAACGGCGTTTTCAACCAAAAGGTCAATACGGTAACCGCAATCAAGCTTGGCTCCCTTGTACTCGACAGGCAATGCTTTCTGTCGCTCAAAGGGGATCGACGAGAGCGTCAGTTCCTTACACAAGCACTCCTCATAGGCCGATTCCAACAGCCCTGGCCCAAGGCGCTGGGGCACCTCAATCGCTGCTCTGATTATCTGTTCTGTTATCCTATTCAGTTCCGTCTCTGTGTTCTCTGTGCCTCCGTGGTGAATCTGTGATCAATTTTTTTCTTGCCATTTTGCGTAGATTTTCGGCTTGAAACGATGCGCCATCTGCGGGGCAACCCTGCCGGTAAGGCCATTGCAACGTTGGAAGGCGCTGATATACCTTTAGCATTACAGCTTTTGACACGATAAAAGTGGCGGACCCAATAATACACTTTAGGGTCAACATATTCTGACGTATGAGGCCCTACACGGGCTACTTCTTCGAATCTGTTTTCGTACATTACGCTTCGCTCAATAATAAAACTGTTTTCGTTTGTTATATCATTCGTCCAGGTAATTATGATCCCGCCTCCGTATATCGCCCGGGCGGATAGGTCGGACGGTGACAGGGGGAAGGTGTCGATAGTTCTACAGGATGCTTCGCTTTTAATGCGAAGCTTCCCGTATGCGGTTTTTCCCGCTGTACCGGTTTCCGGTTTCATCCGGCGACCTCCGTCATGTACGGGAGTAGTCACAACACCGGGGAGTAAACCGGCGTAAAATACGGCGCTGTGTTCTTGACTTACGAGTCCCGCTGCATGTGGTCGGCCGTTGCCGGTATCAGCAGTAAAGGTAGTGATGTTTTTAAATACAGTGTTGTGGCAGATAACCACGTTTGAAGCGTCGCCGAGGGCTAACTCGGCGCCGAGATTTGCAGAGACGTTGTTTGTAATGACGTTGTTGAAAACGTTTACCTGGTGCGTGCCGGTTCGAAGCAGCCGGATGCCGCCGCCGTTGGCGTTGGCCAGGTTCGCGTGGATAATGTTGTCGTAGATGTCCACGGCTCCGGAACCTGCCGAAAACGTTTCAGGGGGTACCGGTTGTTCGCCGCCGATAAAAATGGCGCCGCCGTCCGAAAAGGAAGTGTTAAAAAGAAACCTGTTGTGGTGGATGCGTCCGCAATGGCTCAACCCGTAGTGCGAAAGGCCCCCGCCGCATCCAGCGGAATAGTTGCCGCAAAACTCGTTATGGTCGACTTCGTATCCGTGGGCGCCCGAGAAGACCGCCACGCCCCCGGCCAGGATGCCGCCGCCGTTATTCAGGATACGGTTGTGGTGGATGCGTACTACGTCGTTTTTGCAGTCACCGGTATATGGCAGGCCGATGGTGATTCCGCCGCCAAACCCTCCGCCGTTGTTGCTGACAATGTTATTGCTGATCTCAAGGTGGCGGCAGTTCGTATTAACCGCGATTCCGCCGCCTTCTTCGCTTCTGGCCCCGGTAATCGTCAGCCCGTCGATCTGCGCGTTAAAGGTCTCGTCGAAGCTCCCCTCGCTGGCTACAACCGTGACCACGTACCCCCGGGGGATCTCCCGCGGGCCGTCAAAGGCGATCGACGCGAGTTTCTCTTCCCAACGCTGCCGGTAGCTCGCAAAGTAGCGACCATCCAACCTTATGATTCCCGCGCCCATTCCCTGGAGTTTAATGTTCTTGTAAATGATCGGGCTTTCATAGTAAACACCGGGGCTGACGATAACCAGTGCCCCGGAAGGGGCGCTATCGATGGCCCCTTGAATGGTGGTTTCGGGTGTGGCGTTGATCACCGGGGGTTGGTAGGCGCCGGGCGCAAGGACGTGTATGGTGATCCCGGAGGTATTGGCAAGACCTTCGCTTGTGGTTACTGTAAGCTGGGCCGGTCCGGGCGGAAAGGATGAAGGAATGCGCACGAGAATCAACGTATCTTTCCAGAACCTTACAGGGATTGGCTTATCGCTAAGTGTGACGGTTCCCCTTTTTTTACCGAAGTTGTTTCCCCTGATGATGATTCTTCGGCTTTCGTCCGGTGCGACAAAGACCCGGTTTACGCTGTTTACCCGGGGTATCTCTTTAGAGCTGTATACCGGAGGTGTGGCGAAATGCGCATCGGGCGTTTCGACAAAAGCCGTGACGGGATTCAGGACCACCTTTGCATAAGTGGTCTTACCGGGGTAAACGTCAAAAACCTGCCTTTCCGTTCGGTAGTCGGGGTTGTAATTTTCGTTAGGGCAATCCGGATCTCCGGGGTCATTGCCGACAATTCGGTACATCCCCGGCGCTACACCGAAGGGGGTGGGTACGTTTATCGTGCAAGACGGCAATAATACCTCAAAAAAACCGTCGGCGTCGGATTGAACGGTGGTAATCAGTCGCCCGGTGTAGTCCCGGATACCGACCGGTGTATGGGGGATGCCACGCTGCCTGCCGTAGTTGATATGACCAAGGTTGGGCTCAAGATTTACGTCGTCAAGGAGGAATCCGGATATGCGACCGGGCAACGGAACGCCGTCGTGGCTGCCGGAACCGGTTGCTTCTTTTTCATCAGGAGATGCCTCTCGACCGGAAGAATGGAACCAGCGCGGAACGCCGATATCTCCCATGTCGACCGTTTCGCCTTCATGAATCTGAACCGTGTGGAAAGAAATGATGTGTTCGAGGGGTTCGTCCCAGATTGCCATCCGGTAAAAACCTGCCGGAACATTAGGAATCGAAAACGTCCCGTCGGAATTACCTTGTCCCGTATAAACCTGTTTGTTGTTACGACCGGTGTCGGAGAGGGCTATCCATGGCCGTTCAACGGTCGTACGCGCAAGGGGCTTCAAGGGCGGCTTTAACTCGGTTACAGAAAGGACTCGACCGGTGATTATGCCGGTTCCCGCTCCAGGAGAGAACACCACCGGCCTGACAAAACCGATGCAAACGTTGGGCGTTTTAAAACCTCTGCAAAGCCTATAACCGTCATCGCCTTCCTCGATCCGGACATCTATAGTGCCAGTTCCTTCAATGGTTGTGCTTTGAATCCAACCGTCGTCCGGGGGGATAGCCTGCACCTTATACTTGCCGGGGGTTAGGTTGCTTATAACTGCGTTGCCGTTTTCGTCGGTGAGTATTACACCGCCGGTACCGGGAACCGGTATTGGATTTTGGTCCGGGTCAAGAATCGGGTTGCCGTACGTGTCAAGTTCATAGACGGTGCCGATGGGGTTGCCTGCATAGTCTGCGGTTACTTCGCGGGCGCCGTCGCTAATAATGATACGGAACCCGGCCAGACCGCGTTCAAAGGGGATATCGTTCTCTCCGTTTACGGGGCGATTGTCTTCAAAGACGCGAACTCTGATTTTGGAAAGGGGCAACGGGTAAGGCTGCAACCCGATGGTCAACGTACTATCGCCGTTCAGGTTAATCCAATCTCCCCCGGGTTTGTGGTCCGGAGCCAAGATGGAAACGAGGTATTTACCTGCGGGTAAGGATACAGTGGGTCGGTCAGAGTTCCCGGTGGCCACCACCGGGCTATGGCTGGCCCCGTACTGAAAAGACGGCCAATTATCCAGGTTTGGTTTGGATTGATCACCTACATCATCTTCGTTAACAATGAACTTAAAACTAGTAATAGGGGTACCAGTGTCACGTCTACTGACATTTAATGTGAGCTGAAAAACACTGACCCGGGCAGTGAGAATGCCGTTGGGCGAGACCGATGTTTCTATCCCTGCGTGATCCACCTCTTTCCAACCTCCCAAACATAGCATGAGATCATTTCCCATCATTATGGTATTGGCCTTTCGTTTTAAGAGTGAGCCATCTTTAAGAAAAAATAATTCCTAAATCTTCCTGGATGTTGTGGTTCTTACGGTGAAACTCTCATTTAACGGTACCGTGGTCCTTCACCTTTCCGTCATTGTTCACATATGATAGATAAGGGTTTCCTACAATGGCAATATCAGGAGGTCATAAGTTATGTCTGCAGTGTCGAAGGTGGTTACGGCGGTGATGGCATTCTTCCAAGATGTTCTCGGGAAGAATGCAACGGTTATCGCGGCTGGTCAGGATGAGCGGGGGTTGTGGACGGCTAAGGCGGAAGTCCCCGAAGAGGTCGAATATATGCGCAAGCGCGCCCGCGACGACCTTATAGGACTTTACCAGGTTACACTTGATGCCAATTTTAATGTTGCAGGCTACGAGCGACTTGCCATCCGCGAACGGGATAATACAGCTTATGACGGCGCAGGAAATTAGGAGGTTGGAATGTAATGAGCAAGGATATCGTGATTGACCTTTCAAACTGGAACGCAGAATTGGTCAGAACACCTTTTATAAGTTCCATTCTGGAACGGGCGGTAACCTACTTGAAAGCCGGGTACCCGGTGCACTTTTCCGGGCCTTCAGGGGCAGGTAAAACAACTTTTGCCATGGCCGTCGCATCAATGCTCTCCCGTCCGGTCATTATGCTTTGCGGCAACGATGAGTCTGTTCCATCGGATTTTATCGGCGGTCCCGCCGGATTTCGCCGGAACCTTATCTATGACAACTTCATCCACTCGGTCTATAAGAGCAAGGAGGACTTCCAACCCTTCTGGCTCGACGGCAGGCTTACCACCGCTTGCCGGGAGGGTTATACCCTTATCTATGATGAATTCAACCGCTCCCGCCCCGAAACCAACAACATCCTTCTATCCATCCTGGAAGAAGGCATCCTGAACCTGCAGGGTCTGCATAAAGACGAACAGTATCTGCAGGTAAATAAAAACTTCCGGGCGATCCTGACCAGCAACCCGGAGGAATACGCAGGGGTGCACCGGACGCAGGACGCTTTGCTGCAGCGCCTTATTACACTTCATCTGAATCAATACGACCGGGAGACCGAAATTGCCATCGGTGTGCTGAAATCCGGACTTGCTGAGAAGAGCGTGTCCGAGGTGGTGGATACCATCGGGGCACTTCGTCAATCACTGAACCAACCGGGGCTGTCCATACGCAGTATCATTCGCATCTGCAGGCTGGCAGCGTACACGAATACGCCTGTTGCGAAAAATGATACCTTTATGCGGATATGTGAAGATGTTTTGCTCTCTGACCTCACCTTGTTGTCTGAAGACATAGGCAAGGACCGGGTTATCGATGAAATTCGCAAAGCCTTAGAAAGATTTTGCTCGACTTAGAGGTGTTTCAAATGAGCGAGAACAACAAGCGGTCAGGTTTTTTTGGGGGGCTCTTTGAACTGCTGGAGCTCGCAAGCCGGCTTAGTGAAAATGATGCCGTGCATCGTGAAGGTAAGTTCGGCGGAAACGGGGTTGCCGGACACTGGTCGGTCAACGTACGTTTGGGAACGCCCGCCGGAAGGGTTGTAAACGCCGCACCGGGTAAAACCGAAGCGCCGACCGTTGAACCGGAGGTGACAGCGTCGCCCTATCTTGAGATTCACGACGAGGGCGCGATCGTTCGCGTCATCGCTTTCTTACCGGAAGGAGCCGGAGAAGCGGGCAACTTTTCGGTTGAAAACGACGTCCTGACTTACCATAACCCCGGCAACGACGGCCATTCCGAGTGGCTGTTCCCCTGTGTGGTAGAGCGAGAGCCGATCAGAAAGACGGTCAGGGGTAATATGCTTGTGATGGACTTCAGGAAGGCGGGCGACTTGGATGCTTGACAGGCTTTCTCTAAAGGTTCAAGAAGCGCCGGGCGACGAAACCAGGGGATTCGTGCGGGTTGACCCTTTGGATATGGAACGTATCGGGCTTGGAGTGGGCGGAACGGTGGTTGTTGAGGGCCGGCGGCGCACTTTAGCCTGCGTTATGCCCCTTTTTGCTCAGGATCGCGGCAAAGGGCTGGCGCAGCTTGAGGCGCGCATCTGTAGAAACGCCCGGGTATCGGCTGGCGACGCGGTGAACATCAGCCGGGCACAGCCGAAAGAAGCAAGAAAAGTCGTATTAAAAGGATCTCCGAGGCCTGGGAAAATAAACGCGGGTTTGCCGCTCGTTGCCGGTGACGAAGTGGTCTTACGCGAGGGTAAAGGGCTTGTGCCGGAACGCCGGTTGGTGCTGCAGACTTTTCCCGACGGCGATGTTGTTGTTACCCAGGAAACGGCGTTCGAATTCAGTGACGGTTCGGAAAGGCGATCCGGCGACGGATACGACCAAGTCGGGGGTTTGGCCCGCGAGCTGGCACGGGTGCGCGAAGTGGTCGAGCTCCCTCTCCGGTATCCCGAAGCGTTTTCCGCGCTGGGCATTGACCCGCCCAAAGGAGTGCTCCTCTACGGCCCTCCCGGGACGGGGAAAACCCTTATTGCCAGGGCCGCTGCGGCTGAAACGAATGCCCGGTTCATCGCCATCAGCGGGCCGGAAATCATGAACAAGTATTACGGCGAGAGCGAAGCCAGGCTCCGTGAGATTTTTGAAAAAGCGAGCAGCAACCCCCCGGCCATTATTTTTATCGATGAGATCGACGCGGTCGCTCCCAAAAGAGAGGACGTTTCGGGCGAGGTTGAAAAGAGGGTGGTCGCCCAGCTCCTTGCTCTTCTCGACGGCCTTAAGACCCGTAACGGGGTTATTGTTATCGGAGCGACAAACCTGCCCAACAGCCTGGACCCTGCGTTGCGCAGGCCGGGGCGCTTCGACCGGGAGATATTTATCGGGGTGCCGGATACCGCCGGACGGCATGAAATCCTTGTCATCCATACCAGGGAGATGCCTTTAGCCGAAAATGTGGACCTTGCGCGGCTTGCGGAAGTGACCTACGGTTTCGTAGGGGCGGACATCAAGGCGTTGTGCCGGGAGGCTGCGATGCACTGCCTCCGGGAGTTCTTCCAAAACAAGAACCGGCACACTCGTCCCCGGTGGGATGAGGTTAAGGTGAACGCCGACCATTTCGCCAGGGCGCTTCGAGACATTGAGCCGTCCTGTACCAGAGAGTTTCAGGCCGACTCCCCCCGCGCCTCGTGGGCGGACGTCGGGGGGTACGCTTCTTTGAAAAGCGCCCTCACGGAAGCGGTGATCTGGCCTCAGAAGCATAAGGAGCTGATGAAACGGGCCGGCGTTCGCGCCGCCAAGGGGATTCTTCTTTACGGCCCTCCGGGAAACGGGAAAACCTTGTTGGCCCGGGCCACGGCGGGAGAAGCAGGTATAAACTTTATCGCCGTTAATGCACCGTCGCTGTTGTCCAAATGGGTAGGCGAAGCGGAGAAGGCCATTCGTAACGTTTTTCGCAAGGCCCGGCAGGCAAGTCCGTGTCTTCTGTTTTTCGATGAAATTGATGCAATGGTTTCATCAGGTGGGCAATCTTACGCAGACAGGTCACTAAGCCAGTTTTTGACGGAACTCGACGGGTTAGTGGAGTTACACGACGTTACGACGATGGCGGCCACAAATCGCATCGACGCGCTTAATCCGGCGTTGTTGCGCAGCGGGAGACTGGAACTGCGCATGAAGGTCGGTATGCCTGATGCCGAGGACCGACGGGCGATTCTCGGGGTGCATACCGGGCAGATACCTCTCGGGCGGAATGTCGATCTAAGCGCAATAGCCGCCATGACTGAGGGGTACTCCGGCGCGGACCTGCGCCTTTTGTGCCAGAGAGCCGGCGTTTGCGCGCTGCGGGGTTATCTGGCGGCCGGGGCATCGGACCCGGCGCGCCTTTTCGTATCCCAGGCGCACTTTCTTGAGGCGGCCCGGGAAATGACGAATGCCTTAAAGGAGGAACCGAATTGACAAAAAACGCCCTCTACCTGTATGCCATCGGCCGTGGAGACGGCGGTTTAACGTTATCCGGGGAGACTCTCCGTGGTGTTGATACCATATTTTACGACGGATTGGCGGCTTTTTTTTCGCCGGTCTCGGATGGAGAACATATGTTAAGCAGGGAGGCGATGATGTCTCATCAGAAGATTGTGGGGACACTCTGGTCTCAGGCCGCAGTCATTCCGATAAGTTTCGGCACCGTTCTCCGCGACCGGTCTGCGGTTATTAAGATTTTACAAATGAACAGCAAGCAGATAAAAGCAACCCTCAACAGGTTGGCGGGGTGTATGGAAGTCGGATTGAAGGTATTCTGGAAAAAGGATGTGTTTGCGGCCAGGTTCGGGAAGCAGGATCCCGGAGTGGCTGAGTTGATAAAGAAAGCGCGGGAAAGCGGCAATGAGCAGCCTTATCCTTTAATGACGAGAGTGGGCGAGATGGTTGAAAATAAAGTGCGCCAGGCAAGAAGCACATTCGAGCGTGAGGTGCACCATGTCCTGGCTGCCGTGGCTGAAGATGCGGTTTTAAATGATATCCTGACGATCCATATGGTCTGTAACGCCGCCTATCTTATACGAAAAGAAGAAGAACAGGCTTTCGATAACGAAGTCAGCCGGCTTCTTGAACCCCGAACCGATGAGTTTGACGTTCGTTATACAGGCCCCTGGCCTCCCTATAATTTTGCGAGACTGCAACTTGAACCGCCGCCTGAAAGAAGGTAAACAGCGTGGGTATTCTTGGAAACGTTCTACTGGGGCCCTTCAAAGGTTTATGGTTTGTGATACGGGAGATACACAACCAGGTCCAGAAGGAACTGTACGACGAGGAAGCAATCCAGAAACAATTTGTCGCACTCCAACTCGAATATGAACTGGGCAACATTCCTGAGGATGAATTTTTAAGGCAAGAGGCCGTTCTATTTGAACGGCTGAACCAGGCCCGCACCGCCTGCGCTGCGGCGAACGCCGGTGGAGGGGAGTGATCATGGCCTACTATTTGTACGCTCTATGCCATAAGAACGCCCCTCAGCCTGAGCCGTCCTGGCCTGGGGGTGTCGCTTCCGACGGCCGTTTCTTGTACATCCGCACGGATATGATTGCGGGTCTTGTTCAAGAGGTCGACCTATCTGAATTTGAGATGGGAGTGCTCAAAGAAAAACTGCAGCGGCCGGACTGGCTTGAGGCAAAGGCCCGGGCTCATGACGAGGTTATAAAACATCTTTTTACGAAGGTTGATACCGTAGTGCCGGTACGGTTTTGCACCGTGTTCAGAACCGAGGAAGGTGTAAGATGTCTTCTCGATAAGCAGGCGGATGTGATCCTTTCCGACCTCGCCAGATTGCATGCGTCCGCCGAGTGGGATATAAAGTTGTATGCAAATGAAAAGCACCGTCTTAAGATGGCGCTTCAAGCCCTGGGGGAGGTCTCCAAGGCCGGCGGCGGCATCGAGTACCTGCGCAGGAAACAGCGCCAGGGGAAGCTCGTCAATGAGGTGAAGGAATGGATCAGAACACAGGCAAGCGATTGCTACAATTGTTTGAGCGAATTAAGTCGCGAATACCGGGCCAAACCATGCCTGGCATGCGATGATGATGAACGCATGGCGCTCAACGTGGTTTATCTTGTTGCCCGGTCGATCGAACAAAAATGGCTTGAGAAACTTCAGGAGATTGCCCGCCGCTTGAACGGTGGCGGCATGCGCATGGTCGTCTCCGGTCCCTGGCCGCCTTACAGCTTTGTTACGCCTGTTGTAGAGCGAGATGAGCCCAATGAATGAAGTGTTGGCAAACGAGCACGTAACGCTGCTCGAACTGCTCGACCGCCTGCTCAATAAGGGCGTGATGATCTGGGGTGATCTGGTGATTTCGGTGGCGGGTATTGATCTGGTCTACCTGCGTTTGCAGCTCTTACTCGCCGCCGTTGAAACGCTTGGGAGGGATCCAAGGTGAGTACGGAACTTCTGCTCCTGGGGTTTATCCGTGCCACGGCTTCGGAACTCGTAAAGCAGGTGGATGTCCCGGTACTTTTTGCCATTGTTTGCGGGAGTTCTGCCGGGGTGGCAGTTCCGGCGGAAGCCTGGCCTGAAGGACTCGCCGGGCTGCAACTGCAAAACCGGGTTCTCTTGGGGCTGAACGAGTCGGACGGGGTGTTACCGGTCCGTACCGGCACGGTTTTCGGTTCGGCGGGCGAGATCCAGGAATTGATTGCCAGGTATGATAGTGAGATTCGCCGGAGGCTCGACCTAATTGCCGGAAAGGTAGAACTGGGCCTTGATCTTTGGACGACGGACAGTCAGGCAACCTGCGGTCCGGCGGATGGGCCGGGCAGACAGTACCTCCGGCGCCTGTGCGGCGCCGTGGCGGACCCCGGCCCCGTTGGGGCGTTCTGCGTCGCGCTGCACCAACGGTTAACCGAGATCAGTGCGGAGAGCGAAAGGCTGGCCTGCCTCCGTCCCAGCACCGTTTTTCGCGCCAGTTACCTTCTGCCAAAGGAAAAGGTGGAGGAATTCAAGAGCCTTGTTACCGGAGAAGTTGGGGGAATGAACGAGCTTGGGTTTTTAATCACCGGCCCGTGGCCCCCCTACAGTTTCTCCTGTTTGGAGCTGGAAAAAGGTGAGGGAAGCGGGAGGTGATCCGCCATCGAACCGGGTGAAGGCAAGTCCCGCAAGAAACTTGCTCTTGAGCCGGAAAAGGTTGAGCAGGGGCTGGCCCGGCTCGTGCTTGCGCTTATTGATCTCATCCGGCAATTAATGGAAAAGCAGGCCTTGAGGCGTGTCGAGGCCGGAAGCCTGACCCCGGACGAGGAGGAGCAGCTCGGGCTAACCCTGCTCCGGCTCAACGAGAAGATAGACGAACTCTGTGAGGTTTTCGGACTCAGCCGCGAAGATTTGAACATAGACCTCGGCCCCATAGGAAAATTATATTAACCTCCCCCAGTATTTAGTAACACGTCAATACCTTAAAACATAAATTATACCATAACCGCTTTAAAGCGGAAAATACAATAAGAAAGGGGATGTCGAAATGGCAGTACAAAAAAGCACCGACGCATCGAGCCTTGCCGAAGTCATTGACCGGATTCTCGACAAGGGCATTGTCATCGATGCATGGGTGAGGGTCGCGCTGGTTGGAATCGAGTTACTGGCTATCGAGGCACGCGTTGTAATAGCCAGCGTGGAAACATGGTTGAAGTATGCAGCAGCAGTCGGTCTTACCAAAGAGGACAGCATTTGCGCCGTAGCTGCCTAAGGTTTCGTGAAGGCGGGGCCTGCACAGCGCTCCGCCTTCTCAATATCCCCTTGTAAAAGCTTAGGGTAAAAGGAGGTGATATCTTGAACAGAGTAACTGAAATGAAGCAGCTCGGGGAAGAAATGGCGCTCGACCTTAAGAAGCGCCTTGAGCTATTGAAAGAGATACAAGAGTATACAAGGCAACTTCTAACCAGGTACCACCGAGATCGCAAGGAAATGTATCAACAGTTACAGCAAATGCTGGAGGACGACCACAAGCAGAGAGCCGAGTTTTTAAATAAATTCTTATTGGAGTCGCATAAAGAAAATGCCCAGGCTTATGACACATGGCAAAAAACCCTTCAAGAACTAAACCGTATCCGGGAACAGGCATGCTCTGCATAAAGGCGCCAACAGGGGTGGAACCGGGATGAACACGATAACTCACGCTACCCAGGCCACAAATCTTGCGGATATTCTCGAGCGGGTTCTTGATAAGGGTCTGGTCATCGCCGGAGACATCAAGATCTCCCTGGCGGATGTCGACCTTCTTACAATTCGCATCCGTCTTCTGGTTGCATCGGTGGAACGTGCCCGGGAAATGGGTATAAACTGGTGGGAGCACGACCCCTATTTAACGGTCAGATCTCAAGAAAACGGAGGACAAAAAGCACTTACAGGCGAAAGAGGCAATAACGCCGGCTGCACCCAAACTGCCGACCCGCAGAGAGTAGAGCAAAAAGCATACGCATTCCAAACGAAAAATACAACCCAATACTAAGCGGCTAAAGTAACGAGTATTTTGGCAACGAGCCTGAATAGGCGGCGCCCGTTGCTTTTTTTTGCTGTCTGAAGAACAGGGAGGTTTGCAGGCAGCCTTATTAACTCTGTCCCTGAAACCACACCGTAATTGAACTGTCCTGACCGGGATTCTCATTCTTGCACTTGATACGGGCGTATCGTAGAAAAAACTGAAGGACGAAGATTCTTTTCTCCCCGGGCTGAATAACATAGGGTAACTCGCATAACGAGTCCCAGGTTTGCATGTCCGGGCTCAGTTCCGGCTGGGCCACAACGGGGTTGAGCCCGTTATTAATTACGAGTATGGAAAAGGTTCTTACCCTGGAAAGATCAATTGTTTTGCTGTGAACTTCTTGATCACGGGTCGGAAGATTGTACTGCACCAGACTTATAAAACAAGGTTGGTGGTAAGGGCAGCATTGCCAGTATGAGAAAGTGGCGCATCCGGAGCACGGACATCCTGCCGGACATCTGAAATGCAGGCTATATGGTCGGTAGTAACTGGCGGTTGACATAGTATTACATTTTTGATCCACAGGGTTAAGCCCCCGATCAATTTCCTTAACGATTTAACCGGTAAGACACCGGGAGAAGGTGCAAAGTTATTTGCAAGTCTCTATTCAGGGTCAGAATACATCCAGCACTCAATTCTGTGATCGGTAGACAAAGTGTCTAATAAAGCTGCGGTCTGGATTTCCTCGGGACATTCTTTATTCGGTATAGAAACCCTCCTTTTACAGTGTATTCCCGTATTAGCCTATTTGGTTATTGGAAGTTCGAAAAAAGGCTGGAATGTTTACGGTCTGTCGCATATATTGGCCTAAAACACTGAACCGGGGGCTTTTATGGAGTTTTGGAAACTCCTGAGTTCCCGGGGGCAAACCGGCCGGGAGGGTCATTTGCGGGCGGCTGGATTCCAGAATCCGCGCTTAGCCGGCCGCGTTGCCCGTAAGGGTATGTATGCAAAATCCCTGAAGGAGGGATCGAACAGGGAGGACCCCCGGAGTCGCGGTTTCCGCAAATTTTTTATACGAGGAGGTTAGTTAAGGCGTGACACCCACCATCGGTTTGGCGATGATCGTGCGCGATGAAGATGATAACCTTTGCAGTTGCTTGGATAGCGTCAAGGACGTGGTTGATGAGATCGTAATCGTTGATACCGGTTCCTCAGACGGGACTGTGGATGTTGCGCGACGTTATACCGATAAGGTATACCATTACAAATGGAACGACGATTTCAGCGCTGCCCGGAACTATGCCGTAGCCCGGACTCGCAGCGAATGGGTCTTATCTCTTGACGCCGATGAAGAACTGGATGCCAAATCGGGCGACCTGAGGGGGCTGGTGAACAACAACAGCGGTTACGAGGCCTATTTCCTGCCGCTCCATAACCTGGTAGACCAGTCGGCCGGCGAATACAGCCGGTTTTGGGTGCTGAGGCTGTTTCGCAACAGCGCCGAATACCGCTTTCACGGACGTATTCACGAGCAGGTGGTCGTCAGCCGCCCGGAAGCGGCGGGGATTGCGGAGGGACCGGTCATATGGCACAAGCCGGCGTGCGCAAAGGGACGCAACCGCAAGCGGGGCCGCAACCTGACCTTGTTGCGACAAGCTGTAGCAGCGGACCCGGATAACCCCTTTCTGCTTTATTATCTCGGGGTGGAGTGGCTGGGTTTAGGCAAGGCGGAACGAGCGCTCCCGTGTTTTCAAAAGGTTTGCGCTCAGCTTACCGATGGATACATCCTGTTCCGGGCGCCGGCCGTCCGTTTCCTTTTAAGTTGTCTGAGGACTTTAGAGCGGTTTGACGAAGCCATTTGCGTCTGCATCGAAGAATCCGCGCGGTATCCTTCGTACACCGACCTCTTTTTCGAGGGGGGGGTCTTGTTGGAGGATAAAGGTGAGTATGAAATCGCCGTAAGGTGGTTCAAAGAGGCGCTGAGCTGCGGCCAGCCCCCGCCTCTGTTCGGCCACACGCACGGTACGGACAGCTTCCTGTCATTGTATCATCTTGGCTACTGCTATGAGAAAATGGGCCGTTACGCCGAGGCCAAGAGCCACTATGAGCAGGCCCTGGCGGTTAACACAGGCTATGTTTATCCCGTTTGCAATTTGTTCTTACTTCATTTAACCGAAAAAGGGCCGCAGGGAACGTTTGATGCTTTGAAAGCTGCCGGGCACCTCGATCAAACGGAACGGGCAGCGGTGATTGCCGACCTTTTCTTCGAGGCCGGTTGCGCGCGTCTTGCCTGTGCTTGTATTGAGAATCAGTCGCGAGTCACGAGTAGCGAGTCCCGAGTCCAGGGAGATGGGAAAGGGCAAATTCATCCTTCTGATAGTAACACCGTAAGTTCCGGATTAATGAGCGGCGGCCGGGAGGCCTCAGCCGGGGAAGGTATTTGCTTCCCTGATAGTCGGATACTACGATTGGCGAAGTTTCTGACCTACTCCGGTCGCATGGAAGAGGCGCTTTCCCTGATGGCGGATATTGGGCTTGCGGGCGGAGGAGTATTGGGTCTCGATATGGCCGTCGATGAAATAGTCGCCCTGATCCTAAAGAAAGACTACACTGCGGCGAAAACCAAAGCGCTGTTGCTTTGGCGTCAACCGGACGGACGCGGTACGGTCCTGGCGCTTTTAAACCTGATTTCACTGTGCCGCGGAAATGCCATAAGCTTGCTGCCGGAGAAAAGATGGACCCCCGTTGTTGTTCAGACTACTGTATCCGTTATCAAGAACTGTTTGCGCTATCAGAACGAAGACGCAGGGCAAGAAAACGACACTGCTGTTCGTTATACCGAACTTGCGGCAAAGGCGATAAATTTTCTTGTCACACTTTCACCCGAGGCGTGCTTCGCTCTTGTCACATACCTGAAGGGCAAGGCCGACGCCGCCCGCGCGTTGATGTTATTCAGATACGGCCGGGCAATGGAACTCTATAAATAATGTGGGCTAATCCGGGTTTATTCTTTGCATTACAATTGGCGTAGAAGATCCTCGGCCATGTTGCGGAAGAGCTCATTATCCGGGTAGATGGCGTTCAGCTCCATTAAGCCCTTAACACCATACTGGTAAATCAGCCCTCTCAGGTTGAGCTGGAAGGCTTCGTTTATATCCGGCATTGTAACCCTTTGAAACAGTGTCGCATGGTAAACCCTGACCTGCATGCAGCATTTCGGCTTCCAGTTGCGTCGGGTTCCCAGGTAATACCGGATTCCCACCAACAGGCTGTCGTCCTCGTATCCCTGCGTACCTTTGAGAAAGCGGGTGTCGTATCCACCTACCGCCTTTAGAACCTCTGCCCGGTGAATGACCGGGTGGACCCATCCTTCGAGAACGTTATTGTTGGTAAGGCCCAGCAATAGATGATTCATACGCTCCAGATTATCGACGGGAATATTGGATAACACGGATTCGCCCCTTCTTTCCGGGTGCAGTTCTCCCTGAGCAGTCAGGATGCCCGGACAAACCAGCGGTTCCTCGTCGTGGGTTTGCAGGAAATCGATCAGGGCTTCGGTCCAGCCGGGCGGGAAGATCATATCCAGATGAATCTCCGATATGAATTTTGCATCTTGATGCCTTGCCCAGATATGGTCAAAACAGGCCTTTTTCCCCCGGGGATGACCCACGCCGCGCCCTTCACCCAGTATTTCCGCCTGCAGATTAAATCGTGCCAGGTAGGCGGCTAATTCGTCATTAGACAGCGAGCCTTGATTATATAAAACAAAGAGGTCGTTGGGGCAACTCCTTGCCAGGCTTTCGAAACATTTATCGGCCAGGGCCATGTCTTCCTGGTTTCTGATGAGGCAGGCCAGGGTATGCACGACTTCTCGCATTATTGAGTCATCCTTTCTAAATAGGTCCGACGTCCGAGGTCCGACGTCCGACGTCCGACGTGCGTGCTGATCCTGTATGGAATCCGGGTCCGTGCGACGTTTAGAGAATAGGACCAGGTAACGCTGAACGTTGCTTCCCGCTCCGCTTCTCTTTCTCAAAGCGTCGAAACCAACGCGAAAGCATGGTGGGCAAAGCTCACCCTACGGAATTCATTAATTTCTGGTTCCCGACGTCGGACCTCGGACGCCGGACGTCGGACGTTTACCGTCAGAGTCTTCGCAAGAATGCCGAAGGCCAGTGGGTTACCCGCGAGGTCAACGTACTTTCGTCAAATACCCAGGGCGGCTCTTCCAAAACAAATTCCGGGTGGTTAGCAACGAACTCTGCTACGGCCACGGACGGGTTATCCCTGACCCATTCCGGGTTGCCACGCGGAACATCATACAGGTTCTTAATAATGCCGTCCGCAACCACGATATAGGAACCGGAGGAAACAAGATCGTGATAAGACTCAAGTTCATTCGCCACATGCTGTTTAGTGTGGCAGGAATCCAGGACGACCAGGACGCTTTCCCCCGGTTTCACCAGTTCTTTAACCCTCTTTACGACCGTGCTATCTGTGGAACTGCCTTCAATGAGCGTGATGAGGGGGAACATCTCGTGTGTTTCGATCGCCTTCCGGTTGTGGGGCCGTATTTCGATATCGATGCCGATGACCCGGCCTTTACCCATCAGCTTGCATAAGCCGGCATAGTACACCAGTGAGCCGCCGTGGGCCACACCTGCTTCGATGATTACATCGGGCTGTACCCGGTAGAGGACTTCTTGCATCCGGATCATGTCCTCCGGCAATTGAATAATCGGCCTTCCCAACCAGCTAAAGGTGTATGTGTATTTCTGATTCCACCCGACTTTCAGCCACAAATCAGAAAGCCTTTCGAACGCCTTCTTGCTGTAAAGGGGCAGTATCCGCATTTCGCCGTTGACTTTTTCGGTAAGCGTCCTTGAGGTGGTATCTATTATCATTTTCACGATTTTCGCCCCCTTGGAAATAATGACGCATTGTGTTTCCTCCACCAGTCGATCGTCTCGCTCAGCCCGCGATCCAAATCATAACCGGGGGAAAAGCCCACTTCTTCTTTAAGACGGCGAACGTCGGCCACAATTAAAGGCGGTTCATCTGCCGGGGAGGGAATAGCGCCCAGCCGGACAAGGTGGCGGCTGTTTAATTTTGCCGCTACGGTTCCAACCACGTCTTTTAGAGCAACAGGCTGCCCGGAAGCGATATTCACAGGGCCCGAGACTTCACCTTCCAACAAAGCAACGAAAGCTCCGGCAACATCCTTGACGTACAGCAAATCGCGGATCTGATCCCCAGTTGAACAAAGCGCCGGTCTGCCCTGTAATAAAGCACGTGTAACTGAGGCCACCAGTCTTTCCGGGTGTTCTCCCGGACCGTAAATGAAGAATATGCGCCCCCAGGCCGCACTTAAGCCCGTTTGCCGGGCAAAGCTATCCAGCATGATTTGTAGCGAATGCTTATAGACTCCATACGGGGTACCGGGCAGGAGCGGGGTTAAGTGTTCAGAACAGTAACCGTACCGCCAGTCGTATTCTGCGCAGGTTCCTGCCGCCACCACCCGCCGGCCTTTATGCCGCGCGAATAGTTCTAACAGGTGAAGGCTTGCCCGAACCCAGCGGAAGTTTTCCAGCGACATCCAGTACTGCCCGTGTTGTACAAACCAAGCCAGATGCAGGAGGTGGGTGGGGCGAACCTCAGCGATTAGTCCCGTGATTTGACCGGGATCTAAAAGGTCGGCCTGATGCCATTGCACTCCGGAGGTGCTTTCAGCAGGCAGCCTGGAGGAAACGGCGTGTGCCTCGTAACCGCTTGCCGCCAATAACGGCAGGCAGTGCCGGCCAATAAACCCCGCCGCGCCTGTAACCAGAACTCTCTTCACCCTTTGAAATCCTCGAACTGCCGGTCCCGTGCGGAGATTATCTTTTCGCCTTCCGGCCAAACGATGCCGAATGCCGGGTCGTTCCACCGGACGCCCCGCGCGCATTCCGGGCGGTAAAACTCTGATATCTGGTAATAAACCACCGTATTGTCCTCCAGGGTATGAAAACCGTGGGCAAGACCTTCGGGGATGTATAAGGCTTTGTAGTTCTCCGAACTCAGTTCGACGGCGAGCCATTCCCGGTACGTAGGTGATTCGGGGCGGAGGTCAATGACCACGTCGTAAACTACTCCTCTTATGCAACTGACCAGTTTAGCCTCAGCGCAGGGGGCTGCCTGGTAGTGCATACCGCGCAGAGTGCCTTTTTTCTTGTTAAAGGAGATGCTGCACTGAGCCAACCGGGGGTTAAGCCCGCGCGCTGTAAACTCCTGCCGGCACCACGTCCTGGCGAAAAAGCCGCGCTCGTCGGGTATCATCTGGGGTTCAACTAGCCACACGCCCTTGAGCTTTTGTTCCGTAAAGATCATGAATACCCTCCGGCTAATTCCCATTGTCATTCACCACAGAGGCACAGAGTTCACAGAGAACAGAAATATCAAGACTAAATAACAAAAATGAATACCCATATTCCCGTCTTTTCCCCTCCGTGTGCTCTGTGTCTCTGTGGTTAATTCTTCTTGCCATTTTGCGTAGATCTTGGCGTCAAAGGCCCCGACGTCGGACCTCGGACGTCGGACCTGTTTTAAGGTAGAATCCGGGGCTCCGGTACCGGTATAATAAAGCGGCCGCCGTGCCGGCGGTATTCCGCCTGCTGGACCAGGATCTCGTCCGCAAAATTCCAGGTTAAGAGCAGCACGTAATCAGGCATAACCTCGAGTAGTTTTTCGGGAGGGTAAATGGGGAGGTGCGTTCCGGGAGTAAAGTGTCCCTGCTTCAAGGTATTCCGGTCGACCACAAAATCGAGGATTTCCCGGCCGATGCCGCAGTAGTTGAGAAGTACGGTGCCTTTTGCCGAGGCGCCGTAGGCTGCGATGCGTTTACCTTGTGATTTGAGGTCTCCGAGCAGCGCCGGCAGGTCTTCACGGAGCCGTACAACTCGCTTACTGAAAGCCTCATAGATTGGAGCCGAACCTACACCCCACTCCGTTTCCTCTTTAAGAAGCCTGTAGACCGAGGCGGGCCGGTCGTTTCCTGTCTCCCCCGGGTTGCCGTTCTTACCTGCGAATAGGCGCAAGGAACCGCCATGGATGGGTATGCGTTCTACCTCTGTGATCAACAACCCGTGACGGCGGAACAAACGATCAAGGGCAGTCAAGGAGAAGTAGCAAAGATGCTCGTGGTAAACCGTATCGAATTCCATATGATCGAGCATATCCTTGACGTAAGGCACCTCAATAACCCCGATTCCTCCATCCTTGAGCACCAAACGGAGCCCCTCGACGAACCCGTTCAGATCAGCAACGTGGGCAAGGACGTTGTGAGCGTGCACCACATCGGCCTGGCGCCGCTTTTCGAGACGCCGGGCCAGGTCTTCTCCAAAAAACTCGCAAAGGGTAGGGATACCGTGGTTTTCCTGGGCGATCCTTGCCACGTTGGCTGCCGGTTCAATGCCCAATATGCCTATGTCTGCTTTTTTATAAAACTGGAGAAGATAGCCGTCGTTGCTGCCTATCTCAATAACCAGACTGCCGTTACCCAGATTTCGCTCCGCAGTTAACCTTTGCACCAGCCCGTGGGCGTGCCGGAGCATCGTTTCCGAGAACGATGAAAGGTAGAGATACTCCTGGAACAGAACCGCCGGGGGGACGGTTTCTGTTATCTGCACCAGGGTGCAATAAGGGCAAAAGGCCAGGTCCAGCGGGTAAACCGGCTCGGGTTGCGTGACCTGCTCTTCTGTCAGCAGCGCGTTGGCCAGAGGCATAGGGCCCATAGAAAGGATCATTTGGAGACCTGTCTTTCCGCAGGAGCGGCACGGTGCTGTAACTTCACTCATATAGACACTCCCAGTAAATGCTCAGTAAGCCACGTAGCTGTTTTGACGGAGTGCGGTTAGAAGCAAGCATGGCGCGAAGGACGACACCGGACGGAGCGGAGCGTACTGGGTTGGTACGTGAGCATCCGGCCGGGTGTCGCCGACAAAGCCAAGCGCTGCTTATCACCGCACCCTACGGGGTTCAGTGAATACTTTCCGCCTCCAGGAAGGCATTGTACCAGTCAATGGTCCGGCGCAGACCTTCGTCCAGCGTAAAAAGCGGCTGCCAGCCGAGGATGCTTCTGGCCTTGGCCGCACTGAGGCGCTGGTGGTCGATTTCGTGTGCGGCTTCGTCTAGCACAACGGGCTGAAGATCTGAACCCATAAGGTTTAAAATCCGTTGCACCAATTCCAAGACGGTCACCTGCACCTCACTGGAGAAGTTGAACGCCTGACCGCACAGGCCGGAATCGCCCGCGAGACGTTCGGCCAGCAGCATATAGGCGGCAGCGCCGTCCTCTATGTAAAAATAATCACGGGTATACCGGCCGTTGGAGCGGATGACGGGGGGGCGGTTGCGCAGGACAGAGCGGATCGTCCCCGGCACGATGCGGTTCCAGTTCAGGTCGCCGCCGCCGTAAAAATTTCCGCAGCGGGTGATGGAAACCGGTAACCCATAGGTGGCCGCGTATGTCTGGGTAATCAGGTCGGCGCAGGATTTGCTTACATCGTAGGGATGGCGCCCCTGCAAAGGCGTTTTTTCGTTGTAAGGCAGCGTCTGATGATTTCCGTACGCCTTGTCCGAGGAGGCCAGCACGATCTGCTTCACCGCCGGGCTGCGCCGGCAGGCTTCTAAGAGCGACCAGGTTCCACCGATGTTTGTTTCGAAGGTGGAAACCGGATTGCGGTTGGCGATGTTGACGATAGTTTGCGCGGCGAGATGGATGACCGTGTCAACCTCGTACTCTCCCAGGATGCGTTCGAGCAGGGCCCGGTCGCAGACATCGCCGCGCACCACCTTAACCCGTTCGATCAGGCGGGAGCGGTAAAACATGCTTTGAGGCACCCGGTCACGGACCAGACAAACCACGTCGGCGCCCGCTCCAAGCAACCTTTGCACCAGCCATCCGCCGACGAAACCTGTAGCGCCTGTTACGAAAACGGGACGGTCCTGCCAGAAATGTCTGTTGGCGGCTGTCTTTACTTCCAGAGCTTCCACGGCGCACGTCCTTCCTGCCACAGGCTTTCCAGCAGCCGCTTGTCACGTAACGTATCCATGCACTGCCAGAAGCCTTCATGGCGGTAGGCCGACAACTGACGGTCCGCGGAAAGATGCTCCAGGGCATCCGCCTCAAGACTGCTATGGTCTCCTGCGAGGTAGTCGAAAATCCCCGGTTCAAAGACCAGGAAGCCGCCGTTGATCCAGCCTTCGCCGATTTGCGGCTTTTCGGTGAACTTCGCCACCACGTTGCCGTCGAAGACCAGACCGCCGAAGCGCGCCGGCGGGCGTACCGCGGTGATGGTGGCGATGCGGCCGAGGGAACGGTGCAGGCGGAGTAGCGCCTCCAGGTCGACGTCCGCAACGCCGTCACCGTAAGTCAGCATAAAAGCAGATCCGCCCAGAAGGGGCTCAAGGCGCTTTACCCGGCCTCCCGTATTGGTTTTTTGTCCGGTGTCCATCAGGTGGACGATCCAGTCCTCGCACTCTTTGTCGTAGATCCGGATGTCTCCGTTGGCCAGATTGACGGTCAGGCTTCCATTCAGCAAGTAGCAGTCAAGAAAGTAACGTTTAACCACCTCGGCCTTGTAGCCCAAAGCGATGATAAATTCTTTAAAGCCGTAGTGGGCATAATGCTTCATGATATGCCATAAAATGGGCCTTTCGCCGATCTCAATCATGGGTTTAGGTTTGATCCCGGTTTCTTCAGCGAGACGTGTCCCAAGGCCGCCGGCAAGGATAACAACTTTCACAAAGTACCTCCGGTTCTAAACAAGTTTTACACTTTTTAAATTTATGAAGAACAGAAGTCAGTTGTTACTTTAAACTGTCCCCACAATTTAGGGTGTCGCCGGGTTTCCAAGCCGCTTTGCGGTGTTGCCGGCTTACGCGCATTGACTCGCTTAACAAAAGGAAAACAGGGTTGATAACGAAGACATGTTTTTGTTTTCGGGTTCGAATATGCGCAATGATGGTAAGAGCACCTTAAAAACATATTATTCGGAAATACCAGCCAAATGCCGACGAAGTTCGGGTAGGAAATTCGGAGGGAGACCATGAGAAAAACCCGCGGTCTCCCTACATAATCTTAGGTCTGGGACTGGAAGAATATGTTCAGGGTGACGGTGCTGGCGGCGTCGACAGCGGCGTAGTATACCCGTGCGTACTTCAGGAAGATCGATGAGACCAACGCGGTGACGTCACCCGTGTTCAGTGTGGTCGGGCCGGCGTGGTCGATCCAGCTTGTAGCATCCGGGCTGATCTGGAGCTTGACGGTCGCCGGGGCAATGGTCGTGGAGGCGTTGACAACGCCGAAGGTAAAGGTCGGCCATTCCATGACGTTGTAAGTAGTATCCGGTCCGCCGGCGGTGCTTGAAAAAACTCTGGTTGCTGATACGTCGGATGTTGCGACCCCCATTTCTACAGCCAGGCCGGTACTGGTGATCAAGAGGCCGTTGGCCGGCGGGGTGATCGCCAAGCCGGCGGCGGATGCCGTTACGATGAGGCCGTTGGCCGGACCCGTGACCGCCAGGCCGGCGGCGGAAGCCGTTACGATGAGGCCGCTGGCCGGACCTGTGATCGCCAGGCCGGCGGCGGATGCCGTTACGATGAGGCCGTTGGCCGGACCCGTGACCGCCAGGCCGGCAGCGGACGCCGTTACGATGAGGCCGTTGGCCGGACCCGTGACCGCCAGACCGGCGGCGGACGCCGTCACGATGAGGCCGTTGACCGGGCCCGTGACTGCCAGGCCGGCAGCGGAGGCGGTCACCACGATGTTGCCTTCGGAACTGGTATTCAGAGCCACATCCTGATTGCCGTAAATCTTGACCCGCGCCTGGTCGGCATTGTCCTGAAAGATTTTGAAGTTAGGCAAGAGATTCCCCCCTTTACAGGAATTACCTTTTACCCACATGTTATGTTGGATTGCGCAGGAACGTCACCATTGTGCCGGCATATATTGACTTTAAAAGCCCGCACGGAGAGTGAAAGTGATATCTATGGGGAGCCGGATCAGCCTTTGTATGATTGTGAAGGACGAGGCACGAAACCTGCGCCGTTGCCTTGAAAGCGTGGTTGGGGCGGTGGACGAAATCATTGTTGTCGACACCGGTTCCTCCGACGACACTTACAAGATTGCAGGGCAATACGGCGCCAGGGTTTATTCGTTTCCCTGGAACGAGAATTTCAGCGACGCGCGAAATGCTTCGTTGGAGCCGGCTACGGGGGACTGGATATTATTCCTGGATGCCGATGAGGAACTGGCGCCGGAGAGCAAAGAGGTATTAAGAAGGATCACCGCGGACGATACGGTTGAAGGCTATTTTATCAAGATAATTAATTATATTGGGAACGAAGGTTGTTTCGAGCCGAGCCCGGATATAATTTTCCGTCTCTTCAGGAACCGGCGGGAATACAGGTTCCGCGGCGCGATTCATGAACAGATTGCGGACGTCATCCTGGAAAAAAACAGCCGGGCTAAATACCAGATCGCCGAGGACATGGTTATCTTGCACTACGGGTATCTCAACCAGCAGATCGAAGCCAAGGATAAGAAAAGCCGGAACCTCGCCATTATTGAACGGGAACTCGCCGGTGCCCCCGACAACCGCCTGCTGCGTTACCACTACGGCGTGGAACTGTACCGGGCGGAGAGGTACAAAGAGGCGGCGGCGGAACTGTTTAAGGCGGCCGAAGGCCTCGATTCCCAAACCGTATACCTGCCGAAGTTGCTGCGTTACATTGTCCTGTCTTATCATTCTGCACAGATGCCGGAAGAGGCTCTGGATGTCGTCCGGCTGGGCTTGAGTCTTTTTCCCAATTACGCCGACCTGTATTACTATGGTGGGGTGGTGAGTTTTGAGAAAAAGGATTATGCCCAAGCTTACGACTTCTTTCAAGGGGCGCTGGCGATGCCCGAGCAGCCGGCCTACTATGCCCCGTTCAGCGGAATGCGGGGGTTCCGCTGCTACTACCAGCTCGGGCGGCTGGCTGAGGTCTTTGGCAACGAACAGGAAGCGATGCGTTACTACGTTCTAAGCCTGCGCGACAATCCCTCCTTTGTCATTCCCCTGGAAAGCATCACCCGCCTCTTAGAGCCGCACCAGGACCCGGTTTACGCGCAAACCTGCCTGGAGAAGCTTTGCGACTTCTCGGTTCCTGATGCCAGCCTTCTCATAGGACAGATTCTCTTCCGCGAATCCGCCTACGAACTCGCCCTGGATTATATTGAACGGGCGATGGCGCAGCGGGAGGTTGCGGCGGAGGTAAAGCTCTGGAAGGTGATCTGCCTTATCCAACTGCGCCGATATTTTGAAGCCCTGAAGATTTTAGATTCTTTTGGTCCGGATCACCGCCTGTACCCGCTGGCCAAACTGAACAAAATCTTTTGTTTTTGGATACAGGGGAACCGCCGGAAGGTAAGGCCGCTGGTGGAAGAACTATTTGCCCTCGGGCTTTCCGCCGAGACCGGCGCGGTAGTCGGCCTTTTACGGGACTCTCTTGGCCGTTACCGGTTTGCGAAGGTAACCCTGGGCGACGAGGGAATGTCCTTGCTTCTGGACATTGTTGCACGCACCCTGCACCTTCGGGAGAAGCAGCGCGCAGCGGCGCTTCTGGCCGGCCTGAGCGAGGAGTGCCTGGCAAGAAACGCTCAGGCCGTTGGCCGGCTTTTTTACCGTTACGGTTTTTTGGAAGAAGCGGAAGACTACTTTTTTATCGACCTGAAAAACAACCGGGAAAGTGTGGAAACGCTTTCAAAGTTGGCGGAAATCAAACAAAAACAGGGCGCGTATATCAGGGCGGCCGATCTGTATCGCCAGGTCATTGCGATTGAACCTGGGGAACCGCGGCACTACGTGAAGCTGATCAAACTTTACGAGGAAATGCGGCGTGAAATTCTAAAAACAGCGTCGGAACAATACCCCGGGGTGCCCGTTTTCCGCGAGCTTTTGGAGGAGGCGGAACGGGCAACATGAGCCCATCCCCTGGTTTGGTAATGATTAGCTTAAATAACCTGCTGCGGCGCTACGGTTGGGGTGCCGCGAGGGGACTCTACCTATGATCGAAAGGCCGTCGTTGAGCCTGTGCATGATCGTCCGGAACGAGGAGGCCTGCATCGCCTCGTGCCTTGAAAGCGTGCGCGATCTGGTACGGGAAATGATCATCGTTGATACCGGCTCGGTAGACGGAACACGGGAGCTGGCCGAGCGCTTTGGGGCCAGGATCTATTCTTTTTTGTGGAACGGGGATTTTGCGGCCGCCAGGAACTATTCCCTTACCCATGCCACATGCGATTGGATCCTGGTCCTTGATGCCGATGAGGTTCTGGAGCCGGTTTCCCCGGAAACACTTGCCGCTCTGCTTGAAGCTCCGGAAGTCGAGGGATATTTTGTTCATATCCAAAGCCGTCTGGATGATGGCAGCGCGGCTAAGGATAAGGTCGTAAGGCTGTTCAGGAACAAGCCTGTGTACCGTTTTACCGGAGCCATCCACGAGCAGGTTGCCGGAGCGATAAAACAATACAACAACGGAAAAGGCCTGGCCCTGTCCGACCTTGTTATCCACCACTTCGGCTACCTCGACCGCCAGGTTGAAACCAAAGATAAGCGGCGGCGCAACATATCCGTAATAGAGAAGGCACTGGCCGGTAACCCTGATGACCCCTTTCTCCTGTACAGCCTCGGTATCGAGTACTTCCAGGGCGGCGAGATTGTGAAAGGCATAGCGCCGCTTGAGAAGGCGTTGGCCTTGATGCACGGCGGCGAGGGTTATTTCCGTGAGGCGCTGGTCACCCTGGCTCTGGGATATTTGAGAGCCGGTCTTACAGAAAAATTGGCGCTTTTTCTTGACAAGGCATTACTTATGCTTCCCGGCGACGCCGACCTCCATCTTCTTAAAGGGGTTCTGGCGATGGGCGGCGGCTGTTACACTCCTGCGGTAGAGGATTTTCGTCGCGCCCTGGGCGGAGGGGGTCAGATCCTTCCGGTCCACCATATACATACGTTACTGGGGGATGCGTTAAAAATGCTGGGACGGTACGGGGAAGCGGAAGAGGAATACTTTAAGGCGCTGTGCCTTGCTCCACAGATGCTTTATCCTCTAACCCGGATTCTTGGCTTGAAACAACGAGGGAAAAGCCGAATAGAATGGCTTGACTTGAGCCGGTTTAATCCCCTTTCGACCAAAAGAGCCCTGCGGGAAGAATTGGTCAAGCTCGGAGAGTGGGCCACGGCGCTGGTACTTTCGCTGCTGTCGGTGGCTGAGGCTGTCGGTAGAGGCGGCGGTGAACTGGTTGAGACCTGCCGTGAGCACTACTTTACAGTTCAACAGTGCAACGTTAACGGGTTTGTAAAGGGGTTGTTCAAAGATTTCCTGCTCGCCGCCGCCGGTGAGATGCTCGTATACGCCGAGGCAATGCACCATGACTTCTTTTGCGATTTGTTTTCACCGGTGCAGTCGCTTTTTCAGCTGGCCTCGGGCAGCTTGGAACTGGTCGCTAAGGGGTTGTGTCCGGATTGGGGCCCGGCTTTGGAAATACGTTCGGCGTTCGAAGTTCTAAGTTCGACGTAGAGAAACAAGAAGCATGCATCAACGGAGGAATCCGAATGACTAGAGTGCTTATCGCCAGTCCGGTACGCCAGAAGCCGTCAATTCTTAAGGAATTCCTGTGGTCTTTTGATCAACTGGATAAGACGGGGTTGACGGTTGATTACGCCTTTATAGACGATAACGATGAGATAAGCGACCTGCTGCAGCAGTTTGCCGCGGGAAGGGACAACGTATGCATATTCCGGGCTGAAGAGGCACGAAGTGGTTACGTGTGTAATGAGACCACCCACTATTGGCGGGAGGATTTGATCTGGAAGGTGGCCGCCTACAAAAACCACTTCATTCAACTTGCGCGCGACGAGGGTTTTGACTTTTTGTTTCTGGTTGATTCAGACCTTGTGCTTCACCCGAAGACGCTGGTTCATTTGGTCGGGTTGGAAAAGGACATTGTTTCGGAGGTTTACTGGACCGTCTGGCAGCCGGGGAGCATCCCTTTGCCCCAGGTCTGGGTCGGCGACCAGTACCGCCTGCATCATTTGGGGCGGGGGGAGGTGCTGGACGAAAATGAGATCGCCCGGCGGCAGGCGGAGTTTCTGGCGATGCTCCAGCGCCCGGGAACCTACAAGGTGGGCGGGCTGGGGGCGTGCACGCTGATAAGCCGCAAGGCCGTCTCCATGGGTGTGTCCTTCAGCGAGATATACAATCTGGGATTTGCCGGCGAGGACCGGCACTTTTGCATAAGGGCCGTTGCGCTTGGACTTGAACTGTATGCCGATACCCATTACCCGCCGTACCACATATACCGGGAGTCCGACTTGCCGGGCATCGAGGCGTACAAGGGAAAACATTTTCCGGTAACCGCCGAAGACATGTCCTCCGGCGGTAAAGAGGCCGCGACGCAGCCCGGGGAAAAAGGAAGCAAGATCACTTTAGCCATGCTTGTGAGAAACGAAGCGAACCGTTATTTGGAGATGGTTCTCAAACACACCGCGCGGTATATCGATAACGCCGTCATCCTGGACGACGCGAGCGATGACGACACCGTGGCGGTTTGTAGGGAGGCCCTGCGCGACATCCCCCTTACCCTGGTTTCCAACCGGGAACCTTCTTTTTGCAACGAGATCGTTCTTCGCAAGCAGCTTTGGGAACTGGCTGTCGGAATCGGTCCTGACTGGATTCTGATCCTGGATGCCGACGAGATTTTTGAAGACCGTGCGGTCCGAGAACTCCGGTCGCTTGCCGCCAACCCGGGAGTTGATGTTTATTCTTTCCGTTTATATGACATGTGGGATGAGGCACATTACCGGGAGGACACTTACTGGAGAGCCCACCACTATTACCGGCCCTTTATGGTCCGGTACAAACCCGATTTTATGTATGAGTGGCAGGAAACACCGCAGCATTGCGGACGTTTTCCCTGGAATATAGGTGAACTCAAAGGGGCTACCAGTAGTCTAAGGCTAAAGCACCTCGGCTGGATGAAAGCGGCTGATCGCCTTGATAAGTACTACCGTTATAAAAAGCTGGACCCCGACGGGAAGTACGGGTTTATCGAACAGTATCTTTCGATCCTGGACCCCAAGCCGAACCTGGTGGCATGGAGCGAAAAACCATCTTAACCCGTTTTTGGAATTGACGAGGCTTGCTTTCTGACCGATAAGCTTGTTTTATTTGGAGAGATACAAGTTGTTGTTTTGAGGCGAATTGACTAGAAGGAGTGGAAGGAACAACTTATGAACGATATGGAAAGAATTATTTACAATCAGGGAGAGCGTCTCATACCGGGGGTTACCCATGATGTGAGCGAGATGGTGCGTCATAAAAGCAGTTATAATTTTTTCAAGCTCATCATCGATCGTGATATCAGACAAAAACTGGCGGAAATCCCTGTGCGAGTACTGGATTTCGGCTGCGGCGTTGGGTATGGGTGCGTTATGATCGCGCAGATTCCCGGAGTTCTTGTAACAGGAGTTGACGTGTCTCCAGAGTGTATCGTATATGCTCGAGAACACTATCCCGGGGCCGCTATCGAGTATCTTGTCATATCGACAGATTTTGTTCGAGCGATGCCCGAATACGACTATGTTGTGTCACGGGGTGTAATCGAGCACATACCCAAAGGCCTTGAGGTTGCAGCAAAGATGAAATGGAGAAACCGTCTATTATTCAACGTACCTTATGATGAGGCGCCGAGAAATCCTCACCATCTCCTTCTTGGGGTAAAGGAAAAGGACTTCGCGAAATTCACCGATGCTGAGCTTTTTTACGAGGATTTAAATGGAATAACGTACGATGCCAAAACCAAGCCCGTGTCACCCAATATGATCACTTGCGTGTGCAGCAAACCATTTTTGCCCCGGGTTAGTGATATGGCGG
The DNA here is from genome assembly GCA_040755195.1 of Bacillota bacterium. Classification (GTDB taxonomy): domain Bacteria; phylum Bacillota; class Desulfotomaculia; order Desulfotomaculales; family Ammonificaceae; genus SURF-55. The sequence goes on from JBFMBL010000015.1 coordinate 32,379, forward strand.
TCTCCTTTCCTCTTCCTGCCTGGCCAGAGACCGCGGGCTAAGAGGGGGTGTGTAACGAGAGTTGATGCTCCGGGTTTAAGTGCTGGGCCGTGAATAGATGAATTTATTCTTTTCGACAAGTTAGAGTTTGCGACACCCTTCAAGGTGTTTGTCCAGGATTTGCCTGACATGTTTGTAGCGGCATTCCCAGGTCTGGCCGGCCAACCAGCGGTATATCGCTTCCTTCTCAAATTCAAACGATGGAGACAGGATTCTGCCGACACCTGCGATGAACGACTGATAGTCTTTTGCTACATGTACGCCGGGAGTGTTCCTTGCTTCCGGGAGATCGGTGGTTACGACGGGCTTGCCGGCGGCGAGGTATTCGTACATCTTAACAGGGTTCGTTGCCAGACTGATCCGGTTGAGCTTAAAGGGAATGATGCAAACATCCGCGTAGTGCAAATACTGAGGCAATGACTCGTAGAACTTATATCCCACGAACCGCAGATTGGGAATGGATCGGTCAACCGTGATCCCGAATTCTACCCCGATGACCGAGATGAGAGCCTGTGGAAAGGCTTGCGCTAGTCTCTTGACCAACTCCTGATCAATCCAACCGGCCCACGCTCCGACATAGGAGATTATAGGACCCTGGTGTTCTTGATACTCGAAGGGTTTCGGCGGAGGCTGATCGGCATACTGCCGGAAATGCATGATGTCACAGCCGTTCCGGACCAAGTAGGTGGGTTTGCTCCGGAAACGTTGCTCAATCTTTATTTTCAGAGAAGATGCCGTGGTTACTACCAGGTCGGACATGCCGACCATTTTGTCGAGGTACGGTTCCCATGCCGGGAAGTCGTCAACGTAGTCGTAGACGATGAAGTCCGGTAAGTACTGTTCCAGGAAAGGGTGCAGCTTTGACCACGAGGTCCAGACGAGTACTTTTTTGCCCTGTCTTTTAAGTTCAGGGATTGCTTCCCGGATAAAAGCCTTGTTGTCGTCAACAAGCGTAAGGTTTGGCTTTATCTCTACAGCAGGCCGGCCTTCTTCGCCGATCTTGTTGCAGTAGTAGACGCTGTGTCCGTGCCGTGCAAATTGCTCCATCAACTGTTGAGGCCGTTGTTTCATGAAGTTCCAATTGATGGTCGGCGGATAGACAATCACTGTATCTGTTGAAGGCCTGCCTGAGGTTGGTGGGCCGCCCCGTAGCAGCAGGTTGAATTCCGCCGGGGACAAGAACAATGGTTCGATGTCGCGATACTCTACGGGGTAATTGGTGATCTTTTCCGTTTGCAAGCCCATGTAATCACTCTGCTCTCCCCGGATAGCAACTCCGTTTTCTGCGAGACCGTTAAAAAACTGCTCCGCAATAGGGCGGTCGACGTTTAAACCAAATAACACCATATAATGCAGTCTATTCCAAGGGGCATAAATTGGTGTTAGCCGGGCAAAGCCTTTCTCAACCACGTCAGTTCCTTAAGCTTGGCAAGGAGCAGGCTGATTCTGCTGTCCCAAGAGAAGCTCCGGGCCAGTTCCAAGCGCAGCCTGCGGATCTCCTCCCCGCCTTCCTTCTCCTTACTCAATGCCTGTTCAATGGCGGCTATACATCCATCCGTATCGTCGTAGGGATAAACCATCGGCGGGGCAAAACCCTGCACGAACGGAAGGTTGCGGCTGACCACGGGCAGCCCCGCAGCTAAGTATTCATACAGCTTAATCGGGTCGGCGGCTTGCGAAACCGGATTGTCCAGAAACGGAATGATGCCCACGTCAAAACACTGTATATAGGCTGGCAAGACTGCATATGGCCGGATCCCAAGGTAGGACATATTTGGCGGCGCCTTATGCGGTCCCGCGTTGAAATCCCACTGGTAGTTGTGGCCGATAATCACGAACTGCCATTGTGGTCGTGCCGCTGCCAGGCAATAAAGTAGTTCAGCGTCAACCCAGCCGGTGTAGAAGGCCCCGGTAAACCCTATCACGGCATCCCCCCGAGACCGGATTCCCCTCATTTCAGTTGGCTCAGGAAGCCTTTCCGGGCGGTAATGCTCCAGGTCCACGCCGTTAGGCAGCAAAACCAACCAGGGATGTTTGCCGTGATGCTTCTCTAATAGTTTCTTAGAGCAGCATAATACCAGGTCCGCCCTTTGAAGCATCAGCTCCTCGTGCCCGGCGAATTCGGGAAGATCGTCCAGGCAGTCGTAAACCACGAATTTGTCGCCGGTGCGGTCGACCCAGGCGGCGTGAGCCGGAAAATACACAAAGTAGATTGCGGATTCAAGACACTCTTTCGGGGCGAAGTCGAAGTCCTTATAAACCCAAAGATTCGGCGCCGCCTCTTCGGGATGTACGTCCCGCACCTGAAGAGGGTTACGATAGTGGACCGGGTGTCCCTCCTGCGCAAAATGCAGCATCAACTGCTGAGGACGATGGAAAAGGTAATCCCAGTCAATGGCAGCCAGACAGACAACCGGACGTTTTCCGCTAATCGTCAACCACCCTTTCATTCCAGGGTAAGCCAGTAGTCGGGAAAATCAGGTGACATAACGTTGTCGGGAGCGTGACCGAAGTCTATGGACACCTTTCCGTGCTCGGATGCCATGGCGGGGGCGATAACATCGGCATTGGCGCCGGCCGAAACCAGGGACCATTGATGCGGCACCCGCGCCATTTCTTCGAGGCAGGTGTCGATGTCGTCCGAGCTGTTGATGTTCATCAGGGCGCCGGGGACTTTGACACCCAACTGGTCGTAAAGAAACGCCGCGAAGCGCTCCGCGGGGCGGCCGACAAGCAACGGCGGGTATGCCCGGATTAGATCCACAAATGGTTTGTACATCGGCATGTACAGGTTTTCGAATGCGTAACAGATGGCTTTGGGGCGGATGCCCAGGGCTTCAAAGACCTGTTCAGTTAAGGAATCTCTTGCAAACACGCCGACGATGTCGGCTTCCTTGAGCGCCTTGGCCATTCTGTCACGAAGGGCCGGATTGGGGAGGACAGCCCCGCAATAATGGGGCGAGTGCGACCATCCTGCGTTATGGTGAATCCACTCCAGACTGAATACGACCTCCTGGGCCAGAACGATATTCTCACCGTCACCGACGCGGACAAGAGAAAAGGGTTCCTGCTTGGTCAGTGCCGATGCGATCCTTTCTACGATCAAGGGGAGAGGCACATAGTCTTCTCCAAGCAATTGAAGGGCCATAAACCTACCTCCTTAAAAGATTAAAACACGGCAATCAGGCTGAAGCTGTCATCGATGAATTGCTTGGCTCCGAGGGTCTCCATCTCCGGACTGCTCCAGCCTGTTTTGTGGATTTCGTATTCATTGCCGAATACCGCAGGCTGTTCGCTGAAGTGCCTGGGCGTGCTGATCAAGGTATTGCGGCCCACCCGCCGGCACTCCCTGACGAATCGGACGCCCTGTTCCTTGTCGAAGTGCTCAAGGATGTCTATCGCCAGAATCAACTCATAGGCCAGGTCCTCCATGTCCTTCATAACCGTCAGGGCTTCACTCGTATAAACCTTACTGTAAATAAACCGGTGAAGATCGTTAATGTAATCCGGGAATGCCTCAATGCCGTCGATTCTGAGCATCCACTCCGAAGGGGCATAGCGGAAATGCCATATCTCCATGTATTCCCTTACCAAAACCCCGTATTTTCCGAAGCCGACTCCGACATCCAGAACGGTCCTCGGACTAACGGCGCAGACATAATTGATGATGGCCGGTATTTGTTGAACATGACTCGAGGGCATTTTACGCGCACCTTCTATCTGTTTATATTAATTAGTTCATTATAGACCAGCAGGTGTTTCAGGGCCGCAATGGTGGATGAATAGTTATCCTCGGCGTACCTGCGGGACCATTCACCAATGGCCGCCCTGGTTTCGGGACTACCGAGAACCTTGCGCAAGTCCTTCACGAGAAACTCCACTTCGAGGGGCCGTCCCGAGCGGCCGGAGAAGTTTTGATACTCCAAACTTTTTATCGTCTCGGGGGTAGCAAGGCCGTCGTATCCGCAGGCATCCAGCGCAATGGCCGGGACGCCGCAGGCCATTGCCTCGCGTACCCCGCGCCCGGTACCGATAACAATGTCGGCCTGGTTAATAACCGGAGCCATGTCCTGGACATAGCCCAGCCATTTGACAAAAGGAGGGGCGTCAAGCCGGAGCTCATCCAGGTAAGGACCTGACCCGGCTACCAGTAATTCAACCCCGGGTAGAGCCTCCACCGCTTCAAAGATGATCTTTAACGAGTAACGCTTATCCATATCCAGCCGTCCGATGAAAAGCAGTTTCTTTCCACCGCGATGTTGGTAGAGGGGCTTGAACCTTTCGGTATCAACCCCGTTTTGGATGATTACCAGTTTCGGGTCAATGCCCGGGTTGCCCAGCGCCACCCGGTCATAGACCTCCTGGCTGATACAGATGATCTTATCGATACTCCGGTGCGTCTCCCAGTTCCACCCGAATAACCCGTGATACGTGGCGACCACCGGCAGGCGTAGTGTTTCCCCGGTCGCGGCGGCGAGGGGAACGGCCACGGGGTGTCCGTGCAGGACCTGGATGCCGTGCTCCGTAACATACGCGGTCAGCCCGTCGCCGCTGCCGTCGACCATGTACTGTACCCCGAGTTCCTCAAGCTGCTGCTGAAACTCAGTGCTCATCAGCCTGGCAAAGACGAAAGGCGTGTGGCTTGTTTTTATAAACTCCCGGCAGAGAGACAATATCTGTGTCTCCAGGCCACCGAAGACAAGCGCTTCGGCAAGATGCATAATGCGCATGGGCATTACTCCCTTTACTGTATCGTAAGTATTCACTGCTTTGTACATTGACAGCAACCTGAACGTGTACGTGGTTTACTGAACATTTACCTCGCTGAATATGCGAACGATACTACGGTAGCGCTCTTCCCAAGTCTGGGTCGTCAGCCGGCTGTTTACTTCATCCCTGTTTAAGACCGCCGGCGAAGAGAGAAGCCGCCTGATGTGATCGATGAACGACGCCTTGTCTTTCCCTATAAATACATGGGGGGCAGTTTAGACCAGGAAACCCAGAGCAATATGCTATTATCCTGTTTCTTAAGCTCGGGAACCACGTCCTGAATAAATGTCTTGTTATTGTGCACAACCGTCAAATTGGGCTGCACTTGTTCAAGGATGCGGTCTTCAAACTGTGTTTTGTTGCAATAGAAGACTTGGTGTCCGTGGTCGGCGAACTGCTGCATGAGCTGCTGGGGTCTTTGCTTCATGAAGCTCCAGTCAATCGTGGGAGGATAAACGATCACCGTCCCGGCAAGCCCGTCTGTCAACGGGTGCTGTCCATCATTCGCGACCTTTTGCAGGCAAGGAGAAGCTTTCCTATGAAGTCCCGACGGTTGGCCGGACTGCTTTAGGAAGTCAAGCGGGTGAAAAAAGTAATGCCTGACGTCGTTATATTCATCGCTCATCACGAGGATTTCACCCCTGGTCTTTGAAACTTGAAATCACGTCTGCAAAGCGCGGATTATATCCGCTACCCGGTGTTCGTAGGTGTGGTTGGCCATGACGAACTCGTGTCCCTGAGCCGCGATTTTCCGGCGGGATTCATCGTCAGCTAGATAAAAGTCCATGATCTCCGCCGTTTCTTCATAGTTCTTCGACCATACCAGGTGCTTGTGATTCTCAAACATCGACTCAATCGCCTTCGTGTGCTGGGTCAGGTAAAAGCCGCCGCATCCCAGTATCTCAAACGTCCTCATTGATTGCATGGTTGCCGAATCGACTATCGAGTGCACTCCCAGGACGATCTTGGCCGCTGAATACACGTACACCGTTTCTTCATGGGCCATATATCCTTTGTAGTACGGGGAACCGACATTGAACCGGTGCTGCGGATTATCCCAATCCCACCCGTAGACGGCAATGTTTTTCCCCTTGTCTATAAACGGCTGGATAATGTATAGATAGGCGCGGTATCTTGCTTCGAAGATGTTGTAGTTGTTGCCGATGTACACGGCGTCCAGCGCTTCGTACTCCGGCTTGGGAGGCTTCTTGTGGTAGTAATCGGGGTCCATCGCAAAGGGTACGCAGATGGCTTTGTACCCTCTTCGATGATAATTCTCCAGCATCTCAACGCACGGCGTGAGGCTGAGGATGGATTTACCGGCCCATTCCATGGCCATCCCGCTGTTGGCGATGGGGTCTTCGATTGCCCAGTAGATGTGCGGAATACCTGTTTTCTCTAGAATTGGAAAGACGAACTCCCTTTCCGTTACCCCGCCCTCAGTAAAAATATAGTCGGGCTTAAACTGATCCACCTTCTTTTGGAGTCCTTGTTCCGTCTGTTCCGGGAACTCCACTCTGTCCGTTTCCCAGCCGTGCTTTTCGAATCCGAGCTGCATCCCGTACTTTATGACGGGAGCAGGATTGGTGAACAAGATCTTCATCTGAACAACCCTCACGCTCGTGGTATTTTCTGGTACCATAGTATGGCCTTACCTCCCAAAATGTGAGTAATAACAAACCTTCTTTACTAACTATGGGGAAGGCGATAATCCCGATTTATCCGCTTTCCCCTCCAGCGATCTTTCAATATGTAACAATTTCTTCCATATTTACATAATATCTAGTAGCTATAGATCACCGGTTTCTCCAAAACCAGAAAGGCTTAAACCAATGAAAAAAACAAAGATTCTTATTCTTGGTATAACCGGAATGCTGGGGCACGCACTGTTTGCCCGGCTCTCCAAATGCCGTGATTTTGATGTTTTCGGCACGGCACGTGACACCAGCGCGTTGTCTAAATGGTTTTCGCCCGAACTGTTAGGGAAAACAAGAGGTAACGTAAATGCAGACAACATTGATACAATTACCCGAACCATCGCGGATATCCGGCCTGATATCGTCATCAACGCGATAGGGATCATTAAACAGGCGCCCGCCGCCCAGGATCCTCTTAAGGCTATCGCCGTAAACGCTCTTCTACCTCATCGCATCGCCTTGCTCTGCAAGGCTGCCGGAGCAAGGTTGATCCATATCAGCACCGACTGTGTATTCAGCGGCGGGAAAGGCCGGTATATTGAAGACGATATCGCCGACGCCGTTGACCTTTACGGTCGTACCAAGCTCCTGGGCGAAGTGGTTTATCCTCACTGCATTACCTTGCGGACGTCGATTATCGGTCACGAGCTGAAGGGGAAACACGGTCTCGTGGAATGGTTCCTGGCCCAGGAAGGCGAAGTCCGGGGCTTCAGTAGAGTAATGTTTTCGGGACTCCCGACTGTTGAACTGGCGCGCGTAATTGCGGACTACGTCATCCCCGACGGGGGTCTTAACGGGCTCTACCAGGTCTCCTCGCATCCCATCTCCAAATACGATCTGCTGAGGCTGGTCGCGGATAGGTACCGCAAAACGATCGTCATTGAACCCGAGGCGAGTCCGTCCCGGGATAGGACGCTGGATTCTACCTTGTTTCGCCGATCAACCGGCTACACCCCTCCGGAGTGGCCGGAACTTGTTGACGCAATGTACTGTGATTACGCCACCGCCCCGTACTATCGACAAACGGACCAGGAGGAATAAAAATGTCTGTTTTTAAAGATAAAATAGTGGTAATTACCGGCGGTACCGGTTCACTGGGAAAGGTCCTGACGCGGCATCTGGTGTCGGCGACATCCGATCAACCGAGGAAAGTCATTGTCTTTTCCAGGGACGAAGCCAAACAGCACTACATGCGACTCGAATACCAGCAGTTTAAAAACGTCACCGACGAAGTGATCTACGACAACTTCAGACACCTTTTGGAGTTCAGGATCGGGGACATACGCGATTATCATTCCGTCTGTTCCGTGCTGGCCGAAGCGGACATCGTCATTAACGCCGCCGCTTTAAAGCAAGTTCCATCCTGCGAGTACTTCCCGTTTGAGGCTGTGGAAACAAATATCGTTGGGGCGGAAAACATTGTCAGGGCCATCCAGGAAAACAGGTTTCCCGTCGGGACGGTGGTGGGCGTTTCGACCGACAAAGCCTGTAAACCCATTAATGTCATGGGGATGACCAAGGCAATCCAGGAACGCATTTTCGTCAGAGCCAACATCGCCGTTCCCGCCACCCGCCTGATATGCGTGCGTTACGGCAATGTCCTGGCTTCGAGGGGTTCGGTAATCCCTTTGTTCATCGAGCAGATAAAGAAGGGCGGGCCGGTGACCGTCACCACCAAAGAAATGACCCGTTTTCTCCTTCCGCTTGAGCGGGCGGTGGAGACGATCATCGCGGCCCTTGAATCGGCCGATCCGGGAGAGACTTACGTCCCGCGCGTTTCCGCCGCGCGAATTCTGGACGTCGCCAGGGTTCTGATCGGCGACCGTGAGATCGACACTGTCTTCACCGGGATTCGCCCCGGGGAGAAAGTGCACGAGATCCTGGTCGCCGATGAGGAGGCATGGCGCACATACGAACGCGGGGATTATTACGTTATTAAGCCGATGCTGCCGGAACTTGCCGGAAAAGAAACCGGAAAAACCCCGTTACACAAGGAATATAGTTCTAAAGACTCCCTGATGTCCATCCCGGAAATCGAACGCATGCTAATACGCCACGATTTTATGCCGGGGCCCGACAACGGCAAGAGAAGGGAACCACTGGGATGAAGGTGATGACGGTTTTAGGAACCCGCCCGGAGATAATCCGCCTGAGCCGTGTCATCCCCCTTCTTGATAAACTGTCTAACCATATCGTGGTGCACACCGGACAGAATTATGAACCGTCGTTGACCGACGTCTTCTTCTCCGAGTTGGGACTACGGCCTCCTGATTATGCCCTGAATTGCCGGTCCGAAAGTGCAATGGGTCAGATAGGCAGGATCCTGGCGGAGTGTGAAAAGGTTATGCTCAAGGAAAAGCCGGATCGCCTCCTGGTTTTGGGAGATACCAACAGTGCCCTGTCCACGATGGTTGCCAAAAGGCTGGGCATCACGGTCTTGCACATGGAAGCCGGAAACCGTTGTTACGACGACCGCATGCCGGAGGAAATCAACCGCCGGGTGACGGACCACTGCAGCGACATTCTGCTACCCTACACGGAACGCAGCCGGGCCAACTTGCTCCGGGAAGGCATTCCGGGCCACCGTATTTACGTTACCGGTAACCCTATCAAGGAAGTATTGGATTATTATGCCTCCCGGATTGCAGCCAGCCAGGCTTTATCGACTTTTGGACTAAAAGCCGGGGAGTATTTCTTGGCGACCTTGCATCGCATCGAAAACGTCGACGACGAGGCCCGTTTGACGAAGTTCATCGAAGCGTTTCATCGCCTGGCGGCCGCGCATCAGATGCCGGTTCTCTGCAGCCTGCATCCCAGAACAAAGTCGCAGCTCCAAAGATTCGGAAAGACTCTTGCGGGGGCCGGCGTCCGGACCACGGAGCCCTTGGGATTGTTCGATTTTGTCAACCTGGAAAAGAACGCGCTTTGCGTCTTGACCGACAGCGGAACCGTCCAGGAGGAATGCTGTATCTTTAATGTTCCCAACGTAACCCTGCGGGACGTAACCGAAAGGCCGGAGACGCTCGAGGCCGGCAGCAACCTGATTACCGGGTCCGAACCCAAGGCCGTCTTGAACGCCGTGAGCGCCGCGCTGGCTGAGCCGGCCGGGTGGCGCCCGCCACCGGAGTATCTTTCGGAAAATGTAAGCAACACGGCTGTTCGCATCATTCTCAGCAACTGGGGGGCGTCGGTATTAAGGCCAGAATGAAACGCCATAAGCAATGCCTTTGTTCAGCAGGGCTAGACATGGATTATAAATGTTCAATGCTATGGGGTGGAGCTTGACTAATGTTAGAGTGGGAAGCAAGCTTATTAAATAAAGGGGGCAGTAACTAAAGTGAGTCTCATTTGGCTTGAAAGGGACGAATTGACTCCGACAGTCTCAAAAAAACTATTACCCGCTGACATCTTGCTTGATATTGGGTGTGGAATTAGACCACAACCTTT
>JBFMBL010000015.1:42431-44026 GCA_040755195.1 Bacillota bacterium
AGGGGGCAGTAACTAAAGTGAGTCTCATTTGGCTTGAAAGGGACGAATTGACTCCGACAGTCTCAAAAAAACTATTACCCGCTGACATCTTGCTTGATATTGGGTGTGGAATTAGACCACAACCTTTTGTCAAACCGAAAGTGCATATTTGCTGTGAACCCTTTCAACCATATATCGAGTACTTGCAAAACTTAATTAAAGAAGATAAGACTCGCCATTATGTTGTAATAAACGCTACATGGAGTCAAATCGTATCATTATTCCCGCCCAAGTCTGTGGATTCAATTTTTCTACTCGATGTCATTGAACATTTAGAAAAAAAAGAGGCAATTCACTTACTCAAATTAACTGAACAAATAGCGCGAATTCAAATAGTCGTTTTTACACCACTCGGTTTCTTACCTCAAAAACATCCGGATGGGAAGGATGCTTGGGGGTTTGATGGGGGACTATGGCAAGAACACAGGTCTGGTTGGGAACCGGATGATTTTGATATAACTTGGGATTTATGCGCAGCCAAGATTTATCATTTTGTAGACAATATGGGGAGAGCGTTTGAAACACCTTACGGTGCATTATGGGCTCTAAAAAGCTTTTAATGCCCGTAGAATCTTGGATAAAGAAGCAGTATTTCATTAAAACAATATCATTTTTCAGGTTATTGGTGAAGCAATGGAAGGTGTTTGACAAAAAACAACTTATTAAGGAAAAGGGGTAAGAAAATGAAAGTAAGCCCAGCAATCCCTAACAGGCTCATTGTAACCTGCAATACAGGGATTGATCATGGCCCCGACGGTGGTATTCTTATCGTTAAGCCTGACATGTCCGTGCAGGCGGTTTTTTTCGCAAGCTGCCGTGGAATTGTTAAGAAAGATGATCAGTATTTCGTACTTTCGGAGCATCAGGTGATACGTTTTGACGGGGAGTTAAAGGAACAAGAATACTTCACATTGGGGGCGTTAGATTTACATGGGCTCCGCTTTCATCGGAACCACTGGTACATAGTAGAAACCGGGCGCAACGCAGTAGGGATCTATGACGAAAACTTCCGGCGTACCGGGGAAATCCGTATCTCGGACTACTCCTCAGACCGGCACCATTTCAACGATCTTTGGATTGAAGATGATAACCTGCTGTTGTCTATGATGTCCCTATCAGGCCCAGAGATACCGCACAGCAATAAAAACGACGGTGCTATCATTGAGATTTCCTTGCACGACTTGTCCCGAAGAAAATACCGCATTACGGGAGTTAAGCATCCTCACAGTTGTGTAGTCTATAACAGCAGCCTTTACTACTGCGCTTCGTGGAAGAACGGCTTGGGAAAAGACGGGGAAATGGTATACCGTGCGGGAGGTTATACCCGGGGGTTGACCATTACACCGCAATACATCTATCTCGGCCAGTCTAAGGTACGGTCGTATCCACCGCAAGCAAAGGCCAGTGGCGGTATTACTATCCTTGACCACGGTTTTCAACTTCAACAATTTCTCGAGTTACCCGCCGACGAAGTTTACGGCATAATAGCGGAGTAGTTTCTAAAAACGCTATAACCTTTTCGATGCTTTGTTCAACCGTCTCCTTGTTGGTATAAC
>JBFMBL010000015.1:44126-46347 GCA_040755195.1 Bacillota bacterium
TAACTTATTACAGAGAGTCGTTTTACCCGACCCGCTGAGCCCGGTAAACCAGAGTGTTATCCCTTGCTTATATACGCCGCCCATTAGACCACCAAAAGGCTTTTAAAGCTTGAGTCTTCCGGGAGAGACTTTGAGGCCTGCCAGTGAAACTTTCCTACCAGAAGGTCGATCGCGCCGGTGATGTTTTTGAAATTCCGCGGCGCAGGCTCTTGAGCGATCAGCTCACCGGCCAAAGTCAGGTAGTGAAGGCTTTCCTCGAAACGCCCCATTTTTGCCAGGGTTCCGGCGATTATACCGAGGCTGCGGGAGTTAAGAAGGCCGTTGCTCTCCAGGTAATGCTCTACGGGTGAAGGCAACATATCTTTTAGAAAAACGATGTTTTCAACGGCCTGCTCGAAGCCGGCGGGGATGCGGGCCGCCTCAATAAAAAGTTCCAACGCCCTGTGCGTCTCACCCTTCCGGGCGCAGATTGTGCCCAGGGAACACATCGCCTTAAAACCTCCCGTCCCCGGGCTGGCGGTGTACTTCTCCCAGGAAGCGTCCCCCATTTCAAGGCAGTGTTCTAAAAGTTCTTCCGCCGTTACAATCTCCCCCAGAGCAAAACGGGCGACAGCCAGCGAATAGACAAGGTCGGTGTAGTCGGGGAAGCACTTAACCGCTTCGTACAAAACGCATGCCGCCCGACGGTAGTCATCCGTGCGCAGCAAAGACAAGGCGTAGAAATAAAAGAAGTCCGGAACGTTCGCCGCATCAAGGCCTTCAGGGCAGTTTTCCAGGTACCCGATGGCTTTGGTAAAGTCCTGTGCATAGAAGGCTTCAATGCCCAGGGCAAGGTTTTGCCTTGCCGTGTCGGCCGCCAGACCTTTTTCGATGGCCTCAACCTTCCGCTGCCTTTTGCGGGCAATCGGTTCGGCCCCGGCCAGGCAGTGAAAGTGATTTATGGTTATGTCCGCAAAGGCGGTTTTGCCGCCGGAATCGACGATGGAGGGAACGATGTCCTCAAGGACTGCCCCCCGGAAGCGATGGTTTTTGTTCCGGAACAGCCTGCACGCTCTTGTTATCTGACAGTTGGCGGGGGACAAACCGCCGTCCAGAAACGTGCATATCTTTAAAAAGTACCCCTCGAAACCGGCCTCGCTAATTAAATCAACGATCATCTTCCGGCTCTGATCCGGGAGGGCCTCGTCGGCATCGAGAACCAGGATCCAGTCGCTGCTAACCTTTTCGATGGCGAAGTTTCGCGCTTCGGAGAAGTCTGCGTTCCACGGGAACCGGTAAATGCTCGCGCCCATCTGGTAGGCGACGGCAGGGGTTTTATCCACAGAGCCCGTGTCGACAAAGATTACCTCCTGCGCGATTTCATTAACACTCCGAATGCAGTGTTCGACCAGCCCTTCCTCGTCACGGCCGATGACGCAGACGCTTAACCCCGGGCAACCCCGTTCAACCGAAAGCGCCTTTACACGGTTAACTAAGTCATCCGCGGAAGTCTCGTGGAAAGTGCTTTCGCTCGGATACCAGGCCGGAGGTGGGGGCATTTCAAGGTAGTCCTGCAGGCGTGTTCCGGCTTCGGAATGGCGCCCGCAGTTAAAAAGGCAGACTGCTTCAAGCAGGCAAAGGTCGCTGAAATCCTTGTAGATGTTGTGATAGTACCGCAGTTGCTCTATGGCGTCCCTGTATCGTTTCAGGTCCATTAAGGTTGTCATGGTTCTCTTAACCAAGATGGGCCCGTACGCCTGGGTGGGTTTTGTCAGTTTCAACGCTTCCAGGTAGTATTTTAAGGCTTCTTTTCTGTCACCTAGGCGGAGGTGCTCCGTACCGAGGTTGTAGTAGAAGAACCCGTCTCTTCTTTCCTCCGGATAACCCTTAAGTATTTCCAGGTTCCGCTGTACCTTGGCTGCGACGTTTGTTGTGCCGGTGTTGTAACCATGGTGGATTATGGTGATGCCGGTGTATCCGATTGCCTTCTGCTCGAAGTTGCGTATGATGGAGTTTACTATTTGTTCGTGGATTCTACCCTCAAACCGGAAGTACTCTCTGTTTTTAAAAAGGCGGATGCTGGGAAATGTAAGTTCGATATTCATTTCGATCATGTTTCTTACCAGAACGAAGTAAGCTTCGTACGAACTGTCCTCAATCGCCTTCCGGAGGGCAGGACCGCTTTCCGGAGCAAGCTCCTCGTCGCAGTCAAGGAATATTATCCAATCACAGGTGGCATTTT
>JBFMBL010000015.1:46447-53407 GCA_040755195.1 Bacillota bacterium
ATCTTTTTAATAAGCGACGCCAATTTGAAAAGCTCCCCTGTCAATTCCGAATTTCTGTCTTCAATACGCAAGCCGTTTAAAACCATCTCCCGGCAACGGCGCGCCAATTGCTCGATGGCGCAGGCGGCATATAATTCCGAGCCGGGGGAGTACGTTAAGGCTCTTTGAAAGCAACGGAAGGCCGTGTCGTGTAAGTTAAGGTTTGCGCAAGCACTACCAAGAAGGTGGTATGTTTCGGCGTCAGCCTTGCCGTTGTTGACTGCCTGCTCCAGGAGGCCCTTTGCCTCCAAATTAAAGCCTTTGTTTAACGCGTGTCTGCCCAGAATGAAATACGCCTCAGACACACTGTTACTGCTGCATACCAGGACTGCTGCGAGAGCAAGACTTCTGTTTCCAAGGCAAAGAATCTCCAGGGCGGTATCAAGGACTTCGCGGTATGCTTTCACCGGAGGAAGTTTAACGTTTAAGGGTCGGTGTTCAAAGCTGATGGGGTGGGGAGTCTGGGGTGCATTTACTCCGGTGCCGCCAAAAATCAAGTGATTAATCGTTCCGCATGCGATTACGGCGGGATTGTCCGGAGCGCCAAAGGCGGAGATCAGCGCGGAAGCGTCCTGCTTTGGTTTTTGAAGCCACATAGCGAGGCACCTTTGTTTCAATATTTCTGTGTTCAAGGGCGGGCCGGCCGGCTCTGTTACCTGGGCCGCTTCGGCGTAGCGCCCCAGACGTACCAGACATTTTACTTTGAGTAATATTGATTCCGGAGTTGGAGGGTTTTCCGCCGCGTCTATCAGGGTAAGGCAGGACTCAAACTCTCCTGCATCAAACAAAAGTTGAACCCTGGTATGAAAATCGAGCTGAAAGTTGCTTTCAAGATACTTTGCGATTTCAGGTCCTTTATAACCGAGACCTTGCAGTAAAGAGCACAAGCGGGGCAACAAACGGGTTGACTGTTGTTCCTGGATTGCCTGCATGAGAAAGTCAACGGCTTCACTGAAGCTGCCTTCGCGCGCGTGGATTTCGGCCAGGTTTTCAAAGGCGAGATGCCCGGTGACCCCTTCGGTGATCGTATAGCACGGGGGGGTCCGCCGGAAACGAGTGCACTTGAGGAAACAGACTTTTGCCCGGGCGATCATATTCAAGTCCCAGAAGATTTGTCCTTTTAGAAAATAAAGGTCCGGATAGTCAGAGAAATGAATCAAACCTTTATCCGCCAGTTCGAGGGCTCCGGCATAATCCCCTGTTTCACATAGGCAAAGGCAGTAATTCCGGTAGAGCGCCGCCGCAAATCCCGAATCCAGACTGACGTGTTCCAGAGCAATCTGGTAGTGTTTTCGGGATCTCTCAATGTCACCCAGTGAAAAATAGCTGACACCGATGTTGTAGTTGCGGAAGGGATCGGTGGGGTTGTCGGCCAGTTCTTTCTCAAGGATTGTGATATTGCGCAGCGTTTTCCCCCTGGTGTTTAAGCCGAAAACATAACCGTAATGCATTATTTCCAGGTTTGAGTACATGATAACCGCCGTCGGTTTTTCCTTCAGAATGCTTGGTTTTATCTGTTCGTGGATTCTTCCCTCAAAGCGGTACGGTTTCCGGTTTCTGAACATCCTGAGGTTAAGATGCCTGGTTTTCGGGCTGTCCATGGCGGGGGATATGGGGCTCACAATGGAGAATGTCCACGCCTCGACATCCTCAACGGACGCCAGCTTCTTCAAGTTTCCAGCGGTTTCGGCGGGCAATTCCTCATCGGCGTCCAGAAACAGAACCCACTCTTTTGTAGCGTGTTTTAAGCTTTCATTCCGTGCATCGGAAAAATCCATCCGCCACGGCGAGCGAACGATGAGTGCGCCGAAACTTAAAGCGATATCCGGTGTGCCGTCCGAAGAGCCTGTATCTACGACAATCATTTCATCCACACAGTTTTGTACGCTTTTAAGACACCGACGCAGGTTTTTTTCTTCGTCCTTTACGATCATGCAAAGGCTGATTGTGTTTGGTTCACTAGGCATACGTATGCAGTCCCCCGCGAGCCGGGTTTAAGAATCTACACGATTAAGATATGAAAATATGGGGGCTCATGTTCGAGACAGGAGTCAGTAGTCGGGAGTCGGTAGTTTAAAGTCTTGAGTCCTCAGTCGAAAGTCCTCAGTCGGGGAAGAGCGGACCAAGGGGTCGCGAGTCGCGAGTCAAGAGTCGGAATTGTAGGGCGGGCTGTGCCCCCCATTTCGGAAGTGGGAGGTGAGAAGTTGGAGGTTGGAAGTCTGGAGCCACGAGTCACGGGTCACGAGTCACGAGTAACGAGTAACGACAGGTGGGTTATGCCGACCATGCAGTCTAAATGTTTTCAGGTAAAAAGTTTTTTTTGGAAGGCTTTCGACTTAGGACTTCACTCGCAAGTCGTGACTTTTTAAGGCACCACTTTCGGCGTTTTGTAGAATAACTCCGGTGGTACGGCCGGTTCGACTTCCTTATAGCGGGAGCGCAGGACAACGAAATCGACCCGGCGGTTTTGCTGCCGGTTGGCTTCGGAGTTGTTCGCGACCATAGGCCGGTATTCGCCGTACCCTGAGGCGGAAAGGCGCTGTGGCGGGAAATTATCCGTGCGAAGCAGTTCCTGTACCACGCTGGTTGCGCGGGCGGTAGAAAGCTCCCAGTTGGATGGAAAACGGGGGGTGTGAATCGGAAGATCGCAGGTATGCCCCTCCACCCGGATATAGTTGTCGGTTGTACGCAGTATCTGCCCGACCTTGTGTACAATTACCCGAGCTTGCGGAGTCAGGTCTGCTGAACCCACGGGGAACAGCGCGGTATCCTGGATGGTTACAACCACCCCGCGCTCCTCGATCCTGGCGGAAACTTTGGCCGCAAGTCCCTGCTCCTTTGCGTATTTTTCGATCTGCTCCCTTATCTTTTGTAGTTGGAGGTTTTCAACGGCATCTGTGTTTAGATTGATTTTAGTCTCTATTGTCTCTTGAGATACCGGTGCCCCTGAAACAACCGAGGGCCCTTGTCCCGATACGACCATACCGGCGCTGCCGCCGAGCGCTTCGGAGAGCGACTGCGCGATGCCGGCGAATTTTTTAGCGTCAATGTTGCTGAAGGTATAAAGAACGACAAAAAAAATCAGGAGCAGGGTTATCAAGTCGGCGTATGTAATCAACCAACGTTCATGGTTTGCTTCCTTTACCTCTCTCTTACGTGCTTTCATAAGCCTCACCCGGGGCTTCCTTTTCGACCGGGGCCATCTGCCGTTCTCCCGGCCTCAGGTAAGCGGTCAGCCGTTCCCTGATCAGGATCGGATTGTTCCCCGCCTGGAGCGCCAGGAGCCCCTCGATCATCATCTGGTAGGCAACCTCTTCCTTGGCGCTGAGACCTTTCAGACGTGTGGCGATCGGGAAGTAAACCACGTTCGCGCTGGAAACACCGTACAGGGTCGCGGTAAACGCCATCGCGATCGCCGGGCCGAGCGCTTCCGGATTTGAAAGACTCCCCAGCACGTGGATCAGACCCATAACGGTACCGATAATACCCATGGTAGGCGCATAGCCTCCGGCCTGGCTGAAAAGCTCCTGGCCGATCTTGTGGCGCTCCTGCATCGCGTACATCTCGATCTCCATGATGTTGTGGACAAGGTCGGGATCGGTGCCGTCAACGACCAGTTGAACGCCCTTCCGCAGGAACGCGGAGTCGATTTCCCCAAGGTGGTTTTCAAGATAAAGTAAGCCTTCCCGGCGGGCTTTCTCAGCCAGTTCAACCATCTGGTCGATAAGCGCGCGCTCGTCAACCGGTTTGGCAAAAAGTATTACCTTGAACAGCTTCGGAATGAGCATGATTTCGGCCAGCGAAAAACCGGCCATCACGGCACCCAGGGTGCCGCCGAAAACGATCAGCGCCGCCGGACCGGCGATAAGCATGCCGATGTGTCCGCCTTCCATGATGAACGCTAGAACCAGCGATGCCACGCCGAGCGTTACACCAAGGATGGTTGCCAGGTCCATGAGCAACCCCCTTTCCGAACCTAAACCCGTTCTTCCATAATTATCGGCACGAACCGGGGGTTTTCTTTATGGCCGGAAGCGATATTCCAGAAAAAAAGCTTGTGATTATTTCTTCAGCAGGAGTAACAAGAAGCAAAACAAGGCGCCGGAAAAAGCGGTTTCGGCGGCCGGTAAGAAGCTGAAGAGTCGGACATCCTTTCCGGCGAGAAGGAAGGTTCCGGTCAACAGGGTAACGGTCATAAGCCCAAGGATTAACCTGTTGATGTTGGTGTCGACACGATCGGTGAGGCGCTTCAGGTCGGGGTTTTCTTGTTTAATCCGCAGATCGCCGCGGGAGATGTCCTCGAGGAGTGTGGTGATCTGTCCGGGCAGACGGGTGAGGAAGTACAGGTGCGTGGGAAGTTCGGTAAGAAGGAACTGCTTTATGGCTTCAAGGCTGAGGCGGGAGCTGATGAACCTGCGCCCGATGGGAGAGGCGATTTCAGCGATGCTGATCTCGGGATCGAGCCGGCGGAGCAAGCCGTCCGCAGTGGTCAGGGTTTTAACGAGCAGGGCGAGTTCCGCCGGCATGCGCAGCCGGTGGCGGTAAGCCGTATGCAGCACGTCGCCGAAGGCTTCAGAGAGACTGATCGTGCTGAGCGGGATTTCGTAATACTTTTGTTGCAGCATTTCGATATCTCTTTTCAGGGCGGCCGGGTTTGTCATTTCAGAGGTCACCTGCATCTGCAAGACTACCCTGGTAACGATGCCGGCGTTTTTTTGGGTCAAGCCGACCACTAACCACCCGATTTGTTCCTTCATGCTCGGGCCTAACCGGCCTACGATTCCGAAGTCTACGAAAGCTATTCTATCTCCCGGCAGGACATAAAGGTTGCCCGGGTGGGGGTCCGCGTGAAAAAAACCGTCGCCGAGCATCTGCTGCAGCAGTGTTTCCGCGAGGCGGCGGGCCAGGAGGCGGCGGTCAACACCGTTTGCCTCGAGGGACGCAAAATCTGAGATCTTGATTCCGTCGATGCGTTCAAGAACCAGGATACCGGGTCGTGTGTATTCCCAGAAGATTCGCGGAATCACCACCGTTTCGTTCCCGGCGAGGTTCCGGCGGAAGATTTCGGCGTGCTGGGCCTCGATGGTAAAGTCGCATTCCTCCGTAAGGATTCGCCTGAATTCAAGGACGATTTCGGTAAAAGGGTAAAAACGGCCCCACGCGGTATGCTTTTCGGCAAAACCGGCGATGTCTTTCAATATGTCAATGTCGACGGCGATTGCTTCCGTAACCCCCGGCCGCCGCACCTTTACCACCACGTCTTCGCCCGACAGGAGCCGGGCGGCATGCACCTGAGCAATGGAGGCGGACCCTAGAGGTTTCGGATCAAAGGAGGAAAAGGCTTGCTCAAGCGGGTACCCGAATTCCCTTTCAACAGCCCGCAGGATTTCCTCGTTGCTGGCCGGCGGGACGGTATCCTGAAGTTTTTCCAGTTCGTGGATATATGCATCCGGTAAGAGATCGGCGCGGGTGGATAGAAGCTGGCCCAGTTTAATAAATGTGGGCCCAAGTTCCGAGAGTGCCAGGCGCAGCCGGGTTGCGGGCGATTCGGTAACCGTTTGCCGTTTGCGGCGCGAGAATGGAGAGAGGCTGCCAAGTCCCAGGCCGCTGAATAAATGGCCGAGCCCGTGGTGCAAGATCACACGTGTTATCTGCCGGTATCGTTTGAAGCGCCGGTAGTGCCTTATGAGCCAAGGTAGCATTGTCTCCGCCTTTCGCAATCTTTCGGAAAACGTAGAAATACTCGTCCAACCGTAGGATACCATTTAAAGACATAATTTAAAATACAGTGTTGCGGGGGTTAAGTTCACGCTCAAGAGTGACGATAATTATTAACGGTAAAAGTATCCTAGATAATCAAATACTCTATAGACTTTGCCTGCCTCGTTTTCACTTGTTTTTGTGCGGTAAGTCAGTAAAACAGCCCGAAAGTTTAAAGGGGGGGGCAACAATGGCGCAAGGGGTTGAGGTTACCGGTCGAGAAGGGCAGGTTGTTGTTTTTAAGCTCGCCGGCGAGACATACGGGGTAGACATCGCGTCTGTAGCGGAGATTATCAGAATGGAAAGCATAACCCGCGTACCCCGGGCGCCGGAGTTTATAGAAGGGGTAATTAACCTGCGGGGAAAAATCATTCCGGTGATCGACCTGCGAAGGCGTTTTGACCTGCCCAAAGGCGAGCAGTCACGGCAGACCCGGATTATCATCGTGGAATTGGGTGAGATGATTATTGGAATGATTGTTGACGCGGTGCTTGAGGTGCTGCGGGTTCCGGAAGAGAGCATCGAGCCGCCGCCGGCGGTTATCAACGGGGTGGATGTGATTTATCTACGGGGTATTGCCCTTCGGGAGGAGCGAATGATCATCCTTCTCAATCTGGAAAAGATCCTTTACGCGCACGAAAAAGAGGCCCTGCAGCAAGCGGACGTAACAGAGGAGATTCCGGTGTAAAAAAGATCGTCGGACGATATGGCCTATGTCGCGATAATCTCCGCAAAAAGGCAAGGAAAATTAACCACAGAGACACAGAGCACACGGAGGGAAAAAGACGGAAATATGGGTATTCATTTTTGTTATTTAGTCTTGATATTTCTGTTTTCTGTGAACTCTGTGCTTCTATGATAAAATATTTTGGTTGCGCCCCACGGAAGAAGAACGTATTTAAGAGGATTTCTACATGCTGCATTCAGCGGTACCACGAACGATGAAAATGTAGACCCGTAAGCTTGGTATTTAGAAGCAGTGTTGTAACATACACGGAGCGCGGGGAGAAGCAAGTAGAGCACGAAAGCCTGTCAGGGACGGGCCGGAGCCCAGCACTCAGTTCTACCTGTAAAAGTGCAGATGATTACTACTTAAAGGCTGAGTGCTGGGTGAGGACCCGGCCCTGACAGGCTGACAAAGCTATACGCAGCTTATCGACG
>JBFMBL010000016.1:0-7375 GCA_040755195.1 Bacillota bacterium
TGACTTAATCCCTTCAAGGGCCATGGCGGGTAGTGCGTATTCCTGCACGGCAGCCCGGCGCACGGCAAGAATTATTTCAAAGGGATCGACATCTCTGGGGCATAACTGGGTGCATCTGTTACAGGCCTGGCAGGCCCAGATGGAAACGTCGTTCAACAGCCTTTCCTTAGTACCCAATAGGACCGCTTGAACAACCCTTCTATTGAAAAAAGGAAAACCGGCCAGGACCAGCGGGCAGGCTGCCGCACACTTGGCGCACTGGTTGCACTGAAGAAGCCCGTCAGCGCCCAAATTCTTGATTTCATCCGTAAAGCGCAGACCTTCCGCAGAGATTTCTATTTCGGGTTTGCCTTCGTCTTCAAACATCCTGCCCCGCCTTCCGTTGCCAAGCATGAAACGGCATATAATAACCCAGAGGGTTACCCCCCGATGCATTGTTATAGCACTTGTCAAATCATACTAAACTTCGATACCATGTTCCAAATATCCTGCTTATTTTTGAGACAGGAATTATATACCTGGATATGTAGATTCTTATTAATCCTCGGGAAGTTTGGTATCAATTTATCCTGAAACGTCGTGACAAACAGTCTCCATATACATCCCGGAACTTCGTCGAAACCGTTCGGTAACGGTATCAACTCAGAACCCTCACGGGAATCCGGTAACAGGCAGGGAAGAAAAGAGTTGACAGCGGCTATCGCTTGTGCTAAATTACTTAGGGCGTAATGTGTATTGAAGACGCGTCTTTTTTTTACCTTATTAGAGGCAGGTGCTTGCAGTGCGGGTTATCATTCAGCTGGCTTGTACGCAGTGTAAAAGGCGGAACTATGCTACCAGCAAGAATAAGAAAAACGATCCGGGTAGAATCGAGTTTAAAAAATACTGCCGGTGGTGTGGGACCCATACCCTGCACAAGGAGACAAAATAGATTGAGCAAGGGGCGGGATTATGGCCGTCATTAAAACCAAAAAAGAGAAAAAAGGCCGTACCCAGGCAGAGAAGCTATCATCAACGCAAAAGGAAAAGAAGGTTAAGCCGATTAAAGGTTCCCCATCTAACGATACGGCTAAGGGAGCGGTGATTGAACCGATCCGCCGGGGGACTTCCAAGCGCGATGTTGCTAAAGATGTCGCAAAAAAAGAAGTTTCTAAGAAAAAGATAGACCTGGGTGGGGTTATAAGGACCGTTAGACAGTTCTTTGCCGGGACGTGGCAGGAAATGAAGAAGGTGCACTGGCCTACCCGGCGTATGGTTACCATTTATACCGGCGTGGTACTCGCGGTTGTGACTATTGTAATGGTAATAATTTGGATCGCAGACTCCATCTTCAGCCGGATACTGCAGTTCATCATTAAATAGGGGATAATGAGTTTTGAGGAGAAGTCGCTCATGTCACCGAGACGTCACGACGAAGAATGAAAATGGGGGGCGACCCGAAAGCCGGTTACTCAGATGCAGAAGAGTAACATAAGCGGAACGCGGCGAGGAGCGAGCAGTACAAGGAAGGCGCAGCCCAGCACTCAGAGCACTTGTTGAGTTCCGAAGGAGAGACCTTCATTAGCCCAAAAGAAGTAGGGGCTTTTCAAAGCGCAAGAGTAATACTGAGTGCTGGGTGAGCCTGACGCAGTAATGCGAAGCTCATCGTCGCGCCCTACGAAAGAACGCCTATTTTCGAAGGAGGTGTGGGAGGGGATTTCCTCCCTGCCGTGAGTAAGCAGTGGTATGTCATCCATACCTATTCCGGTTATGAGAACAAGGTAAAAGCAAACCTGGAAAAACGGATTGCTTCTATGAACATGGGGGATAAGATTTTTCGCATTGTTGTACCGGAAGAAGACGAAGTTGAGATAAAAGACGGTAAAAAGAAGATACTCAAGCGTAAAATATATCCTGGTTACGTACTTGTCGAGATGATTATGGGGGATGAATCCTGGTACGTCGTGCGTAATACTCCCGGGGTCACAGGCTTTGTAGGGAGCGGGAACAAGCCGGTACCGCTGACGGAACCCGAGGCGGAACAGATACTTAAGCAGGCCGAAGGTGAGTTGCCAAGAATAAGGATCGACCTGACACCGGGCGAGAAGATCCGGGTGACCTCGGGACCGTTCCAGAACTTCATCGGGGTGCTAGAGGAGATAAATACTGAAAAGGCCAAGCTGAAGGTATCTGTTTCGATGTTTGGCCGCGAGACGCCTATAGAACTGGATTACTCGCAAGTGGAAAAGATAGTGTAGAAGGGGGTGTACTGATTGGCAAAAAAGGTTCAGGCGATAGTCAAACTCCAGGTTCCTGCGGGTAAGGCGACTCCGGCGCCGCCGGTTGGCCCGGCTTTGGGTCAACACGGAGTTAATATAATGGCTTTCGTAAAGGAGTATAACGAGCGGACGGCGGCTCAGGCCGGTTTAATAATTCCGGTGGAGATCACCGTGTATGAGGACCGCTCTTTTAGTTTTGTCTGCAAGACGCCGCCGGCCGCGGTGCTTCTAAAGAAAGCGGCCGGAATAGAAACCGCTTCCGGAGAACCCAACACCAAGAAAGTCGGTAAGGTATCAAAGTCGAAGGTGAGGGAGATCGCCGAGTTGAAAATGCCCGATCTTAACGCGGTGTCTATTGAAGCGGCAATGCGTATGGTTGAGGGAACAGCCCGCAGTATGGGAATTGAAATAGTCGAAGGTTAGTTTTGTCTATTATGTGGGAGGATTTTAATCCGCAAGGACCACAAGGGGGTATTTGAGTTGCCGAAGAGTGGAAAAAAGTATACGGAAGCGCTGAAAAAAGTGGATAGGACCGTGCTTTACGACCCGCCCGAAGCGTTGGAGCTTGTAAAGCAGACGGCGACCGCCAAGTTTGACGAAACAGTGGAAGCCGCAGTTAGACTGGGTGTTGACCCCCGTCATGCCGATCAGCAGGTTCGCGGCGCGGTCGTGTTGCCGCATGGAACCGGTAAGACGCGCCGGGTGGTGGTTTTCGCCCGCGGGGAGAAGGTCAAGGAGGCGGAAGCTGCGGGGGCCGACGTTGTCGGTGCGGAGGATCTCATCGCGCGTGTTCAGGAAGGATGGTTGGACTTCGACGTTGCCATAGCCACTCCCGATGTAATGGGTATGGTCGGTAAGGTAGGCCGCATCCTTGGTCCACGAGGGCTGATGCCGAACCCCAAAACAGGGACGGTTACCTTCGACATTGCACGGGCTGTGGCCGAGGTAAAGGCGGGTAAGATAGAATACCGGGTGGATAAAGCGGGGATTATCCATGCCCCGATCGGCAAGGTTTCTTTCGAAGTGGATAAGCTCGTCGAGAATTTGCGGGTTTTGGTTGAGGCCCTGGTCCGGGCGAAGCCGGCAGCGGCCAAAGGCCAGTACCTGAAGGGAGCCACTGTTTCCTCAACGATGGGCCCCGGGGTAAAAGTTAATCTTTCGAAAGTGGTGTCTTAAACGCGGTAATCAGGAAAAACACCGCCTCAGGCGGTCAAAGCGATTAATGGAATCGGGATGTTTTTGGAGCCAACGAAGTTTTTCGAGTCTGACTTCCGACCTCCTGCATCCTGCTTCTGAAGCTGTAGACAGTTGGTGTTTTAAACTTAAAAGCATTACTATGCTGCCAACCGAGGCCTGAATGACTAAAAACGGGGTCTTTTGTCTGCAGATCCCGTTTGTGTTTTTAAGAGTTGTAACTGTGCCTGTATTACACTTACGGAACGCGGTGAGAGGCAAGCAGAGCACGAAGGACCGATACCGGACGGAGCGGAGCGTACATGGAAGTACGTGAGCATCCGGCCGGTGGCGGCCGACAAAGCTATGCGCAGCCTATCGCCGCGCCTAATAGAGTGCCTGAATAGTCATCTGTCTTCCAAGAAGGGGGGTGTGGATGAACGTGCTGACACGCAAACGTAAGCATGAGGTGGTAGAAGAACTAACCGAAAAGTTGAAGGCGGCCAAAGCGGTATTCGTCGCTGATTATAAGGGCATTACCGTCGCGGGGATAAGCGAGTTGCGCAACCGGTTACGCCCGGTAAACGGTACAATCAGGGTAGCGAAAAACACCCTTACGAAGATTGCGGCAAAGGACGCCGGCATTGAAGGAATGGATCAGTTCCTTGAGGGACCGGTTGCCCTTGCCATGGTATACGGAGAACCTGCGGCATCTGCTAAAGTACTAGCCAACTTCATTCGTGAGTTCAAGATTCTTGAGATAAGGGGCGGCATCCTTGAAGGTAAGGTATTAACCAGGGAAGATGTTAAGGTTCTCGCGGAACTGCCGCCTTATGAGGTGCTAATGGCAAAAGTGGTCGGCGGCATGAAGGCGCCGCTTTACGGGCTGGTAAACGTTGTCAACGGCCCGTTGCGAAACCTGGTCTACGTTTTGGAAGCGATCCGGGAAAAGCAGGCGAAAGCCTCATAAGGGTTCAATATTACTAATTTAAAATTCAGGAGGAAATAGAAGTGTCTAAGATAGCAGGGATTATGGATTCGATAAAAGGCCTGACGGTGGTGGAATTGGCTGAACTGGTCAAGGCGCTCGAGGAAGAGTTCGGAGTAACCGCAGCGGCCCCGATGGCCATGGCTGCTCCGGCGGCTGCCGCAGCGCCCGCAGCGGCCCAGGAAGAGGAACAAACGGAGTTTGACGTAATCCTGGCTGCGGTGGGGGACAAAAAGATTAACGTTATTAAGGTTGTACGCGAAATTACCGGTCTTGGACTTAAAGAAGCGAAGGACCTCGTTGATAATGCGCCGAAGCCGGTAAAAGAGAAAGTAAACAAGGAAGAAGCTGAGGCGGTCAAAGCGAAGTTGACAGAAGCCGGCGCAACCGTAGAAGTAAAGTAACCTCTTACCGTTGCCGCAATAAAAAGCCTCATCCTTCCCAATATAATCGGGGCGGACGGGGCTTTTTACTATATTTTTTCTAACAGCTAAGGAGAAGGAAACCTAATTACGCCTGAAATTAATTCTGCGGTGCAATTGTGGGCCTTTGAAATTCTTTTTATACAGAAGGTATATTGGGTCGAAACAGTGAATTAAAGTTATATTCTGCGTTTAATTAAGAAGTGTAATATTTGCGTAGCTTTATCGCGCGGCCGCGGGGTGATTACATGAGCCATCATAAAATAATTATCGGCGACTCTAGAAGTATGAATAAAATACCTGACGAATCCGTCCATCTTGTCATCACCTCACCACCTTACTGGCAACTCAAAGATTATGGTGAAGAGAAGCAAGTTGGTTTTGATGATAGTTATGAGGATTATATCAATAATCTCAGTTTGGTTTGGAACGAATGCCATAGGGTCTTACATAAAGGTTGCCGCTTGTGCATCAACATTGGGGACCAATTTGCCCGCTCCGTATATTACGGCAGGTATAAGGTTATCCCGATAAGAACAGAGATAATTAAGTTTTGCGAGACCATCGGGTTAGATTATATGGGTGCTATAATCTGGCAAAAGGTGACAACCTGTCATACCACGGGTGGCGCTACTGTTATGGGATCTTTCCCATATCCACGAAACGGCATTCTTAAGCTCGATTACGAGTTCATTTTAATTTTTAAGAAGCCTGGAAAATCACCAGAGGTAACTAAGGAGATAAAAGAGCAGTCTAAACTAACCCAGGAAGAATGGAATGAGTTTTTCGCTGGTCACTGGAATTTCCCAGGCGAGAGACAGGATAAACATCTGGCGATGTTTCCTGAAGAACTGCCGAGGCGATTGATAAAAATGTTTAGCTTTGTCGGCGATATCGTTCTCGATCCCTTTTTAGGCAGTGGGACTACCTCCCTGGCGGCTAAAAATTTGGAGCGGAATTCGATAGGATACGAAATTAATAAAGACTTTTTGCCGCTGATATTAGAAAAAGTGGGTGCAAAACAAGGAGTTATTTTTAATGATGCAACTTTTGAGATAACTGAACAGGGAATAATAGACGCAGATTTTCAAAAGGAGATTGAAAGATTACCTTATGTTTTTAAGGATCCAGTTAAATTTGACAAAAAGATTGACCCTAAGAAGTTACGGTTCGGGTCAAAAATAGACAACTCTCCTGCTGAGAGAGAAAATTATTATAACATAAGGGAAATAATTTCACCGGAAACCCTGGTGCTAAGTAATGGGTTGAAAATTAGACTATTAGGTATCAAGGAAAAACAGGAAACAAAACAAGCGGCAATTAACTATTTAAGGGAAAAGACCCGTGGGCAGAAAGTTTTCCTTAAATTTGATAATAATGTAAAATACGACGAAATAAACAGCTTGCTTTGCTACCTTTATTTGTGGAATAAGACTTTTTTAAACGCCCACCTTATAAAGAATGATTTGGTTGATGTGGATACTACGCTGGATTACAGATATAAATTAAAATTTTTGGGTTATTTGAGAACAATAGAAGAACGTAAGGCTAAAGGGTAAAATAATAACACTTGTATTAGATGCAATGAGGAATATGCTGAAAATCTTTTTGCAAAAGATTGGAGAAATATGATGGCTAAAGAATGGATATTGAACCAGGCGAATATGCGGTGGGGACTAACAAAGAAAAGTAGAGTTGGTCCTGTCTCAGAGTTGATAAGAAAATGTTTCCCGAAGTCTGTGAAGGATTGGGAGGATTTTTACTATAAAAACGCCTACCCGAAAGAACATTTAGAGGAACTTGGAAGAAGGCTGTACATTAAAATTACTGAAGTTTGTCAAGCAGAGATTGAGAGCATAACTGAAGAGGATTGTATTAACTTTATAATTCAATTGGTAATTGATAGAACTTTTGATGGGTATCAGTCAGAGATACAAACCATTTACGGACAGTTACAGCATGAGCTTGGTGTGAGAGTGGACCCAGCCCCGGACGAATGGGATAGAGGTTATAATGTAGATTTCTTTATTAGAGTTAAGGATAAATTTATCGGGCTCCAAATTAAACCTGCGGGATATGCATATATTACGCAAATTATTAACGAGTTGGAATTTCAAAAGAAAACCCACCAGAGGTTTACTGAGAAATACGGAGGTAAAGTTTTTTATATTATCTCAATTGCTGAAGGGAAGAGCAAAACAATTTATAATCCCGAGGTAATCGGGGAAATAAGGAAAGAAATCAAACGCTTAGAGAATCAGTAAGTGATTCGGTTGCCATGTTGACATTGGCGTTGTGCCTTAGGGAGAACTTTTTCTGGTTTGTTTGGAAGTTAAATAGCGCTTAGCCTCTAAGCCGAACGGAGGCCTAAGCGTTGCAGGGAAGTTTCCCCTGTGCTATAATAGCATCGGTTTTTTGTTCATGGATGGTAGGTTTGGCGGTTGGACCGTTATTAGGTTTCTGGCCGCCTTGCCTTTAACTTCGAACTTCGAACCGTTTAACTTGTTTTGGGAGGTGTCAATAAAAATGAAGAA
>JBFMBL010000016.1:7475-13840 GCA_040755195.1 Bacillota bacterium
TCGGTTTTTTGTTCATGGATGGTAGGTTTGGCGGTTGGACCGTTATTAGGTTTCTGGCCGCCTTGCCTTTAACTTCGAACTTCGAACCGTTTAACTTGTTTTGGGAGGTGTCAATAAAAATGAAGAAAGATATTCACCCGAAGTATGGGCCTGCACGTGTGGTTTGCTCCTGCGGCAACACCTTCGAGACCGGTTCCACAAAGCAGGAGTTGCGCGTAGAGGTTTGTTCCAAGTGCCACCCCTTCTACACGGGACGGCAGTATGTGGTGGAGCGGGGAGGCCGTGCGGAGCGCTTCCGCAAGAAATACGGGATGTAATCTAAGGGGGGTAAAGTGAAAAAGCCTGAAGTGGTATACGGCGGGCAGGCGGTCATTGAAGGAGTAATGATGCGGGGACCCGACTCCTGGGCGGTAGCGGTGCGCCGCCCGGACCAGTCGATTGTGGTAAAGAAGGAACCGCTGAAGGGAATAAGTTCGAGCCGGATATGGCGCCGTCCTTTTATCCGGGGGGTAATGGTGCTCTACGAGGCGCTGGTGATTGGAATCCAGGCTTTGACGTACTCTGCAGAGCAGGCTGTGGGGGGCGAGGAGGAGCATCCGGTTGGCCGCTGGGAGATTGCGGCCACCCTTATTTTAGGACTGGGGTTGGGGATAGTTCTGTTTGTGGTTATACCTACCGGACTTGCCCACCTTGTACGTAATGAGGTGCCTTCAAGCCTGGGGCAGAATATCGTTGAAGGGGTCGTGCGCCTTGCGGTTTTTCTGCTTTATATTTTGCTGGTTGGCATGATCCCCGACATCCGGCGTGTTTTCGCCTACCACGGCGCCGAGCACCGGGTGGTCAACGCCTGTGAAGCCGAAGCCGAGCTTACACCGGACGGCGTGCGCCGGTTTTCGGTCTTGCATCCCCGTTGCGGCACGGCTTTCTTGCTCATGGTGATGGTTTTAAGTATCTTTGTATTCTCTTTATTAGGCAAACAGGTTTTATGGTGGCGTATTGTGTCACGGATTTTATTGCTGCCGCTGATTGCGGCGATCAGTTACGAGATGACCAGGTTTGGGGCGAGCAATATGCATAATCCGTTTATCAGGGCACTGATTACGCCCGGTTTGTGGCTCCAGCGAATGACCACGCGCGAGCCGGATGACTTACAGGCGGCGGTGGCGCTGGCCGCGCTGGAAGCGGTGCTGGTGAAAGAAGGTGAGCATAATGTTCGAGAAGCTGGCTAAACTTGAGGAGCGTTATGAAAATCTTACAAGTATTATTGCGGACCCTGAGGTAATGTCTGACTATACCCGATGGCGGGAACACGTGAAAGCTCGGGCGGAGATTGAACCGGTGGTGACGGTGTACCGGGAATACAAGGGCGTTGTAAGCGAAATTGAGGATGCTGAGACCCTGCTTCGGGAGGAAAAGGACCCCGAATTTCGAGAACTGGCCGAAGAAGAGATAGAGGCACTTAAAGAAAAGAAGGAGGATCTTACGCGGCAACTGAAGGTCCTTCTCTTGCCTAAGGATCCCAACGACGAGAAGAACGTGATTATTGAAATTCGTGCCGGTACGGGAGGGGAAGAGGCTGCTCTCTTCGGTGCGGACTTATTACGGATGTATCTTAAATACGCCGAAAGGCTCGGCTGGCGTGCGGAGATTCTTAGCAGCAACTTTACGGACCTGGGCGGTGTAAAAGAAGCCATTGTCCTTATTGAAGGACGCGGGGCTTACAGTCAATTAAAGTATGAAAGCGGCGTCCACCGTGTACAGCGGGTTCCTGACACCGAGGCGAGCGGGCGGATCCATACCTCCGCGGCAACGGTTGCCGTTTTACCCGAAGCGGAAGAAGTGGATGTCGAGATCGATCCGAAGGACCTGCGGGTCGATGTCTTTTGTTCGACCGGCCCCGGCGGGCAATCGGTAAATACCACCCAATCGGCGGTCCGGATCACCCACGTGCCGACCGGCATAGTGGTCAGCTGCCAGGATGAGAAATCCCAACACAAAAACCGGGATAAAGCAATGAAGGTATTGCGGGCGCGGCTGCTCGACCGGATGGAGCAGGAGCAGCAAAACGCCATTGCGCAAGAGCGTCGGACCCAGGTGGGAACCGGCGACCGCAGCGAGCGCATTCGGACATACAACTTCCCCCAGAACCGGGTCAGCGATCACCGGGTTAACCTGACGCTGTACCGGCTCGAACAGGTAATGGAAGGTGATTTGAACGAGCTTGTGACCGCGCTTGTCACATACAACCAGGCTGAACGTTTGCGCCGGATAGGTTGACATTTGCGGCCCGGTTGCAGCTTGGTTTTAGAATCGATGACCGGCTAAGTTGCGGGGCGGATGTCTTAAAAGCATAAGGACTATAATGTAGGTACAAGTTGATGCAGGTACAGGAAATCCTGAAAAAAGCGACTGAGGAACTTAAAGCGGCCGGTATTGAATCACCGCGCCTCGACGCCGAGGTGCTTCTGGCAGCCGTTCTTCGTTGCGAAAAACTGTTGTTTTACCGGGAACCCGGCCACCGTATTTCTCGAGAACAGGCGGTGGCCTTTGCGTCGGCAGTCGGAAGACGGGCGGCACATGAACCTACCGCTTATATTACCGGCGAAAAGGAATTCATGGGGTTGACATTTGGCGTTTCCACAGCGGTTCTTATCCCGAGGCCTGAGACCGAACTGATGGTGGAAACGGCCCGTTTGCTGCTTCAACGGATCGGATCGCCGGCGGTGGCGGACGTAGGCACCGGGAGCGGCGCCGTGGCTGTGAGCCTTGCTGTGTTAATACCGGGTGTGCGGATTTTCGCGTCGGATATATCGTCGGAGGCTATAGCGGTGGCGGAGGGAAACGCTGTAAGGCATGGGGTCGCCGAGAGGGTCTCTTTTTACAGGGGTGATTTGCTGGAACCATTCCTTGAGGAAGAGGCCGTTTTTGATCTGGTAGCGGCAAATCTCCCGTATGTTCCGGCTGGGGAATTGGCAAAACTGCCGGAAGAAGTGCGGTTTGAACCGGAATCCGCTCTCGACGGGGGACCCGACGGATTGGACCCGTACCGCCGGTTGATTCCCCAGGCGGTGCGGCTTGTTAAGCCCGGCGGCTTCGTCCTGATGGAAATCGGGCCGGGACAGGGCAGGGCCGCAGTTGAACTCCTGACTCCTGACGCGTGGGAAGCGGTCATCAAACCGGATTTAGCCGGGTGGGAGCGCCTTGTAGTGGCGCGGCGCGTTAAAGCTTAGACGAGTGATATACTACACTGGAAGAGAAGGTGACGGTTCCAGAACATAATGCTTGAAACAATTATCCGGCGGGTTGACGGCAACCATCCCGATAACGTGGTACTTTCCAATGCCGGGGTATTGATCGCCCGCGGTCGTTTGGTGGCCTTTCCTACGGAAACGGTTTACGGGATAGGAGCAAACGCCCTCGATGAGGCCGCGGTGAGTGCCCTTTTTACCATAAAAGGCCGGCCGGCCGATAATCCATTGATCCTTCACCTGGCCGCAGCTGAGGATGTAGCCAAGTATGTCAGGGAAGTACCGGCGCTTGCGGTGGGACTAATGAAAGCCTTCTGGCCGGGACCGCTTACACTGGTCTTCAGGGGGGCGGGGAGATTACCCCGGGTTGTGACCGGAGGATTGGAAACGGTTGCTGCGCGCGTACCGGCACACCCGGTGGCCCTGGGTATCATCCGTGCGGCAGGTGTTCCTGTGGTTGCGCCAAGCGCCAATATTTCCGGCAGGCCGAGCCCTACCACTGCGGAGCATGTAATGGCAGATATGGCGGGAAGGATAGATTTAATAGTTGACGGCGGGCCGACTTTTCTCGGGATCGAATCAACGGTCCTGGATGTAGCCGGAGACGTACCCAGGATATTGAGGCCCGGGGCGGTCAGCGCCGTAGAGATTGCAACTGTTACGGGTAAGGCGCCGGAAGAGGAATTCCGGCGTAAGAAACATAAGTTGCCCTTTCTGTCCCGTACACGGCTCATTCTGGTAGAAGGAACGCCCGGAAGCGTTACAGATGAAATTTTACGCCTTCGTGCTTGTTTTGCCGCGGAAGGAAAGGTTGTCGCCATCCTGACCAGGGAAGAGCGCGTGGGGCTTTACCCCGGCATGGTTGTCGCGTGCGGGTCTGTAACCAACAACCGATCGGTGGCGGCGGGTCTTTACACGGCGATCAGGCAACTGGAAAACGTAGACGTTATCCTTTTCGAAGGGGTTTCACAGGAGATCGGGACAGCGGTACAACAGCGGCTGCGAGAGGTTGCGCATCAGGTGGTTCGAGCGGAGAGCGGATCATGAGTTTCCTTACAGTGGTATTACTTGCAGTAGCCCTTGGAATGGACGCTTTTTCTGTTTGCCTGGGAATCGGGCTTGTAGGAATAAGCCGCAGGCGTGGTTTTCTTTTAATTGCCACCATTGCGGCTTTCCATATTATAATGCCGCTTACCGGATGGTGGGTGGGAGAGGCCTTGGGGGAATACCTTGGTCGCCTGGCGGGAATTATTGGAGCAGCCTTACTTTTCTTCCTCGGTGGAAGGATGATTTATGCTGCGATTCGAAGCGGCGCCCCGGATGTGGCGCGTTCTATGCTCCCGGGCATGCCGGGTCTCGTCGCTGTCGGCGTTAGTGTCAGCATGGACGCCTTGAGTGTCGGTTTCACCTTGGGTATTTACCGCTTTGAGCCCTTTGCGCTGGCAGGGGCGATCGGGATAGGTGCCGGGTTGATGACGGCGTTGGGTTTAGGCCTTGGCCGGGTTATTAGTACCCTGGTCGGCCAGCGTGCGCAGCTTGCAGGCGGCCTTATTTTATTCGGTGTTGGATTCAATCTCTTACGTTGATGCATGAACGGGGTGAAACAAGATGCGGCGAATACTGTTTGTCTGTACCGGAAACACCTGCCGGTCGAGTATGGCGGAAGGTATCTGCAGGAACCTGCTTTCTGCTGAAGAGGCGAAGGACGTTGAGGTTTCTTCGGCCGGCGTCTACGCTTTATCAGGGGCTCCGGCTTCTCCTGAGGCTGTGGAAGCCTTGGCCGAATGGGGAATAGATCTAACCGGACACAAGGCGCGTTTTTTAACTCCGGAAATGGTGCGGGAAGCCGATCTTGTGCTGACAATGACGGCCCATCACAAGAAAGCCGTCCAGGAAACGGCGCCGGAAGAAAAGAAAAAGATATTTACCATTACCGAATACGCCGGCTTTGGCGGTGATATCCCCGATCCTATCGGAAAACCGCTTTTCTTTTACCGGCAGTATGCCGAGGAAATCCGCCGGCTCTGCAGGCTGGCGCTGAACCGCTTCCTGGCAGGCGAGGAAAAAGTTTAGTACTCTTATAGGAAACGAGCACACTTTTGTAGAATGATAAGAACTGCCCTGAAAATAGGTCCGGCGTCCGAGGTCCGAGGTCCGAGGTCTGACATCTGAAACAGGAGGTCTTTTGTTTTGAGGATCGCTATCGGTTCCGACCATGGTGGTTTCAGGCTTAAACAGGAGATCATAAGTGTTCTGCGTGAAGAGAGCGTAGAATTCCACGATTTCGGCACCTTTTCCACGGATTCCTGTGACTATCCGGACGTCGCGCTGATTGTGGCCGAGGCTGTAGCCGGTGGAGAATATACCTGCGGTGTGCTTGTATGCGGGACCGGTATCGGGGTTTCCATCGCCGCCAACAAGGTGCCGGGAATCCGGGCGGCGCTGTGCCATGATACGTTTTCGGCGCGGATGTCACGGGAACACAATGACGCAAATATTCTCACCCTTGGTGAAAGGATCATCGGTCCGGGTTTGGCGCGGGAAATCGTTCGGACCTGGTTGAACTCGGGTTTTGCCGGGGGGCGGCACGCCAGGCGAGTGGAAAAGATTGCGGCAATTGAACGCCGCTTTACACCAAGATCTGCGCTGAATGGCAAGAAAAATTTAACCACAGAGACCCAGAGCACACGGAGGGGGACTGATATAAAGTGACGAGTCATGAATTAAGTCCTCAGTCGAAAGTCCCCAGTCCTCAGTCTTAGAACGGGAAGAAACGCAGTCAAAAGCACCCAGACCTCAGTCCGGGAACGGGAGGAAACAAAGTCGAAAGTCCACAGTCCCTGTTTCCGGACTTGGGACGCAGGACATAGGACATCGGACATCGGACTTAATGATCTGCCTCTGTGGTACCCAGCACTCAACTTGCTGGATGTTAAGCGTGGTATTCTAAGTCACATGCGCAAAGCATTCAACTACCATTGAGTGCTGGGTGGTTCCGGCTTGTCCGGGTTACGGCTTAATAAGGGAGGGTAAAAGTTGAGTTCGATGCGGCGCCTTGCCGAGGTTGACCCCGAAGTATTCCGTGCTGTAGAACTTGAACGTTCACGCCAGCAAAAT
>JBFMBL010000016.1:13940-36966 GCA_040755195.1 Bacillota bacterium
TGGTTCCGGCTTGTCCGGGTTACGGCTTAATAAGGGAGGGTAAAAGTTGAGTTCGATGCGGCGCCTTGCCGAGGTTGACCCCGAAGTATTCCGTGCTGTAGAACTTGAACGTTCACGCCAGCAAAATAAGATTGAGTTGATAGCCTCTGAGAACTTTACCAGCAGGGCGGTAATGGAGGCACAGGGATCCGTTCTTACCAATAAATATGCCGAGGGATATCCCGGAAGGCGTTACTACGGCGGCTGCGAATACGTTGACATGGTGGAACGTCTTGCACTGGAGCGTGTGATCGAGCTTTTTCAGGCCGAGTATGCAAACGTGCAGCCTCACTCAGGAACGCAGGCCAATATCGCGGTTTATTTCGCCCTGTTAAAACCGGGGGATACCATAATGGGGATGAACCTGGCGCACGGCGGGCACCTGACCCACGGCAGCCCGGTGAATCTTTCCGGCACGTATTTCCGTTTTGTTCCCTACGGGCTGGAAAAGGAAACCGGCCGAATAAACTACGAAGAAGTAATGAAGATCGCACGGGAACACCGTCCCCGTCTGATTATGGCCGGGGCGAGCGCCTACCCCCGGGAAATAGACTTCAAACGCATGCAAGAGGTGGCACAGGAGGTGGGCGCCTACTTGATTGTAGATATGGCGCACATCGCCGGCCTGGTAGCGGCAGGTCTCCATCAAAGCCCGGTTCCATACTCGGATGTGGTCACTTCCACGACGCACAAAACTCTCCGCGGGCCGCGCGGCGGGATAAT
Source organism: Bacillota bacterium (assembly GCA_040755195.1). Taxonomy (GTDB): domain Bacteria; phylum Bacillota; class Desulfotomaculia; order Desulfotomaculales; family Ammonificaceae; genus SURF-55. The sequence goes on from JBFMBL010000016.1 coordinate 14,703, forward strand.
ACTTGCCCGTGAACGGTATGCGGCGATGCTTAATAAGGCGGTTTTTCCGGGTACGCAGGGCGGACCGCTGATGCACGTGATCGCCGCAAAGGCGGTGGCCTTCGGGGAAGCTTTGCGGCCGGAATTCAAGGAGTACCAGCGGCAGGTGGTAGAGAATGCTCGCGTGCTTGCTTCGTCCCTCGCAGACTACGGTTTTGATCTGGTTTCCGGCGGAACGGACAACCATTTGATCCTGGTGGACCTTCGCAACAAGAATTTGACCGGTGTCGTCGCGGAGCACCTGCTTGATGATGTAAATATTACCGTTAACAAAAACGCGGTTCCTTTCGATACACAGTCACCCCGGGTAACCAGCGGAATCCGGTTGGGTACCCCGGCGATGACCACACGGGGAATGGGCCCGGAGGAGATGCGTCAGATAGCCGCGATTATACACTACGCCCTGGACTACCAGGGTGACGCTTCATATGCAAACAAGGCCCGTGAAATGGCGGCTGAACTCTGTAAAAAATACCCCCTTTACGAGGTATGAGATGCGTCCTGATTGGGATGTCTACTTCATGGCGGTCGCAAGTGTTGTTTCGACCCGTTCGACCTGTCTCCGTCGTAAGGTGGGGGCGGTTATCGTGAAAGAGAATCGCATCCTTACCACCGGTTACAACGGCGCTCCTTCAGGGCTGGAGCACTGTCTTGATACGGGGTGCCTTAGAGAGGAACAGGGCGTCAAGTCCGGTGAGCGGCATGAGCTCTGCCGGGGTCTTCACGCCGAGCAAAACGCGCTGGTGCAGGCGTCCTTATACGGTGTGGGCATAGGCGGGGCAACGCTTTATTGCACCCACCAGCCTTGTGTTCTTTGCGCCAAGATGCTCGTTCAGGCGGGAATCAAACGGGTGGTGTTCGGTGGTGATTACCCGGACAAACTTGCGGAATCTATTCTGGCGGAGGCAGGGGTAAAACTGGAGCGGTTTACCGGCGAGCCCTGGCGGATATTACACCCGCCCCGGAATTCGGGAAAAACAGAAGGGGGCGGAAACGATGACGGTTAAACACAAGGTTATCTCATTACCACGGTTGAACAAGCTTTCGCCTACCCTCGAATCAACGGCGCTCAAACTGATGGAAGAGGCAGGGGAACTTGCGCAAGCAATCGGCAAGCTGCGCGGGTTATCCGGCGAGGCTTGTTGCGAGGATACCCGGACCGTGATGGAAAAGGTGACAAGGGAACTTCTCGATGTAGCCCAGACGGCGGTGTCAATGATGTTTGTACTCGAGGAACATTACGGAATCAACATTGACGTGGCGCTTGAACATCACGTGCAGAAGCTGGTTGGCAAAGGGTATCTTTCTTTATGAACCGGTCTCCTAAGAAAGTTCTAATTGTTTTCGGCACCAGACCGGAAGCGATCAAAATGGCGCCCGTTGTACAGGTATTGGGGCGATCTGACGCTTTTCAAGCGGTGGTTGCTGTTACGGCGCAGCATCGCGAGATGCTTGACCAGGTTCTCGCGCTGTTTGGCATCGTCCCTGAATACGACCTGAACATCATGCAGGAGGGACAGACGCTTTTCGAGGTGACTATCCGTGCGCTCGGCGGTCTGGAGCGGGTTCTGCGCGAGGTGCGCCCTGAAATCGTTCTGGTCCACGGGGATACCACGACTACCTTCACAACGGCCCTGGCCGCTTTTTACCTCAAGATTCCGGTAGGGCACGTCGAGGCCGGACTGCGTACCGGTGAGAAATACGCGCCGTTTCCGGAGGAAATCAACCGGCACCTGACCGCGGTGCTGTCGGATGTCAATTTTGCGCCGACGGCGCGGGCGCGCGCCGCGCTTTTGGGTGAAGGTGCCGACGCCGAGAGTATATTTGTTACGGGGAACACCGTCATAGACGCACTATACCAGGTGGTGCGACCGGACCATCGTTTCGGGGATGCGGCGCTAGAGGCTGCTGTAAAAGGCGGTAAGCGGCTTGTCCTGGTGACCACCCACCGCCGGGAAAACTGGGGGGAACCTCTAGCCGGCGTGTACAGGGCTCTTAGACGCGTGGTTATGAATCACGATGATATTACTGTGGTGTTCCCGGTTCACCGCAACCCAGTCGTTTTTCAGGCGGCGGTGAAGGAGTTTGCGGGTTGTCCGCGGGTGCATCTTATCGAGCCGTTGCCTTACAGCGATTTTGCCAACCTGATGGCCAGGAGTTTTCTTGTGCTCACGGATTCGGGAGGTCTGCAGGAGGAGGCGCCGGCTTTAGGGAAACCGGTGTTGGTTTTGCGCGATGTCACCGAACGGCCGGAAGCCATAGAGGCAGGCACCGTAATGCTTGTGGGAACGAACGAGAACAGGGTGTTTGCGGCGGTGGAAAAGCTTCTGAATGACGAAGCTTTCTATAACCAAATGGCCGAAGCGGTAAACCCGTACGGTGACGGGCAGGCTGCGATGAGGATCGAAGGCGGGCTCAAGTGCTTTTTGGGTTTAGGGCCGCGACCAGAGGAATTCAGCCCGCCGGTATGTTCTCAAGGTCACAAGATGTTATAAATTAAACCTTCCGAAAAAAATTTTTTAAAACCGTAGACGAAAATGTATTTTCCGGCAGGAATATTTTTGGTGACGTAGAAAATATACTGCATTGGATAAGCCTATTTTGGGTAGAAAAGGGAGTAAAAGCGTCTGGAATTGTAAAATAGGGCACAAGTAAAAAGAGAAAAACGGAGGAAAAACGCCATCGTGGCCAGCAAGACCGGGTGGGGACGTGTAATGAAGACGTTCGCCCTCACCTCAAGCATTAGTGTACAGTTCGCAATGTCAGTTGTGCTGGGCTGGTGGATCGGAGACAAGTTAGACAAGCGGCTCCATTCGGAAATACCATGGCTGACTATTGTAGGGTTGCTCGTGGGGATTGGGGCCGGTATTTACGGAATCATTAGAATAATGGGGCGTTTTTCCTTAAAAGACGAAGACAATAACTAGTTACCGGAGTGATGGGTTAGGTGGCGTTGTCGGGAGAGTTTGACCGGTTTGCCGGACGGGTTATCCGTGAGGCCGTTTGGATCCTTGTGGTTTTGATGATTATGCTTCTATTCCGCCCGCATAATCCACTGATCGCGAGCTTTGCTTCAGGTCTTGGAATCAGCATTATTAACGCGTTTTTTCTGAGCCTGCGGATGCGGAGGATGCTCTATCTGTTGCCTTACGGTCAGGACCGGGCACGCGTGTTTGTACAGATGGGTACGATGACCCGCTGGATTTTGGTTATTGTAGCCCTCTATTATATGGCCAAAACTGGCTGGTTCATCCTTCCTGCCGTGTTGGCCGGGCTGTTAACGGTTCCCGCATTTAGTGTCGCCGAGGCAATAAGGGCTCTCGTTCACGACCGTCTCCAGGTCGGTGCATGAGGGCTCTTCTTTTTTAGTCGGTTGAGGAAGGGGGTGAGTGAGGGTTTGAAGGGGATGAAGCGGTATAAGAAGGTTTTCTTTTTAGGGTTGCTTCTGGTTTTTTTAGCGGTGATGGTAGCGGGTTGCGGCGAAGGCTTTGAACTCGAGAAAACTGAACATCATCTTAATTTCTGGGGTTTTCCTTTGGAAGCGGAGAAGGTTAACATCGCCGGTATGTCATTGATGTTGGATCTGCGTACCATTTATTTCACCTGGATAGCGATGGCGCTGACATTACTCCTCGGGATCGCAGCGGCCAGGGGATGCAGCATGCGGCGCCCAACCAAGCTGGCTTCCATGATAGAGATGATCTTCGACTTTCTCGGGGCTCAACTTTTTGACAGCATGGGTAAAAAGAAAGGTCAGGGGCTTTACCCACTCATCCTAACCTATTTCATGTTCATTCTTATTTGCAATTTCATGGGGTTAATACCTACTTTAGAGGCCCCGACAGGAAATATTAACACCACTCTCGGTATGGCGTTGATTACCTTTTCCTTAATTTACATTTGGGGTCTCAGGTACACCGGACCAAAGATGTTCAAGCACTATTTCATGCCCATACCGGTCCTTCCGATTGTTGAAGACCTTGCAAAACCGGTGACGCTGGCGTTCCGACTATTCGGCAATATGAAAGGCAAGCACATCATGACGGTGGCGTTGCTGGGTCTTATCACCGGCATGTCGGAATACTGCGGCGGCTTTCTGGCATCCGTTATCTGGTTGGCTTTCGGCATATTCGTTTCCGCCATCCAGGCATTCTTGTTTACCGCGTTAAGCATCGCTTACATCTCAATGGTTGTGAGCGATGATCACCATTAACAAGAAACACAAATTTTTTGGTAGAAAGGAGGGAAAGTGATGGAGGTTGGTGCTGGTGCAGCTTTGGGTATGGCTCTTGCGGCCGGTCTTGGCGCTCTCGGTGCTGCTATCGGTGACGGTATCGCCACCGGTCAGTGTTTGTCAGGAACAGCCCGTCAGCCTGAGTTACGCGGTCAGCTAATGACTATTATGTTTATCGGTATCGGCATGATCGAGTCAATCCCGATTATCGCCGTGGTTATCGCGTTCATGCTCATGGGTAAGATCGGTGGGTAAGAAAAGAACGGTTCTTAGAGCTGTTATGAAATGAAGGAGTTACTCGTTTTCACCTTTAGTAGTATTGCTTTGTATTAATAATCCTAATGGGGCAGGTTTTAATCCGAAGAGGTTAAAACCTGCTACCGCACCCTTTTGCGGAAGGAGGGAAAAACCCGGTGGGATTAGGGATTAACGGGACGATATTTGCTCAAATTATTCATTTCCTCCTCTTGCTTGTCCTTCTTAGGCTTTTGGTCTACAAACCAATCTTAAAAGTTTTAGAAGATCGCCAGAAGTACGTAGCTTCAAATATAGAGCAGGCGGAGAAACAGAAGGCCGATGCGGAAAAGATCAAAATGGAAGTCGAGACCGAAATGCGCCGCATCCGCGAAGAGGCTCAGAAGATTGTTGAAAGAGCTACCAAGGCGAGCGAAGAGCAGGCCCAGGCTATCATCGAAGCGGCGAAAGAGGAAGCGGCCCGCCTTAAAGAGGGCGCCATGACGGACATCCAGCGGGAGAAAGACAAGGTCATGGCCGAGCTGAAAGACCAGGTGGCGAGTCTGGCTGTTCTTGTCGCCAGCAAAGTGATCCGGGACGGGTTGAATATCGATGCGCAGCACAAACTCGTTAAGGACGCCATTAGCGAGGTGAAGAACCTGCCATGTTAGAAGGTGCGGTTGCTGAACGTTATTCGCGGGCGTTATTCGAAATCGCGCAAGAACAAGGATTGTTGGATAAGGTCGAACAGGAGTTGCGCGACGTCCTTGATGCCCTGGATGCATCGCAGGACCTCCGGCGGGTGTTCTATCACCCTCAGGTTCCTACAAGCGTTAAAAAGGGCATTGTGAAAGAGGTTTTCGGCGCCGAGGTGGAACAGTATACGCTGAACTTTGTAAATGTTATCCTGGACGCCCGGCGGGAGATGTATTTCAAAGGTATCGCGGCGGAATTTACCCGGTTGGTTAACGAAACACGCAACGTTGTCGAAGTGGAGATCACCTCGGCGGTGGAAGTGCAGTCGGGTGACAAGGATGAGCTGATTGAGGCTCTTTCAAAGGTAACCGGGAAGGATGTCAAGGTGGAATACCAGGTGAAGCCGGAAATTTTGGGAGGCCTGGTGGTCCGCATCGGTAATAGGGTTATCGATTCCAGCGTATCCCGGCAGCTTCAGCGCCTGAAGGAACAGGTTCGCGAAATTCGAGTTGGATAGGGGTGACAGAGGGATATGAAATTAAGACCGGAAGAAATCAGTTCGATAATCCGCCAGCAGATTGAAAAATATGAGGTTCAGGTCGAGGTCACGGATGTCGGTACCGTAATATACATCGGTGACGGCGTGGCGCGGGTTTACGGACTGGAAGACTGCATGTACGCCGAACTGTTGGAATTCCCCGGCGGCACGCTCGGGATGGCGCTAAACCTTGAAGAGGACAACATCGGGTGCGTTATCCTGGGCGCGTATACGCATATCAAAGAGGGCGACGTAGTCAAAAGAACGGGACGTATCGCCTCGGTACCGGTGGGCGATGCGCTTCTCGGACGTGTAATAAATCCCGTGGGTGTGCCGCTTGACGGCAAAGGGCCTATTAAGAGCGATAAGTTCCGCCCGATTGAGAAGATCGCTTTCGGTGTTATTTACCGGGCGCCGGTGGACACGCCGCTGCAGACCGGTATCAAGGCTGTCGACGGCATGATCCCGATCGGCCGCGGCCAGCGGGAGTTGATCCTGGGCGACAGGCAGACGGGTAAAACGGCCATTGCCGTGGACGCGATCATCAACCAGAAGGGCCAAAACTGTATCTGCATCTATGTAGCGGTCGGCCAGAAGTCTTCAACGGTGGCCAACGTGATCCAGAAGTTCCAGGAACACGGGGCGATGGACCACACCATCGTGGTTTCCGCGACCGCTTCCGACCCCTCACCGCTGCTCTATATCGCCCCGTTTGCCGGTGCGGCGATCGGTGAGGAGTTCGTGGATCAGGGGAAAGAGGTCCTGATCGTTTACGATGACCTTTCAAAGCAGGCGGCGGCTTACCGTGAGCTTTCACTTCTTCTGAGGCGCCCGCCGGGACGTGAGGCATACCCTGGTGACGTTTTCAACCTGCACTCACGGCTTCTTGAAAGGGCTGCTAAGCTGCACCCGAATTACGGCGGCGGCTCCATGACGGCTCTGCCGGTTATCGAGACCCAGCAGGGTGACGTTTCCGCATACATTCCGACTAATGTTATCTCCATTACCGACGGTCAGATCATTCTTGAACCGGACCTTTTCTATGCCGGTGTCCGTCCCGCCGTCAACGTGGGTCTTTCGGTGTCGCGTGTAGGAGGTAAAGCGCAACGGAAAGCAATGCGGCAGGTTGCGGGCCAGTTGCGCCTCGAACTCGCGCAGTACCGGGAGTTGGCGGCTTTCGCCCAGTTCGGTTCAGACCTTGACAAGGCTACACTGGCGCGGCTTACCCGCGGTGAGCGGTTGGTGGAGCTTTTGAAACAGGGGCAGTACGTCCCGATGCCGATGGAGGAACAGGTTGTAGCCATCTATTCAGGCGTTAGAGGATACCTTGACGATCTTCCTGCTGACAAGGTTCAGGAGTTTGAATCGGAGTTGTTGAAGTATATGCGCGCTCAGGGGGCTGCGGTTCTGCAGGCGATTAAAAATGATATGGAGATTAAACCGGACACGGAAGGAAAACTCAAGAGCGCCATCGAGGATTTCAAAAAAGGCTTTAAGATGCAGTACGGACTAGCGTAGCGTGGAGGTGAGGTAATGCCATCCTTACGTGATTACAGGCGGCGCATAAAAAGCCTCCAGAGCACGCAGAAGATATGTAAAGCGATGAAGGCTGTGGCGACTGCCAGAATGGCGAAGGCGCAAGTCGCGGTCACGGCGGCGCGCCCGTATGCCCGGCAGATTCATGAGGTTCTGGGGCGCCTGTCCAAGGCGGCCGGTGATGTAAAGCACCCGCTTTTGGCAGTGCGCGAACCCAAAAAGATCTGTTATATCGTGATTACCGCAGACAGGGGTTTGTGCGGCGGGTTTAACAGCAACATCCTGCGTACAACCATGCGTGAGCTCAATGCGCATCCCGATGCAGCTCTTGTCGCAGTGGGGCGCAAGGCAAGGAACTTTTTCCGTTTTCGCCGGATGGCGATGGAAGGAGAGTTCGTCGGCCTGGGCGAAGATATCAAGTTCGCGCATGCCCGGCTGATTGCCAAAATAGCCATCGATAAGTACGCGACGGGTGAATTTGACGCGGTATACGTGATTTATTCAAAATTCGTAAACATTCTTGTCCAGCAGCCCACAGTGGTAAAGGTTTTGCCGGTCGAGCCGCCCGCAGAGGAAGAAGGAGAGGCTAAAGAAGAAAGCAAAAAAGGTCCACAGCCGCTTTACATCTTTGAGCCTTCTGCGGAGGCTGTTCTTTATGAACTGCTTCCCAAGTACGTAGAGACGGTTGTCTTTCATGCCATACTCGAATCGAAAGCGGGCGAGCAATGTGCCCGGATGACCGCCATGGACGGTGCGACGAAGAACACCGAAGAAATGATCGGCACTCTTACCCTGAAGATGAACCGGGTACGGCAGGAAGGTATCACGAAGGAGTTGCTGGAGATCGTAGGCGGCGCGGCGGCGCTCGAATAACGCCTTGGAGGAGGTTTGATTAGTCCAATGAATGTTGGAGAAGTGGTACAGATAATCGGCGTTGTGGTTGACGTGCGGTTCCCTCCGGGACAGGTGCCTCCAATCTACAACGCATTGAAGCTTGAAACTGAAGGGCCATCCGGGGGTAAGATAGACCTCACCCTCGAAGTGGAGCAGCATCTTGGTAACAATGTGGTTCGTACGGTTGCGATGTCGACCACGGACGGCATTAAACGGGGCACCAAGGTTACGGACACCGGTGCGCCGATTTCAGTGCCGGTAGGAAGACCGATGCTGGGCCGGATGATTGACGTTCTTGGAACGCCTATCGACGGCAAAGGCGAGATTAAATCCGATAAGAAGTACCCGATCCATAAACCTGCGCCTCCGCTGGTTGACCAGTCCACAAAGGTTGAACAGCTCGAGACCGGCCTCAAGGTCGTCGACCTGCTGGTCCCGTTCATGAAGGGCGGCAAGATCGCGATGTTCGGCGGCGCCGGAGTGGGCAAGACTGTTATCGTTATGGAGCTGATCAACAACATCGCCAAGCAGCACGGCGGTATCTCGGTGTTTGCGGGCGTGGGCGAGCGCACACGTGAAGGAAACGACCTTTACCTTGAAATGACCGAGTCCGGGGTTATGGACAAGACGATGATGGTGTTCGGCCAGATGAACGAGCCGCCGGGTTGCCGTCTTCGTGTGGGGCTGACCGGGCTCTGTCTCGCGGAGTATTTCCGTGATGAAGAGAACGCGGACGTGCTGATCTTTATCGACAACATCTTCCGTTTCTCACAGGCAGGTTCGGAGGTTTCGGCGCTCCTCGGCCGCATGCCGTCCGCCGTGGGTTACCAGCCGACTCTGGCGACCGAGATGGGCCAGCTTCAGGAGCGTATTACATCCACCACCAAGGGATCCATTACTTCCGTGCAAGCGGTGTACGTGCCTGCCGACGACCTGACGGACCCGGCGCCGGCCAACACCTTTGCGCACCTCGACGGCACGGTCGTGTTGTCCCGGCAGATTGCCGAGCTCGGCATTTATCCGGCGGTGGACCCGCTCGACTCGGTGTCCAGGATATTGGAACCGAAGGTTGTGGGAGCGGACCACTACGCGGTGGCGCGCGGAGTGCAGAAGGTACTGCAGAGGTACAAAGAGCTGCAGGACATCATCGCCATCCTCGGTATGGAAGAATTATCGGAAGAAGACAAACTCATCGTGGCCCGGGCGCGGAAACTGCAGCGGTTCCTCTCGCAGCCCTTCTTTGTGGCGGAAGCCTTCACAGGAAAGCCAGGAAGATATGTGTCACTTAAGGACACCATTCGGGGCTTCAAGGAGATCCTGGACGGAAAACACGACGACCTGCCGGAAGATGCCTTCTACATGGTTGGCGGCATCGAAGAGGCCGTTGAAAAAGGCAAACAACTCCTTGCGGCTTCTTAAGGAGTGAGCGGTAATGGCTGAGAAACTCCAGAAATTAGTAGTCGTCACGCCTGCCCGGGTTGCTTACAGCGATGAGGTGCGGATGGTTTGCGCGCGCGGTGCAGGCGGCGATTTAGGTATCTTGCCCGACCATTGTCCACTGCTGACAAGCCTAAAGACCGACGTGGTACGTATTCAAAAGGACGGCCGGTGGCGGCAGATGGCCGTAAGCGCCGGTTTCCTTGAAGCGAAGGACAACCGTGTAGTAATACTCGCCGACGCGGCGGAACTCGCCGAAGAGATAGACGTCGACCGCGCGCGCCGGGCAAAGGAACGCGCCGAGGAGCGATTGCGCAGCAAGGCGGCCGACATTGACCTCGTCAGGGCGGAGGCGGCGCTCCTGCGGGCCCTGGCAAGGTTGAAGGCGGTTGAAATGGCGGGCCGTTCCCGGTAAGAAAGTATAAAACCTGAATATTTAGGTAAGTTTGAAAGCCAGGCATTGGCCTGGCTTTTTTTCATCTTCCGCATAAAGGCCATCCCCGAATAAGGTTTATTCCAGCCTCCTTAAAATGGTAATATTGGTTGGTAAACGGTAATATCTTATATCACGGGCTTTTAATATAAGGAATAATGATTATCGCTCATAAAGGACTATCCTGCTGTTGTCGGATACACTCTGGAATCCATGTCGTCTCATGGGGGGAATAAATTGCGGTTGAGGGCGGGTTTATTTCTTTTGCTTGCAACGATTATATCCGCTGTTTGGCTTTATCCCGGAAAAATTTCGAAAGAAAAGGTTGAAATCCGTCAGTCGGGACAAGATGTACGGCTGTATCGACACGAAACAGGTACGGTAGAGACAATACCGTTGGAAGAATACATTGTTGGCGTGGTTGCGGCTGAAATGCCGGCTTTAGCTCCACTTGAGGCCTTAAAAGCTCAGGCGGTAGCGGCGCGGACTTATACCTTACGGCGCATCATTTCGCGCGGGGTTGCCAACAACCCTCATCCCGGTACCGATCTTTGCGACGATCCTCGGCACAGCCAGGCGTATTTAAGCAGGCAGGATCTGAAGAAAACGTGGGGACCAATCGCTTATTACCGCTATTATTACAAGGTCAGGCGGGCGGTGTCGGAAACCACCGGACTGGTTATTACATACGAGGGCCAATTAATCGATCCGGTTTATCATGCCTCGTGCGGCGGCCGCACCGAAAACGCGCGCGACGTATGGAAATTTGATATACCGTACCTGAAGAGCGTGCCTTGTCCTTACGATCTAAAGACCAGACCGGTGGAGAGCCGTTCCTTTACGCTGGCCGAGCTCAAAGAAAGCCTTGTATCCCCGGACATGACCGCAAGCGCTTCCGAAAGCGGGCAGGGGCCGGGAACGCTTAACATTACCCTCACGGATGTAACCGCAACCGGTAGGCCCAAAGAGGTTACAGTCGCTGGAAAGCCTGTTTCCGCCACCATGATTCGCGAGCGATTAGGTCTTAAATCCACCCGGTTTACCTGGGACATCAAGGAGGGGCATGTTTTGTTTACCACGGTCGGGTATGGTCATGGGGTCGGGCTCTGCCAGTACGGCGCCAAGGGAATGGCCGAGCACGGATACAATTTCCGGCAGATACTCACCCATTACTATAGCGGCGTGCGAATCGTAAAGTATTAGGTGGTTTCTATGCCTTTATCCCCGGTTCACAGCCGCAATAACCTCTCAAAGGAATGATTGGACGAAAGACGGCGAAAGCCGCCTCTGGACAAGCATTTCCCTTTAGCATGCAGCATATAGTTTAGATAACAGGGCGGAACCGGGAGGTAGGGTGATGCAGGAGTATATCCAGCGGCGGGTTCTTGACATCTGTGCGTATATCCTCGAGACCCAGGCTACTGTCCGGCAGGCGGCACAGGTATTCAAAGTATCAAAGAGCACCGTGCACAAGGATGTTACCGAACGCCTGCCATCATTGAATAAAAAACTGGCCCAGCAGGTAAGGCAGATTTTAGACGTAAATAAAGCAGAAAGACACCTGCGTGGCGGCGAGGCCACCAGGAGGAAATATAAGGACGCCGGGTGAAATTTTGCCGAGCTTAAAGGAATCCCCCCAGAATATGTAGAATATACATAACATCCTGTGCGGTGGCGTTTCAATTCCCCGGGACTGCTAAATGCGGTTGGTTATTTTTGGGGGTGATGTTGGGACGAGCCCGCAAGAGAAACAGGGGGGAAGCAGATGCTCGGTTTCACTCCGGATATCGGAATTGATCTTGGCACAGCAACGGTACTCGTCTATGTTAAGGGTAAGGGAATAGTCCTGAATGAGCCTTCAGTGGTCGCCATAAACCGCGATGACAACAAGGTGATAGCGGTTGGTGAGGAAGCAAGACGGATGTTAGGGCGAACGCCTGGGAATATTATTGCGGTAAGGCCGCTTAAAGAGGGCGTTATAGCGGATTATGACGTAACAGAGAAGATGCTCCGGTACTTTATAATGAAATGCGGATGCAGGCGTTTTCTTCTGCGCCCGCGTGTTATAGTTTGTATTCCAACCGGAGTCACCAGCGTTGAGGAACGGGCGGTGCGTCAGGCGGCAATTCAGGCAGGCGCAAGACAGTCTTTTCTAATAGAAGAACCGATGGCGGCGGCCCTTGGGGCGGGGTTAGACGTCTCTGAAGCAAGCGGTTCAATGGTGATAGATATCGGAGGCGGCACTACCGACATCGCCGTCCTCTCACTCGGAGGCATTGTGTGTTCAACGTCTACCCGCGTCGGCGGGGACAAGTTTGATGAGGCGATCGTGCGTTATGTCCGCCGCGAGTTTAATATGATCATCGGTGAACGTTCGGCGGAGGAGTTAAAAATCGAGATCGGCAGCGCTATTCCTTCCAGTACCACAAAGCGTTCCGCCAGCATCCGCGGGCGTGATCTGGTTACCGGGCTGCCGCGATCCGTGACGGTCAACAGCCAACAGGTGTGGGAAGCCATCCGGGAACCGCTTGACAACATCGTTACCGCCCTTAAGGGGATCCTTGAGTGGACGCCGCCGGAATTGGCTGCGGATATCGTGGACAAGGGGATTGTAATGACCGGGGGCGGTTCGCTTTTGGAGGGAATAGACTTGCTTCTTTCCAGGGAAACCGGGCTTCCGGTTTACGTCGCGGAGGATCCGGTGTCCTGCGTGGCGCTGGGCACCGGCCGGGCTTTAGGAATGCTCAATGTCCTTTCCCGTTCCCGGCACGGAAGAGCGCTAAGGGTGGTCTAATGACGCATTACTGGCCCGCCGCGGGGAAGGCAAATACCGGCGCTACCATTGAGGCCGCGTTGGCCCGGGCTGGTGAACTTAACCTGAAACATGTTGTTGTGGCTTCGTGTTCGGGAGAGACGGCGGCTTTATTGGCTGGATGCGGGCTCGACACGGTATGCGTGGCGCACCAGGTCGGGTTTTCGGCGCCGGGCGTGGATGAGATGTCTTCGGAGGTGCGGGCGCGGCTCGAACGCGCCGGAATCAGGATACTTACAACGACCCACCTGATGGCCGGGCTTGACCGTTCGCTTAGATTCAAGTTCGGCGGCGTCTACCCGGCGGAGATCATCGCCTCAACGCTCCGTCTTCTCGGACAGGGGGTCAAGGTTTGTGTGGAGATAAGCGTTATGGCGCTGGACGCAGGACTGATTCCTCCCGGCGATGATGTCGTGGCGATAGCCGGGACTGCAAGCGGCGCCGATACGGCGGTTGTGATCCAGCCGGCGCATTCGCAGCACTTCTTTGACACCAAGATCCGAGAGATAATTTGCAAGCCCAGGGTTTTTTAGCTTAATAAGGAACCTTTATCTTATTGATACCCTACGGAATAAAATTTATAATTTAGTTGGTTTAACCGCTAACACATTAACTAAACCTTAAGTGAGGTATAAATGCGGCGGTTTTTATTTTTATCTGCTCTTTTAATAATCTGTTTAGCCGGGGTCTTTTGGGGCGGATCCAAATCGGGCTGGTGGTCTGCCGGGCAAACGGCCGGGAGATTCAGCCCCGGGGTTTATATTGTGGATTCCAACACTGTAACCCGGTTGAAACACATCCCGGAGGTTCAGGTAGGGGAGGCGGTCTCCCGGGACAAGGTCCTGGTTCGTATCCGCCGTCCGGTTTCGCTCCCCCGGGGGATAGAATTCAAGTCGTACGAGGTTCCCGCTGATATCCCCGAACTTAAAAGATCTCCTGCCGAGAAATCATTTCTTTTGAATGTCGTCCTATTTTCACAGGAAGACAAAAAGCATATCGCAGGGGTGGTTGCTGCAGCCGGCGGCACCGTCCTAAAGGGTGTCGAAGAGGAAGGGACAACCCTGCGCGTAAGGCTTCCCGCGGGGTCGATAGAGAAGCTTTTGCACGAGACGGCGGTCTTAAAAGTCGAGCCTTACGAACCGCCGCGTTTTCTTTCCGACAGAGCGGCGGCGATAACCGGAACGGCGCCGTCACTCGTTCCCGGGTTTATAACGCCGCAGGGCCTGTCCGGTTACGGTCAAATAGTGGGGGTGGCGGACAGTGGTCTTGATAAAGGAAACCTGGATGATCTTCATCCCGATTTTAAAAGCACTCCGGGAAAGATGCCGAAAGTGGCGCTGCTGCGCTCCTGGTCGGGGGGAAGCACCGCCGACACCAGCGGACACGGGACACACGTTTCCGGGATTGTTGCGGGAACGGGCGCGGCTTCCGGCGGTTCTTACCGCGGTATTGCCCCGGAGGCCAGCATTTACTTTCAGGCTATCACCAATGCCGGCGGTGAGCCGGATCCTCCGGCAGACCTGGTTTCGCTCTTCAGACCCGCTTACAACGCCGGGGTGCGTGTGCACATTGACGGCTGGGGCGGCGGGTCAAACAGCTATTCGGCTGCCTCATCGCAAATTGACCGCTTCTGTTTCTACAATCCCGATTTCCTGCCGGTATTCGGCGCGGGAAACGGCGGCCCCGCGGAAAAAACCCTGACGAGTGAAGCCAACAGCAAGAACGCGCTGGTCATGGGGGCAAGCGAGAACCCACGGCCTCTTCTCGGGTATACCGATCCCAAAGCGGTGGCTCGCCTTTCCGGCCGGGGGCCGACGGGGGACGGGCGGATAAAGCCCGATTTGGTGGCGCCGGGGGTAGGAGTGATCGCCCCGGCTTCACGCAGTGCAACGTCCAACCCTTCCGGTAATAATCTATATATCCGCCAGGACGGGACAAGTATGTCGGCGGCGGTAGGCGGTGGAGCCGCGGTTTTACTGCGTGAGTATTTGCGCCAGAAAGAAGGCTATACGGCACCCCCGTCGGCGCTTCTCAAAGCGCTGTTGATTAACGGCGCACAGTCACTCAATGGGTTGACGGGTGGTGGCTTCGGCATCCTGGACTTTGCGGGTACCGTTCTTGCCCTAAAGGAGCATACGTTTTCTTTCGCGGTTGGGGACCCGGGACTGGGGGAAGGGGAACGTGTCGGATATGAGGTTACGGTACGGGATGATAACACACCCTTGAAAATAACCCTTTGCTGGACTGACCCGACGGCTGTAACGGGAACGGCGTCGGTTTTGGTTAACGACCTTGACCTCGTGGTAGAAGGGCCGGACGGTCGTCGCTACCTGGGGAACGACTTTGAAAAACGAGGCTTGCCGGACCGGTTGAACAACGTGGAGCAGGTCAACATACAGCGACCCGCGCCGGGCCGATACAAAATATCCGTGACAGGTATAAAGGTGAGCCGCGGAACAGCGTCTGACGGACGTATTCGGCAGCCGTACAGCCTTGCGTATGGTCAGACTTTGCAGCGCGATATAGTAAAAAACGATTCGGGTAACGGGGTAGAACTCGCGGGCGGCCGGACGCTGCAGGCACCGCAAGTGGCGGCGGCGGTTGTGAACGGGAAGCTGATTGCGCCGTCGGAGCAAAAGCTTGAACCGGGTACCGATCTGTATCGTTGCCCCGCCGAAAACAGGGTCTACATTGTAAGCGAGAAGAGGTATCTATCGCCTGCGCGCTTCCTCGAAACGGAATCCGGAGCCGTAGCAACGAAGGAGACACCGGTGATTCAAGACGGGGGTTATCTTATTAAGACGGCGGACGTGATGGTACGGGGGGACAACTTGCCCCCGGCGGCGGTGCCGGCGGGAGTCAGAGCGGTTTTGAAGATTAACCCGTCAACACAGGAGGCCTGGGAGGCCAGTGCCGACTGGGTGGAGAAGGATGGGTTTCTGGAAAGTCTGAAAGCGGGCAGTATTTCACTCATCGGCGGCGACAGTTATCCTCTTGAACCGGGATACGCCATAGCCCGTGAAACCGACCCGGTGGAGCTTGACGCGTTGGACCAGGTCTTTGGTCCGTCCTATGTGACCGAAGAGATTCCTCCCGGAGTTCCGATCAAACTCCGTCTGGACCCGCAGACCCGCCATGTGCTGCACATAGCGGTGCGGCAGAAAGTGGTTTCAGGCTTTGTGGAAAAGGTGGCGGATGGGAAGCTGACCTTGGCCGGCGGCCGGGAATTTACTTTTTTCCCGGGGATACGCGTCTTTCGCGGGTCTGCCCAAGAATCTCCGGACCGGCTGGCGGTTGGGGAGCACGTAACGGGCACCGTTATACCGGAAAGGAAAGAATTGCTTCAGGTCCGCGTGGATACCGGTATAATATACGGACAGATGCTTTATTCTGATGCGCGTGGAAAAACGCTTAACCTCCAGGACAGCACCGGGAATTACAGGACTTTAACAACCGCTCCCGAGGCCTGCTTCTTCAGGGGCGCTGTAAATCTCGGGTCAACCGTCTTAGGGTCGGGCCAGTGGGTACGTGTAACACTTGATTCCCAAGGCCGGGTGGCGCGGGTGGATTTGGCGGAAGCGGCAGCCCAGGCGACAGGCGTGGTGCAGAAATGCAGTCCCGAACGAGGCTTGATTGAAATCAGTGATGAGACGTACCGTGTGAGTGCGGGAAGCACGATAACAAAGGACGGTTATCCCGTAGACCTGGAATACATCCGGTCCGGCGAGGAGGTAACGGTCACTTTCTGGAAAGAGGATGGGGTAGTGCCGGTCGTGCTGGCGATTAAATCCCGGAATACGGTGCAGGCGCCGCTTCTGAAGGTATGGCCGCTGGTTTTCGGGAAGCCGTTGTCCGGTTGGACAAGGGGTACGCAGCTTTACCTTTACCGGACGGAGGGTCGGTTGCCGGTGGAAATAGCCCCCGGAGGGGACTTTTCCTGCCCGTTGGATTGGACACACCCCGAACCGGTGCGTCTGGTATCGGTAGACACCCGGACAGGCGCCGTCAGCGGTCTTTGGGTCGACCAACTGCGCGGCCAGAAGGTATTCAGCGATATCGGCGGACACTGGGCGGAAAAAGAGGTGACAGCTCTTGCCGCCGAAGGGCTTCTTGCCGGCTACCCGGACGGAAGCTTTAAACCTGACAGGCGTTTTACCAGGGTGGAATTTGCGGCTTTGGTGGAGCGTTTTGCAAAGAAGGATGCGCCGGCCGGCTCTGTACCCCGTGACACGCCGGTCTGGGCGCGTGATGCCGTGCGCGCTGTGGTTTATATGGGGTTGTTGCCCCTTTTCCCGGACGGAAGCTTCCGGCCGGAGGTACCGGTGGACAGGGCAACGGTGGCGGTGGCGCTCGATTCACTCTGCCGCGGTAACGTTAAAACCGCCGGTGCGCCGCCGTATCGTGACTGGGAGGCCGTGCCCCCAAAGGCCAGAGAAGCGGTGGCCAGAATTTATGCGTGCGGCTTAATGCGCGGGCGCTCGAACGGGCTTTTCGCTCCGCTGGCGCCTCTGACCCGGGCCGAAGCGGCGGTAGTGTTTTATCGTTTGAACGCCAAAAGCATTCTGCAAGACCCCGCTTTTAAGCGGGGGTGATTGAAAGAATTGCCTTTTAGAGAATACCCCCGTTTTCAAACGGGGGTCGGTTTAAGGAAACAGCCGTAAAAGCTGTACCTAAAGGCGAAGGTTTTTAACCTGGCGTTTGTAAAATAAAAGGAACCGTTGAGGTTCCTTTCTTATCGTATTCCGATACAACCGAGCGTTTTTCCTTTACGGGATTTGCACAAGCCAGAGTGTCACCGTTCGTTTGCCTGTAGACGCTTCCAACTGTGACAGATACTTTTCCAGCCCGTTAATCTCAGGGTCGATTTCAGCAGCGCTTTCAGGGTCTGCGTTCCGGCTTGCGATGAGGTTCAGGTATTGTGTCTTGGTATTGTTAAAATCATCCGTAATGTCGCGCTGTTCGTCTTGCCGGCTGGTTACCATCCCCAGAGCCCCGAGGGCGGTCAGAAAATTCTCGGCCTTTTGGGTTTCCACGATAAACTGATACATTTCAGTACGGTATTGTCCGTCGCTGCTGTTGGCAACCGAGATTCCACCACTGGCCTCAAACGAACGCGCCGCCGAAAGCGCCTCTGTCCTGACCGCCGCCAGATCCTTGACCTCTATCCGCAACACCGTGCTCGACAACACCCGCTGCTGACTTAAAAACGTGCGCGGTGTCCGCGCCATGGCGATCTCGACGGGGTCCTGCTTGGGCGGCTCCGTCTTCGTTTCCGTCTTATCAACCGCCGGCTGTGTCTTCGTTCCCGGACTGTCGACTGTCGGCTGCGTGCCCGGTTCCGAATTATTAGCCGTCGGCTGCGTACCCGTTGTCCCGTCTGGTAAGGTCGTACCATTCTCCGGTTGGGAAGCCGGCGTCTTAACGGACGTATCGGGGTTTGTCAAAGGATTTAACGCCGTGGGGTTGCTTGGCTGAACCACCGGCGGTTTGGTATTATCAGCCACCATCGGAGGCTGGCTGACCCCGGCAAACCGGATGATCCCGAACGCGCTGCCCGCAACCATTACAACCGTAGCCGCAGCCACCGCAAACCGTTTCCAGGCGGAAACCCAGCCCAACCGGACACGGCTGTCCTTTTTGCCTTCTGCGGCAATCCGCGCCATTACGCCGGATGCGAAGTACGCCGGCGCCGGCGGGGCTTCCACCGTCCTGAGGCTTGCGCTCAATCGCTGCAACAATGCAAACTCCTGCCTGCAACCCTCGCACGCCTCAAGGTGTGCGGCAACCTCCGGTTTAATGCCGTCCGGACGGTCGACCAGCAACCTCAGATCCTTTTTTGCTTGATTACACCGCATTATATCACCTTAATCCATCCCAGGGTAACTATTCAGGCACCTCGTTGGGTGCGGCGATAGGCTTGCCTCTCACCGCGTTCCGTCGCTGTAGTATAGGCTGAATAGTTACATCCCAGGCAGGTCGAGCCCTTTTTTCCTGGCTAACTGGCTGACAGATTTTTTCAAGGCCTCGCGCGCCCTGCTTAAGCGGGACTTGACCGTACCCGGCGCCACGCCAAGCGAGGCGGCAATCTCTTCGTAACTCAGCGCTTCCATTTCACGTAAAACCAGTACCGCCTGATGTTCCCGGGCAAGGACGGACAACGCTTCCCGAACCAGATTCCCAAACTCGGCTTCTTCCAACATCTCTTCCGGTTGACGCCCTCTGTCCGCCACCTGGCGGGGAAGATGTCCTTCTTCGGTTGCCACCGGGTCGTCAAGCGAGAGCTCGTTGTGATTCCGCTGCCGGAAGCTGATACAAAGGTTCACCGCGATCCTGTGAAGGTACGTACCGAAATCAGCCTCACGGCGGAACTTACCCAGTGCCCTGTACGCCCTGACAAAGGCCTCCTGTGCCAGATCCTGCGCATCGGCGTGGTTTCCCGACATCCGGTAACAGAGCCCGTAAATACGGTCCTGGTAAATCAAAACCAGTTGTTCAAAGGCTTCGCCGTCACCGTTTTGCGCCTTTGCGACCAGCACATTGACGTCTGCCAAAGGAGCATCCTCCTCTGGGTCCAGTTGCCCGGACACCTGTTAGACCCTGTGAAAGAGAAAAAAGTTCCGCATGATTTAAAAATTCGGGTCCGGTTACACCCGTAGTTTATCATTCGATAATGATTTTGCACAAGCGGATAAGGTTCAAGGCAAGCGATCCAATATACCGCTGCAGCCCACAAAATGCCATGCCTGCTGAGCTTGTTTTTACAATGTCGGAGTTTTGCATCGCTTTCCCGATAGAAAGCTGTAACGTCCGGCAGGGATTCTTTCGGCTGTGGCGAATTCTCAACAAAAAAGGCCATATAGTCCGCAGGGAAAGAAAATTGCCGAAATTTGTCTTTGGAATTAGTAAATGTATTGGGGTGTAAACCATTTCCAGGGTATTAATCATTATTCCCGCATACAACGAAGCCGGGACGGTCGGAAATGTGGTGACAGAGGCCAAGGCCGCTTTGCCCGGAGGGGAAGTCCTGGTGGTCAACGACGGGTCCGCCGACTCCACTGCTTTGGAGGCCCGGGCGGCCGGAGCGCGGGTATTAACAATGCCGTTCAACTTGGGCATCGGCGGAGCGGTGCAGGGTGGATACCGTTACGCCCTCCGGCACGGGTACGATATCGCCGTACAGATAGACGCAGACGGTCAGCACGACCCCGCCGATCTCCCGAAACTCATCGGACCGGTAGAATCAGGTGAAGCCGACCTTGTGGTGGGGTCGCGGTTCGTAGCGGCAAACGGCTACAAGACTCCATACGCCCGCCGGGCTGGAATGATACTCCTTTCATGGGCGGTGTCCCTTTTGACAAGACGGCGGTTTTGGGACACCACCTCCGGTTACAGGGCCGCGGGGCGGCGTGCCATAGCCGCGTTTGCCGCCTATTACCCGGCCGATTACCCGGAACCGGAGAGCCTGGTTGCGGCCAGGCGGCTCGGCTTAAAAGTGATCGAGGTGCCGGTGGGGATGCGTCCCCGTCAGTCAGGTTTTTCTTCGATTACTCCTTGGCGCGCGGTTTATTACATTATCAAGGTGTTGCTGGCTGTCTTTGTAAGCGCCTTCCGGTCAAAGGAGGGAACGCCTGATGAGCGGTAACGGCGCGGTTTACCTCTTTACCGTGACTGTCAGCGCCGCATTGCTTTATTTGATCCTGGACCTGATAAGGCGGCGCCACCTCAAAGAGAAGTATGCGCTTTTGTGGCTGGCTACAGCCCTGGTTCTCCTGGTTTTTGCGGCAAACCGCAGCCTTGTGGAGGTACTGGCTCATGTCCTGGGAATATACTATGCGCCGTCAGCCCTGTTCCTATTGGGTTTCCTTTTCATACTGGCGCTGAATTTGCAGTACTCCGTGGCGCTTTCCCGGCAGAGTGAACGGGTGGTGCGCCTGGCCCAGGAGGTTGCGCTCTTGCGTCAGCAGCTCGACGAACTATCCTCGGGCCTCCCCCAATCAGTCAATCGCGAAAAGGAAAACGGCCGAAAATCGGGATACGGCGCATAAGATGAGAATCAAACGCTGGAAATAGCGATTTGTCTGTTGTCACATTTATATTCTCTTGATTGATGGCGTTCTTGGCGCCTTGGCGGTGGAACATTTCAAAAGGAGATGCGATTCCTTGGGTATAGACCGCTCGACACGCGCGTTTTGGTTGATATTCGTTCCGTTGCTGATTTTTGCAGCGGCGTTGACGGTGCGGGCGGCCTTTATCCATCATTGGGGCAGTACCCTTACCCTGCAGAGCGACGATCTGGGTTATATCGAGAGCGGCAGACGCCTGGCGGCGGATCACGTTTTCTCTTACTGGCGCCCGCGGCTCTCCTCCGAGCCGGCGCTCGGGCCGACGACCTACATCACCCCCGGATACCCGCTTTTTCTTGCCTTTTTCTTCCGGCTTTTCGGTGACGGCAGCAGTCAGGCTCTGGCGGCGGCACGGTATGCCCAGGCCATTATCTCCGCCGGCAGTGTTTTACTCGTTTTTTACCTCGGCAAGCATTTCGGCGGGCGGTGGGCGGGATTCGGAGCCGCGATGCTTTGCGCCTTTTATCCCCCTTTCATCTTATTAAGCGGGCTCCTGCTTACCGAGACGCTTTTCACCTTTTCACTGCTGTTGTTTGCTTTCATTTGGTTGAAGGTATACCCGGCGAACCGCGGCGGCTATGCGCTGCTGGGGGTGACCGCAGGGCTGGCGGCTCTCCTCCGTCCGACCGGGGCGGTTCTGGTGATGCTGGCCCTCTGCGTTCTTGGTTGGCGAAGTCTCGCACCTACCCGCGGAACAGACCGGGCGACGTTTTTTTCTGCCGCCGTTGTTCTCGCGGTTTTCTTTTGTCTTACCCTGTCTCCCTGGTGGATACGCAACGCCGTTGTCTTTCACCGTTTCATCCCGCTTTCCGAGGGCGGCGGCAACCCTCTGCTTCTCGGTACTTACGTTAATCTTGAGGGCATCAAGTACGGCTGGAACCCCGAGTGGCCGGTGGGAAAGGACCCCATGGAAACGAGCAGCCTGCAAACCGCCCTCGCGTTGGAGCGTCTTGAAACCGGCTTTAAAGAAGATTTTGGGCGCTATTTCGACTGGTACACCCGGGCAAAATTCAAGCTGCTCTGGTTCCGGGCATTTCTGTGGGGCGGGGAAGAGAAACTTCCGCCTGTTTTTACCCTTTATCTTCACTACATCATCCTGTCAACGGGGGTGTTGGGCCTCGCCTACAGTCTTGTCCGCCGCTTGCCGGGAGCGGGACGATTGCTGAGCATCCTTGCCGCTTATACGGTTACACATCTCCTCACCTATGCCCATTGCCGCTATGCCCTTCCGCTGCTGCCGCTTCTGTCGGTCTTCGCTTTCATTCCCTTTGCGCACCCGTTACGCGGC
>JBFMBL010000016.1:37066-38589 GCA_040755195.1 Bacillota bacterium
TACGCTTTTTAAAAATACAGGCCTGTGCTATAATAGACTGCATACAAAGGGGGAGATAGGATGTATCCGGAAAAGTTCAGCCGTCAGGGGCTTACCTTCGACGACGTCTTGCTGACTCCGGCAGCTTCGGCGGTTTTGCCGCGGGATGCGGATACAGCTACATGGTTGACCGCGAAAATCAAGCTCAACATACCGCTTGTTAGTTCCGCAATGGACACCGTAACCGAATCCCGCCTGGCGATTGCCCTGGCCCGGGAGGGAGGTATCGGTGTTATCCATAAGAATATGACCACGGAGCGCCAGGCCCTGGAGGTTGACCGGGTTAAACGGTCCGAGCACGGAGTCATAACGGACCCGATCTTCCTCGCGCCGGACAATACCGTCCGGGAGGCTATGGCCATGATGGAGAGGTACCGCATTTCCGGCGTGCCGATCACTGAAGAAGGGATACTGGTAGGGATCATCACCAACCGGGATATACGCTTCGAGACGGATTTTGACCAGCCGATCAAGAATGTTATGACCAAGGATAACCTTATCACGGCGCCGGTGGGTACGACACTGGAAAAGGCGAAGGAGATACTGCGCCGGCACAAGATAGAGAAGCTGCCGCTGGTGGACAAAAACATGAGGCTGCGCGGGCTCATTACCATAAAGGATCTTGAGAAGCTGCACAAGCATCCCAACGCGGCCAAAGATAATCAAGGCCGGCTGCTTGCTGCCGCGGCGGTAGGGGTAACCGCCGGTTTCCAGGAGAGGGTCGAGGCTCTGGTGGCGGCCAAGGTGGACGTCATAGTGGTGGACACGGCGCACGGCCACCAGCGGGATGTTCTGGAAGCCGTGCGGGAGATTAAAAAGCTCTACCCGGATATAGAACTGGTGGCGGGAAACGTGGCCACCGCCCAGGGGGCGAGGGCGCTTTTTGAGGCCGGGGCGGACGCCGTAAAGGTCGGGATGGGGCCCGGGTCGATCTGCACCACGCGGGTCATTGCCGGTATCGGCGTGCCTCAAATCACCGCGATTTACGATTGCGCCGAGGAAGCCAAACGCTTCGGGCGCCGTATCATCGCCGACGGCGGCATCAAGTTCTCCGGCGACGTCACCAAGGCTATAGCCGCGGGCGCCGATACCGTGATGCTCGGAAGCCTGTTTGCCGGAACGGAAGAAAGTCCGGGCGACATCGAAATCTACCAGGGCCGGAGTTATAAGGTATACCGCGGTATGGGCTCCCTCGGGGCGATGCGCGAGGGCGGCGCCGAACGTTATTTTCAGGACCACGGTCCCAAGCTCGTTCCCGAAGGGGTTGAGGGCCGGGTGCCTTACAAAGGGCCCCTTGCCGAGACCGTTTTCCAACTGATTGGCGGGTTGCGGGCGGGGATGGGTTACTGCGGCTGCCGTACAATAGAAGAGTTGAAGGAAAAGACGCGTTTTGTCCGGATTACTCCTGCGGGATTGATAGAAAGCCACCCGCACAACGTGGCGATTACCAAGGAGGCTCCCAACTACACCGCGAACCGGGGTTA
>JBFMBL010000016.1:38689-42397 GCA_040755195.1 Bacillota bacterium
GAATTCTAATGTTAATTACTGGTAGTAAAAGCATCTTAAGGAAGGTGGTTTTGTGAACGGCAGGCTCTATTCCCTGACCGATGTTTTAAAGAGAACACTATATTTCTTCGAAGCTCTTTCGGTGAAAGAGATTGCTCCATATGTTCGACGGAAGATGCTGCGGGACCTTTCCCTCCAGGAGGTGGAGGAAAAGGTTGAGCTGTGCCTTAAACAACATTCTTGCTTTAACCTGGATAAGAGGAATCAATGGCATTTGAATAGCGAGGGTTTTCGCGGCAATGACTCATTCTATCACCTGCTTTTGAAGCGTCAGCAGCCGCTGAGCATGTGGGAGTTGAGACGGGAGGAAAAGGGTAAGAAAAACAAAGCCAAGAAGGTCATAACCGAAGAGGCGAACCTCATCTCCGACGGGAGGTTTGTCCAGCTCGACACCGGTATGTGGGGCCTTACGGAGTGGGATCTGGACGCCGGGCAGTATCCCTTGAAATACCTTATCTTGAAGGTGCTCCGGGCACACCCTGCCGGACTTTCCCTGAATCAGATCGTTGAAGCGTTGAACCTCTGGCGGCCGATTACCGTGCAGGCGGTTGAAGGAGTCCTTCGCCGCTTTCCGTTTTTCGAGCGGCAGGGGGACACCTGGTCATACAGCGCCACGGCGCAGGCTGCTTATGACGCGGTGATGCGGCGTTTTCTCGGGCTGCTTCGGGAGCAAAAACAGCGCCACAGCACGGAGCGTACGGCATGGCAAAAGAAGTTCCTTGCCGTAAGAATTCAACTGAACGAAATCACCGCCGCCCAGCAGCAAACCGCAGCCGCCCTGGCCGCGCAGGCGCATTACCGGGACGAGTATGAACGCATCAACACGCAGTTGTCGGAGAAGGAGCTGCTGCTGACCCTCAGGAAGCGGGAGCTTGTTTATTACCGGGAGCAGATGAAAAAAATCGAAAACAAGGCCCAGAGCATTCTGCACCAGTGCCGGCTCTGGGTCGGCCGCGCGCGGCAAAAGGACAAGGAGATCGCCAACTTCGAAATCATAGTTGAGGAGTTAAAGAACATGATTTCCGCCTTGGAGACGCAGCTAAGCCAGGAGCGTGACAAGGAGCGCGAGGCAAGGGCAAAACTGGCGGAAACCCGCGAGCAGTACGGGACGCAGGTAGCCCGCCTGCAGCGGGAGGTCATCGACCTGAAGCAGAAGCTCGAACAGAACGCCGTGCGCGCTACGGAAAATGAGAGGCGTCTCCTGGCGGAGAACGCACGCCTTTCCGCCGAATTACAGAAAACAACCGCCGCCGGGCAGGAGCTGGAACGGGACTACCGGTTCCTCAACCAGGAACTCAACCGTTTGAGGGAGGAGCACCGACATCTGGAGCGCCGCCTGAAGAACCCCCTGGTTCGTTTGGTGGCCAGGATAAGCTGGTTTTTTGCCAAGTAGTGATCCCTGCAATCCCTGTTCCACGGCGCTTTTACAGCGCCGTTTTTTTTCGGCCAGAAAATGCTTCTTTTAAACGATCCGGGGCTCTGGTATTGTTTGTGTAAGAGCCTTGACGATTCCTTTAATGGGCATGCTGTGTAAAAAACGGTTTTATGCCTGAAAGGTGCGGGAGGAAGGGTGAGATGACTAAAGACAGCCGGCCGCGGGTGCTGGTGGTTGACGACGAGCCGAGAATCAGGGAGTTGCTGCGAAAGTACCTTGCCGCCGAAGGCTTTGAGGTGGGAGAGGCCGCGGACGGGGAGACGGCGCTGTCAGAGGCTGTAAGCGGGGAATGGGACCTGATCGTTCTCGATCTGATGCTTCCGGGGAGGGACGGCCGGGATGTTTGCCGCCAGATACGCAAAACCCAGGATGTGCCCGTGATCATGCTCACGGCAAGGGGCGATGAGATGGACCGGGTGCTCGGACTGGAACTCGGCGCCGATGATTATATCGTCAAGCCTTTCAGCCCGCGGGAGGTTGTGGCCCGGATAAAGGCGGTTTTAAGGCGGTCGAAAAAGTATCCCGGAACGGAGAAACAGCTTGAAATAGGCAAGATCATAATCGATCCGACGGCGCGGACGGTTACGGTCGGCACGGAACCCGTTCCCCTGACCCCGAAAGAGTTCGACCTCCTGCTGGCACTGGGGAAGGCGCCGGGCCGGGCCTTCCGGCGCGAGGAGCTTTTGAATTTGATATGGGGGTACGATTTTTACGGGGATTCCCGGACGGTGGACACCCATATAACCCGCCTCAGGGAGAAGCTCGGGCGGGCGGGCGCGCCCCCGATGATCTCGACGGTATGGGGTATAGGCTATAAATTAGAGGTGCAGGATGCGGAGCATAGCAGGTAAACTCTGGCTGGCAATGGTGCTCCTTGTTGCTCTGGTCCTTGGAATTCTGGGATTGTTCCAGACCAGGGCCATCGAGGCGAGCTATTACCATTTTGAGGCCCAGCGGATGACCGCCGAAGCCGAGGAGTTAGCGGATCTTCTGGCTGCCGGGGCTTCACCGCAGGTGATGAGCGAAAGAGCGGCCTTTTTGGGGCAGGTGCTGCGGGCCAACGTGTTGATAGTCGATTTGGAGGGACGGGTACTTACCTGGCGCGGGATGGGCGGGCGGTGGCAGGTCTACCAGGGCATGCCGGTCACCGGGGAGGACGTGGAAGCCGTTTTGTCCGGTCATACGGTCGCGCGGCAGGGGGCACACCCGTTTTTCAAGGGGGTAAGCCTGCTGTGGGTCGGTGTTCCCATACGTTCCGGTGAGCAGATCGGGGGAGGCGTCTTTGTCTATGCCCCGCTCGAGCCCTTGACGGCAAGGGCCCGGGGGCTGGAGGTTACCCTGTTGGCGGCGCTCTTAGGAGGAATGTTGCTGGCGGGGCTGCTTAGCTTCTTTGTCGCCAGGCATTTCTCCCGCCGGCTGGTCGCCATGGAAAAGGTGGCGGGGGCCATGGCCGGGGGCGACTACGCGGCACGGTTGACCGTTAAAGGTGAGGATGAGATCGCCCGTCTCGGCGGCTCGTTGAACAGGCTTGCCGCCGAACTGGAAGAAAGGGTGGCGGTGCTTGAAAAAATGGACCAGGCAAGGCGTGACTTTGTGGCCGCGGTTTCCCACGAGCTGCGGACGCCGCTGAGCATCATCCAGGGTTACACGGAGGCTATCCTGGACGGAATGGTCACCGGCGAAGAACAGAGGGAGTACCTCAACGCCGTAAAGGAGGAAGGGGAGAGGCTCCGGCGCCTCACGGAAGAGCTTCTGGACCTGCGAAAGATGGAAACGGGAACGATCAGCATCCGGCGGGAAGAGGTTCATCTCGAAGAGGCCGTGGCGCGGGCCGCGGCAAGGTTTAAATCAAGAGCGGCGGGAGCGGGGGTAGTTTTTAAGGTTGAAGTGGACTCTTTACCTCCGGTCACCGGCGACCCCGACCGCCTGGAACAGGTGGTGGTCAACCTGTTGGATAACGCCTTCCGGTTCACGCCGCCCGGTGGAACCGTAACCCTTATCGCCGGGAAAGATTCCGAAGGTGTTGAGTTGAGCGTCCGGGATACCGGTCCGGGCATTTCTTCCGAGGATCTTCCGTATATCTGGGAAAGATTTTACCGTGTGGACCGCGCGCGGACACGAGAAACCGGCGGCAGCGGACTGGGCCTGGCTATCGTCCGGCAGATAGTCGAACTCCACGGCGGCAGGGTGGAGGTGCAAAGCATACCGGGGAAGGGCAGCACCTTTACGGTGAG
>JBFMBL010000016.1:42497-46220 GCA_040755195.1 Bacillota bacterium
TCGTCGGCGACGCCGGAGGTCTTCGTATGCTTGCCGTCAAACACAATCAGCCAGGTGATGACGGTCAGTACGCCGATCCACAACAGCATGCCGTACCGGTGCAGCGCGAGGTTGGCGAAGATGCCCGCGAGAACGGCCGTCACACACATGAGGCCGGTGCTTTTCAGCATGTCCCGCCAGCCGAGTTCCCGGAGCAGGACGGCGAAAGTGGCCATGCACGGGAAATAAACAGCCAGGATCGTACAGGCAACCACGAGTTGTTCCGGCGTGAGGTTAAGGGGGGCCAGAATCCCGAGGGCCACGTCCTTCCGGAGAAAACCGAGGAAAAGAGCCATGGCGGCGTCACCTGGAAGGTCGAAGAGGAACCGGAATGCCGGGCCGAAAACGCGGGCCAAAAGGGTGAAGAAGCCCGAGAGGTAAGCTATGTTCGCCACCAGGACTCCTAACAGGACAAAGGGTATCGCTTCTTTAAAAAAGAGGCTTAGCCTGATGTAAAGTTTTGTGGCGAGGACCTTCAGTCCCGGAAGGCGGTAAGGCGGCATTTCCATTAACAGGGACGGGGTGGAACCTTCGAGCCGCCGGTTTAAGGTAAGGCCGAGGATAAGCCACACGCTGAAAAGCGTCAGGAATATCTGGGCGATGTAAAAACCGCCGTGGCGGCCAACCAGGGCGAAGATCATCGCGGTTTTCGAAAAACACGGGATGGCGATGACCATAAGAGTGCTGGCGATGAATTTCTGCCGCCGGCTTTCCAGGTTGCGGATGGCGAGGGCGGCCGGCACGTTACAGCCGAGCCCCAGGATCATCGGGATGATGGCGTAGCCATGGAGCCCCACGCGGTGCATCAACCTGTCCAGAATCACGGCGAGGCGCGGCAGGTACCCAAAGTCTTCAAGAAATCCCAAAACAGCGTAAAACGCAATGATGTAAGGCAGAACCATCGCCAGGGAAACATACAGGCCGGTAGTCAGGAGACCGAACGACTGCACGAAATCAATTTTACCGTTGATTAACTGGCCGATTAACAAGTGGTGCAGGAAATCATGCCCGGCGAGGATGACGCTTAGTTTGTAGAGGAAAGGGGCGTAGAACTTCTCGAAGAACGGGTCAACGAAATTTATCAGCCCTTCGCCCGTGAAACGAATTACCTTGAAAGCACAAAAAAGTGTCGCCGCGGCGATAAAAAGGCCCGACAGCGGCATCACGCTCAGGTCTTCAAGGTGTTCGAGTAAGGTATGGTGGCGGTGGGTGACCTGCTGCACCTTGCGGACTATATGGCCGACGGCGGCGTAACGCTCATCCCGCGTCTGCCAGTCCACGCGGCCGGCACGGGCCTCAGGCAGACGGGCGATAAGCTGCTTCATCCCCTGGCCTCGGATGGCGGCGGTTGTCACCACCGGCACGCCCAGGATCTCCTCAAGCTGTGCGGAGTTAATAATCAAACCCTTGTGCTGCGCTTCGTCCCAGAGATTGAGCGCTACGATCAACGGCCTCTGCCGTTCCAAAAGTTCCAGGGTAAGATAGAGGTTACGCTCGAGGTTGGTGGCGTCAACCACGTTTATGATGATGTCACCTTGCGGCAGCATGGCCACGGCGACCTCTTCCGCCTTGCACGTCGGCTCCAGGGTGTAGGTACCAGGAACGTCGATGATTTCAACCCGCTGACCGTTAAGGTTTAGATATCCCCTGGTATACTCTACTGTGGTGCCGGGGTAGTTTGATGATACCACCCGGGTGCCGGTAAGGTTTGAAAAAACTACGCTCTTGCCGACGTTCGGGTTACCGACCAGTAGAACACGCATCAAGACCCTCTATGATTACCTTTTTCGCCAGGCCGAAACCAAGCGCGACCTGGGTTTGTTCGACGTTTACCACTACCGGACCGCGAAGCGGCATCTCGCTAACTTTCAGAATCTCCTTGCCCGGAATGATGCCGAGGGCATGGAGCCGTTTCGCCGCCTGGGCGCCGCCGGTGATCTGGTGTACCCGGCCCCGGGTTCCCTTCTTCATATCTGCGAGTGTGTAGCGATCGCTGGATTTCAACTATTCTTCACTGCCTCTCTCATGACCGGTCATGCTGCATTCGTGGCACAGTCCCGTTATCTTTTGCGGAAAACCCATAGTACTGAACTGGTAGCGTTTCCGTAATTCCCCCTCGAGGGCTTCCAGCAGCTCGGCGGAGAATTCGATCACCCGGTTGCAGCTTCCGCATACCAGGTGGTGGTGCGTTTCGAAATCCTGCTCGTAGAAACTGCGGTTTTCCCCGAGGTCAAGTTTTCGCAACAGGTTTGACGATACAAGGAGATCAAGAGATCGGTAAACGGAGGCGCGGGAAACCTTGTCTCCGCGGGCCTTGAGTCTGTCGAAAAGCTCCTCGGCCGTGAAGTGGTCGTGAAAACTCAATATGGCCTTGAGCACCGATTTTCGCTCATTGGTCAACTTGCCGCCGCGTGTCGCCAGAAAGTCGCGAAAGCTTTCCAGTTTGGGGGACATACTTTTTCTCCCTGAAAATTAATTGAGATTGAGACTAAGTCTTAATCTCAATAAGCAAATTATATTCTCAGGGACGGCGCCTGTCAAGAGTCATCAGCCCAAAATGTTATCAGCCCAAAAATAACTCCACGGGCTTAAATCGCTTTTGCCCGAACAATCGGGACACATGCCGCCAGCCTTGGAA
Source organism: Bacillota bacterium (assembly GCA_040755195.1). Lineage (GTDB taxonomy): Bacteria > Bacillota > Desulfotomaculia > Desulfotomaculales > Ammonificaceae > SURF-55. Next base: position 45,175 of record JBFMBL010000016.1, read on the forward strand.
GGATTGCCGGGAAGGCTTGAGCCGTATCGCGGCAGAGGCCGGTAATAAAACCATCGCGGTTTCTATAAGTTTTAAGGGGGTTTGTAAGCGGGCTGCTAATTGCCGCGCTGCGGTGACGGCTTTATCAGCCGAAAGAAACGTGCGGCCCGGGTGATCGAAAACCACGGAACGATTAAGGGGGTCTTGTCTTGCTGTCGCCGAGTCTGGAGGACTACCTGGAGGAAATATACCGCATAAGCGCAAGGGGCGAGACCGTGCGGGTGACAGACATCGCCGCCTGCCTCAACGTCCGGCTTCCTTCCGTGACAAGGGCCTTACAGAAGCTGGCCGCGGAAGATTGCATTAAGTACCGTCCGTATAAAGATATAACACTGACCGAAAAAGGAGCCGATCTGGGCAGTTTCTTGGTAGAAAGGAACCGCATTATACAGGGGTTTTTAAGCCTGATCGGTTCAAAATGCGACGTGGCCGCCGAAGCGGAAGCGATAGAGCACTACCTCTCCTTACCCACGCTCGCGGCCATCATTAAATTTGTGAAATTCACGGAGCGATACCCGTCATGGCTGGAGCAGTATAACAGGTTCCACATCGAAGAGGAAACAAAGGACCGGGTCACCTAAACCCGGTCTAAAGACTCCGGTCCTTGTGCAGCGACCGTTTTGTTAAACCGCATCTCTTCCGTTTGCTTCCTGCCCGTGAGCCCTATTCTTTCAAGGATTTTGAAATGCTGGGCCAGCGTGATTACCCCGATGATCAGGAAAACCAATCCGGTAGCGCGGTTGATAACCGCCGGACCGAGATAACGCGCCAGCGTCGTCCCGACCGTTACTTCTATGGTCACGCAAAGGGTGAGGGCGAGGGCGCTCGCCGCAAATATAAGCCAGCGCCTTGCCGGGTTGTTGCTCGTAATCAGAAGCACTGCCACCTGAGTTTTATCTCCCAGTTCACAGAGGATGATTAAGACATAGGTGGTCAACCAGGTAAGGAATTTTACACTCATAACGATTGATCTCCCCGCAATCATTAAAGGTGTCGCTTCAATTTGG
>JBFMBL010000016.1:46320-48140 GCA_040755195.1 Bacillota bacterium
CAATTTGGAAAAGGTCAAACCTGCTGGTTCATCTGGATGTTGCCGATCATACCGGAGAGCAGAAGAAACCCAAGTATCAGAAACGCTATCCCGGAGACCAGTTTGATGGTAGAAGGTTTAATAAAACGGGCTATTATCTCGGACCCGATGACCACCTCCAGGAAAGAGGTGCAGATCAGGGCCATTGCCGAACCGAGGCCCACCCAGAGAACGTAGGCGGGCTTTGCCCCGGCCAGAAGCAACGTAGTGATCTGGGTTTTGTCGCCCATCTCCGACAGAAAAACCATCCCCAGCGCGGAAAGAAACAAGCGCCAGTTAAGTGCGCGTACCGGCATGATTTAAGCGTTTTCCCCCCTTCATAAGCTTTCCTGAAAAAGCCCGTTTCTGCGGCAGCGTTTTGCCCGGGAAGACGGATTCTGAACGGGCCTGCCTGTTAGTTAAGACTAACAACTCTGTGATTCATGCTATGCCCGGGGTTTACCGCCCGTTACAAGCCAAAATATGGGAGGAGGTTCGGCCGGATTTGGGAAGAGGGAGTGCCGCGCGGGCAGGGAGCGTAAAAAGGCCGGGGCAGCTTTTACCCCGGCCTGTGATTTTGATTATCTCTGGTTTTCTCAGGGATTTTTAGGGACTTACCGCCTGGTAAGCGTTAATTCGCCCGTTAGTCCAGTACTCCCCGGTACCGGATACGGGATCGCAGGTGGACTCGATGCGCCACCGCACCAGGTTGTTGTCGGCGCCGTAACCTGTTGCCCAGAGGAGCGCCGCGAGGCCGGAGACGTGGGGAGTGGCCATCGACGTGCCGCTCAGTGAGCCGTAATCGAGCACGCGTATGGTTGACTTGTGGTTGGGCAGGGTGGAGAAGATGCTCACACCCGGCGCGGCTACATCCACCCAGTCACCGTATGAGGAGAAGCTTGCTTTGACGTCGTTCTGGTCCGTGGCGGCGACGGCGATGCAAACGTCATAACGGGCGGGGTACAGCGGGTCGGAAGTGCCGCTGTTGCCGGCCGCCGCGCATATCACAACGCCTTTACCCCAGGCGTACTTGACCGCGTCTTCAAGCGTCGTAGACGGCGCTGTGCTGCCCAGGCTCATGTTGATCACCTTCGCGCCGTTGTCCGCCGCCCAGGTGATGCCGCCGGCGATCCAACTGTTGTAACCGCTGCCGTTGTCGCCCAGAACCTTGCCGTTCATAATCATGCAGTTGTAACCCGTGCCGGCGACACCGATGCCGTTGTTGGTAAAGGCGGCGGCGATCCCGGCTACGTGGGTGCCGTGTCCGTACTTGTCGTCAACAGTTTTGCTCCGGGTGAAGTTCTTATTGGCTGTAATTTTATCCGCAAGGTCCGGGTGATCCTGGTCTACGCCGGTGTCAAGGATGGCGATCTTTACATTTGTGGATCCGGTGGTCATGTCCCACGCCCCAGGTGTCTGGATCTTGGTCATCCCCCACTGGCTGTCGAAGTAGGGATCGTTGGGAACGCCGACAGCTTCCGCGACGTAGTCCGGTTCGGCATACTCCACGGCGGCTTCGTCTTTGTAAGCCTTAACCTTTTCGAGTGCCTTGCCTGCGGGTACCTTTACGACCTGTACGCCCAGGGCGGCAATCTCATCAATCGCCTGACCGCCGTGCCTGGCGTGAACCTTTTGTTTCGTGGTGACACTCGTACCCGCTTTAAATTTTACCAGGATCTGGTCAGCGGCGAAATCCGGGCCCTTCGCTTTGCCCGACGCCATGAGAGGCACGGCAAACACGATAAGGCCCAGAATTATGAGAGCGAGACAAACACGCGTTAACTTCATTCAATACATACCTC
>JBFMBL010000016.1:48240-53053 GCA_040755195.1 Bacillota bacterium
ATAATACTCTAATGTCCGGCGCTGCCGCCGGGCATATTATCCTGACAGAAAACCTCGCTCTTAAAACCTGCGGGTATCACTATTAATATACAAACGGGCGAACGATTTTCGGGCTTACCAACGGTCCGAAAGGGCGGCTTTTTTAAGCACCAGTAGTAAAGTTTTCGATTAAAAACAGCATTTTCCTTCTTCAAATTTGGAGTGGGGTAACAACGGAAAAGTATTTCCCTAACCTCGGCAGCGTTGTCAACGCCGCTGTTTTTTGTGTAGAATCTATGTAATTGTTGGACAAAAGGTGATCCTCTACCATGGTTGAACCAAGACAGGGAATCGTATACGATGTACCCCCACCGGAGTTGCTTGAAAGAGGACGGCTTAATTTGGAAGGCGAATTCCGGAACCTGTTGCGACCATATTCCGGCCGGGTTATTGTCTTTTATAATGAATATGGAGATTATGCACTGTGCAAGGTCCACGCCGGCGCCGGTTACCTGACATCGCCGCGACTCAAGAAGTTTTTCGCTGCTACGAAAATAACCAAATCGTTTTGCGTTATAGAAGATGATGCAGGTGTTTTCCTGGTCAAGGCTTGCAGAAAAAGTGCGACAACCGGACGTGTTGAACAAATTGAACAGTTGAGCCTCTTTTCCGGGGAAGAGGTGAAAACAGCAGAAAAGGCAAAAACAACGGTAAAAGAAGAAAGGCAGTCCGGCGGGGCGGCGCCGGGATCCCGCAAAACGGCTCGCCGTTCGGTTGGCGCCGTTTCCTCCCCGGACGGTTCCCGAAAGAAAAGGTCCGGTCATCCGGGGAAAGCATCTTTAGACAAGACTAAGACAGAACAAAAAGAAACTGTACGGAAGACACCGTCGGCGCCGCCTTTGCCTTCCCAAGACAAGACTAAGACTGACCCAAAGGGAGTTGTCCTCAAAACACCGGCAGTGCCGCCGTCGCCTTCCGCAGGCAAGACAAAGACCGGACAAAGGCAAAAAGAAGTTATCCTGAAGAGCCCCGTAACGCCGCCTTTACCTTCCACTCCAGTGGTTGAGACGCCTGTAAAAGTCACCTTTTATCCCGATGAAGACACTTCTGTACTGACTTTAGCCGCCGGCATAGATAAAAAGCGAATCACATCCATAGACGATCTCTTTTTACACCGGCAGGCTTTGCTGCTTTCTCTAAGCCCGGGCTTCGACCGCTTGCTTTCTTTAAACGCTTCGCAGAACGTGCAGCCTTTAGACTACCAGTTGGCTACGGTGCGTCATGTCTTAAAGAGTTTGCGCGGCCGCGCGTTGCTTTGTGACGAGGTCGGTTTGGGCAAGACGATTGAGGCCTGCCTGGTGATGCTGGAATATATGCTGCGCGGTCTGGTCCGGCGGGTGCTGATACTGGTCCCGCCGTCACTCGTTGAGCAGTGGCAGCAAGAGTTGCGGAGTAAATTCAGCCTCGATTTTATCGCCTATGACTCTCCCAGGTTTAAGGGGGAAAAGAATCCCTGGGCCAAGTACGACCGGATAATCGCTTCCTTGGACACGGCTAAACGGGAACCCCATCGTAAAAGAGTGATGGAATCTTCCTATGACCTGGTGATTGTTGACGAGGCGCACCATCTGAAGAACCATCTTACCCAGGCCTACCAGTTGGTAAGTCTTTTAAAGAAAAAGTATATTCTTTTACTCACCGCTACCCCGGTAGAAAACAACCTCGAAGAACTATTCAACCTCATTACTTTGCTCCAGCCAGGGCAGTTGGAGACCGTTTCCTCCTTTAAGAGGAAATACATCACCCGCGGCGACCCGCTGAAACCCAAAAATACCGAAGCTCTGAGGCGACTGGTGCAGGAAGTGATGGTTCGCAACCGCCGCAGCCAGACAGGGGTTATTACCAGCCGGCGCCGGGCGGAAGTGATAGAGGTTGAGCTGTCGCCCGATGAGATGGCGTTTTACCGGCGTCTGAGCGCTTTTGTCCGGGAGCACTATTTTGCCGGTGAAGAAGAAAAAAACCGCAGCATGCTCCACTTTATTTTGAAGACTTTACAGCGGGAGGTCGGCAGCAGTATTGAAGCGGTAATCCCGACACTCGAAAAAATGGCTGCCAATCCCGACTATCCCGTGCATCAGAGGCGCTTGTTCGATGCGCTTGCCGGACAGGCGCGCGCGGTAGCCGGGCGTAAAAAGGCCGAGGCGCTGCTCAGGCTGATTGCCGGAATTCCCGATAAGACGATCGTATTTACAGGCTTTACCCACACCCATTCTTTTCTCGTTGAGTGGTTGCGCGTACACGGTCTCAGTGTTGCCGAACTCCACGGCGGCATGCGCCGGCAGCAAAAGGAGGAGGAACTGCGTCTGTTTGCCGGGGACGCCAAAGTTCTGATCTCCACCGAAACGGGAAGCGAGGGCCGGAACCTTCAGTTCTGCCGTTACATGATCAACTACGACCTGCCGTGGAACCCGATGCGCATAGAGCAGCGTATCGGCCGCATCCACCGCCTGGGCCAGACAAAAGACGTGTACATCTACAACCTGTCGGCGGCGAAGACCATAGAAGCCTACATCCTGGAGTTACTTGACGCCAAGATAAACATGTTTCAGTTGGTCGTCGGCGAACTGGATATGATCATAGGAAACTTGAAGGAGAAACAGAGCTTCGAGGATATCGTTATGGATATTTGGAGCAAAGCCGCGAGCGAAGAAGAACTGGAGGCGGGCATGGAAGAGTTTGGACAAAAACTAATGGCGGCGAAAGAACACTACCTGGCTGTAAAGGATATTGACGATAAGCTGTTGGGGGAACTGGGGCCGCAAGATGAATAATTGGGAGAATTTCGGTCTTGAAGAGTTTTCCGTATCGTTTCTGGAGCGGGCCGGGGCCGTGGTTGAAAAGGCGGGTTATGCTTTGTTTGAGATTCTGCTGCCGGACGAACTAATCCCGCTTTTCAATCAAAACCACCTGATCCTGGCATTTGACTACGAAGTGGCGCAGGAAACCCCCGGAAGTATCTTTGTCACCCACGGCAGCCAGGTGTTGGACACGATAGTCAGGCTGTCCGGGTCCTATGGACGATTTACCAGGCTTTACTGGCCGGGCGCCGTCCTTTCTTTCCTGCCCAATGCAGAGCAGCAGGCGCAAAAGGCGGTCGAATTTGTCAACTGCCCGCCGCCTCGTCTGGAAATGCAGTGGGTTGCGGAACATGCCCTGCATGCTTTCTTTTTCCGGACTACTTTCCGCTCCTTCGAGAAGACCGAGGAGATATTTCCGGTGGTGGTGGACGGATATAGCGGCTTGCCGCTGCCGGATTTTTTGAAACTGATGGAAAGCGTTTCACCCGTCGAAAAACCGGATTACGCCGTATCGCAGGTAGGGGAGAGACCGGTGGCGGACCTGTACAATGTTGCGTGCCGGGAGGTGGAAAGCAAAGTCAGGGCAAGAGTGATGGAACTGCGGCGTTCAAGCCGGACCGCCAGGGATCGCGAACTGGATAAAATCGACCGCTACTATAAGGAAGTTATTAAAGAAATCGAACAAAAAATGAAAAGCGTCGACGATGAAAAAAGGCGTCGTCTTTCCAGGCAGTTGGCGGCGACCGCAGCCGACAAAGAGCGCCGGCAAAAAGACGCCGCCCTGCGTTACGATGTCGAAGCCGAGGTGCGCCTCGACCACCTGGTCGTTTACCACCTGCCTTATATCCACCTGAAGCTGGAGGTGCGACATAAAAAGCAGCTTTACCACCAGACGTTGGCGTACAACCCTTTGGTTGCACGGGTTGAAGCGCCCGCCTGTCCTCTTTGCGGCAAACCTGCCGGCAGGCTTGTTCCGACCGACCAGGGACAACTGGTGTGCGCCGAACACGGCTGAAGTGATAAGGATGAGGGATGAGGGATGAGGGATGTTGAACATTTGCTAATCGAGAAAAATGAGGTGACCTCTTGTTTGTTGTAACCTGTCCGGAAAGGCTTACGCTTATCCGCTACGACGTTAGATTGTTAGCCGGGGCGCAGGGTCTTTCCCTGCCGCCCTACAAAGGCTCGACCTTCCGCGGCGGTTTTGCCGGCACCTTTCAGCGGTTGGTGTGCAGCACCGGCACGAGACAGTGCCGGCTGTGCCCGGTTAAGACGGACTGCCCGTACGCTGTTGTTTTTGAGAGCGAACCGCCTAAAGGGTCGGAAGCGCTCCGGAACTACGAAAGCATTCCCCGTCCGTTTGTCATGGAACCTCCTCTTGAAGAGAAAATCGAATACGCGCCGGGGGAGCCGCTGGTATTCAGCCTTATTCTTTTCGGCCGGGCGGTTAATCTGTTGCCGTATTTCGTCGTCACGCTTGATGAATTCGCCCGGCGCGGTATCGGGAAGGGCCGCTGTCCTTTTTCCATGGACCAAATAACTGTGGTCGATCCGCTAACCGGGGAAAGCTCGGTGATCTACGAAGGAACGGACCGGGTGGTACGCCCGCGCGATTTAAGCGTAACGGCGCGGGACGTGTGGCTGTATGCCGCCGGGGAGGCTTCCGGCACCGATATCGGCGCGGCCCGTATCAAGTTCATCACCCCTGCGCGTATCACCTACGAAAGCCGGCCCGTGCGCACACCCGAGTTTCATGCCGTCATTCGCAACCTGCTCCGCCGTATATCTTCAATGTGCTACTTCCATCACGGTTTTGCTTACGAAGCGGACTTCCCGGCCATAATCGCCGCGGCGGAAGCGGTAAAAATCAGCGGTAACCATACGCGCTGGTTCGATTGGGAGCGCTACTCGTCACGTCAGGACAGAAAGGTACCCCTCGGCGGCCTTGTCGGCGAAGCCTTTTATGAAGGCCCGCT
>JBFMBL010000017.1:0-45912 GCA_040755195.1 Bacillota bacterium
TGCTAACTTACCAATTCCCGAAAAAGAGCGGTGTTCCTGCTTTTCTGCTAATTTTTTGACACAAATTTAAGGCCTGAAGCCGCATAATTCCTGGGTTTTGGGTAGCTACTTTACGGTTTCATGTTCATATTAGCTGATGTTTCTCAACGCATAAAGAAAAAACCCGCGAAAAACTTCGCGGGCACACTTTTTTACTGGTCGGAGCGACTGGACTTGAACCAGCGGCCTCTACCACCCCAAGGTAGCGCTCTAGCCAAACTGAGCTACGCCCCGAATTGCTCATTTATTATACCTGAAAACCGGTCTTCCGTCAAGTAAGACGGCCATCCTCGACCATTCGGCTATCGCCAGGCGTCGCCCCAACGCTTGACTCGTCGGATCCTTCGCCGCGTCAACAGCCTGGCGATAAGAATTACGCCGATCGCACAAGCCAGCTCTATGGCGATTTCAACCCCGCCCGGCGGGTGGTAGAATTGTCTTACGTACGGATCGGTAAGCATCAACTCCCCGCCGATCTTGCCCAGTATGGCCGCCGCTATGTACGCGGTGGCCGGAAAACGGTCCATAATCATACATAGGAAGCTTGAACCGAACACCACGAACGGGATGCTAAGACTCAGGCCGAAAATCAGTAGTGCAAGATTTCCTTTTGCCACTGCGGCGATGGCCAGGATGTTGTCCGTACTCATGACTACATCGGCGATCATTATCAGTTTGACTGCTTCCCACAGGCTCCCGGCTTCCCTGCCGTTTGCTTCACAGGTGACCGTATTGTCTCTCAGCAGCTTTACCGCGATCCAGATGACGAGTGCGCCGCCGATCAGCTTTAAAAACGAGAGCAAAATTATCTGCGAGGCTACGAAGGTCAGGCTGACCCGTAAGGCCACCGCCGCGGCGGCGCCGAGGGCGATACCGGCAAGCCGCCTCCGCCGCGAAAGCCTGCGGACCGCCATTGCGATAACGCAGGCGTTATCCCCAGCCAGAACCAGATCGATCAATACAATCTCCAGCGCACCCAGGAAAAGCTCTTCCATATCCGGCCCCTTTCATGAACGATTTGAACCAGCCGGTCATACTCTGTATTAGTTGTTAACGTTAAATCTCCTGCTTAACCGGAACACCAAGTTGACCCACAACCCCCATAAAGCAACAGGCCTTTTGCTACGCAGCGAAGTGAAAAGGCGTGTTCTTACCGTCAAGGCTTATACAAAGGGCTTCAATCGGCGCGTCCGGTTTTTATTTTACAAACGCCGGGTTTAAAACCTTCGCCTTTAGGCGAACAGCTTTAGCGTCAATTTGCTTAGAACTTCCCCCGTTTAAAAACGGGGGTATTCTCCAAAAGGTAGTCTCTTTCAATCACCCCCGCTTAAAAGCGGGGGCTTGCCGCTGAAGTTTGCTTTAGGCGACTTTCAGTCGCAACGTAACCCACCAGCTTTTAGCTGGTGGTCGTTAAGTATGAAGGAAAAAGACCGGAGATGACGGTTATAATATGGTAATTTACGCCCATGACAGAGATTTCGCGGGAGTTATACAGTCAGGGCTGAAAGCTGCACTCTTCTGCAATAAAGCAAAACACGACCAATGACCTTCTGCGAAAGATATACCAGCGGTTTCTATGGGAAGATTCTCGAAGTTGCCTTGTTTGGAATTCCGGCAGCGACCGGTCGAAACTCAGGCCGGCTCAACCACCCGCCTCCTCGGCGTACTTCAAGATTCGCGCAAGGACATCTTTACGTTTTTGCTCAATCGCACCGAAATCCATCGCCGGAATGTAGAAACCTTCCAAGTAATCGTGCATGAGCTTTGCCTCACGTATGTACTGGATGCCGCGGGCGAGAGCCTCGCTGAAGCGCCTGCGGGCATATGCGATTTCCTCGCCGTAAGTGGCGTGTATTACCGGATTGCTGAAGCCGTCCAGGCTGATCACGTGGCAATCCAACCCTTCGGGCGCAGAAAAACCTACTTCGGCCACTTCTTTCAAAACCGCGGTCTTAAGCGCCGGGATAAGCAAAAAGTCAATATCCCTCGGTTCGAACGCGCAGTGGAATACCTCCGTGTCAATGCCGCGGATGTTCGCCGTTTCGGTAAGGCGGGCAATGAAAGTGCTTCTTCCCGATCCTGGTGCGCCTCGAATGAGGAAAATCCGCTGAACGTCCTGCAGCAATGTTTCCAGATGGTGCACCACGCCGTCCGGGGAGATGGCGGAGGCAAAAAGCCGCCGGGTTTTTGCCATCTTATCGTGCCGGACAGGCGCGCCTTTGAAAACGTGTCTTGCTGTTTCGCACAACAGGCGGTTGACCCCGGCGAAATCCATGCTCTCAGTGATGTAACTCTCCAGTTCATCCTTTATTACACCGGCTTCCATGAGCTGGCTGTAAGCTATCCGGAACAGCCGGCCCACCCGGCGGTTTGACTCAATTACTTCTTTCCTGCTATCCCTCATTTTGCTTTCGTCCCAGAACTCCCCCAGGTTGATGATTTCGTCCACCGCCCCCGGGTTTTTCGGATCCACCACGTGCGGCGCGGTTCCGTCAATCAGAGCCGCGCGGATGCCCGGAATCACCAACCCGTCCAGGGACCCGTTGTCCGAAGAGCAGCACATGTACTCAATGTCATGCCCAAGGGAGACCATTTCCTCGCCTATTTTTCGCATGAATGTCGACTTTCCGACTCCAGGACCCCCTTTAAGCACAAAAATCCGGGTGGCATGGGATTCGATGACATGGTCGTAGTAAGAGTAAAAACCGCGGCGGGTATTGCCCCCGGGAAACATTTTTCTGACTCTGCCCTTTACCATTTTTCCTCCCCTTTTCTCCGGATCTGCGAGCCCTGTTGTCATTGAGAAGACGCGATGCCCAACCACATTGATCCTATACTCGGCCGCGTTTCTAACTTTCTCGCTTAAAACTATGCTTCCGTAAAACCGGTGATGACCAGGAAAACCGCACTGATCCGCCGGCTCTTTCCGAATATGATATTATTCACTTTCTAAGACCGAATTACGAACAGCCTATTTTCAAAGAATTCTCACTTTATATTCCCGCAGCCACGTGTCTATCTGTATGAGATAGGCCATCATCTGCGGTCCCGTCATGAGCTGTCCGAACCAGGGAATGTCAAGACCTGCTTCGTTTCCGTCGGTAATGGAACGCACCGCTTCAACGTTGATAAAGGGCAGAAGCGGCGAACCGTTGTCTTCCAGGATGCGCAGGAGCCATTCTTTTACCGCTGAGGTGTATTCCGGATGGTGGGTTTTGGGATAGGGACTCTTGCGGCGTCGCAGAACGCTTTCGGGTAAGGTGCCGGCCAGTGCTCGCCGTAGGACACCTTTCTCGGCTTCGTCGCAAAACTTCATGTCCCAGGGGATGTTCCATGCGTACTCAACCAGCCGGTGGTCGCAGTACGGCACACGCACCTCGAGGCCGGTAGCCATGCTCATGCGGTCCTTGCGATCGAGGAGCACGGCCATGAAGTGAAAGATGCTCAGGAAGGATATCTCACGCAGGCGCGCGCAGCGAGGATTTTCCCCGGGCAGGCGCGGCACCTCGGCAAGGGCTTCGTGATATCTTTCCGCCAGGTATTCCTTTGGATTAATATGTGCGAGCAATTCAGGCGACAACAAAAACATCCGGTTTTCTATCCTACGTATCCACGGAAATGTTTCGGAGTTAATGTCTTCCTCCCTCCGGAACCAGGGGTATCCTCCAAAAATCTCATCGGCGGCCTCACCGGACAGTCCCACGGTGTCTTCCTTCTTAACAGCGCAGGACAAGAGGTACAACGAAGAGTCCACGTCGGCCATACCGGGCAGGTCGCGTGCCCGAACCGCAGTTTCTAAAGCGCTTACCAGTTGCGGGGTGTTTATTACAACAGCTTTGTGGTTTGTGCCGAGGAAGTCTGATACCGTTTGCGCCCACGGCGCATCGGCGTTCGGTTCGAACTGATTCGGCCGGAAGAATTGGTCGTCATCCGCATAATCCACTGAATATGTGCGCAACCGCCCCCTCCCCTCGCGCTTAAAAAACTCTGCGGCAAAGGCGGTAACGGCGCTTGAATCAAGCCCTCCTGAGAGAAGCGTACATACGGGGACGTCCGCCACAAGCTGCCGTTCAATGGTGTCCTTTAAAAGCCAGCGTACTTTTTCAACGGTACTGTCGAGGTCGTCCTGATGGGGCAGGCTCTGCAGGCGCCAGTACTGCCGAACGTTGGTTCCTTCTCTGTTATGCCGGAGCCAGTATCCCGGCTTCAGTTCATATATATTCCGGAATACCCCTTGCCCGGGTGTGCGGGCGGGACCCATTACAAAAACTTCCGCCAGACCCGTTTCGTCCACCTCCGGTTCCACCACCGGGTGGGCAAGCAGCGCCTTTAACTCCGAGCCGAAAATGAACGCTCTCCCTCTCACTGCATAAAACAATGGCTTCACCCCCAGACGGTCCCGTGCCATAAAAAGGGTTTGCTCAGCCTCATCCCAGACCGCGAAAGCAAAGATGCCGTTGAGGCGTTCCAGGCATTCCGTGCCCCACTCCATGAACGCAAGAAGAAGCGCTTCGGTGTCGGAATGGCCTTCAAAAACATAACCACGCGCCTTTAGTTCCCGCTGCAATTCCGGGGTGTTGTAAAGTTCGCCGTTGTAAGTCAGGACATATGCGTATCCGTTCCGGCGCCGGATCATCGGTTGAGCGCCGCCTTCAGGGTCAACCACTATCAAACGCCGGTGGGCGATTGCGGCCCGCGGCGACAGCCACATCCCTGAAGCATCGGGGCCGCGCCTTGACAAGGTTTCATTCATTTGATACACGATATCGCGTTTTCGCGTAAGGTCTTCGCTCCAGTCCACCCACCCGGTAATCCCGCACATTTATTTCTGTTACCTCCTTGACTTTTTGAAATTGGCCTTTGAAAGCCGCGCCGGAGCGGTTGGCAACCCTCAACCGCAAAAATTCAGTGGCCCGGCCTTCAAAACAACAAAAAAACCACGGCACCTCCCGTGGCGTCTTTGCCACCTGTTTCGAAGTCAATCCATGTTATGCGGAAACACCTTGTCCGGATAACATTCCTTTGAGAGATTATGACCGCCAAGACGCCAAGAAAAATTCTCAAAAGGTGAGTCAAGAAATACAAGTCCCGAATCGAAAGTTATAACCGATCCAGAGTCGTAAATTAAAGAGGAAAAATCTGAAGAGGGAGAAACCAATTTGAAAAGAATACTCTATTAAATAAGCAAACGAAACGAAAACCTGTTTAAAAGTGAGGACACACTATGTATTTTCTGTTACCGCTGATATTAATTTTACTGCTGCCGTTTTTTTTCTTTTTATTATACTTTCACGTGGCAGCGTTTTCCTTGACCAGATTGGGGCTGTCTCCCGAAGGCGCCGTGCTTTTCTTTGGTCTCTGCCTCATCGGAGGCGTCATAAATATCCCGGTTTCCCGCCGGCAAATAGCCGTGGAACGCGTACCCGTTTTCGTCTTGCCCTTTTTCTACTACAACCCGCCTCGCGTCCAGACACGGACTATCGCGGTAAACCTCGGCGGGGCGATACTGCCCGGGTTGTTCAGCCTTTACCTTCTCGATAAAGCGCCTCTTGGCGCAACAATTCCGGCTGTGATAGCGGTCTCGTTAGTGGCGAAGGGACTCGCGCGCCCGGTCCCCGGTGTAGGGATCACCCTTCCGGCGTTCATACCGCCGCTGGTCGCCGCGGCGGCAGCCATAGTCCTTGCCGGGGAAAACGCCGCCCCGGTGGCCTATATCTCCGGCGTATGGGGCACTCTCATCGGAGCGGACCTGTTAAACTGGCCGCGTTTCAGAGAAATGGGAACGCTTTTTTTAAGCATCGGCGGCGCAGGTGTCTTTGACGGCATTTTCCTGGTCGGAATCGTTGCAGCGTTCCTTACCTGAAAACTTGTCGTCAAAGACGGCTTCTTAGAGATTCTTCCTGTAACGGAACCAAAAAAAAGACAACATTTTTAGCTTTTGGCCTGGAAACCCTGCCAGCACTTTCAAAAAAGATTGACGCAGCAATGTAATAAGCCGTAAAATCTATTTTAAAAGAAATATTTTTGACGCGAAAGGACACAACGGGGTGTTCTTTGCGAGGCGCTGATGCCGAAAGGTGTAGGCGCCTTTCTGTCCTTAAGCGGAAAACAAAAACAGGTTGTTATTCATTCAAAATTGAGCAATACTGTGGTCAGGTGCGGCAAGGAGTGGTCACGTGCGAAAAATTGAAGCCATTATCCGGTCGGGCAAACTGGAAGCGGTAAAGGAAGCCTTGAACAAGTTCGGCGTTCAGGGCATGACCGTCTCCCAGGTTATGGGCTGCGGCCTCCAGCGCGGCAGAACCGAGGTTTACCGCGGGCACGAGTACTCTATTAACCTCCTCCCGAAGGTTAAGATTGAAATCGTGCTTCAGGATGATTCCGTAGACGATGTTGTACGAATCATTACGGAAGCGGCCCGGACCGGGGAAATCGGCGACGGGAAGGTGTTCATCTACCCGGTGGAGAACGCCGTTCGCATTCGAACCGGAGATACCGGCAATACTGCCGTTTAACACTTTGCAGTAATCCGACCTAAAGCCTGTTTGATAGACTGCTGCAACACCCCATTTAACCAAACGCCGTTTCCCCGTAGCATAGGAGCAAAGGGAGTGCGGGGTAAAAGGTCTCAAAGACCACGTTTTAAAGGACACCGGCTCGACCGGCAGCCAAAACCGGTAGTGCCGGCAGGCGCACAACTCAGGCGGTCAGTGAAGACGCGCAGGGCAAAGACGCTCGGGAGGGTGAATCCCTCCCTTTAGAGCGTTTTTTCTTTTTACAATCTCAGCGTTGAGAACCGTCACCTTCGTCGAGCTTGTCAAAAAAGGAGGAAAAATACGTTGGGTGAGAACTTAATGGCGTCAGGGATCAACACTGTATGGGTACTCCTGTGCGCTGCGCTGGTCTTCTTTATGGAAGCGGGTTTTGCCTTCCTTGAGGCCGGATTTATCCGGGCCAAAAATTCGCTCAACATCGTTATGAAGGTTTTTACCGATTCCACCGTGGGAATGCTGGTTTTCTATATCTGCGGCTTCGCCTTTATGTACGGCGCCGACAGGGCAGGCATTCTCGGTGTGACCGGTTTCTTTTTGGGCGGTGATCTTTCCCATCTTAATTACGGTATTCCTCTGTACGCCTTCTGGCTTTTCCAGGCGGCCTTCGCAGCGGCTGCTGCTTCCATCATTTCGGGCGCTGTGGCGGAACGCATGAAATTCATGCCTTATATGTTTTTTACCGCTCTTGTAACGGGTGTCTTTTATCCTGTTGCAGGACACTGGGTGTGGGGCGGCGGCTGGCTGGCCAAACTGGGTATGACGGACTTCGCCGGGTCGGCGGTGGTGCACGCTTTCGGCGGGTTCAGCGCCCTGGCCGCCGTATGGATCCTCGGATCCCGGCGCGGCAAATTCAACGCCGACGGGTCGGTGAATGTAATCCCGGCGCATAATCTGCATCTTGCTTTCCTTGGAACCTTTATTTTATGGTTAGGCTGGTTCGGTTTTAACCCGGGCAGCTCCCTTTCCGGACTTGACATGAATATAGCGCGTATAGCTCTTACCACAAACCTTGCCGCGGCGGCAGGCGGCACTGCCGGGATGCTTTTCACCGCCGCCAAATGGGGCAAACCCGATCCGTCTATGGGCATGAACGGCGCGCTTGCCGGACTGGTCGCGATCACAGGCGGGTGTGCCTTTGTCGCACCGGCGTCGGCAGTCGTTATCGGCCTTGTGGCCGGAGTGCTGGTCGTGCTTGCCGTCGGATTCTTTGACCGCATTCATGCCGACGATCCGGTCGGCGCCGTCGCGGTGCACGGGGTTAACGGCACGTGGGGGATTATCGCCGTCGGATTGTTTGCGGAAAAAGGCGGTCTTTTTTACGGCGGCGGCGGACACCTTCTGGGCGTGCAGACACTCGGCGTGGTTTGTGTGGCGCTCCTGGGTTTTATGAGCACAACGGTCGTATTCCTGGTGCTGAAGAAAACGGTCGGGATACGCGTATCCGAACAACAGGAACTTGAGGGACTGGATATCAACGAGCACGGCGTTCCTGCATACACCGGTATAACGGCCGAATCCCTTTACGACTCACCGCTTGAGGAGTCGTTTCTCTCCGGAAATGTCGCCAAAACAAATTTATTGCAAAAAAGTCTTGACGGATTAGGCGAAAGGGTATAATAATGATTGTGTAGTGCTAAATAACGTTGATGAATCAGGGATAACAATGTGGTATCCTTGGGGCGCCGAAGCCAAAGCTTAGGCGCCCTTCTGTTTATAATCCGGTTATTAAGATTTTCGGACCCGGTGCAATAATTATTTTTAACAGCCTAACGGCGGGCTTTTGCGACCAAAGAATTTTATGAAGCAAAGGTGCTTCGGTGAAGCCAATGAGGCTTCAGCTTCGAAGCACCTTTCTTATTTTGTCAGCACCCTGGCAGGGTTCAGGCGCCACCTGCGCCGGGGTGAGTAAATAGATTGTAAATTCTTGCAAAGGAGGAGCCTGTTATGAGGCGTTTTATCCCGCAAGGTTTAGTACTTTTGGCCCTGCTCTTGTTCCCGAGCACCGCCCTGGCAGCCGACGCCACGATCGACACCGGTGACACCGCGTGGCTGCTGATATCAAGCGCCTTGGTGATGCTGATGACTCCGGGGCTGGCCCTGTTTTACGGCGGGATGTCGCGGAGGAAGAACGTGTTGAACACCATAATGCTAAGCTTTATTGTCCTGGGACTTGTATCGGTCCAGTGGGTTTTATGGGGCTACTCTGTCGCATTCGGACCGGATATGGCTCACCTTATAGGAAGCTTTTCGTGGTTAGGTCTCCACGGCGTCGGCCTTAATCCTAATCCGGATTACGCCGCGACCATCCCGCACCAATTATTCATGGCTTTTCAGTTGATGTTCGCGGTCATCACCGTCGCGTTGATTACCGGTTCTATTGTCGGCAGAATGCGTTTTCCCGCTTTTCTGGTTTTTGCTCTGCTCTGGGCGACGCTGATTTACGACCCGCTGTGCCACTGGGTCTGGGGCGTGGGCGGCTGGTTGAGAAATCTCGGGGCGCTGGACTTCGCCGGCGGTACGGTTGTGCACATCAGTTCCGGTGTCTCGGGCCTCGTGGCCGCACTGGTCCTCGGACGGCGGCGGGGGCACGGTACGGAGCCGATGCTGCCGCATAACCTTCCCCTGACGGTTCTCGGTGCGGGGCTGCTCTGGTTCGGCTGGTTCGGCTTTAACGCCGGCAGTTCACTGGCCGCCAACGGTCTTGCGGTAAGCGCTTTTGTGGTAACAAACACGGCGGCGGCGACGGCGGCTTTTTCCTGGGTGCTCGTGGAATGGATCCACCGCGGTAAGCCTACCGTCCTCGGCGCCGCCAGCGGTTGCGTAGCGGGCCTGGTAGCCATTACACCGGCTTCGGGATTCGTCGGCCCCCTGCCCTCCATAATCATCGGTTTGTTTGCCGGAATCTTCTGCTATCTTGCAGTGGCTGTGATGAAGCCGAGGCTTGGTTATGACGACGCCCTCGACGCCTTCGGCGTGCACGGGATCGGCGGCACCTGGGGCGCCCTGGCGACCGGACTCTTCGCTTCCACAGCGATAAATTCCGCCGGGTTCAACGGGCTTTTTTACGGCAACCCCGGCCAAATGGGCAAGCAACTGATCGGCGTTTTGGCGGCATGGGTTTTCGCGGCGGTCGGCACCTTTATAATCTTAAAGGTCGTCGGTCTGTTCACCCCGTTGAGAGCCTCGGAAGAGGAGGAAACACTCGGTCTCGACGTAGCCCAGCACGGTGAGGATGCTTACCGCGGATTGATCTTGTAAGGGCAGAACTTAGTGCTTCAGTGCTTCAGTGTGTTAGTGCGTTGTTCCAACCCTTGAACTTCGAACTATCGCACTTCGAACCGACCTCATAGGTCCATCAGCCTGAGCTTAACATAGAACTTCGAACTTAGAACTTTCTTTAAGGAGGTGATTTCAATGAAAAAGATCGAGGCGATTATAAGGCCGGAAAGACTCGAAGCCGTAAAGGAGGCCCTCGGTAAATTCGGCATTCACGGCATGACCGTGTCCCAGGTGATGGGCTGCGGCCTTCAGCGCGGCCGCACGGAGGTCTACCGCGGCCACGAATACAGCATCAACCTCCTGCCCAAGGTCAAGATCGAACTCGTACTCGGCGACCAGGACGCCGTAAAGGTCGTCGACGTTATCGCGACGGCCGCCCGCACGGGTCAGGTTGGTGACGGCAAGATATTTGTATATTCTACCGAAAACGCCATTCGAGTGCGTACAGGAGAAACGAATGACGAAGCCATTTAGTGATAAGGACTAATAATAGAAAATTAGGTACCCCGATTGCTTTACATTGAATGTAAGCAGGGTAAGGACGCCCAGGGTATTTAAATCCTGGGCGTCTATTTTTTTAGCGATTCGAGGTCCAACAGATGTTAGCCCGCGGCACAACGACGTTCGCTTAGGGTAAGGACGCCTTTTCGAACAGGTGCCGCGGGTTAACTTTTCCCAAAAACGGCCTTGACCAGCTGACGCAGCTATCCGAAGCTTATCGCGGCGCCCGGCGAAAGGAGTACCATTTTCGAGGGAGTTACCCCGCGCATAGCGCACCGTGATGAATGAAAATGAAGACCCTTAAGCTGGCTACTTAGAAGCAGTAACGTAACAAAGGCGGAACGCGGCGAGAAGTGATGCAGTGCAAGGAAGACCGGCGGAGACGAACCGGGCAATTGAGAAGTGAGACGTGGGAAGTTGGAAGTGGGATGCTCGAAGGGATTCGCTTGTAAGCGAATCCCCACATGTATCTCACCTCTAACATCTCACCTCCCACCTCGCAGTTGGCAGCAATGCGTTGCTTATCGCCGCGCCCACCGAAAGAAGCACTATTTTCAAAGGAGGGAGACTCATGACCCGAAAGATCGCTATTTACGGTAAGGGTGGCATCGGCAAGTCCACCACTCAACAAAATACAGCAGCCGCACTGGCTCACTTCTTCGGGAAGAAGGTGTTGATCCACGGCTGCGACCCCAAGGCCGACTGCACCCGCCTTATTCTCGGCGGGAAGCCGCAGGAAACGGTAATGGACACCCTGCGGGAACTCGGGCAGGACGCGGTGACCATCGAGCGGGTTATAAAGACGGGATTCAACGGCATCACCTGCGTCGAATCCGGCGGTCCCGAACCCGGTGTCGGCTGCGCCGGCCGGGGTGTGATCACGGCGATCAATCTTATGGAAGAGTTGGGCGCATACACCCCCGATCTTGATTTCATTTTCTTCGACGTTCTCGGGGACGTGGTCTGCGGCGGTTTTGCCATGCCGGTGCGGGAAGGCAAGGCGGAAGAGATTTACATTGTGGCTTCCGGCGAGATGATGGCTCTTTACGCCGCGAACAACATCTGCCGGGGGATGGTCAAGTACGCCGAGCAGAGCGGCGTACGGCTGGGCGGGATTATCTGCAACAGCCGCAACGTCGATGGTGAGCTGGAATTAATCCAGGAATTCTGCAGCCGCATCGGCGCCCGGATGATCCATTTTGTACCGCGGGACAACATCGTACAAAAGGCCGAGTTCAACCGGCAAACCGTTACGGAATTCGATCCGACCTGCAACCAGGCCAACGAATACAAGGAACTGGCGCGCAAGATCATTGAAAACCAAATGTTCGTCATCCCGGAACCAATGACCATGGATGAGATGGAAAGCCTGGTCGTAAAGTACGGACTCTTAGATTAGGAGGAGGCAAAAGAGATGAAAATGGTCCGCGCCATCGTGCGCCCCGAAAAGTCCGAGGATGTGGTTGACGCCCTGAGCGAAGCCGGATACGTAGCCCTGACGAAAACAGACGTTGTCGGCCGCGGTAAGCAAAAAGGCATCCAGGTTGGAAGCATCTACTACGACGAGTTGCCGAAGGTCATGCTTATGCTGGTCACCGGTGATGAAAACGTGGAAGAGATCATCGAAATCATTAGCCGGGCGGCACACACAGGTAACTTCGGAGACGGGAAGATCTTTGTGGGTCCTGTGGAAGAGGCGTATACCGTGCGAACAGGCAGCAAGGGACTATAAGTTGAAGAGAGGTGCACCGCATTGAAGGAGATAGTGGCGATTATTCGCCCCAATAAAATGACCCGGACCAGGGACGTCTTAACCGCGCTCGGTTTCCCGGCGATGACGGCTTCCAAGGCGTTGGGACGCGGCAAGCAGAAAGGCCTGGCCGGCGAAGTGTCCTTCCAGGTACGGGAGGAACTGTTGCAGCATGAAGGGGGCATGCGGTACGTCCCCAAAAGGCTGGTTTCCCTGGTGGTCGAGGATGAGGACGTGCCGCTTGCGGTCGCGGCGATCATCAAGGTCAACCGCACCGGCGCCATAGGCGACGGTCGGATCTTCGTTTGCCCGGTGGAGGAAGCGGTCCGTATCCGCACGCAGGAGCGCGCAGTCGCCGCACTCACATAAGAAGGGGTTGCCATGCGGCCGGAGGCCGTTCCATCTGAAGAATGAAAATGTAGTGACCCGTAAGCCGGTTGCTTAGATGCAGAAGAGTTTCAAAAACGGAACGCCGTAAGAAGCAAGCAGAGCAAGGAAGATTGGCAAGGACGGGCCGGAGCGTATACGGAAAAATACGTGAGGACCCGGCTTTGTCAAGCTGACGCAGCTATGCGAAGCTTATCGCGGCGCCCAACAAAAGAAGTACTATCTTCGAGGAGGAAGACAATGCCTTTCGTCGATCTGAAGTGCAATGAAAAGATCCCCGAACGCGGGAAGCATATTTACATCCACGACCCGGAAAATATCGTGATTCCCGCCTGTAACATCAAAACCATCCCGGGGGACATGACCGAGCGCGGCTGCGCCTTTGCCGGCGCCCGCGGGGTGATCGGCGGCCCGATCTCCGATATCATCGCGATGGTTCATGCCCCGGTGGGATGCGCCTGGTTTACCTGGGGAACGCGGCGGCACCTTTCCGACCTGTATTCCTGGGCCACACCAACGCGGCTCGCCAACAGCGCCTTTAACCGCCGTTACTGCGCAGTCACCGATATGCAGGAAAAAGACGTTGTCTTCGGGGGCATGAAGAAGCTGAAGCAGTCCTGCATCGAAGCCTTCCGGCTCTTCCCGGAGGCACGCGGGATGATCATTTTCACAACGTGCACCACCGGACTGATTGGTGACGATGTTCAGGGTGTCGCCCGGCAGGTAGAGAAAGAGGTCGGTAAGCTCGTTTTTACCGCGGAGTCCCCGGGGTGCTCCGGGGTAAGCCAGTCAAAAGGTCACCACGATTTCAATACGCAGTTCTACCGGCAAGTGAAGGCGCTTCGGCAGCGTCGACCGGAACTAAAGATGCGCGAGGAGGATAAGACCCCTTACGACATCTGCCTTATCGGTGACTACAACATGGACTGGGATTTGCAAGTGGTTAAGCCGCTCTTTGAAAAGATAGGCGTTCGGGTCGTTGCTGTGTTTTCAGGCAACGAGCGCATCGAAAACCTGGTCAGGATGATCGATGTCAAGTTGAACGTGGTTCATTGCCAGCGCTCGGCCGAATACATCGCCCACATGATCCGGGACGGTTTTAAAACGCCTTTCATCCGCGTCTCACTTTACGGCATTGAACAGACATCTGAGGCGCTACGGACGACCGCCGCCCACTTCGGACTCGAGGAACGGGCGGAAAAGGTGATCGCGGAAGAGGTTGCGAGGGTAGAAAAAGCCCTGGCGTTTTACCGTAAAAAACTGGCCGGCAAGCGCATCGCCATATACGTCGGAGGACCGCGTGTCTGGCACTGGATCCGGCTGATGGAGGAACTCGGCATGGAGGTCATCGCCGGCGCGTGTACCTTCGCTCACGAGGACGATTACGAAAAGATCAACGCCCGGAGCAAGCCCGGGGTTCTGGTTATCGATTCACCCAACGAGTTCGAGCTCGAGGAGATGCTCGTTACTTTAAAGCCCGATCTCTTCCTTGCCGGGCTTAAGGAAAAATACCTGGGACGCAAAATAGGCATTCCCACGGTTAACTCACATTCCTATGAAAAAGGTCCGTACGCGGGTTTTGCAGGAATGGTCAATTTTGCCCGCGACATTTACCAAGGCATTTACGCGCCGGTCTGGGACTTCCAGGACGGCATGCCGGAAATGCCGCAAGGGGAGGCTGAGGATTCATGAAGCTGACGGAAATTCCCGTAGACGGGATACCTTACGATCACCTGCGCATCAAAAAAATACCGGTGACACCGGCTTACGCGCCGCGCGATCAAGAACTGCTGGCGGCATCAAGTCGCGCGCTGGTGGTTAACCCCGACCGGATCTGCATGCCGATCGGCGCCATGTGGGCGGTTCTGGGCGTACACCGGGCGATCCCTTTTGTACAGGGGGCGCAGGGCTGCACCACATATGCCCGGTACACCTTCTCCCGCATCTTCAAGGAACCTGCGACGATCGCCACCGCGTCTTTTCACGAGGATGCCGCGGTTTTCGGCGGGCGCAGGAATCTTGTGGAGGGACTGCGCAATCTCGTAGTCCGTTACTGGCCCGAGGTAATCGGGGTGGTTACCACCTGCTCCAGTGAGATCATGGGCGATGACATAGGCGCCTTTATTAAGGAAGCCCGTGAAAAGCTGCAGGCGGAGATCGGCCCGGAAAAAATGGCGCAAATAACGATCGTGCCCGTCAACACGCCAAGTTTTGCCGGCTCGCACGTCGAGGGGTACGACCGGGCGGCAAAGGCCTTTGTCCAGACACTGGCAACCCGCAGGGACGCACCTTCAAACCGGGTAAATATCATCCCCGGACTCTTCTACCCCGGGGATATCCGTGAGATAAAGCACATTCTCCGCGAAATGGGGATCGAGTCCACCATTCTCTTTGACATATCGGATACCCTTGACGCTCCCCTGGAGCCGCCGCAGAGTATTCCCTATTACCCGCCCGGCGGCACTGATGTGGCTGAAATCAAGGAAATGGCCAACGCCGCCGCCTCCTTTGCCTTGCAACCGGACGCCGGCGGCAGCGGCGCCCGCTTCCTCGAACGGAAGTTTGCCATCCCGGCGGTGGTAGGACCGGTCCCGGTGGGTATAGCCGCCACAGACACTTTGTTGCAAAACCTCAGCAACGCTACGGGATGCTCGATATCGCCCGCCCTGCGTGCGGAGCGCGGGCGCCTTGTGGACGCGATGGCCGATACCTTCCACCATACGATGATGAAGCGGGTGGCTGTTTTCGGCGATCCGGACTATGTAGCGGGCATCACGCAGTTCGCATGCGAACTGGGGATGACCCCCGTGGCGGTTTCTGCGGGAACGGAAAGCAAGAGTTTCGCCGCCACGGTGGAAGCAACACTCTCCCAATACGGCCACCTTTTTCTCGACCAGCCGAAGGTTTTCAACGGCGGCGACCTTTTTGAGTTCGAGGAGTACCTGAAGACGCTGCCGCGGCTTGACCTGATCATCGGCAACTCCAAGGGGGTCGATATCGCGCGCGAGCTGGAGGTCCCGATCGTACGCGCCGGCTTCCCGATTTACGACCGTTTCGGATACCAGAAGCGACCGATCGTGGGGTACCGGGGCGCGGAACTGCTGCTTTACGAGATAGCCAACGCGGTACTCGACTACCGCTACCCTGACGACCGCACACAGCAGCTTTAATTGCGTTTAAGCGGGGTGATACCGTGTCGATTCCTATTGAAGTACTGCCCTCACGGCAGGGGCATGTGGTTATTAAGGACAGAGAGCTTCAGGTTCTCCCGGAATGCAGCCGCCCTACCCTTCCGGGGGTTGTATCGGAGCGGGCCTGCGTTTTTTACGGGGCGCGGTGGATGCTCGCCGCTATCCCCGACGTAATCCACCTGGTACACGGACCTGTGGGGTGCGCCTACTACGGGCGCACAGTGCGGCGCAAGAGTTACCGTTTGCTCTCCACCGGGTTGGATGAGCGCGACATCGTTTTCGGCGCGGGAGATAAGCTCTTTAACGCCATTGCAGCGTCCACCGCACGCTATCCGGAAGCCCGTGCGGTACTGGTATACGTCACCTGCGCCGCAGGGCTCACCGGTGAAGACATCGCCGCCGCCTGCAAGCGCGCCGCGGGAGAAACCGGCCGGAAGGTCATACCGGTCAACTCCCCGGGATTCTGCGGCCGGAGCCAGGCTACCGGACACGATATCGCCGCCGCGATGCTGCTGGATTATTTTATCGGCACGGGAAGAACACGGGAATTAATCGATAACGCGGTTAACATCCTCGGCGAATTTGATATCGAGGGCGATTTGAACGAGATCGAAAAACTTTTGAGCCGACTCGGACTGAGGGTAAACTGCGCTTTTTCCGGCAGGGCTTCTACGAGTGCCATGGCCGATGCCCACCGGGCAAGACTGAACATTATTCACTGCCGCCGCACCGGTCAAACCCTGGCGGATGCGATGCAAGAAAGGTTCGGAACCCCCAGTCTTAAGGTTTCCTTCTTCGGCCTGGCGGAAACCGCCTCCGCCATGAGAGCCGTCGGTGGTTTTTTCGGCGTTGTCGGCGTTGATGAGATTATTTCGCGAGCAATACAAAAGGCCCAAAATGAAGCGGCCCCTTTTTTGCAACGAACTGCCGGTAAGCGCGTGGCCCTGTTTTTCGGCGCTTCACGAATCGGGTCCATGGCCAAGGCATTTAAAGAATTGGGCATGGAAGTAATAATGGCCGGATCCCAGTTCGGGTGCCGCGACGATTACCGGGAAGCTGAAGCAAAAGTCGCAAACGGCGCGGTACTGATTGACGATGCCCACGACAAGGAGCTGGAGGAGTTGATCCATAATCAGCGGCCACACCTTCTGGTGGGAGGCACCAAAGAAAAATACCTGGCGCACAAAATGGGCGTGCCATTCCTGGTGTTTCCGCAGGAGATGGGGCCTTTTGCGGGATTCAGGGGTTTCGTAAACCTCGCCCGCCAGGCGGCGGGCCTGGTCAGCGGGCCCGTGTGGCGTCTGGCCGGGGTTTAAACAGTGTCAGGCCGGTTGTTTTTATTTTCGATAGGAGGAGTTTTATTATGCAAATCAATGCAGCCTCGGACAGAATCCTTGAACACCCATGTTTTACAAAGGGAGCCGTAAGACATTTCGGGAGGGTGCACCTGCCTGTGGCCCTTAACTGCAACATCAAGTGCCGCTACTGCACCCGCAAACACGATTGCGCCAACGAAAGCCGCCCGGGCGTGACCAGCCGGTTACTCACCCCGCTCGAAGCCCTCGATCGGTTATCCCGTGTCGTGGATAAAGATCCGCGTATCCGGGTTGCGGGCATCGCCGGGCCGGGCGAGCCGCTGGCAAACCTTGAGACGCTGGAGACTTTAAGGTTGCTCCATGAGCGTTTCCCCCGGTTGATTAAGTGCATCAGCACCAACGGACTCGCTTTACCGGAATACGTATCGCTGCTTAAGGCCCTCGGCGTGCAGACCGTAACCGTTACGGTAAACGCGGTTGATCCGGAAGTTGGGGCTAAAGTCTACGATTATGTTAGTTTCCGGGGCAAAGTTCTCCGGGGCGCGAATGCCGCGTCACTGCTCTGGAGTCGGCAAGCGGCGGGCATTATCGAAGCCGTTCGTCTGGGGATGCGCGTTAAGGTCAACTCTGTATACATCCCGGGAGTCAACGACCGCCACCTTCCGCTTATTGCCCGGACGATTGCCAATCTCGGCGTTCATCTAATGAATATATCGCCGCTTATTCCGCTTTCCGGTTTCGCGCACCTGGCGCCGCCTTCACCAAAGGAACTGGCTTTCACGAGAACGGTGTGCCGGCAGTACGTCCCGCAGATGGACTGGTGCCGCCAGTGCCGCGCGGACGCGGTGGGTTTGTTAAGCCCCCATCTCGGACAATCAACCTGTTCTTTGACAGGGGTGTAACAATCATGCAAAAGCCGTCTCTCATCGACGTCACTCTCCGGGACGGAGAGCAGACGCCTGGCGTGGCCTTTAGCACCAGGGAAAAGGTTTTTATTTCACGGCTGCTTGATCGTCTCGGCGTGTACCAGATCGAAGCCGGTATCCCGGCGATGGGTGAGATTGAACAGCAAGCGATTAGATCCATCCTTGCACTGGGCCTTCGCTGCCGGGTGAGCACCTGGAACCGGATGGTGCTGGAAGACGTCAAGGCATCTCTTGCCTGCGGGGTTAAAGATCTTCATGTCTCCGCTCCTGTTTCTTCGCTGCACATCCGGTACAAACTGGGGCGGTCCCGGGCGTGGGTGCTCAGGCGCATGAAAGAGGTTTTGCGCTATGCCTTATCATACGGGTGCTCAGTGACCGTCGGGGCGGAAGACGCCTCCCGGGCGGAAGAATCTTTCCTGGCGGAGTTCTCTCTCACGGCCCGGGATGCAGGAGCACAACGCCTGCGTTACTGCGATACGGTTGGGGTACTCGATCCTTTTTCAACCTTTAACCGGATCAGCCGCTTGCGTGAAGAGACGCCGATCCCGCTGGAGTTTCACGGTCACAACGACTTCGGCATGGCCACCGCAAATGCTCTGGCGGCATTAAAAGCCGGGTGCACTTACATTGACGTCACCGTGGGCGGTCTCGGCGAACGCGCGGGGAATACCTCACTTGAAGAACTGGCCGCGGCGCTAGGCGGCATATATGGCATTGAGCCGGTATTGGGAAGCCGGGCTCTGTGGTTGCTGGGACACTATGTGTCCCGGGCGGCAAACCGTGGGAACCCGGCCTCTTTTTTAGCGGCGGAACGGCCTGCAATACATCGTGTCTGGCCTGCGTCTTGCCGTAGACGGCCGTACTATGCTTCACTACTTCCTTGGAGGAGAGTGTTTTGAGAGGTATCTTGTTTCTTACGACAACTCCCTTTATAACTGCTTTGCTCGCACTCCTATTTTTAGCCGGTTGCCAGAAAGCGTCCCAAAGGGAGATTCCACAACAGATCACGGTGTCCTGTGCCATGAGCCTCAATGACGCAATGAAGGAAATAACGGCCCAATACCCGGATAAAGGCGTCACCGTGAGACTTAACCCCGGAGCATCGGGTTCCCTGCAGCGCCAGATTGAACAGGGGGCGCCGGTAGACCTTTTCATATCAGCCGGGCAAAAGCAGATGGACGATCTGGAAAAGGAAGGGCTCATTGACCCTGAAACGCGTTCCAATCTACTCGGCAATGAGATCGCGCTCGTTTCTTTTACAGGCGGAGCACAGATCAAAGACTTTAAAGATTTAACGGGACCGGAGGTTAAAAGGATCGCCATCGCGGACCCAAAGACAGCGCCGGCGGGCGACTACGCCCGTGAAACCCTTACGCGCCTCGGTTTGTGGGAAAAACTGCAGCACAAGATCGTACTCGGGAAGGATGTCAACCAGGTTGTGCGCTACGTCCGACACGGCGACGTTGACGCCGGAATTATCTTCCTTTCCGATACGATCTTAGGTGGTGAAACCATATCGCTGGTCAAAACCGGAACAGGGTTGCACCGCGAAATCCTTTACCCCGCGGCGGTAGTCAGCGCCAGCGGGCACAAAAAAGCCGCGCGTGATTTCCTGCGTTTCCTTGAAGGGCCGGAAGCATCGAAGGTATTTGCCGGGCACGGTTTCATTCCGCAGCCACAATCGCTATAACCCCGCTAATAACGTTCCAGGAGGAAATGACGCGTATGCCGGAAGAAACAGTTATCGCTGTTTTCTTGTCTCTCAAGATCGCCGTAATAGCCACCACCGCCGCGGCAATAATCGGGGTCTCTTCCGCCCGCCTTCTCACCCGCCTGCGTTTTGCGGGAAAAGAGGCGGTGGAAACAGCTTTATTGCTTCCCATGGTCCTGCCCCCTACCGTAGTTGGGTTCGGCCTGCTCCTTTTTCTCAGGAGCAGCGGCCCCGTTGAGGCCGTCTTTAGAACCAACCTGCTTTTTACCTGGTGGGCGGCGGTGATAGCGTCGGCGGTTGTAGCCTTCCCACTGGTTTATCAAAACGCCAGAGCGGCCTTTGAAAAGGTTGACCCCGATCAGGAAAACGCCGCCCGGACAACAGGCGCCGGAGAAGCGCGCGTGTTTTTCACCGTCAGCCTCCCGATGGCGTGGCCGGGGATAATGTCGGGGCTTGTGCTCGCCTTTACACGTGCACTCGGAGAGTTCGGCGCAACCCTTATGGTTGCCGGGAATATCCCCGGCAAGACCTAGACCGTGCCGATGGCGATCTACTTCGCGGTAGAAGCGGGAGACTACCGCACGGCGCTCCCCCTGGTGGCGATCGTGCTGCTGTTCTCTTTTGGGGTGATCTTCGGACTGCACCGCTGGTCGCGGCGACACATCGCCCGCTACGCCGGGCAGAGGAGGGGCTGACAAATGCTGGCGGTGGAAATCGAAAAGAGGTTGCCTGACTTTACCCTGAGAGCCAGTTTCACCGTCCCGGCCGGTGAGTTGCTTGTTCTTGCCGGCCCTTCGGGATCAGGCAAAACAACCATTCTAGAATGCTTAGCGGGCTTACAGCGTCCGGATGCCGGGAATATCGGGCTTAGCGGACAGGTTCTTTTCTCAAAAGAAAAAGGGATTGACCGCCCCGCCGCGAAAAGGAATATCGGCTTCGTATTCCAGTCATACGCTCTATTCGAACATCTTACGGTAGAGGGAAACGTTCGCTACGCCACCCGCGGCAACCACAGGTCCTTAAGGGCACGCCGCGTAACAGAGGCCATGGAGCGGTTCGGTATCGGGCACCTGCGTGACCGTTTCCCCGTGCAGCTTTCGGGCGGGGAGCGCCAGCGGGTGGCTCTGGCAAGAGCGTTCGTGCAAAACCCGGCCGCACTATTCCTTGATGAACCTCTTACAGCGCTGGACCGGAATCTGCGGGAACAACTGCGGCCGGATTTGGGCAGACTTTCCCGTGAACGGAACATCCCGGTCATTCTGGTAACCCATTGCGCCTGCGAGGAGCGCCTGGCCGGCAGAGTGTTGCGACCACAACGCGACGACAACGTGATAAGCTGGATACGCTGAAATTTAGAGGCGTCATAGTCCGAAAATCAAAAAGGAATTGCGTTATTGACGATTATTGGAGGGATATTTTGAAGGCGTTAATAGTTCAGCACGTGATTTGCGAAGGACCGGGTTTACTAGGCGACGCGCTTCTAAAACGCGGCTGGGAACTCGACATCCGGCATATGGATCGTTTAACTATTGACACCGCTTTAAGTTGCCGGTAATCTAAAAGTGTAAGCGCTTTACGACGTTGTGAAGCAGGGCGAGGACGCCCGGAGAAACTTACGTTTCTCTGGGCGTTTGTTTTTTTAGCCGCTTTTTCGGTAAGCCGAAAGGTGCCGCAATCCCTGTTTCCCATTTTTAAAAACATTATCCAAGGCGCTTAAGTCCACGAAATAACGAGTTACGCGGGGCAACGAAGCCCTACGAAATCGTAATAAGGTGGGCTTTTGTTTTTTTTGGGCACACAATAAAGACGGGTTTTGATCGTGAGCCAATACTATCTTAAAGAAAGCGGGGATGCCTTATGGAATCCACTTCCGGCACACAAAAAGCGGCAATAAATGCCTGCCATGCCTGCCAGCCGCTGGGCGCCGTTTACCTGGTTTCAAGCATTGCCGGGGGAGTGCCGCTTGTACACGCTCCACAGAGTTGCTGCGGTTATATGCGGCATATCCTTCTGCGCCATTTCCGTGAATCGTCGCGGGCCGGGAAAGTCCCCCCAAAACGCGACCCTGAATTCTTCGACAGTGAGCTTAACTTGCTTGAAGCTATTTTCAACCTGTCAAGAAACAGCAACCCCCGCTTAATCGGCGTGGTCGGCACCTGCTTCAGCGATTTCCTCGACGATATAAACGGGCTTATCAGCGAATCCCGGGAAAGGCTACCGGAGGGCGTTGAGGTCGTTCCTATTGACGCAGCCGCGCCCGCAGGCAGTTGCGCAAAAGGGTACGACGCCGCCTGTGAAGCGGTTCTCAAGCACCTTGTCAAGCCTGCGGGTACTCCGAATGGAAAACTGAACGTGATCCCCGGCATGTTAAACACCGGGGATATCCAGGAATTAGAACGCATTTTGAACCATCTGGGGATTTCTTTTAATATCACGTACAATCCGGTGGGAAGTCTGCACAACGCTTCAGAGGGAGCGCCATTTGATCTTTTTGCCGGCGGCACTTCTCTGGAACACCTGGCGGACATCGCAAATTCTTCCGGAATAATCGCCCTCTGCCGGCACGCCGGTGGAGCCGGGGCTGACTACCTCCACCGCACATTTAACGTCCCGGCTTTATACGGACCTCTCCCCGTCGGCGCATCCGCCACCGATCTTTTCCTGGAAAACGTAAGAAAGCTTTCCGGCGGCAAAATACCTCCCACGCTGGAACACGAACGCCGGGTCCTTCACGACGCGATAGCGGATTCAAAGCCCTATACTGAAGGCAAAAAGGTCGCCATAACCGGAGACCCGGACCTTGTTTCCTCCCTCACCCGTTTCACGTGCGAAATGGGGATGGAACCGGCTGTAATAATGGGCAACATGCCGAGTCCGGATTTCATTAAGGAAGTCCAGGCGATCGCCGAGGAGTATCGCAAAACCCCCGCCATTATATCCGGCAGCGACCTTTCCATCTTCAGTGGTGCTATCAGTCAATTTAATGTTGAGATGATTTTCGGTCCCTCATACATAAGCAGGATTGCCAGGGATACCGGCCTGCCTCTAATCAGAATGGGATTCCCGGTTTACGACCGGCCGAGCCGCCACCAGTGGCCCGTATTGGGTTACCGCGGTGCGCTGCGAATCCTTGACTCTTTAGTGCAAAGCGGTCCGGCCTTCAACCAGGAAACCGTGGTAAAATTATAAATCACTAAATAATTTTTTTCATAATCAAAGAGGAGTGCCCCATGCCGCATTAGGCGGCACCACGAATGGAAATGATTCAATTTGCTTGGGCTTCGGCCTTTTATAAACGTCGAACGCAGAACGTAGAACGGACCCTAAAGGTCTGTCAGTATAAGGTTGAACGCCTATTTTCAAGGGAGTGGCGATAAACAATTGCGGTTAGCGTTGTTCCAGTTTAACCCCACGATCGGCGACTTATCAGGAAACGCGGCACGGATGCTGCATGCGGTAGACCGGGCCGAAGCCGCCGGAGCGCATTTAGTTGTTTTTCCGGAACTGGCCCTGGTCGGCTACCCGCCGCGTGATTTGCTCTGGCGCCGGGAGCTTGTTGAAGCCGTATCATCTACTATGACTGAAGTCTTCGTCCCGGCAAGCCGGAAAACGGGCATCCTTCTCGGCGCCCCGGTACAGGAAAACAACCGCTTGTACAACGCCGCCCTGTTGTTAGACGGCGGCTCTCTCCTCGGCCGCCAGGACAAGACCCTTCTCCCGAGTTACGATGTTTTTGACGAAACCCGTTATTTCGCGCCGGCGGCGGACCGGAAACCGGTCAACTTCCGCGGAAACTCTCTGGGGTTGACGATCTGTGAGGACGTTTGGAACGATAAGGACTACTGGCGCAGGCCGCTTTACAGTACAGACCCGGTGGAAGAGCTGGTGGCTCGGGACGCATCCATTCTCATAAACATCTCCGCCTCGCCCTACCATTACGGGAAACGACGCCTTCGCGCGGATATGCTCGTTCACGCAGCGCGCAAGCATTGCCGCCCGTTGATTTATTTAAACCAGGTCGGGGCCACCGACGAGCTTGTTTTCGATGGGTCAAGTCTGGTGCTCGACGGTCATGGAATGGTTATCTGGCAAGGGCGCGCATTTGAAGAGGATTTTGCGGTTGTTGATTTAGATTCACCTGTAACAGCAAAACCGCTCCTGGTAAGAGAGGATATATCCTGCGTTCACTCGGCCCTCGTACTCGGGGTTCGCGATTACCTCCGCAAGACCGGCTTCAAGCGTGCGGTGGTCGGTCTCAGCGGCGGGGTTGATTCCTCGGTCGTAGCCGCAATCGCCGTAGAAGCGCTGGGTACCGATAATGTTTTGGGAGTAGGAATGCCTTCCCGGTATTCCTCGCCCCAAAGCATCGAGGATGCCGAAACCCTGGCCCGTAATCTCGGCATCACCTGGCGGGTGATACCCGTGGAAAAAGCCTTTTCTGCTTATCTACAGACTCTTAATACGGGCGGCAAACCCCTGCTTGACCTCGCCGAGGAAAACCTGCAGGCGCGCATACGCGGGAACATTCTTATGTTTATCTCAAACAGGGAAGGACATCTTTTATTAAGCACCGGGAACAAGTCCGAACTCGCGATGGGCTACTGTACGCTTTACGGGGATATGTCCGGCGGTCTGTCGGTTCTGGCCGACGTTCCGAAGACGATGGTTTACGATATTGCAAGGTACATTAATCAGAAACGTGAGATTATCCCAAACAACGTACTGGTAAAAGCTCCTTCCGCCGAACTCCGTCCCGAACAACGTGACGAAGATTCCCTGCCGCCCTATAAGGTTCTCGACCCGATTCTCAACGGATACATTGAAGAAAACCTTTCGGCGGAAGAAATAGTCAGTCTGGGTTTTGACCGTGAACTGGTGCGTCAGGTCATCCGTCAGGTGGACAGGGCGGAGTTTAAACGCCGGCAGGCGGCGCCCGGCCTGAAAGTAACCACCAAGGCCTTCGGCACCGGTCGTCGATTGCCGATCGCCTGGTCACCCGGGTGGTAAAAGAGGATGTTTTGTATTTTCTCAGTCAGCTTATTGATTTTCGACATAGGTGGAGTATAATATTATACACGGTGATTCAAATCCTCTTTGGAACGAAGAGTACCAAAGGCGGTCTCTTGGTTTATAGAGGAAAAGGTTTCACCGGAAGTCGTGGTTTAATTTTTACAGTTTAAAAAAAATAAGGGATACAAGGACGTATCCTGTAAGTGGCAAAGGCGCCCTGAGCAGTTTTTACTGCTGGGCGTTTTTTTGTTCATCAGGGGGCTGTCTTGGTGAAGGAGCGAGTGTTTGTTGCCGATGAGGACGTTACATGGCGGAAAAGCATCATTACATGGCTTGGAACAGCCGGCTACCAGGTGGTTGGAGAAGCGGCGGACGGATCAACCGCCTTAAACATCATCCGGATGCGCCAGGTCGATTTGGCCGTCGTATCGGCTCATTTAGCGGGAGTAACCGGTCTTGAAATCGCATCCATTATTCACGAAGACAAGCTGGCCCCGGTAATCCTGACATGTTCCCTTCTTTGGGAGGATGTGCTCGATAAGGCGAAGGAAGCCCGGGTATACGGGCTGCTTGTAAAACCCTTCGACGAAACGGTTTTGATCCCGGCGGCTACATTTGCACTAGCTAACTATCGTGAGGTTACCAATTTAGAGCAACAGGCTTGGAAGTTAAAAACCTCACTTGAAAACCGCAAGGCGATTGAGAAAGCAAAAGGTCTTCTAATGGAGAACTTTGGTATAACGGAAAACGAGGCTTTCCGGCGTATTCAGAAACTTAGCATGGATAAGCGCCTGCCGATGCGGGAGGTTGCCGATGCAATCATCCTCTCGCACAGCGTGACCGGCAGGTTTAAGAAATAGTTTCAACAAATAAGGTTTAGGTACAAAGGCTGTACCGGACGGTATGGTAGGCAACGGCGCCTGCATTATGGGTAAGTTGGCGTTTTTTCTACCAAAGAGGTGTGGTTATCATCCTCTATCTCCTTACCGGGACAGCCCAGTAGGGAGAATTTTTTCTAACTGTTTATTGTTGATCTTGCGAGAAGGAGAAAAACGCGATGTGTCGATTATTTTGCATGACCAGCGACCAACCCCAGTCACCCATGGTGGCCATCCAGGCACTTGACGTTATGCGGGAAGGGCATGACGGCTCGGGAGTAGGACTGTTTTTAACCGATCTTGCCGGGCCTTTTGAGGAGATGAAGGGGGCGCCTATCCTTTCCGGTATATTCACCAACGAGGGATGGCGGCGCCTGGACCATTTTATGATGGGTATCGGTTTCACGGCTAAATACCGGAGTTCCATCAAGGTCTCCAAAAATCCGCCTCCCGGTGTGCCAAAGCGGGACGTCTACCTGATCCGCGCCTACGAGTACCCCGATGACTGGGAGGGTTTACCGGAAAGCGAGATTCAGTTTCGGCTGATGAATATCCGCCTTCAACTTCGCCAGATGGGCGAAGAGAATGAAGACATGATCGTCTACAGCTTCTGGCCTGACGTGATCATGATCAAAGAAATCGGCAACCCGATGAGCGTCGCGGATTATCTTCGTCTCGACCGCAAGGAACTATGGGCGCGCGTGATTCTGGCCCAGGGCCGACAGAATACCAATTACGCCATCAATCTTTATGCCTGCCATCCGTTCTTTATTCAAGGCGTAGCAACCATGACCAACGGCGAAAACACGGCGTTTGTACCTATAAAGGAATTCTTGATGTCGCGGGGGTTCCCCGGTTACATCGGATATAATTCTGATTCGGAGGTTTTCACGCACATCCTTCATTTCATGATTAACCGTTTGGGTCTTGGGATTGAGTTCTATAAACACATTATCACCCCGTTGCAGGATCAAGATCTGGTCGGTCATCCTAACGGTTCCTTTTTAAAGCAGCTCAAGCATGCATGCCGGCGATTGATCATTGACGGCCCGAACTGCGTTATGGGATGTCTTCCGGACAAGACCTTATTTATGGTCCAGGACCGTAAAAAGCTGCGTCCGGGTGTTGTGGGCGGCAGGCCGGGAATGTACGCCTTTTCCTCTGAGGTGTGCGGCCTCGAATCGGCTATCCCCGACCGGGACAAAAGCCTGGACTTTCAACCCATGCATCTGGACACCGTTATCGTAGGCCCCGATCGTCAGGAGGTAAAGATATGTTCGCAAATGGAATCATTACACCAAACACATTAAGCGTAAAGGATCTTCTCTGGCAGGTACACTGGGATAAGGAAAGGTGCACCTTGTGCGGCCGGTGTACGGCTGTATGTCCGGTCCAGGCCATTGAACTCGGTGTTCACAGGAAGAGGCTGGTCCAAGCACCGCCCGTGGGAGAATTGGGCTTAAGCAATGCGGCTTCACCGTCAAACCTGTACCAGGTATACTACGGCATCCGTCAAAAAACCGATCCGGCTTATGCCTGCGTGGGATGCGCGATGTGCAACCTGGTGTGCCCGAACGGCAGTATTATTCCCCTTCGCAGCGACGAAGCGAATAAGCTCAAGTTTCACATTAATTCGGGGGGCCAGGCGCGCCGGCGCGGCGGACGTCGAAACGCTCCGGACCCCCCGCAGGGCGGCGTGCTGGACCGTATTAAATTCGTTCGCATCTCGATGCTGACCGACCCCGCCCTTGACGCGGGCCGGCATGAGTTCGAACTGCGCACTCTCCTGGGAAGGATTCTGCCTCCCGAAGAAAACCTGAGGCTCTTCCGTGAAGAAGGATGGATCCCTCCTGTGCGGGAGATTTACCCGCTGATTATCGGCTCAATGTCCTTTGGCGCCCTCTCCCCCACCATGTGGGAAGGGCTGCAGATGGGAGTCTCTTATCTTAATGAGGAACTGGGTATGCCGGTCCGCATCTGCACCGGTGAGGGCGGTTGCCCCCCGCGGCTGTTGCGTTCCCGCTTTTTGAAGTACGTTATTTTGCAGATCGCAAGCGGTTACTTTGGCTGGGACGAAATAATCCACGCCCTTCCGGAAATGAAAGAGGATCCCTGCGCTGTGGAAATCAAGTACGGCCAGGGGGCCAAGCCCGGTGACGGCGGCCTGCTCATGTGGTATAAGGTCAACAAACTGATCGCCGCCATTCGCGGCGTTCCTCAAGGGGTAAGCCTGCCGAGCCCTCCCACTCACCAGACCAAGTACTCCATTGAGGAGGCCGTGGCCAAGATGATCCAGTCCATGTACATGGCCTGGGGGTTCAGGGTGCCTGTCTACCCGAAGATATCAGGAACCTCCACCGCTCTGGCGGTGCTCAACAACCTGACACGGAACCCTTACGCGGCGGGTCTGGCCATAGACGGTGAAGACGGGGGAACGGGCGCCGCTTATAACGTTTCAATGGATCACATGGGCCATCCCATCGCGAGCAACCTTCGCGACTGTTATCTTAACCTGGTGAAGTTAGGCCAGCAGAATGAAATTCCTCTCTTTGCCGGGGGCGGCGTCGGTAAAAACGGCAACCTTGCCGCCAACGCCGCGGCATTAATCATGCTGGGAGCGAGCGGTGTCCAGATCGGCAAATACATAATGCAGGCCGCCGCCGGTTGCGTGGGTTCCGAATCCGACCGGTGTAACATCTGCAACATCGGTCTTTGCCCTAAAGGCATCACCTCGCAGGACCCGCGCCTTTACCGGCGTCTGGACCCGGAAAAAGTGGCGGAACGCGTCGTCGACGTTTTCCTGTGCTTCGATACGGAGCTCAAGAAGATCGTGGCCCCGCTGGGACGTTCCACCTCCCTGCCCATCGGAATGTCCGACGCGCTTGCGATTAACGATTATAACGCAGCGGAGCGGCTTCAGATAAAGTACGTAGTTTGAGTGAAAAGGCAATGTAAAGTGGGATATGCCGACCAAGTGCTCTAATAACGAGGAGATTTGCTATGAACGACCAAGAGTTTTACCGTATTTCGGGGATAGAAAATGGTTACCGCCTGGAATCGCGAATTCTGGAAGAACGGATTCAAAAAGCGATCGCCGAAGGCCACAGGTTTCTTGAGGTACACGCTTACGGCCACCACGGAATCGGCGGGCGGCTGTGGAAAGCCGGCACAGAACCGGTTTACGTCAGGATTCAGGGGCCTCCCGGGCAACGCGTGGGTTCCATGGGTTTTCCCAATACGCGCATCGAGATCATGGGGCCGGCTTCCGACGATGTCGGCTGGTTAAACGCCGGCGCCGAAATTGTTGTCCACGGCAACGCCGCAAACGGCACGGCCAACGCGATGGCCCAGGGAAAGATATATGTGGCGGGCAACATCGGCGCGCGCGGAATGACCATGACAAAGCACAACCCCCGTTTCAACCCGCCGGAGCTCTGGGTGTTGGGCTCAGCAGGCGACTACTTTGCCGAATTTATGGCCGGCGGCATCGCCGTTATCTGTGGTTACAACGCACAGGATCCGGAAAACGTTCTCGGTTACCGTCCCTGTGTCGGGATGGTGGGCGGAAAAATATTCTTCCGCGGCCCTCATAAGGGTTACAGCCAGACCGACGCGAGATTGTCACCCCTGACCGATGACGACTGGCAGTGGCTCGTTGATAACTTAAAGATTTATCTCAACGCCATTGGTCTCCCCGAATTATTCGATCAGCTCGCCGACCGGGAAAGATGGCAACTGCTGGTGGCGCGGACACCGCAGGAAAAACGCAGCAAACCCAGGCGTTCCATGAAGGCATTCCACCAGGAGGTCTGGGACATGGAGTTGGGTCGCGGCGGTCTTCTCGGCGATCTCCTAAGTGGCGACCGCAGTCAGGTTCCTGTTATCGCCACCGGATCATTGCGCCGTTTTGTACCCGTATGGGAAAACCGCAAGTACACAGCGCCCTGCCAGGACGCCTGCCCCACCGGCATTCCTGTCCATGAGCGGTGGCGTCTGATCCGCGAAGGCCGCATAGACGAGGCCGTAGACCTGGCGCTGGGCTATACGCCCTTCCCGGCTACGGTTTGCGGTTACCTTTGTCCGAACCTTTGCATGCAGGGTTGCACCCGCCGCGCGGCAAACATGGTTCCGCCGGATATCAGTCAGTTGGGTAAAGCGAGTATCAAAGCCAAACTCCCCGACCTGCCGCCGGTTACCGGGAAGCGCGTCGCCGTAATCGGAGGAGGTCCCGCCGGCATGAGCGTGGCCTGGCAGCTTCGCCGTCACGGCCATGAGGCGGTAATCTACGACATGCGTGACAGCCTGGGTGGCAAGATCTCCTTTCACATCCCGAAGTCGCGTATTCCTCAAGAAGTTGTGGCGACCGAGGTGGAAAGGATTAAAAACGCCATTCCTCATGTCTATCTGCAGCAACGCCTGAACGGTGAAGATCTCGTCCAGTTAAAGGCTGATTACGACTATATCGTGGTCGCGGTTGGAACCCATAAACCGCGTGTCATACCCATACCGGGTAAGGAGCGGCTTGTCCCCGCTCTCGACTTCCTTCAGGAAAGCAAGAAAGATACGGCGAAAGTGGGCAAACGCGTCGTTATCATCGGCGCCGGCAACGTAGGCTGCGACGCGGCGACGGAGGCACACCGCCTGGGAGCTAAAGAGATAACGCTGATTGACGTCCAGCAACCGCTGTCCTTTGGGAAAGAGCGAAAAGCCGCCGAGGCCGCCGGGGCGAAATTCCGCTGGCCGTGTTTCAGTAAGGCGGTTACTGAAGAAGGCCTTGAACTGACGACCGGCGAGGTGATCCCGGCGGATACGGTCATCATTTCCATTGGAGACCTGCCGGACCTCGATTTTCTCCCGGAAAGCGTAGCCTTAGAGCGTGGATACATCAAGGTAAATGACATATATCAGACCACGGATCCTCAAATCTTTGCCGTCGGTGACAGCGTAAAACTGGGGCTGATAACCGACGCCATCGGCGCCGGCCGGAAAGCGGCGCGGGCGATCACAGACATTGCTGCGGGAAAAGCCGTCGAAAACGCCAAGCAACAAAGGGTGGATTACTCCCGCGTCAAATTGGAGTACTTCGACCCCCGGTTGCTGCGTTTTAACGATATCGAACAATGCGCCGCGCAGTGCTCTTCATGCGGAACATGCCGGGACTGCGGGATTTGCGCCAACGTTTGCCCGCAGGCCGCAATCTCCCGGAAGGAAAACAGCGACGGCAGCTTTGAAATGGTATCGGATCCCGACATGTGCATCGGATGCGGCTTCTGCGCCGGGGCGTGCCCGTGCGGCGTATGGAACCTTGTGGAGAATGAACCGTTGGAATAGTCACGAGTTGCGGGTTGCGAGTTGCGAGTCAACAAATAAGTCTTAAGTCGTAGATATTCGCGGGTAAGGCCCTATAATAGTTTTTTGGCGATCTTGGCGTCTTGGCGGTTAAAAATTGTCTTTACGATAGCAGTTTTTCTACAACAAATTTTGCAAAGGGCGCCGAGGATGTAAACGCCGGCGATATTGCGTTTAAGACGTGAACGGCGTTCCCGTCTTCGAGGATTACAAAGTCCATAACCAGCGTTTTTTTCTTCCAGTTGACCAATTGGGGTCTGATCCCCACTTTATTGCTTGCTATTATTTGCTTATCCTTCACTTCCGGCACAAGCCTTTTTGCTTCCCTGAGTAATGTGTTCCCACAGTATCTTCGTACTTCCGTAAGCGCCGCGGATCGAAAAGAAGGGTTGGTGAAAAGAAGAACCGCATCGCGGTATAAGATGTTGAAGCATTCTAATCCCATGCCGCGAAGGATACCATAGTTTTCTCTTCCGAAGGCCGGGATAGCCGTCGGGCCGATGCCTACCTCGCCGTATACACCCCTTGTAAAGTGTACGCCTAAAAAAGGGTTTCTCAGGTCGGGAACCGGATAGATACTCCCATTAACCAGGTGGTGAGCTTCCGGGTGAAGCCTTTTGTAAGTCCCTTTGAAAGGAAGGATGCGGTACTCTCCGCCCAGCCCGAAGGCGTGCGCCACAATGTCACTGTATGCGCCTGCGGCGTTAACGATTTTCCGGAAAGTGATTCTCCCTTTACTGGAAACGACAGCTCCGTTTTTTGATAAACCGCGGAATGCCGTGCTATATGAAACCGTCGCCTTCCCGGAGGATATAATTTCACGCTCAAGCGACTGAAGGATCTTCTTGGGATCAACCACGGCGGTATCAGGAGAATACAAAGCCTTCTCGCAGGTAAACGCGTGGGGTTCGATTTCCTTGAGTTCCGCCGCGTCGATCAACTTTACTTTTATGCCGTTGGCCCTGGCCCTGCTTTCCAATTCATATAAAACGCTTACTTCAGCCTCTTCTCTGGCAACAATAACCTTTCCTGTTTCCAGAAGCGGCAAACCTCTTTCACGGCAATACTCTTTAAGTAAACGGTTTCCCTCCACGCAAAACCTGGCCTTGAAGGTGTCCGGGGTGTAATAAACGCCGGCGTGCAGCACCCCGCTGTTCCTGCCGCTGGCATGCTTCCCCGGAGCCCCTTCCTTCTCAATAAGTAAAATATCCTCTGCTCCACGCCGTAGCAATTCCCTGGCGATGGAGAGTCCGATTATTCCTCCGCCTATTATCAAGATTTCGCATCCATCACGCATAACTCAATTCTGCCTCTATTTCCATGCCATTATAAAAAAACCGACCTTTGCAAAGGGTGCCGGAAGCACCGGTTGACACTTTTCTCACCTTAGCTCAAAAGTGAGGATACCACAAAGAGGTAACTTTGAAAAGGCAGCCGTCAGGCAAGCCGTCTTCTATGCCCCCCGGGTTTAACATAACGCGTAACCAAGAAAAAAACTATGAACGGTACAACATGGGTGTTTGCGCCTTAGTGTCACATGTTTTCGGTTTATGTTAAAATAGATCACGGAGAGGTAGTGGGTGCCGATGTACGGTTACCGTGTTCTTCTTGCGGTTGCGGAGACGCCTGACCGTAACCAGTTGCGTGAGATGCTCACACGGCTGGGACATAATGTAATAGCCGTAGCGACGGAAGCCCGCGCCGCATTAAGGCTCGGTTTCGAAGTCAACCCGGATGTCCTGGTCTATGACCCTTCCCTGCCTGACCGTGGAGGCTCCGGAGCGCTGAATATCCTGGAAGATCACCGGCTTGGGGCGGTCATACTTTATTCCCGGGAAGAAAAAATAATCATCGAACATGCGAAAAAATGTTGGGTTCTCGCCTACCTTATCCCGCCGCTTGAAGAGAGTAATGTCGCGACGGCCGTAGAGGTCGCGGCCGCCAACTTCCAGCGTCTTTCAGCGCTCGAACAAGAGAATGTCAAATTGCAGAAGAACCTTAAAGAGCGGCGGTTGGTGGAGCAGGCCAGGGGTTTGCTCGCGGAAAAGAAAGGTATTACCGAACAGGAGGCCTACCACTACATCAGGAACTTAAGTATGAACAAAAGACTATCGATGGCGAAGATCGCCAAGGAAATAATATCAGCCCTCGGCAAAAATTGAGGCACAACATGGAAAAAGTTTTTCCTTGATGACTTGATTTCGGCGAATTTCAGTTTATAATATTGATAAGTAAACCAAAGACGGCTGTCTTTATCGATTAAACAAATAGCGGTTGGGGCAACGACGTCCCTTCAAGTTACAGAATCCCTGTAGCTTGGAAGGGATTTTTTTGTAGTTAGGAGTGAAATTAGTGTATAGAGGTACCGATATTCGCGAACTTGTTCAGGAAAATCACGTAAGGTTCCTCCGGTTGCAGTTTACCGACATCTTCGGGCGCTTCAAGAACATCGCCGTACCTGTGACGGAATTGGAGAGGGTACTGGCCAATCAGGTGGCCGTCGAAGCCTCTGTTTTTACGGGCCAGGCAGAGAATCATGAAACCGTGTATCTGCGCCCGGATACCAGCACCTTCATCCTGTTCCCGTGGCGCCCGCGCGACGGCGCTGTGGCCAGAATGATCTGCAACGGTTATAAGAAAAGCGGCGAACGCTTTGATGGTTGTGTACGTGGAGTTTTGGAAGAAACAACTTCAAAAAGCGCTTCCCTTGAATCCTCCCTTTCTGTCGGTGCGGCGATCGACTTTTTCCTTTTCCATGTCGACGAAAGAGGCAAACCTATGCTAAAACCGCAGGACTGCGCTGGTTTGTGCGATCTTTCGCCGCTGGATCTTGGCGAAAACGCCCGCCGTGATATGGTAAACACCCTCGATGAAATGGGCATTGAAGTAGCCTTTTCGCACCACGGCGGGGCGCCCGGTCAGAACCGGATCTATTTAAAGTCTGACACCGCGTCGGCGATGGCGGATAAAATCGTCACCTTTAAGTTCGTGATCGGCGCTGTCGCCCAGCGGCACGGACTTTACGCGTCCTTTATTCCAAAACCTTTCAAGGAATACCCGGGCGCGGGAATGTCACTCTACCTTGCGCTCATGAAAGAAAACCGGAATATCTTTGCCGGGGATGGAGACGCCCTTGGCTTAAGCCCTACGGCCTACGGCTTTGTCGCCGGCCTTCTGGAGCATGCCGGGGCTTTGACGGCTGTATGCTGCCCGTCGGTGATGTCATATAAGAGGCTCTCTTCCGATGCGCGCCTCCCGGTTTTGGCCGGGTTGTCGGTCGATACCCATACTACGATGCTTAACACCGCACCGTCCGGGGATGAGCCTACAATCGAATGCTGGATTCCCGATGCAACCTGCAATCCTTATCTGGCCATATCGGCAATCCTCGCAACCGGCATGCAGGGTATAGCCGGAACAGCCGGCCCCCCGGCATCCGTTGTGAACGGCATTGGAACCGGTGCTGCTCTCCCCCGGCACCTCGGCGAAGCATTGGACGTGTTAAAAACCGATGCCCGCGTTCAAGAGGCTATGGGAGACTTCATTTACAAGCTCTATCTTCAGGGAAAAGAAAAAGAGTGGAACGACTTCCTGCAAGAGATTCACCCCTGGGAGGTTGAACGCTACCTTCCCTGAAAAGATGGGAAGTGCGAGGTTGGAGATGTTAAAGTCAGAAAAATAGGCGGCCATACACGGTTGTTGCCGATCGATTAAAAACCATCTGAGTTCCATATTTTACTCAGACGTAATCATGGTCCAAAAATCTTGGCTTAAAAGTGAGGTGGGTTTCGGGGGTAAAAATGTTTGGTGTAAAAATATGTTTTCTCATTAACTAAAAGAGAAAGAGGACTTCTTGCTTTTAATTTATTTAATGCTTTGGAGGATGATAGTCGATGTACAGTGTTGGAGTAAACGCTTCCGCCGCTACACTTACCAAACTACGTACCCAGACGCAGAGTTCTTCGAGCGGTATGTGTGTGACCTGTCTCGATGGCTGTCCGGGACACTGCGAAGTAGGACGATCGGCCATCCGGGGTAAAGAGGTTCTTTACCCGCAGCC
The DNA here is from genome assembly GCA_040755195.1 of Bacillota bacterium. Lineage (GTDB taxonomy): Bacteria > Bacillota > Desulfotomaculia > Desulfotomaculales > Ammonificaceae > SURF-55. The sequence continues at coordinate 34,952 of JBFMBL010000017.1, forward strand.
GTTTGGCAAGACGACCTCCGCGTCCCAGAAGAAATATCCTGTGGATTACTCGCACTTCAGTATCATGGGAACAGCGGTAGGAGCGCACGGTATCGATCCCGACCCGGATAAAGCCATCTTTCCGGTGGTTGATTTACGCACCGCCGTGGGTTCGGACAAAAGCTTGAAACTTCGCCTGCCTTTTGTCGTCGCGGCGATGGGGTCAACCAATGTTGCCGCAAACAACTGGTCGCACCTGGCCGCCGGAGCGGCCATCTCCGGGTGTGGCATAATCATCGGTGAGAACGTATGCGCAATGGACCCGAACGCGGAAATCAAGAACGGTCGGTTGGTGAAATCTCCGGCCATGGAAGCCCGGATAAAGGCCTTCACCGATTGGGCCGGCGATGACGGGTTCATAGCCGTTCAGGCAAACGTCGAGGACACCCGTCTCGGCGTCCAGGAGTGGGTGATCGAGAAGTTCGGCGTCACCGCCGTCGAACTCAAATGGGGTCAGGGCGCTAAAGACATCGGCGGTGAGGTTAAGCTCAATACTTTGAAACGTGCGTTGCAGCTCAAGAGCCGCGGTTATATCGTTCTGCCCGATCCGGAGGATCCGGCTGTTCAGGAAGCCTTCGAAGCAGGCGCTTTCAAGGAATTCGAACGGCATTCCCGCATCGGGATGGTCGAACAAGAATCGTTCATGCAGCGCGTCGAAGATCTTCGCAAGGCCGGCGCCAAGTACATCTTCCTTAAAACCGGCGCCTACCGTCCGGCGGACCTTGCGCGCGCGGTTAAGTACGCCTCAGACGCGAAACTTGATTTGCTTACCGTTGACGGCGCCGGTGGCGGCACAGGAATGAGCCCCTGGCGGATGATGAACGAATGGGGTGTGCCCACGTTGTATCTCCATGCTCTTCTGGCTAACTACATGGACACACTGGCCAAAAAGAACAAGTACCTTCCGCCTGTGGCTATGGCCGGCGGATTCAGTCTGGAGGACCATATCTTCAAGGCGATTGCTATCGGCGCACCCTACATGAAAGCAGTCGGTTTGGCTCGGGCGCCCCTGGCGGCGGCCATGGTCGGCAAGACCGTTGGTGAGGCGCTGCGTGAGGGCAAGGTTGCATCGGAGTACCAGAAATACGGTGATACCGTGGAGCAGGTATTCATAGGCGCCACCGAACTAAAGAAGCTGTTGGGCGATGATATCAAGAGGCTGCCCATAGGAGCCATCGGCGTCTACACCTATTTCCAGCGCCTGGCTCAGGGCCTGCGGCAGCTTATGTGCGGCGCCCGCAAGTTCAGTCTTGAATTGATTGATCGCGATGATATCGCCGCGCTTACCAGAGAAGCGGCTGAAATAACCGGCATTCGTTATATCATGGACGTCGATGCGGAAGAAGTCGAACAGATCCTTGGGTAGAAATGCGGCAGGACTCATCGCTTTAACCTTGAAAAATTAGAAGTTTTCGCGGATAATTGCAGAAAATTATATTTTAATAAAACCGTTCTTCAGGGTGGCTTATCTATAACCAGCCATCCGAATGCACAACAGAGCGGCTCATAACGGCAGAGTACAGTGCGGTACTCTATCCCGGTGGCAACGGTGCCCCGGCAGTTTATACTGCGGGGGCTTTTTCTTTGTGTTCAGACCTGACAACTTCATTAAGGCAAGTCTTAAAAGCAACCAGCCTTGCGAGGAGGTGTCGAATCCCAAAAATGTTTTGAGAGTTCAGGCTTCCGCAAACGCATTAGTATCGTAAACATAACATGAACCGTAAATAAGCCGAGATTATAATTCAGGAGGTAACGATAATGAATTCCAAAGAGGTTTTGGACTTCGCCAAAGAACATCAGGTTGAGTTTGTCGACCTGAAATTTATGGACCTGCCCGGTCTATGGCAGCACTTTACCGTTCCGGTTGATGAGTTGACTGAAGACAGTTTTAAAGAAGGTTTCGGGTTCGACGGTTCAAGCATCAGGGGTTTCAAGAACATCCACGAAAGTGATATGCTCCTGATCCCGGATGCCGCGACATCCGTGATGGACCCCTTCTGCAAGGCGCCGACATTAAGTCTGATTTGCAACGTCTTTGACCCGCTGACCGGGAAGAATTACGAGCGCGACCCGCGCCATATCGCCCAAAAAGCGGAAGCATATTTGCAGGAAACCGGTATCGCGGACCAGAGCTTCTGGGGACCGGAAGCGGAGTTCTTTATCCTTGACGACGTGCGGTTTGACCAGAATCAATATTCCGGCTATTATTATGTCGACTCGGCCGAAGGTTTCTGGAACGCCGGCCGGAACGAAAAGCCCAATCTGGGTTACAAACCCAGGTACAAGGAAGGTTATTTCCCTGTACCCCCCACGGATACATTCCAGGATATCCGCAGCGAAATGGTGCAGATAATGCTTCAGTGCGGCATCTATGTCGAATGCCACCATCACGAGGTGGCCACCGCCGGTCAGGCCGAGATCGATATGCGCTTCGCGCCGCTGACCCAAATGGCGGACCAGTTGCTGATGTTCAAGTACATCATTAAAAACGTTGCCCGGAAATACGGCAAAACGGTTACTTTCATGCCGAAACCCATATTCCAGGACAACGGTTCGGGAATGCACGTTCATCAGAGTTTGTGGAAGAACGGTACCCCGGTTTTCTATGATGCCAAAGGCTATGCGCAATTGAGCGAGGCGGCGCTTCACTATATCGGCGGTCTTTTGAAGCACGGCCCTGCGCTGTCCGCCTTCTGCAGTCCCACCACAAACTCCTTCAAGCGGTTGGTGCCCGGCTACGAAGCACCGGTATACCTTGCGTACTCACAGCGCAACCGAAGCGCTGCGGCGCGTATTCCCATGTACTCCGGCAGCCCGAAGGCGAAACGGATCGAGTACCGCCCGCCGGATCCTTCCTGCAACCCTTACCTCGCCTTCGCCGCAATGCTGCTGGCCGGGATTGACGGAATCAAAAACAAGATTCACCCCGGTAATCCGCTCGAGCAGGACATATATGAGCTTTCGCCCGAGGAAATCGGCAGCATCCCTGCCCTCCCGGCTTCCCTGGAAGACGCTCTCAAGGCACTCGAGGGGGACCATGAATTCCTTCTTCAGGGCAAAGTGTTTACAGACGATCTGATTCATACTTGGATCGATTACAAGCGCCAAAGAGAAGTTGATGCCATCCGCCTCCGTCCGCATCCGTACGAATTCGCGTTGTACTTCGACATTTAAAAGTCTGTTTATCTTACAGCTTAAAACTCATCAGGTGTCTGTTGAAGGTTGGATCGGTCTCCAACCTTCCATTTTCTTACGAGAAACAACTCTACAACTCCTCACCTTTTTTCTTCTTGAATGAAAAAGCTATTGAATAGTGCTTTTAAAACGTGTTATATAACAATGGAGGCGTACAACGTGGTACGCAAGAACTCAAAGAAGAGTACAAAAAAATCCGGGCCGAAACCCAAGGCGGTTTCTTTCCAAAACCCTAACGCAACATAGGAAGGTGGATACTATGATAGATAAAGTAAAGGCAGAAGATGTGATTCTCATAGCGCGCGATGAAGGTGTTAGATTTGTACGGCTTCAGTTTACCGATATTTTCGGAATCCCGAAGAATGTAGCCATCCCGGTCGACCAGCTCGAAAAAGCCCTTGCGGGTGAACTCATGTTTGACGGTTCTTCGATTGAAGGATTCGTAAGAATCGAAGAATCCGATATGTATCTCCGTCCGGACCCGAACACATTTACGGTACTACCCTGGCGTTCATCGGAAGAAGGAGTTGTAGCGCGCCTCATTTGTGATATTTACAACCCTGACGGCACTCCTTTTGAGGGTGACCCCCGCTATATCCTGCGGCGGGTAGCCGAGCGCGCAAAACAAAAGGGATATACGATGTATGCCGGCCCGGAAGCCGAGTTCTTCCTGTTCCACATCGATAATGAAGGAAAGCCCACCACCGACACCCACGACAGTGCGGGGTACTTCGATCTTGCACCTGTTGATCTAGGTGAAGAAGCGCGGCGTGACATAGTTATCACCTTGGAAAAACTCGGGTTCGAAATAGAGGCTTCCCACCACGAAGTAGCGCCGGGACAGCACGAGATCGACTTTAAGTACTCAGACGCGCTTGACACAGCCGACAAGATAATGACCTTCAAGACCGTCGTTCGTGTCATTGCGCAACAGCACGGGCTGCACGGCACCTTCATGCCGAAACCGGTTTTCGGAATCAACGGTTCGGGAATGCATACCAACCTTTCTCTCGCAAAAAACGGTGACAACGCCTTTTACGACCCCGACGGGCCGCTGCAACTGAGCCAGGTGGCATACAACTTCATGGGCGGCGTAATGAAACACATCAAGGCGATCACGGCTATAGCCAACCCAACCGTAAATTCTTATAAGCGGCTTGTGCCGGGTTACGAAGCCCCGGTTTACATCGCATGGTCATGCCGCAACCGCAGCCCGCTCGTCCGTGTTCCGGCCAAACGCGGTATGTCCACCAGGATTGAGTTGAGAAGTCCCGACCCCTCCTGCAACCCGTACCTGGCGCTTGCCGTATGCCTCCATGCAGGTTTGGAAGGCATCGAAAAAGGGATCGAGCCCCCTCCTCCGTGCGACCAGAACATCTATGAAATGAGCGAAGCCGAACGCCGTGAAAAGGGCATCGACACCCTTCCCGGCAGCTTGGAAGCCGCGATTCAAGAACTGGAACAGGATCCGGTAATAAGAGAAGCGCTCGGAGAACACATCTTTAACCGATTCGTCACGGCTAAGACGATCGAATGGAACCGCTACCGGACGATGGTTCATCCCTGGGAACTTGAGGAGTACTTGAGCAAATTTTAACTATTCAGGCACGGGTTTCAGGTCCGATTCTGACCCTGAATAGATACAATAAATTTTAATTTAGCGGGGTGTCAGGTTATGAAACACACCTTAGCGGTACTGGCGCTGAACAAACCCGGGGTTCTGGCCCGGATCTCAGGACTCTTAAGCCGGCGGGCGTTTAACATTGAAAGCATTACCGCCGGTCTCACAGAAGAACCCAATGTATCTCGTTTAACGCTTGTGGTTCAGGGAGACGACAGGGTTATAAACCAGGTGGTAAGGCAGGTTTCCAAACTTATCGACATCCTGAAGGTGGAGCACCTCGAAAACGATCTGATAGACCGGGAACTTGCTTTGATCAAGGTTAAAGCCGATCCCTCACATCGTTCTGATATCATCGACATCGTTGAGATCTTCCGGGCGCACATTGTTGACGTAGGTAAGGATACAATGGTCGTAGAGATGACCGGTGACGGCGAAAAGATCGATGCCCTGTGTTCTGTCCTCAACGAGCACGGCATACTTGAAATGGTGCGAACCGGCAAAGTCGCCCTCACCAGAGGCGCGCATTTGGTAAAGAGCAGTTAGTTGTTATATGAGACCGGTTATCGGCATCACATCTTCTTTTGACGAAGAAGAAGAACGTTTTTATCTTAGTCGCTGTTACGTGGACGCCATAGCCGAGGTCGGCGGGTTGCCGTTCATAATTCCACCGCTCATTTCGGAGGCGGCCGGCGGATTTATCGCCGGCCTCAACGGCGTTGTGTTATCGGGCGGCGGAGACCTCGACCCAATTCACTTTGGAGAAGAACCCTTGCCCTGCACCAGGAAAATAAGCCCGCGCCGGGACAACTTCGAGCTGGAGTTAGCCCGGACTGCCTTGTCCAAACGGATTCCCATCCTTGGAATCTGCAGGGGAATGCAACTGTTGAATGTAGCTGCGGGCGGCAGCATTTATCAGGACCTTACCCAAGGGGTGAAGCAACCGCTAAAGCACGACCAGGATGCTCCCCGCTGGTATGCCACGCATTCCCTGCAAATCCAGCCGGGGTCAAAACTTGCCGGGATTTTCGGAAGGTTCGAGATAAGGGTGAATTCATTTCACCATCAGTCCGTAAACCGGCTTGCGCCCGGATTCAAGGCCACAGCATGGTCCACGGACGGGGTAATAGAAGGGATTGAATCCGATAACCTGCCTTTTGCCGTGGGCGTGCAATGTCATCCCGAACTTATGTGGGAAAAAGACCCTTGCTTTCTTAGTTTATTTATGGCTTTGGTAAATAATTGTTAGCAAAAAGCGGCATCACCTCAGCCAATCAAATCACCTGTTTGTCGCCGGGCAATTATCCGAAATCCTACAATTTTTTTTGCCTCAGTTTTATTGGTGTTATAAAGCCAATGATGGAAATATACCTTAATTCCACAATATACCTGTCAAAAATTATTTTAGCATTGCAGGATTTTACCTCTCCTTAGAGAACAATAGAAAGGCTATTCTGTTAGCAACTTTTAGCGTATTTGCTAATAGTTCGATTATATGTCATGTATTGTCGGAGAATGCAGATATGTCGGGAATAACGTTAAGCATCTTGATCGTCGACGATCAGGCGGAAATACGCGAAATCCTGGAAATATTCTTTCTCACAGAGGGGCACTCGATCAATCACGCGAAAAATGGTCGCGAGGCGGTAAAAGTGGCGTTCGCTACTCGTCCGGATATTGTTTTTCTGGACGTTAAGATGCCCGTTCTCGACGGCTTCGGAGCTTTAAGAGAAATCAGAAAGATTATTCCGGAAGCCGATGTTGTGATGATGACGGCCTGTCCTGAAGTCGATTTCATCAGCAGGGCTTTTAAAGAAGGTGCGGTCGGCTTCCTTGGGAAGCCTTTCGACATGGCAGCGGTCAAGACAATCGTGGAAGGCGTGCAAAAAAAGAAGAATGCGCTGTCCTCACCTGAAAGCGGGAAGGAATTCTCGGCGATGGCTTAAATCGTTACGATCAAGCAGGACGAGTTCTTAAAAATAAAATAGCGTCAACTGTTTTGCCCTGGGGGTGCACAGCACTCAACCCAACAGTGGCACGGATATCCTTCCGAGGTTGAATCCGTTGCTTTTTAACAAATTAATCCCCGCTGAGTTGGTTGAATGCTGGGCTGAGAAAATTCGACATTCACATGGCGGCTTAGCGCCAAATCGAATGTCGGTATACCCTTATAAACCTGAACTGGGTAATACCAGCGGAGGGAATGGGAAATTAGAACAACACCCCCCTTCGTGGGGTTTTGTTTTTTAAGAGGTCTCGATGAACTTGGAAAGGCTATAATAAGCGTAAGGATTTTCTGGTGGCGAGTGAAATCATGAAAACAGAAGCGTTCTACCGGGCTTTTGACGCAAACCTGAACCGGGCGCGCGAAGGTTTGCGCGTGCTCGAAGACATCGCCCGTTTCGTCCTTGAAGACGCAACCCTGGCCGACCGTGCAAGAACCGCCAGACATGCGCTGAAGCTTCCTCCGGATATTGAGTACGGCCCAATTCTCGAAGCGCGAAGCGTCCCAGGGGATTTTGGCATTAAATACTCCTCTGAGTATTACCAAGGACAGGTTTCTGTTGTGATTGCCAACGCCCGGCGCGTTCAGGAAGCAGCGCGGGTGTTGGAAGAAACGGCAAGAATCTTGAATCTGGATTCAGTTGAAGATTTTAAACGGCTGAGGTATACCGCATACGACCTCGAACAGGATTTTGTGCAAAAATTCCGTCACGTTCTTAAAAGCTCCTTTCTTAATAACCTGAAGCTTTATGTAATAGTAGGATCGGAACATACCGCCTCAAGATCCGTTGCAGATATAACGCGGGAAGCGATCCGCGGTGGAGCCGAAATGGTGCAGTTGCGGGAAAAAAACCTGCCGTCAAAGGCGTTCCTGGAAACGGCGCAGGCGCTGCGTGAGGTCACCCGGAACGCCGGTATACCATTAATTATAAACGACCGTGCGGATATTGCCGCTGCGGCAGCCGCCGACGGGGTTCATCTTGGCCAGGATGACCTCCCGGTAGGCGCCGCCCGAAGGCTGCTCGGAGAACATGCGGTTATAGGCGTATCGACACATTCCCTATCCGAAGCGGTAGACGCTGAAAAGGACGGCGCCGATTATATCGGTTTCGGGCCTGTTTTCGCGACACCCACGAAGCCGGATCTGGAACCGCTTGGAACAGAACGGCTCCGCGAGGTTTTGCAGGTGGTGCGCGTGCCGGTGGTGGCTATCGGCGGCATCGGACCTGACAACATCGGCAAGGTCGTAGCCGCAGGTGCGCAGCGCGTGGCCGTGGTAAGCGCCGTCACGGGAACACCGGACGTGACGGCGAATGCGCGGCTTTTACATCGAATACTGGAGGGGTCCCGTTGACTCAGTTACAAGAAGCAAGAAAAGGTAATATAACGCCTGAGATGACCAGGGTGGCGGACCGTGAAGGTCGAGACCCTGAGCTTATCCGGGAGGGTGTAGCCGCAGGTACTATAGTGATACCTGCAAACAAAAATCACCTCGCTCTTGACCCGCACGGCATCGGCAAGGGTTTAAGAACAAAGGTTAATGCCAACATCGGAACGTCGACTCAGTTCCCCGACATACAGCAGGAGCTTTATAAGCTTCAGGCCGCTTTATCCGCCGGGACGGACGCGGTTATGGACCTTAGCACCGGAGGCGATCTCGACGCGCTCCGTCGACAAACCATCGCCGAATGCCGATTACCTGTCGGTACGGTGCCGATTTACCAGGCGGCGGTGGAAGCGCAAAAACTCCACAACAGCATCGTTGAGCTCGACCCGGACCAACTCTTTGAGGTGATACACCGCCATGCTTCGGACGGGGTCGATTTCATCACGGTACACTGCGGTGTCACGCTTCAAAGCGTCCGGCGCCTCAGGACCCAGGGACGTGTCACGGACATCGTCAGCCGGGGCGGAAGTTTTCTTGTGGGCTGGATGCTTCATAACGATATGGAGAACCCCTTGTACACGCAGTTCGATCGTTTGCTGGAAATCTGTCTTGAATTTGATGTTACTTTAAGTCTGGGGGACGGTTTGAGGCCCGGATGCCTTGCCGATGCGACCGATAGGGCGCAAGTCGAAGAGTTGATAATACTGGGCGAACTGGTAGACCGCGCGCGTGAACGCGGCGTGCAGGTCATGGTCGAAGGCCCCGGGCATGTTCCTTTGAATCAGATTACTGCAAATATCACCATCCAAAAATCGCTCTGCCGCGAAGCGCCGTTTTATGTTCTTGGTCCTCTGGTTACCGACGTTGCCCCGGGGTACGACCATATCACGTCAGCCATCGGCGGGGCGCTGGCCGCAATGGCCGGAGCCGACTTCCTCTGCTATGTAACCCCGGCTGAACACCTCGGGTTGCCCACCGCTGAAGACGTAAGAGAGGGTGTCATCGCCACACGCATTGCAGGTCACGCAGCCGACATCGTCAAGGGCATTCCCGGCGCATGGGAGTGGGATCTGGCAATGTCGCGGGCGCGAAAAAACCTTGATTGGGACCGCCAGTTATCACTGTCCATCGACCCCCAAAAGGCGCGCCGCCTGCGGCAGGAACGCAATCCTGCCGGTATCCGGGAGTGCACGATGTGCGGTGAGTTTTGTGCGATGCGCCTCGTGGCTGACTTTCTTGGCGCCAAGAAGACAAGCTGCTGAAATTCAGTCCTGAGTCGAAAGTCCTAAGTCCGGGAACGGAAACTGGAAACCAGGTGCAGGTTGCGAGTTTTGGGTTACCGGTCAAGTCTTAATTCGAAATGAGTAGGATCGCAACCACGAAGGCGGATGGATAAATAATGACTAAACTTTCAGAGATTGGTGAATTTGGTTTAATCGAACGCCTCACCGCTGGAATCGGACCAGGGGCGGGTGTCGTTAAAGGAATCGGCGACGATGCGGCGGTCCTGGATTTCGGGGACCGCTGGCTGCTTTTTACCACGGACGGCATGGTCGAAGGGGTTCACTTCCGCCTTGGACTTGGTCCACTCGATGACATAGGTTATAAGGCGCTGGCGGTAAGTATAAGCGATATCGCAGCAATGGGCGGCAGGCCCACTTACGCGGTGGCGACGATAGGTCTCCCGGACGGTTTAAGCGTGGAAGACGCCGTCACGCTTTATCATGGGATGAAACAAATTGCTGAAGACTTCGAGGTATCACTCGTAGGCGGCGATACAATCAGTTCACCTGTTCTCATGTTAAACATCGCCTTACTGGGAGAAGCATCGCCGGGCAAGACGCGCTACCGGAGCGGGGCTCAGCCCGGAGACATAATATGTGTAACCGGTTGCCTCGGAGGATCCGCCGCAGGACTTTACCTGATGGAGAACAAGGATGTCGAATGTCCGGATCCGCTCCGCAACTTTCTCCTAAGAAAGCACCGCCGCCCGGAACCGAGAGTGCAAGCGGGATTGATTCTGTCGTCTATCAGCAAGGTGCATTCATTAATGGACATAAGTGACGGTCTTGCCTCGGATATCGGTCATATTGCGTGCGCGAGCGGGGTCGGGTGCGATGTTTATAAAGCCGCGATCCCGGTTGAACCAGCCACGGAGATGATCGGGCGCCGGACCGGAATAGATCCCCTCCAATGGGCGCTTTACGGCGGTGAAGACTATGAGCTTCTGTTCACCACCGCTCCGGAGGCCATGGGCGAAGTCTTTTCCGCCCTTTCGGAAGCGGGTACCGCCTGCCTCCCTGTAGGAAAGGTTTTCGAAGGAACAGGGACCAGGCTTATTATGCCGGACGGTAGCGTGACGGGATTTGAAAAGACCGGCTACGACCATTTCAAAAACGGTTAACATTTGCCGCATATGGAAATGGTTATAATTCGGGGGAAAAATCTTTACGATAAAAGGATTGAAGTCTTAGGTGTTTGATATAGAAGTAAAAAGCGAGTCCCCCGAATCCACTCGCACTTTGGGAGAACAACTCGGGCGTTTCCTTAGACCAGGCAATGTGGTTGCCTTATTGGGAAACCTCGGTGCCGGGAAAACGTGTTTTACCCAGGGCATCGCACGTGGGCTGGGAGTCAGCGCGAAGGTAACCAGCCCCACCTTTGTTCTGATAAAGGAGTATCAAGGACGATTACCCCTTTACCATTTTGATGCAT
>JBFMBL010000017.1:46012-48798 GCA_040755195.1 Bacillota bacterium
GCCGGGAAAACGTGTTTTACCCAGGGCATCGCACGTGGGCTGGGAGTCAGCGCGAAGGTAACCAGCCCCACCTTTGTTCTGATAAAGGAGTATCAAGGACGATTACCCCTTTACCATTTTGATGCATATCGTCTTGGCAGCCCCGAGGAACTGGTCGATCTCGGCAGCGAAGAGTACTTTTCCGGACCGGGTGTCTGCGTGATAGAATGGGCCGAGCGCGTCACCGCAGCTCTCCCTGAAGACCGCCTGGAGGTTGAACTGCTTATAATACCGGGCAAAAACGACAGCAGGCTCATTCGTTTTCGCGGAACCGGCCGCAGCGCCCGGATTGCCATGGAGGAATTAAAACGTGTCCTGCATACTGGGCATTGAAACAGCAACCGATGTCTTAAGCGTCGGCTTGGTCAATGATCATAAGTTTCTGGCCGAGATCTCCGTTTTTGGCAAAAAGCTTCACTCGGTGCGTCTTATGCCTATTATTAAAGATGTATTGAATGATGCGGGAGTAACGCTAAAAAATTTAAGCGGCATTGCCGTTTCCACCGGTCCCGGTTCCTTCACCGGCATCCGTCTCGGAGTCGCCACCGGACGTACACTTGCACAGGTCCTTAAACTTCCGGCGGTCGGCATCCCCACAACTCTGGCGCTGGCAACACCTCTTCTTGCAAGCGGAGTAGCGGTCTGCCCCGTAATCGTCTCCCGGCGCGACGAGGTTTATGCTGCCGTATACCAGGTTACCGGCGAAGGATTAAACATCGTTATGCCGGTCTTTGCGGCGCCGCCGGCGGAAACCGCAAGCAGGCTTAAGTCGTTTGAAAAGATAATCCTTGCCGGCGATGGGGCTTATTCATTCCGAAAGATCTACAAAGATATTCTTGGAGACAGACTATTATTTGCGCCGGAAGCGTTCGCACACCCGCAGGGCGCGGTAATAGCAGAATTAGGACTGAAAGAAATCGAGGCCGGCAGGAGTACCGACTGTTTCGCCTTGCGTCCTGAATATCTGCGTCCTCCGGCAATAACGGGAGGATAGTGCGGTGAAGGTTGAAATAGTCCGGATGGAACCTGAGCATATCGATGAAATTCTCGAGATTGAGAAGGTTTCTTTCCCCCAGCCCTGGAGCAGGGAGACATTCCTGTTCGAAATGGTGCTGAACCAGTTGGCGGATTATGTCGTCGCGCTCCACAACGACTCCCTGGTCGGCTACGGCGGAATGTGGCTGGTCCTGGATGAGGCGCACGTCACAAACATCGCCGTTCATCCCCGCTATCGCAACAAAGGAATCGGCGGACAGATCCTTCGGGAACTAATAAGACTGGCCGCCATGCGCGGTTTGAAGAAAATGACTCTTGAGGTCCGGCCGTCAAACTCTCCGGCCCGGAAGCTTTATGAAGGGTTCGGATTCGTTCAAAAAGGGGTCCGTAAGCGGTACTACCAGGACAACAACGAAGATGCAATAATAATGTGGCTGGATAATCTTCCGGAAGTCAGATAAACAGGAGCGACATACTTTGAGCGTATTAATTCTCGGGATAGAAACATCTTGTGATGAAACCGCAGCGGCGGTTGTGGCCGACGGCCGGACAATTCTATCCAACGTTGTGGCATCACAGGTCGATATACACGCGCGATACGGGGGCGTAATCCCCGAAGTTGCCTCGCGGCGTCACATTGAGGCATTGAACCCTATTATTGCGGCGGCGCTTTGGGATGCCGGCATAGGTTTTTCAGACCTTAACGCGGTAGCGGTAACCTGCGGCCCCGGTCTTCTCGGCTCCCTTCTGGTAGGCTTGATGGCGGCCAAAAGTTTGGCCTTCGCGCTCGATATCCCGCTCATCGCGGTTAATCATATCAAGGCCCACATCTATGCTAATTTCTTAGCCGCGCCGGATATCCCGTTCCCCTTCACAGCCCTTGTGGTTTCGGGGGGCCACACCGATATTGTACTTGCCGGAAGCCATAGCGAATTTACCCTTTTAGGACAGACACGCGATGACGCCGCCGGTGAAACCTTTGACAAAGTAGCCCGGTACCTTGGACTTGGATATCCCGGCGGGCCTGCGATCGAAAGACTGGCCCGACAAGGGAAACCGGATGCCTTATCCTTTCCGCGGGCTTTCCTGGAAGAAGGGAGCCTCGACACCAGTTTCAGCGGCCTGAAGACCGCCGTTGTGAATTATGTCAACCACAACCGCCGGACAAGCACTGATGTTAATCTGCCGGACCTTGCCGCAAGCTTCCAGGCCGCGGTTGCAGATGTCCTGGTCAGCAAGGCTCTTTTAGCAGCGACAACCTGCAGCACAAGTACGCTCCTTCTGGCAGGCGGGGTATCCGCCAACGGTTTTCTGCGGAGGTGTTTTGCTGAACAAACCGGCCCGCAAAACATCCGGCTGATAGTTCCTCCGCCTTCTCTTTGCACGGATAACGCAGCGATGGTGGCCGCAGCCGGATACTACCAGTTCCTGCGAAGCGACTTCGCCCCCCTGTCTTTAAACGCAGACGCCAACCTCTCACTTCAAGGGAGCGTCTGATTTAAGCTCCTTTGGCATCTTACTGACATCCTTTTAGAAACAGCCCAACTGGCACTCTTTGATTTTAATTCCCAGGGCGTCACAGGCCGCGCCTACCAGTCTGAGCGGAACGTCAAGCTCTTTTGCCAGCGCATGCGCAGCAGCACAGGTTATTCTCTTTTCCGGAGCGGCACGGCGCACAGCATCGAGTATTTCTTCCGGGACATCGCTGATCGTTTTCTCTTTCACCCTTTTATCCCCCCTCTCGACAGTCT
>JBFMBL010000018.1:0-47815 GCA_040755195.1 Bacillota bacterium
CGGAAACGGGCTCGGTGACGGTCTCCAGCCGGCCTTCGGCGTTGTAGCTCAGGTTTATGGGCTGGCCGGAGCTGTTCTTTATCTGCGTCAGCCGGCCCAAGGTATCGAACTCGTAGACGGTCTTGTCTTTACGTTCTAAGGTATACGTGCCGTCCTCGTTTTTGGTGATGGTGTCGTAGTATGTTGCGATGTCGGTGGACGAGTATGTGCCGGTGCCCTTGTTGATGAAGGCGTTGACCCTGTTTTCGTTCCAGTACAGGTCGATGTTGCCGTTCGGGAGTTCTTTTATATGCGTCTCGAAATTATGGCCCCAGCCTTTTCCCATGGGTCCCTGGTTGAGCAGCAGAGAGTTGTAGGTTACATCGAAGGAAACGGGCTGGGCGCCGTCGACACTGAGCAGACTCCGTTTAATATAGTGGCTACCGGTTCCTGTGTCCACCGGGTCGGACCACATGGACTCGCCCCGCAAGTCGGGGTCAAGGTTGGTAAAAGCCGGCTCGCATGATTGCCATGTCAGAATGGGATAGCCATTATTAGCAGTACCGGCGCTATCGCTCCTCCATATATTCTGAAAATCCCAGTCAATATATGTTGTAGCGAAGTTCTCGGGATAGGTCATGTCGTCCGTTGTACGCGGTTCGCCCTTCCCTATATCCGACTGGCCTGACGTCTGAGAGTCGTAATAACAATTGGTTATTGTCGCATTTGTAATGGCACCTGCAAAACCTCCAACCTGCGTGTTACCAGTTACATTTCCCGTCGAATAGCAATTTGTAAGCGATATTAGACTGTCTGTTCCGCTTTCAGTCCCGCCAAGAAAGCCGCCGATTTTGTTATATCCGCTTACGGAGCCTATAGCGTAGCAATTACTGATTATGACACGTTGCCCGCTTTCCACATAAGAAGTAGCCCCTCCTATAAATCCCCCGACATACTCAGAGTCTGAAAGATCACACTGAATGCTCCCAGTGCAATAACATTCTTCTAATAAGGTATCGGAAAATATAGAATGTACGCTACTTAGAAAACCGCCAATGTCAGAGCATTCTGTGGCGGCGCCGGCATGAACACTGCCTGTTGCGGAACATCGTCTGATACTGCTATCCCAGGCCCCTCCCCCAAAACCTCCAATGTCAAAGCAGGCAGTATCCTCTCCTGCTACAGGTACTACTTCAACATTCCCACTGCAATAACAGTCCTCCACTAAGGAGCCGCTTAAATCACCTATGAAACCTGCAACACAAAAGCAGTCCGAGGCACCAGCGGCATGAACACTGCCTGTTGCGGAACATCGTCTGATACTGCTATCCCAGGCCCCTCCCCCAAAACCTCCAATGTCAAAGCAGGCAGTATCCTCTCCTGCTGCAGGTACTACTTCAACATTCCCACTGCAATAACATTCTTCCACTAAGGAATCATCGAAACAACCTATAAACCCTCCAATATCAAAACAGTCTGAGCTGCCACTAGCATAAACACTGCCTGTTGCGGAACACCGTCTGATAGTAGTGCTGTCCCAGGCCGACCCGATAAAACCGCCAATATCAAAAGTATCGTCTCCCGGTACAGGTACCACTTCGACATCCCCTGTACAATATGAGTCTTCGATTAGGGTGTTGGCCCAAATCGCGCCTATAAATCCTCCTATGTCAAAGCAATCTGAGGAACCACCGGTATAAACATTGCAGGTTGCATAACACCGTCTAAAACTGCTGTCACTGACCGACCCCACAAAACCTCCAATTTCAAAAGCACACTCTCCCGGTACAGGTGCCACTTCGACATCCCCTGTAAAATATGAGTCCTCAATCAGGGTGTTTTCAAGGGTACCTATAAACCCTCCAATCTCGAAGCAATCTGAAGCAGTAGCATAAACATTGCCTGTCGCGTAACATTGCTTTATAACACTGCCGGATGCGCCACCTATCAAAAGACCGCCCATCCAGCCCTCATTGTAAACGCGCCCGCTTACCTGACAGTTCTCGATAACAGAATTAAGTTTTGCCTGACCGGCTAGGCCACCATTACCCTCGTAGCCCACACAGTAAACGTTTTCTAAAACTGTGTTTTTACAAGTGCCACTTATTTGAGCAAATAAACCTATATCATCAGGATACGAAATTGGCGCTTCGTCGGCGTTTATATGAAGATTAGTTATTCTGTGATTGCTACCGTTGTAACTACCGGTAAACTCAAGCGGAGCGCTACCGGCTTGTCCTCCGATCGGCATAAAGTTCCCCCATGCCGACATGTCGATATCCGCCATTTGTATGAAGTGGCTGTCCAAATAGTCTCTTACCCCGTTCAGATCTGCTGGAGTATAGATTTGATAGGGGTCTTCTTCCGTTCCGGAACCATAGGCAAAGGAGTAGTTGTTTGCATTTGCTCGCGGAATGAATACTACACTACAACAGACTATTAAGAGACAAACTGATAAAATTAAATAAAAAGACGAAAGGGAGAGCGGAAAATAACGGCGCGACAGACTCCATCGACCGGCTTTCATCTTTTTAATCCCACCTATCTTGTATACTAGCCTTTTTTCCTTTCTAATCCATTTGGAACCATGGGTAATTATGCCATATAATAGTGCCTACATCATAACTCCCCATAATATTACTTGTCAATTAATTTCTTAATAAATCAACACCAAGATATGCCCTTAAACCCTTGCTATATAAACAAAAACACCTCTCGTTTTGGTAAAATACTCAGCTTTCATGACTAAAGGATCGTCGCAAAGTCTTGATTTTGGCGGCGTTGAAAGTCGAAAACACCTTCTTATTGTACCAATAGAGAAACGGCGGTTACCGCTAGCTTGCCAATTCCTTTCCTTATCCTCTCAACCCTGTTACATTTGGCAGAGCATTTCCGCACGCTGGCATAGTCTTTCAAATTCAATGTTTAATCCCTAACCCTTGGTCTTCTCAGGGTTTTTAAAAAATCTGCACTATAAGTGTTAAAAGAATTGTTTTTTTACGCGCCCCAACAACTATAGCTTACTCCTGCAGAGAAGAAGGTTCCTTTTAGAATCAACGACGTCTGATCCATTCTTCTTCTACTATCCAAAATAATAAACTTCTCAACCTGATAAACTTACAAAGATATTTACACTTGCAATGACGCATAATTGCCATTATCCGTCGTAAGGAATGCCTTTACAACTGATGATGTGTGTTATGCGACATTCTTTAATTTTCCTTATGCCCGGTAAAATTCTCAAGACATAACCTAAACTCCTATAGCGACTGACCTTAGGGACCTATATTAAAGTTAGCAAAATCAAAAGTACGGCGGACCTGATTCGGAATTATCGGCCGGAATCCGCTACCTCACCCAGCGGTACTCCATGCCGACCCCCCGGACCAAAGGGTTGTTGACCGATATCGGGACGGAAGAACTGGCGCACTGGGAAATAATTGCGACCTTGATTTACAAGCTTACCAAAGGCGCCACGGCAGAACAGATGAAACGGGCGGGGCTCGGCGGATACTACGCGGAGCACGACAAAGCCGTCTATCCCGCAGACGCAAACGGGGTCCCCTGGACCGCCGGTTATATTCAAGCGATCGGCGATCCTGTAGCGGATCTTCACGAGGATCTCGCCGCCGAACAGAAGGCCCGCGTCACATACGAGCACCTCATCTGTCTTTCCGACGACCCCGGCGTTGTCGACACCTTGAAGTTTCTCCGGGAAAGAGAGGTTGTTCACTTCCAGCGCTTCGGCGAAGCTCTCGATCACGTGCAAGGCTATATGAACGGCAAAAAGATGTTTTAATTTACCCGTACCTTTATAGCGGGACGTGTTACAAATCAACGCTAAATTTTCCCTCCGTCCGGCCGATGACTTAGACAAGGAGGGATATTTATGTTGATCGCGGCCTCGAACGTTTTGTTGTCAGCCAATCATACTTACCTTGAAAAATATACAAAAGAAGAATCCTTAACGGTCTGGCGGAATAACAGACAACCGGTAGGAACACCGGCGCCTCCCCCTGCTGTGGAGGGAGTTCCCGACCAGGACGAGCCGGTTGCCTTGATGCTGGAAGATGACAGTCATTTTTCGCCCGGCGAGACGAAACTGGACAAAGTCAAAGATGAATTAAAGGGTTCCGACTCCAAGTTGATGGTTATAAAACTATTGATTGAGAAGTTGACGGGGAGAAAAATACGCATCTTGAATGCCGAAGACCTGAAGCCGGGCTGCAGCGAAGACGTAAAGGGAGAAAAAGCAGACGGGCAGCAGGCCCCGGCACGACGGGCACTGGGCTGGGGAATCGCGTATGATTCTTACGAGTCTCATTACGAATACGAGGAGATGTCCTTTTCCGCCGAAGGGGTGGTACGCACCAAGGACGGAAAAGAAATAAATTTTGCGCTCAACCTCAATATGAGCTGCGAGTTCTTTTCGGAAGAAAGATTCAGTTTCCGAGCCGGTGAAGCCGCCAAGGTCGATCCTCTGGTTATTGACTTTGACGGTCAGGCCGCCGATTTGACTGATATGAAATTCAGCTTTGATCTCGATATGAACGGCACGGGAGAAGAGATAAGTTTTGTCCGTCCGGGCACCGGTTTTCTTGCGCTGGACAAGAACGGTGACGGGACAATCAACGACGGGAGCGAACTTTTCGGGCCGACCACGGGAGACGGTTTTGAGGAACTGGCCGCATACGATGTTGACGGGAACAACTGGATTGACGAAGCCGATCCGATCTTTGAGAAGCTGCTCATATGGTCGAAGGACCAGGAGGGCAACGATTCTTTAGCTTCTTTGAAAGAGAAGGGTATCGGCACCATATATCTGGGCAATGTGTTCTCCGCTTTTGACCTGAAAGACCCGGGGAATCAACTCCTGGGCCAGATCCAGACCTCCGGGATATACCTGAAAGAAGACGGCGAGGCTGGAGTTATACAGCAGGTTGACCTGGTAGTGTAAAAAAATCGGATCGTGTATATATGAAACATACGCCCTCCCGCAGACCTACAAAGCCTCTGCAATGCGGGAGGGCGTTACATATTACATACTCATATCAGTTTCCGTTTCCAACGTCGCACGTCGGACGTTGCTTTATCCACCTATCTCAAATTCCACCTCGACCGCCGCCGTAATCTTGAGCTGGCCCGGCTCGACCGGTACGCTTTCACCGGCGTCGTCCATTACTTTCATCGCTCGCATGTAGGGCACGGGCGGCTCAGGCTGGGTGCCGGACTCTCTTATGGAAACAACCCGTACGACGCTCTTGCCGGCCGCGCCGGCCAGGGCTTCGGCCCTCTGGCGCGCGTCGGCCACCGCCTTCTTGAGCGCCTCCCGTTCCAGGACTAACCCGTCGGACCTTTCGAAGGAAATGCCGCCGGAATTATTCGCACCCGCCTCAATAGCCGCGTCAAGCACCGCACCGAGCTTGTCGATGTTTTTAACCTCCACCGAAAGCGTATGCGTCACCCTGTACCTGACTATTTGGCCCTTTTCGTTTTGCTCCGGCCAGATATCGTACTGCCTGGTCTGGATCTTTTCCTTCGGTATGCCCTGCGCCTTAAGCGCAGCTATTACTTTTTCAATCGCCCGGTCGTTTGCCGACTGGGCATCTCTCGCTTTAACCGCCTGGTTGGTGCAGCCTAAAGTAACACAGGCGGAATCAGGCGCCGCGCTAACCTCGCCGCTGCCGCTTACCGTTACCGTGGCCGTTCCCGCCGCGGCGACCGCCTGGCCGTCGTGTTTATACGCGTATTTAACACTGTAAATGCCGCAAAAGGCCAACACCGAAACTGCTATAACCACAAGTGTCGCCAAGCTTTTCTTATTCTGCGGTTCCCGCAACGATTTCACCCCCTTTCTGCCTGATGTATGCAGCCAGATCCGGGGCGTTAAGCCGGTAAACACTCTCGCTGCGGTAGACCTCCACCTGAACGGAGTCGATGCCGTACACCGTTATTTCTTTTCCGTCCGTCAA
The DNA here is from genome assembly GCA_040755195.1 of Bacillota bacterium. Lineage (GTDB taxonomy): Bacteria > Bacillota > Desulfotomaculia > Desulfotomaculales > Ammonificaceae > SURF-55. The sequence continues at coordinate 5,952 of JBFMBL010000018.1, forward strand.
GGAGATGCATAACAACGGGCCGCCAGGGACGCTCTCGCTTGCGCCGTAACTTTGCGCAGTCCCGGCAGAAGTCCCCTCATTAAACCAGCCGACCACCCTTTTCGTTTCGTCACCGGTTATTATAACAGGTTGTTTCTCCGCTACTCTTATAGAAACCTCATGCACCGAGGCCGAGTCGATGGGAACGTGCAACGTCGCATTTTCCGGCTGTGATTGTGACAAGCGCTTCGTGGCGGTCTCTCCGACGGCCTCAACCTTTGCGCCGTCCGACAGGAGACCGATCCCATCCGCTTTATCCCTCGTTTCGTTCAATCCCGGCGCCGGCTGGGAAGGAACCGATTGTCCTCCGGTAATAATTGCGGGTTCCTTCTCTGACTGCCCCGCTGCTTTCCGTTCCTCATTGGATTCGCGGCCGGCTTCCGGAGTGCCGCTTTTCAGAACCGCAGACGGCTTTTCCCGGTCGCGGGCGTATTCCCGCGTCGTCTCAGCCGGTTTGCCGGCTGTAAGAGACCGCTGTTCTTTTAAGGTCGGTGTTCTAAGCATACTTGTCGCCACGATGAAAATCAGGATGAACGACGCCGCAACGGCAGCAAACTTGAACCCTTTGCCGGCGCCGAATGCGGCCAGCCGCTCCCATCTCCCGCGCGCCTTTCTATCTCTGAAACGCTCCCAGGCCGCGGCGGTATCACCCGGCGCGGTGATGGCGTTAATGTACGCACCGATGCTCGTTTCCACGAATGCCGCATTGCTTTCGAGTTCGTGCAGTATTCTGCGGCATCCTTCGCAGGCTGTGATGTGCTCCCGGATGTGTTCCATTTCCCGGGCGGAAAGTTCACCGTCCAGGTATGCTTGTAGTTGGCCCTCGTTATAACACATAATTTTTCACCTTTACCGGAAGATCACCGGTCGACTTACCTCGGCTTCGTCAGTCCTCCGAAGCATGAGGCCGCATTTCCGGCCGAACCGATTCTCATATGGCTTCTTCCCGGTTTTATAATAAAGACTCTTCAGACCTTCTTGAGATTGGCGATCTTATGCGGGTAGATTTAAGGTTTCGGCGCCCTGGCGCTGTACTCGCGGCGGAACCTTTCCCGGGCGCGGGCGAGCAACGTACCCACCGAGCCGGGCTCAACCTGCAAGACCGAGGCAATCTCTGAATAACCGTACCCCTCAAACCGCAATAAGAGGCAGAAACGGTCCCTCGGCGCCATGCGGGCAAGCGTCTCCCTTACATAAGCGATTTCTTCCCGCCGCAAAACCTCATCCTCCCAGGTCCCGGCCGTCTGCTCACAGGCGCCCTGCTCCCGCCTCCTGCGCCTCTCCTCGGCGCGAATCTGGTTGTAGGCAAGGTTCACCGCAACGCGGAAAAGCCAGGCCGGAACATTATCATCACGTGCCGGCGGGTGGTAGTAAAGCTTCAGGAAGGCCTCCTGCGCCACGTCCTCCACCGCCCCGTAGTCGCCAAGGAAAGGCACCAGCCGCCGGCATAACTCGGGATAAAGCTTATCAAAAACCGCGCGAAACGCCGCTTCTTTTTCGCCCGCGCCGGTTCGGCTTCCCAATGCGCTTCGCTCCTCTGTCTTTACCAAGTAAACACCGCCGTCGCAGATTTTGTGACACGTAAAACAAAAAACCGGGTGCTCCCCGGTTTAGTCTTACTCCTCAGCGAGATCGTCGAGTTTGAATTTCGCGTGCAGCGCCTTTACCGCCCTGGGCACATCGGCCTCGTTGATGATGCAGGACACCTTGATTTCCGAAGTGCTGATCATTTCAATGTTTATCCCTTCGCCGCTCAGTGCTTCGAACATCGATGCCGCCACACCCGGGCGGGTTACCATGCCCTCCCCGACGATAGAGACTTTCCCTACCTTGTCGTCGTACACGAGCCCTTTCGCGCCGATGGCGTCCATCATACCTTCCACCACCGTCAGCGCCCGCTTCAGGTCGTCTTCGGACACCGTAAACGCGATGTCGTTGCGGCCGTCCCGCATCGCCCCTTGAATAATCATATCCACGTTGATGTTTTCCGCCGCCAGGGCGGAAAACAGGCGATAGGCTATCCCCGGCTGGTCCAAAACGTCAAACAGACCAAGCTTTGCCACCTTGCAGTCGTGTGCCACCCCGCTCACCATATGTCTCCGCTCCATACCGGCATCCTCCTTTACCAGGGTTCCTGGATTATCGTTAAAACTTGAGCGCACGACCAGCGGTACGCCGTACATCTTCGCCAGTTCGACCGACCGGGGGTGCAGCACCACCGCCCCCAGACTGGCCAGTTCCAGCATCTCGTCGTACGAAATGACCGGGAGTTTCTTGGCGTCGGGCACCAGCCTGGGGTCCGCCGTATAAACCCCGTCGACATCGGTGTATATCTCACAGCAATCGGCATCAAGGGCTGCCGCAAGCGCCACCGCCGTTGTGTCCGAGCCGCCCCGGCCCAGGGTCGTAATGTCGCCGTCCGGCCCTAACCCCTGAAAACCGGCGACCACGGGGATTTTACCTTTACCCAGTTCCGCCCGCAGGCGGCTTTCTTTCACCCCGGTAATGGAACCCCGGCTGTATACGCCGTCCGTGAAAATACCAGCTTGCTGACCGGTTAAGGAAATCGCGTCCGCCCCCTGAGCCTGAAGGGCCATCACCAGGAGAGCAATGGAAATCTGCTCCCCGGTGCTTAATAGTTGATCCATTTCACGTGCTTCAGGTTCACTGGTGATCTGCCGCGACAAGGCGATGAGATCGTCCGTTGTGTCTCCCATCGCCGAGACCACGACAATAACGTCAATCCCCTGTCTGCGTGTTTTCCAAACCCGTTGTGCCACACGTTTGATTCTTTCCGCATCCGCTACCGAACTGCCGCCGAACTTCTGTACAACCAGCATCTCAGCTCTCCCTCAAAAGATAATCGTTCTTTCGATGGGCGTAACGATAAGCGACGCATTACCGCGTCAGCCCGTTGGAGCCGAATCCTCACGTACGCTTTCAGTACGCTCCGGTTCGTCTCCAACGGTCTTCCTTGCACTGCATCACTTCTCGTTACGCTCCGTGTACATTACAACACTGCTTCTAAGTTTCAAGCTTACGGGTCCTTATTTCATTGTCATTTCCCGTCAGTGACGTCTTTAGGCCCCGGCTTCAAATCCAAATTCTTTTCCACTATCTACTGTCTACTAACTACTGTCTACTAAATACTCACCCGCATGCCCTCGTTATCCGCAGTCAGTTCAAAGACCCGGGCCTTCATCCCCGCCGCTTTGAAAGCAGCCGCCATGGCCGCAGCGATATCCCCGGTTTCCGTGGCGGTCAACGCCACCACCGCCGGCCCCGCACCGCTCAACGCCGCTCCAAGGGCGCCTGCGCCGGCGGCAGCCGCGAGCACCTCCTCCAAACCGCGAACCAGGGGGGCCCGGTACGGCTGGTGAAGTCTATCCTGCATGCCGTAGCACAGAAGTTCATACCGCCCGGCAGCAAAGGCTCCCGCGAGGAGCGCCGCACGCCCCAGATTAAAAAGGGCGTCTTCGCGGGGATAAACGTCAGGCAAAACCATCCTGGCCCGCCTGGTGGCAAGCGTAAAATCCGGCGCCGCCACCACCGCCTTGATTTCTTCGGGCACAGGGAACTTAAGCGTTATCACCCGGGGCCCGTCCGAAACCGCCACCACGGAACCGCCGTAGACGGCCGCCGCCACGTTGTCGGGATGCCCTTCGAAACCCGCGGCCATATTAAGAATCATTTCCGTCGGCAACGGATTCCCGGCAAGAGCGTTCGCCGCCGCCATCGCGCCTGCTATCGCCGCAGCGCTCGACCCCAGCCCGGCGCCCACAGGTATACCGTTTTCCAGGGTAATTTTTATCCCGGAAGGGACCGGAAAGGCGACCTCTTCCCAGAACCTTTTGACCGCCTGCCATACCATATTGTTTTCGTCCCGGGGGAGAACATCCTCGCCCTCACCGCTTACCGATATCACCAGCCCGGCGCCGGCTGTTTCAACGGTTATGATGTTATACAACGAAAGCGCCAGACCGAAACAATCGCATCCCGCACCAAGATTGGCCGTGGTGGCGGGAACGGTTACTCGAACCCTGCCCACGCTTAATCTTCAACCCTGATAATAGTGGCGACCGTTTTAACCGCAGACAGACCTTTCAGTTCCTTAACCGCCGCCTGCAGGTTTGCCTCACGCACGCGGTGGGTTACCATTACCAGTTCGGCAACCTCCCCGGTTGTCTTCTGGACGACCGAGGCCAGACTCACATTGTTGTTCCCAAAAGCGCCGGCGATCCCGGCCAGTACGCCGGCCCTGTCCAGCACCTTCAACCTGAGGTAGTACCGTGTTTCCACCTCGTCGACGGGTCGTACCCGTTTTTTCTCAAAACAGGTGCATCCCGTCATCCCGCGGGCGTTTGAACAGATGTTCCTTGCCGCGGCGACAATGTCGCCGACCACCGCACTGGCCGTAGGCAGTTCCCCTGCCCCGCGCCCGTAAAACATCGTATCACCAACCGCGTCTCCCCTTACAAAGACGGCGTTGTACACGTCGCTTACCGACGCCAGCGGGTGCCCGAAGGGAATCAGGGCCGGGTGTACCCTGACCTCTATTCCCTCGCTCGCTTCCCGGGCAATGCCCAGAAGCTTTACCACAAAGCCCAATTCCGTGGCATAGCGTATGTCTTCCGGCTGGATGTCGGTGATGCCTTCAACATATACGTCCTCCAGGGTAACCCGCGAGTTAAAGGCGATGGAAGCCAAAATCGCGATCTTCCGGGCGGCGTCAAACCCGCCGATGTCGCTGGTGGGATCGGCCTCCGCGTAACCCCTGGCCTGGGCCTCCTTTAACACGGTATTAAAATCAGCGCCCTCGTCGGTCATTTTAGAGAGGATATAATTGGTGGTCCCGTTGATTATCCCGGTGACCTGTTGTATCCGGTTACCGGCAAGGGCTTCTTTAATTACCTTAATGATCGGGATGCCGCCGGCGACACTGGCCTCAAAAAACAGGTCAGCCGCGCCGGATGACGCCGCTTCAAAAAGCTCATGCCCGTGAACGGCCAACAGGTCTTTGTTTGCCGTAACCACGGTCTTCCCTTTGGAAAGAGCTGATAATACGTAACCCCGTGCCGGCTCTATCCCGCCCATCAGTTCAACCACAATATCCGTCGCGGGATCTTCAATGATAGCTGCAGGATCAGTGGTCAAGAGTCCGGCGGGAACATCAACACCCCGGTTCTTCCTGGTGTCCCGTACCAGAATCTTTGTGAGATTCAGCGATGCGCCCAGGCGTGACGAAATTATCTCCCTGTTGTTTTCCAGCACCCGGAAAACACCACGTCCGACGGTACCCATACCCAAAATACCGATGCCGATCGTGCGCAATGCCATCTCCCCTTTTATCTTTATACAAAAAGGATTATAACATCACCGCACGGTTAAACCAAGAGGATAGTGGTTAATTGTCGTTTAGGAACCGCTGCAACAAAATTTTATTCGCGCCCGATAATTACCACCTTCTCCTGCGGCACGGAAAGGCCATGGTAGACGAGGGTTACAATCGTCGCGCTTTGATCCGGGCTCACCTTACCCTGAACAACCACGGTTACATCCTGGTCTTCGACCGCCACCACCGCTTCCTTGAAGCCCTTTGCCCGTAAAATGCTTTCAGTACGGGCCTCCTTCTCCGCTTGCAGGGACAGGACCATCAGTTTATCCTGGGCTTCCTTCCGGGTAACGGGACTGGTGTCGGCGGCATTGGCGATTTCCCGGAGAAGTTCCACCTGCTGACTCCGTCTTGCCTCCCGTTCCAAACGGTAATCCACAAAAAAGCTGTCGGCGGGAAGATCAGGGACCTCTCCCGGTGTATATCCTGAGGCCGCTGTTGCCGTAGAAGCCGCAGTCTCAGGTTTTGGCGGGGCCTTTTTCACATCCTGTCTCGCTTGCTGCGCTCTTATAACCTGAAGAGTAACCGCGGCAAGCGCCAACAGCAAGACTACCGCCGTCAGTCTAAAAACAACCCGCCGCTTCAGCAGAACCAAACCCAGCATTACCACACCTCCCTCGAGAATAGGCGTTCTTCCGTGGGGCGCGGCGATGAGCTTCGCATTACTGCGTCAGGCTCACCGGCCGGGTCCTCACGTATTTCCGTATACGCTCCGGCCCGTCCGGCTACGCCTTCCTTGTACTACTCGCTCCTCGCCGCGTTCCGCGTATGTTACAACACTGCCTCTAAATTCCAAGCTTACGGGTCTACATTTTCGTAGTATCGATGAACGCGGCATTTGGAGCTTCTCTGAAATTCGAAGTTCGAGGTTAGGCTCGGGCGGGTAGACCTTTATATCTATTTCCCCGAAACCGCCGCCCGTTGCCGCGGCAGCACCAGGATCCGGTGGGCATCCACCCCCAGCGCCACTTGAGCGGCGTGGAAGATTTCCTCCTTTACCTCCGGGTCTTGCGCTCCTTCCGCCACTACCAGCACACCGAGAATGCGCGGCGCTTCCTCGTTCTCTACGACCGCCTCCTCCTTCTGGCCGTCACGAACAACCACAACCTGACTGTTGTTATTGTCTTCCGTCGTAAGACGGTTGGTCCCTGACTTGTCCTTTTCATCTATGAGCCGTTTCCCGGTGGTCGCGCTGACCGCGTACTCTGTCCGGGTCGAACCCGCAAGATGAACCGTAACCTCGACCGCACCCGCGCCCTTAACTTCCTGGAGCACCGTTTTAAGGCGTTCGGCCCAATACTTTTCTTCTTGTTTTATGCCTCCCTGCGCCGCTGAAGAATTAAGATTGTCGCCCAAGACAGGCTTGGTTTCCAACTCCGGTCGCGCTTTGCCGCTGTTACTGCCGGCCAGAATTAAAAAAATTCCCACCAGGCCCAGCAGCCCGATTTTCAGCCAGTATTCCGGCTTCTTAGCCGGTGCGCTGTTCTTTCCAAAAAGGGATTCAAAAATCTGCTTCATCCTTTCACCTCCCCACGTTCCAGGTTCTAAGTCCTAAGTCCTGAGTCCTGAGTTCCGAGTTAGCGCTGCGCGGTGATAAGCGGCGCATAGCTTTGTCAGCCGTTCGGGGCCGGGTCCTCACGTACCTGCCTAAGTACGCTCCGGCCCGTCCCCGCCCGGCTTTCGCGCTCTGCTTGCTTCTGACCGCGCAGCGGGTTAGCCCTTCGGCGCAAACCCGCATTCTTAAAATGCAATTTCCTATATGATCGAGTTACGAGTTTCGAGTTCTTTCTACGGACCTCGGACGCCGGACCTCGGACTTCTGATTCTGACGTCGGACGTCGGACGTCGGACCTCAGAAATCTTCCCGCCTCGGAATTCAAGGCGTGGCAATCACAACCCGCTCGCGCGGCAGATTATAGAAATCGGCGACCGACTTTGCGGCGTTTTCCGCTTCGGGACTGCTGTTGCCGTCCGCGGCAAGCACCGCGCGTTCCAGGTGCAGCCTGATTTCTTTTATTTGCGGGTATTCCCCCGTATTCTCATCGAGCACGACCTCCACCCGGTCAACCTCCATTCCCGCCAGACGCAAAAGCGCCCCGACCTGCCTTGAGACTCCCTGCCGGTACGCCGCGTTCATCCGTCCGGTATAGTCGGCCCGCAACTCCTCATAATTTGCGTCTCCCGCTTCAATGGGCGGTTTTATGGTCAATTCAGGTACGGGCAGTGACCGCGCCCGGTAAAGGAAACCGACAAACACCTGCAAGACCGCAACAACTACCAGAACTCCCATTACCATCCGGACATAACGGCGCATATCCCCTACCGGTACCAGGATCTCAAGAAATGCCGTAAAAACCACAATAAGTATGAGATCGCGTATCAGCAGGCTTATTTTTTCCATGCTGAGCCCCCTCTTAACGCATCATCGTCGTGAGGTATCCAAGGCCCACAACCACCGCCACGGCAAAGAAACAGAGCAAACCCACCGTCGCAACCACCGCAAAAACCCCCAGGAGCCCCGCTCCCATAACGTCCAGCGTCGCCGCCATCCGCCCTTCGAGCGGCTGCACCAAGGCGGCGGAAATTTTGAAGATCGAACTCAGGGCAAGAAGCTTTATAGCAGGGAGCGCCATGGCGAAGAAAATAACGACTATACCCGCCAACCCAATGGCGCTTTTCAGGAGAAGCGACGTTCCGACCACCGCTTCAAAGGCATCCGCAAGCATTCCGCCCACCACCGGGACGAACGCCCCCGTCGCATAACGCGCCGTGCGCAGCGCAACACCGCTGGCCACGGTTCCGGCTACCCCTTGCACCGTGAGCACACCGATAAAGACCGTTGATACAACACCCAGGAGGGCAAGCCCGGTGTTCCGCAGCAGCACTGCCAGCCGTGAAACCTGCAGGTCGTCACTCAAACGGTCGATAAAGCCTAACAACACCCCGAAGGTGATCAGCGGGAGGACCACGTTTTTCGCCAGCGTACCGATTACACCCAGCGTGCCGAGAATCGTCGGGTGCAGTATCGCCGCCGTTGTCACCCCGCCCGTCGCCGCCAGCAGCGTCAGCAACACCGGCAGCAGCGCCTGGATAAAAGAAACCATCCCGTCAACGGTATCGCGGCCGATATCGATGGCAAGACCGAGAGTCGTGGCCGCCAGTGCGGCCAAAGCAAGAAAGCACACGTAAAAAGCCATCTGAGACGTGGTGGCCCGCTCGAAAGCCGCACTCAACTGCTGCAGTATCGCGAGGATAATACTCAGGATGAGGATTTTCCCCAGAAGCACCGCCCCTCCCCAGACCTCGCCCCAGAAATATCGCCCTAGAACACCAATCACCTTGGAAGGTGATAGTTCAATTTTCCCCCGCATCATATCTATAACCAACTGGCGGAAGCTGATTTCCGGGGCCCAGCTTCGCACCGTTTCCGTCAACCGTCCCGCTTCCGCCTCTACCCGTTCAAGGTTAAGACTTCTTAACTCCTCCTCCGGTGGCCGCGCAAGAATCGGGTCTTCAGCCGCGCGAGCAAGCGGCAGGCATGAAAACACGCTATACAGTGGCAGTGCCGTTAAAAGAACGGTCACAACAATTCTAATAAATCGGTAATAGATTTTGTTTGTCATTGGGCCACCAGTTTCAATAAGAGATCGAGCAATCCGACGATGATGGGAAGCGCCAGCACCAGAATGAGAACCTTAGCGGCGAATTCCACCTTCACTGCCAGCGCCCCTTCCCCCGCATCGCGGCAGATCTGCCCGCCGAAATCAGCGATGTAAGCAATGCCTACTATCTTGAGAATTGTGTTCAAATAGACCAGGTTCAATCCCGCCCGGCTTGCTATGCCGTTAAAAACCCCGATCACCGCGCCTATCCTCCCGATCATGGCAACAAAAATGATCGTTCCGGCCGCAACAGCGACTAGAAGGGCCAGTTCCGGCTTTTGACGGCGCAAGACCACCGCCAGCACCGTAGCAGTGAGCGCAAAACCGATTACCTGGAGAATTTCCATCCCCACACCCCGATCGAACTTTAAGCTAATGTAGCTTAAAAACCGACTGAACCTCACTGAAAAGCGTGCCGAGAAGCTGCACCACCCAGATGAGCACAATGGCCACCCCGGCAAGGGTTGCCAGGTGGGCCAGATCTTCCTTCCCGGCTTGTTTAAGCATCGCGTGTAAAACAGCCGTAAGAATGCCCACACCGGCGATTTTAAAGATCAGATCGATGTTTCCCATAAAGGACCCCCTTTTTGAGAGGTGGGAAGTGAGAGGTCGGAAGTGAGAAGTTGGAAAGTACAAACTTCGAACCATCGAACGTCGAACGGCCCCCACAACCTTTCCATAGAATTACACGCTGAACGTTGAACCCCTAGCATAGGAGCACGACCAGGCTCAGACCGGCGCCAAAACCAAGGAATTTATACAGGCGCACGTAGCGGCAGGCGTCTTCTTCGGCTAAAACGGCTGCCGCTTTAAGCCTGTCCAGTGCAAGGGAAATATGCTGAGCCTGGTTTTCCCGGTCCGAATTCCCCAAAGCCGCGCTGAGATCACGCAGGATGTCAAGGTCCTCCTCCCTTAGAGCCGAGGAAGAGTATACCTCCATAACCGCCTTATCCCACGCCTCTGCGGCTGTAAACCCGCTTGCGGTGTTGAGGTATGCGCCGGCACGGTCAAAAAAGGGAGCTACCCGCGGGTCGGCGCGTTTGGCTACCGCCATGAAAGCTTCTCCAAGCGGCGACGCAATACAGCTGATCTCGGTCTTCAGAAGGAGCAGCGCTCCCATCATTGCCTTCAATTCCCTAGGGCGCCGGCTGTAAAGCCCCCCGACAGCATTCCCGCAAAGGCTTCCCGCCACGACAACCATAGCTGCACCAATCGCTTTCAGCACCGTTTAACCCTCTCCCGCAAATGTTTCCACCGCCAAGACGCCAAGAACGCCATAAATCAATATAAATATCTGGTAACAGTTTTCACGTAGGCCGGAATAAGGCTGAAAGCCGTTTCAGGCAACCTACTGCCCCTGGAAGGATCCCCTTTTTCAAGCAGCTTCGAAAAAGCTTAGGCGCTCAGGCCTCGTTATTCCGAAACGTTATCTTCTGAGTGCCGGGGCATCTGACGACCGGCATCCAATTTTACCGTTTTACCTGAGCCGTCGAGGATCGCGGCCACCTTCCCCGGTTTATCGCGTCTGGCAAGCAGCACGAATCTCTCGATCACCCCGAGCGCGAAAAGATACCGAAAAAATGGCCGCCGCCTGAGTTCCTCGAACGTACCGGCATGTGCCGTTGCGACCACGCTCACCCCCGCGTTGAGGGCGTCTTCCACGGCGCGAGCGTCCTCTGCCCGCCCGATTTCGTCGGTTGCAATAACCTCCGGTCCGAAAGCCCGTACCATGACTCTTATTCCTTCCGCTTTCGGGCAGGCGTCCATTACGTCCGTCCGGGCGCCTACATCAAGTTGCGGCACGCCCTGGTAACAGGCCGCCAGCTCCGAACGCTCGTCCACCAGGCCGACGGTCACCCCGCTGAAGCCCGGTAAACCGTCCGACAATTGCCGTACAAGATCACGCAAAAAAGTGGTTTTCCCTGCCCGGGGCGGCGAAATAATCAGGGTATGGCAAACCCGCGGCGGTGAACCGATGAGAATACACGGGAGAATACCATCGGCCGCACCGCGTACTTCCCGCGCTATTCGGAAGTTTAGTCCGCTTATATGCTTCAACGTGCGTATCCGCCCTTGTTCCGTCACCGCCTGCCCGGCAAGGCCGAGACGGTGTCCGCCGGGAAGGGTTATGTAACCGTTGCGAATTTCGTCTTCAAAGGCGTAAAGTGAAGCGCCGCTCGCGATGTTTACCGTCCGGGCCACCTCCTCGCACGTGACCAGGAAACCCTCCTCCGGACGGTCGACAAGAAAACCTCCCTGCGCAACGAAAGCGTCCCGGTGAGCCAACCGCAACAGCAACGGCTTGGCCGATCTAAGACGTATTTCTTCAACTTCGTCCCAGACCGGAAGCGGTTCGAGAGCCTCCTTTAACGCCGGTGGGAAAAAACGCAGTATGTTTTTAAACTGAGCCATCTTTACCGCCATGAAGTCGTCCCCTCGAAGAGCGCCGCAAGACAACCAACCAATCAGCTTGTCCATTTTTATGCGGCCTATCATTAGACAATTCCAACGTTCGCCTCCAACCTCAAACCTCGGACCTCTCACCTCTCAATAGTAAGGTTATGCCGTTGGACACAGTTTATTCCAAACGGTTGACAAGCATAAAAAAAAAGCCTCTTGACAGAGGCCTTTTGTGCAATACTATTCGAAATTTCGATTAGTCCCTAAAAGGCGTCATCGTTTCTCCTGATGTCGCCGCCTTCTGAAGCAGAATTATCCGGTTTCATGACAATCTCTTCACGCCACGGGTCATTCATTTCGTTGTCTATGTCCGTATCGATTCTTAGTTCCTCGTCCTCATCACCAAACACCATCGTTTCCACGGCATAAAGATCCTCATCCAGCGCCTGGATGTATTCCTCCAACCCCTCCTGGGCGCTTCTTAAGTCTTCCACCTCTTCCGCAAGGTCGTTGAGGACGTTAATAATCTCTTCCGAAAAACGTCTGTCCCTTGCACCGTTATCGGTTCCAAAACCGGAAAGAAGTCCTTTCAGGTAAGACACTCGGGCCTTTAAATCGGCCATTTTTACCACCCCCGCGCATTAACCAATATGTTTGTAGTATGGCCTGGTTTATGCTTTTCTAAACCGCCGCGGGGATGATGCTCCATATAACGACAAACCCAGGGTCACGCGCGCTTCAGGTACTGTCCGGTACGTGTGTCAACCTGAATGATCTCGCCTTCTTCTACGAAAAGCGGCACCTGCACTATCACACCGGTTTCAAGCTTTGCCGGTTTCGAACCGCCGGTGGCTGTGTCGCCCCGGATACCGGGGGTGGTCTCCACTACTTGCAGTTCGACGGTGTTGGGAAGTTCCACACCGATTACCTTGCCCTGGTACGTTACGCAAACCACTTCCATGTTTTCTTTCAGGTACTTGACGCCGTCCCCCAAATCCGAAGGCTTTAACGGCATCTGTTCGAAACTCTCATTGTCCATAAAATAGTAGTTATCGCCGTCCGCATAAAGATACTGCGCCTGCCGCCGTTCAAGGTGCGCCCGCGGCAGCTTCTCACCCGCGTTAAAGGTGCGTTCGACAACCGCCCCCGTACGTAGATTTCGCAGTTTTGAACGTACAAAAGGCGAGCCTTTTCCCGGTTTTACATGCAGGAACTCAATCACCTGGTAGATGTCACCGTCGAGTTCAACGGTAAGCCCCGTACGAAAATCGTTAGTGGAAATCAAGATCTCCCCTCCTAGAAAAGTTCTAAGTTCTAAGTCAAAATATAGAACACAAAATAACCACAAAGACACAGAGCACACGGAGGAGAAAAGACGGAAATATAATTATTAATTTTTATTCTTGATATTTCAATTCTCTGTGAACTCTGTGCCTCTGTGGTGAAATATTATCCTTTATCCCACCACCGCCAATCCTGCTTTCGCCGCGGCGGTCAGTACCTCGGGGCCGTCACGGGTGATCGCCACAACGTCCTCGATGCGGACGCCGCCTTTCCCCGGCAGGTAGACACCCGGCTCCACCGTTACGACCATCCCCGGCTCTAAAACGGTTTCCACCCCTTCGGCAAGACGCGGCTCCTCATGCACCGCCAGGCCCAGACCGTGTCCGGTGCTGTGGCTGAAAGCTTCGGCGTATCCATAATCAGTAAGCACGGACCTTGCCGCACGGTCTACATCACCGGCCGCCACCCCCGGCCTGACGGCCGCAATCGCTGCTTCCTGGGCCATAAGCACGGCCTCGTACAGTCTCTGCTGCCAGGGCGCCGCTTCCTTCAAAACCACCGTGCGTGTAAAATCCGAACAATAACGCTCCACCACCGCGCCGCAGTCGATGACCACCAGCTCTCCCGGTTTCAGCTCTTTTTCCGAGGCCGCCCCGTGCGGGAGAGCCGACCGCCGACCGGATGCGACGATGAAATCAAAGGCCGCCCTTTCCGCCCCGCCCCGGCGAAAGGCAAACTCCAGGTCGAGGGCCCAGTCGCGTTCCCTAACCCCGGGCTGCAGCGCCGGAAGATATGCGGCAAACATATCGTCCACCAGCCGCACCGCTTTTCTGATGCGAATGATCTCCTCTGGTTCTTTGATGAGGCGCAGCTTCTCAACCAGGCCCGAGACAGGGAACAGTTTCACCCCGGAAAGCGCCGCCTCCAATTTACCCCAGGACTCGCAGGAAACATGTGCCGCTTCGGCCCCGAGAAACCTTAGCCCCCTGTCCCTCACCAGAGACGCGATTCCTTCGGGCCAGATGCGCTTCGCTTCTAAAACCTCGCAGTGGGGGCATTCGCCACGGGCCTGTTCCACATAGCGGCCGTCGACCATCAGCACGGTCGTGCCGCCGTCAATAAGCAACACTCCCGCTGATCCGGTGAAACCGGTCAGATAATACCTATTTTCCGCATTCGTTACCAGAAATCCTTCAATTTCTGCCGCCGGAAACAGCGCGCGCAGCCGATCCACCCTTTTTGTCAACTTCTTCAACGCCGTTCCTGCCCCTGCAACGCAAGGCTTACGGCCGCCCGCAAACCCAAAAGGTAGCTCTCCTTTCCAAAGCCGCTTATCTGTCCCGCGGCCGCAGGAGCGATCACCGACCGGCTGCGGAACTTTTCCCGGCCATGGATATTGGAAAGGTGCACCTCGACAACGGGCAATCCTACAGCGGCGACGGCGTCCCGGAGCGCATAACTGTAATGGGTGAAAGCACCGGGATTGATGACCGCCGCCCGCGCGCCGGTACTGTGCAACCGGTCAATTAGCTCTCCCTCGTGATTCGATTGAAAACACTCCACTTCCACACCGAGTTCCGCGCCAAGGGTTTTGAGAGCCGTGTCGATTTCTTCCAGGGTCGTCAACCCGTACACGCCCGGTTCCCGCTTCCCCAGGAGGTTAAGGTTCGGTCCGTGTAAAACAAGTATTTTCACGCTATCCCTCCTTTTGAACGGACCCGAATACCATACAGCATAAGCCTAACTTCTACCGACCGCTTACACTGAGAGCCGCCACCCGAAAGGTCGCCGCGCCCCGCCCGCCGAAGAACCGAAGGTCGTCGGCGACAGCGTCCACCTGTTTCAACAGCTCAATCACGTTTCCGGCAATCGCCACGCCCCGCACCGGTCTCGTGAGCACCCCGTTTTCAATCCAGATGCCAACCGCTCCCACGGAAAAATCACCGGATATCGGGTTTGCGGTATGCATCCCCATCACTTCCAACACGTAAAGCCCCTCGCGGACTTCCCGGATAAGTTCCTCCGGCGGCCGCTCGCCCGGTTTGAGGTAAAAATTTGTCGTGCCCACGGAAGGCATGCTCTTAAATGAATGACGCACCGCGTTCCCGGTAGAAACCCGCCCCTCCTTACGGGCCGTGTAAGTGTTGTAAAGGTACCCCTGCAGTACGCCGTCCTTCACCAGCACCGTCGTACCCGTCGGGACCCCTTCCCCGTCAAACGGCGCCGAACCGGTACCGTCCGGGTAGGTTCCGTCGTCAACCAGGGTCACTACTTCCGCGGCCACCTGTTCCCCGGTTTTGCCTGCAAAAAGTGAACGGCCCCGCTGCACCGCTTCAGCGGTAAGGGCCGGACCCAGCAGCCCGATGATGTCGACGGCCACGTACGGGTCAAAAATAACCGGTACGGTGCAGGTGCCGGTTGTCTTCGCGCCGAGAAGCTTGACCGCCCGCGCCGCCGCCTCGCGCCCCAAAACCTCGGGTTCGAGTTCCCTGTAGCGCCGTCCGAACCGGAGCGCGTAGCCGGTTTCGCTCTGGCCGTCCTGTTCCGCCGCCAGGCTGATGTACAGTCCGCACACGGCGCCGTGATACGCGGCGGCGATCCCCTTTGAGTTGACGATGGCGACACTGCCGGTGCCCTCCTGGTATGTCGAGCTTTCGATCACCTTAACCCTGGAATCCGTGCCGAACGCCGTTTCTTCCATTTGTTTTGCAAGGTTGATCTTGCTCTCCACCGGTGTCGAATCGATGTCGGCATCGTAAAGCTCCATGGAAGGATAACGGCCGTCGAGCGAGGGAAAGGACAGATACGGATCGTCGCTGGTGTATGCGGCAGCCGCCAACGCCCGGTCTACGGTATCCTCAACCACTTGTTTTAAAAGTTCCGTCCCGAAGGCGAAGCCGACCTGACGTCCTTTTAAAACCCTCACCCCGATGCCTTTTTCTTCGGCTTGTTTTAACGTGTCCACCGTACCGTGCCGCACCTCAATGCTGAGTTCACGACCCGTACTCACGTATGTCTCAACCGCGTCGGCGCCCCGCCGCATGCCCTGCGCCACCGCCGCTTCGGCAATCTTAATAAGTTCATCTGTCAATTTCAAACACCCTCCACGTTTCAGCCATCAACTTTTTAACAGTGCTACAGTGCGTTGGTTCCAAATTAAGCTATCAGCCTTCAGCCGTTAGCTTTTTTACAGTGCTAAAGTGCTACAGCCTGTAGGCCGTAATAAGCGCAGTGTTTCCGGCGCATGGAAGATCATGAATCGTCGGAAACGGCCCCGCACTCAGCGATCAATCTGTCGGAAAAGGCGTAACCGGAATGCTTCGCTAAAGAAGGTCTTGCATTGCTAAGGCTTGATTCCTCCTGAGTGCTGGGCCTTATTCCGACCTACTTCTGACTGACCCCAAAGGTCCATCAGTATCAGCTTGCACGTTGCACGTTGAACGTTGAACGTTGAACGGACCCTAAAGGTCCATCAGTATCAGCTAACCGTGAACGCCGCCGATGGTCAATTCCGGTACCAGCAAGGTCGGCTGCGCGTCGCTCACAGGTACTCCCTGCCCGTCCTTACCGCAGGTTCCGACTGTAAAACCGAGATCCCGCCCTACAAGCGCCACCTTTTTCAGCACCTCGGGACCGTTTCCGGTAAGGGTTGCGCCCCTGACCAGCCTCCCCACGTCTCCATCCTCAATAAGGTAGCCTTCCGCCACCTCGAAAACAAAGTCCCCGTTCGTGGTATTGACTTGCCCTCCGCCCATTTTTTTCACCAGGAAACCGTCTTTAACCCCCCGGATGATCTCCTCGGCGGGAACCTTTCCGGGAGCGATATAAGTGTTTCCCATCCGGGGAATGGGCTTGTGCTGGTAAGATTCTCGGCG
This sequence comes from Bacillota bacterium, assembly GCA_040755195.1. GTDB lineage: Bacteria > Bacillota > Desulfotomaculia > Desulfotomaculales > Ammonificaceae > SURF-55. Next base: position 22,604 of record JBFMBL010000018.1, read on the forward strand.
TCCGTGACCGTTGGAGGCCCGGTCTTCTTTGGAAGCCGTCTTACGGTCGTAAAGAAAATCCTTTAATTCGCCTTTTTCTATTAAAACCACCGGCCTGGCGCCGACACCCTCGTCGTCAAACCGGTAAGAACCATACTTCCCGGGGAGGGTGGCATCGTCGATCACCGTCACATCCTCCGCCGCCACCGCGCCGCTCTTCCCGCCGTAAACAGAAAGCCCTTTCTGGACAAGGTCCGCCTCCAGCCCGTGTCCGCAGGCTTCATGAACCATCGTTCCGCCCGCCTCGCCGGAAAGGACGACCGCCATCCGGCCTGACGGCGCCGGCCTGGCGTGAACGAGGGCCGCCGCCCGCTGCGCCGCCGCCCCTGCTATTTCCTCCGGCGGGCGTTCCCTGAAAGCGGCATTGAAATCGTCCGTGGTACCGAGGGACTCGAATCCGGTCTGGATAACCGCGCCTTCCGCCGCTACGGCGTTTACCGTAAAGCGTATACGCGTACGGTCATCCTCGACAAACACACCCTCGCTGTTTGCCACCGTTACCCGCTGCAGCACGTCACCGTAACTTACAATCACCTGCTTTACCGCGCCATCGGCCGCCCGTGCCGCTTTGTCCGCCGCAGTAACTGCTGCAACCTTTCTTTCGAGCGGCACCGGATCGAGATCCAGCGCGGGTGGCGCCGTTTCCTTCCGCAGGTCCCGTGTTTGCACGGAGCTTCCCTGGCCGAACGCCCGCGCCGCTGTGTCCGCCGCGCTCAACAGCCCCTCCCGGCTCAAATCGTTGGTGTATGCGTACGCGGTGCTTTCCCCGGATAAAACACGCACCCCGGCGCCCCTGTCCAGGCCGGACTGCACCCGTTCCACCTGCCCGTCCTCAAGGGATATAAGCGTGCTTTGCCGCTCCTCGATAAAGAGGTCGGCAAAATCCCCGCCCCGGAGCAGCGCGGCATCGAGAACCTCTTTCAAAACGCTCCTATCCAGCAAAACAATCATCTCCTATGAAATAGATCCACCACCAAGACGCCAAGAACGCCACGAATCAAGTTTCCATAGGCAACTCTTCCCATAAGTCCTGAGTTGCGAGCTCGAAAACCACCCCGCCTCTAACCTCCAAATGGTGAACACAGCCCACCCTAACTTATCTATTCCCTGTTGTTCCCCTAACGCTGAACGTCGAACGCAGGACGGACCCCAAACCCTTTCTCCGTTGTCGTAACGTTGAACGTCGAACCTCGAACCTTGAACTTCGAACTGTTAACTCCTATCTTTTTTACTCTATCTTTCCCGATTTTCCTTCAGCGCATTTGAATTCCGCCGCCAGCCAAAACAAAAAGCCGGCTTTCCTGCCGGCGCCAACTTAATCGAACCTCTGCTTAGGACGTATCGACAGAACCCTTTCAATCCAGAAACGTAACTATTCAGGCACCCCGTTGGGCGCGACGATAGGCTGCGCATAGCTTTGTCGGCCGCCGCCGGCCGGATGCTCACGTACTTCTATGTACGCTCCGCTCCGTCCGGTATCGGTCCTTCGCGCTCTGCTTGCCTCTCACCGCGTTCCGTCAGTGTAATATAGGCTGAATAGTTACCCAGAAACTACATTCCGCCTCGCCCGGGTTCACTTATACATGCACCCATCTTCTGTCCCATCTATGGTCCGAGTCACACTATTGGCTCCGTCCCGGCCTTGACCCCGGCCCCGCGAACGGGTCGCCGGCCGCTTTCATTACTTTATGCCCGGATAAGGAATAGTCGTTCCTCTTGCCTGGTAAGCGTTGGAGCGACCCACCGCCCACTCGGCGAGCGCATCAAGCTGGAGCTTATTCTCGGGCGTTGGCGCTGCGTAAAGCACTAAGGTAAAATTGGCCTGCACTCGGCCATCGGCGGACGAAGGAGAAACGCTTGCGTTTTCCGTCAGGGTCAACGCCTTGATTTCCATCCTGCGGATCTCCGAAGCGTTTGCCAGATTCTCTACCTTATCGATGAACTCAAGTACCTGCCCGTAATCGCCCCGCACCGTAAATTCGAAAGGTAACTCGCAATAATGCTCCGCTTTCACCGACTCCCCCGGTCGTACCAGCGTAACAGCCACACCTCGCTTCGCTGCCTCCAAACCGATATCAACCAGAATTGTTCCGTCCTGAACGTCGTTATTAAACCACGGCGCCACCTTTGAAAACCGTGTTTCCGCTTCCTGTACCGCCAACTCCGCACGGCGGAAGGAACTAACAATGTCTCGTCCTTGTTCGAGACGGGCGTTTGCCGTTTTCAGTTCCCGGCGCATCTCCCCCAAGGCCTGGAGTTGCGGCTGGAATATGTACGTCCAGAAGACGTAGATGAATCCAACTGCCGCAAGCACGATCAACAAAATCTGTTCCCGGTGGCTAAGTTTCTGCCACATCACCGCCGCCCGCCTTCCCCGAGAGACGCCTCGATGGTAAAAACCGTGACGCGCTCCGGCGCCGTGGTCGTTACTTCTTTTACGTCTTTCAACGCTACGTTTTTAAAATAAGGAAGTTTACCCAGGTTATTGACATACACGCCGACAGAAGCCAGAGAGCTGGTTCCGCCCTCGATAACAACCCGAGTTGGTTGGGGTATGGCCTGGGGAACGGCCTGCGGTTGCGGTGCGACCGGCGTTGCTCCGGGTGACGTTTGTTGCTCCGGTCGAGAGATCTCCACCCGTGTAAGCCACATATCAACCGGCAGCCTGGAGTTGAAATCCTCCAGCAACGAACGATACGTCCGCCGCTTTGAAAGGATATTTTGCCAGGCGGCTGCGCGGGCTTTCAATATAACAGCTTTGTTCCGCAGCGAATCAACCTGCTGTATCCGGGGTTCAAGCGCCGACAAGCTCTTTCTTCTCGTATCCACCTGCCACCGTCCGATAAAGAGGCAAAGGGCTAAAATAATGTAAAGAGCAATAAGAAAACCGGCGGTAACGAGCAAAATCTTACGTAGCGAGATGTTGCGCTGCGCGCCCCCCGCACCGGCAAGAAGTTCCTGCGGGAGCAGGTTTACTTTGTACATCAGCCCACCACCTCCCTGAGAGCCAGCCCGATGGCTACAGCGAGCGACGGCTCGTACTCTTCCTCGGGGTTCGCCGTATGAACCCGGACGCCGGGAAGGCCGAGATCCACCGGCAACTCCAGTTCCTCCGTAAGGAAAGCGGGCAGCCCCTTCAGCTTGGCGCCGCCGCCGCACAGAATTATTCGCTCGACAGAACGTTCCCTGTTTTGCGTGCGGCACCAGCTCAGACTCTGCCTTATCCCCCGGACTATTTCACCGAGCCCTTCCTGGACCGCAAAATTAAGCTGCACCCCGCCCGGCTCGCTGGCGATAGCGACCTCGCCGATCACCGCGGCGGCGTCTCCTTCCTCCTCCTTCATCCGCTGAGCGACATTGAAGTCCACGCCGCATGTTCTGGCCAACGCCTCCGTAACCGCATTCCCGCCGATCGTAATCGTCCGGGTAAGTTCAAGTTTTCCGTCGCGGAGCACCACAAACTGACTGACGGCGGAGCCGATATTCACAATCCCGACGGTACCTGCCGGCGGCGCCTTGTGGCTCCCGGCAAACACCCGCCAGAGGGCTAAAGCCTGAAGGTCAATGGCCACCAAACGAAGGCCCGCCTGCTGAAAAAGGGTGTAATACTCGTGTACCGTTTTGATTGGCGCCGCAACCAGCATTATGTTCAGTTGCTTCACCTCATCGGTTGCCACTTCCCCGAGCGTCACGTGCCGCAGCACCAGTTCTTCAAGCGGCACCGGAATGTGCCGCTCGGCCTCCCACCGGATGGCCGATTCGACCTCCTTTTCCGGCATCACCGGCATCCGGATGTGCCGGATAATGACCTTGTCTCCTCCTATGGCCGTCACTACGTCCTCTATCTCCGTGCCGGTCGTCTGCACCGCCTGCTTCAGCGTCACCGCTAACTTCTCAACGCACATACCGTCCGCGAAGACATCGGGCGGGGTTGGGAAACATCCGATACTTACAACCTCCGGCGTCGCACCGGTCATTTTAGCCCTCACGACGCGGATCTCCCGTCTCCCGATATCCACCCCGGTAAGCGCCGCCCTTCGAGGCAGCAACAGCCGCCGGTACCAGCGGTTCAGTCTGTCCGGAAGCGTTTCTGCGCCGTGCCGGATACCGGTCAACACTCCCTGCTGTAAAGGCAAGCCTCTTGCTCCTTTCTCGTTCGAAGTTAAAGCTTAAGGTGATGGACCTCCTCGGTCAGTTCGAAGTTCGAAGTTTAACAGTTCAAAGTTAGGTTCAAACTGATAGACCTTCAGGGTCCGTTCTTATCTGCGTTAAGGCTCAGACCGACGAGGTTTGTGGTCCGTTCGAGGTTCAAGTTCGAAGTTCGAGCTCAAACTGATGGACTTTTCGGGTCCGTTCTGCGTTCTGCGTTAAGGCTCAGACGGACGAGCTTCCCGGTCCATTTAAGGTTCAAAGTTCGAGCTCAAACTGATAGACTTTTAGGGTCCGTTCGAGGTTCCCGGTTCGAAATTGGCTTGAAATTAAGGCAGAAGGATTAACCTTAAAGGTCCACCCCTTAAACTGAACCGTGAACCGACCCCAAAGGTCCATCAGTCTCAGCCTGAACTATCGAACTGTTACAACTGCCTCCAGGATTCAACCTTGACCTCATACGGCATCCCCGGCGGGTATGAAGAAGGAGGTTAAACGTTTATTCTTTCCACGAAATTATTTTTATTATCACCGGAAAACCAGGCGACATCTGACCGGCTGCACTGCTATCAGCTTCAAAAAGAACGCCTACAGATCTGCCGCAGCAGCACCGGCCGCAGTTGCCGCAGCCCCCGCAGCCGCCGCCACCGCCTGCTTCCTCCGCCAGCCACCGGGCGTTTACGCCGCCGGTAAGCGTGGCCGAGCTTTTAACCGCCAGGGTTCCGCCGGCGAAGAGAAGAGCCGCAACACCGTTGGTCCCGTTGTCCACTACAATATCGCCGGGAGTGACCAGGCTTAAGGCGCCACCACTTTTGGTGATATTGCCCTGAACAGTGATGCCGTCCCGGGCTACGATCGTCACCCGGCTGCTGTAACTTCCCCCGGTTAAGGTCACCGCCCCGTCGATAAAGTAGAGTCCTTGCATACTATCACTTAGACTGATTGTGCGAGGCCCTGTAAGGTAATGTGTCCCGCCCGGCATGGAGATGGCATCCGCGAGCATTGCTGCTTGCCGGTAAGTGTCGGTATCAATATCCGGATACGCAGGGATAGGAGGGTTAGGGACCCAGCCACTCTGATAACCGCCATTTATAAAGCTTGAGGGAACGCTTGGCGTAAACTGACTGGCATAAACATACCCATAAACCACATAAGTCGAGCCGCCTCCACCGCTACCACCGCCGCCGCCCGGGCAGCCGTACTCATCAAACTTCACTGTTCCGGTAGCACGTACGGTCCGGGGCTTATCCTCGGTTCCTACAATTGCTCTCCAATAATCCTCACCCTCGCCGTGATGGCCGTGACCGGCGGCAAACGTGAGGCTATCGCCTGTGTAAAGGAGGTCGGCGTGAACCTGAGTGCCGTTTTCTAAAGTCAAAGAAGCTGAAGAAGATGTACCGGGTACCGGGACGATATTTACCCCCGGACCGCTGTAAGAGGTAAAAGGCGCGGCATCAATTTCCGCCTTTACCGTCACCGTCTTCCGGGCCTGACCGGCGGAAGCCTGAGCCACAATGGTCTTCACCGTCCTGTCCCAACTCGTGGCCTCGGTAGTTACTTTCACAGAATCGATATGAGCAACCGTTTTTCCGCTCGTATCTTTAAAATCTCCCGCCAAGGTGGTGCCATTAATGTCTGCCCATAAGGGATCCGCCTTTAAGAGCAGCAAGGCTTTCTCCGCCCCCGCGTTCGCGGCGTAATAGGCCTGTGTCCTGTCCAGTTCCCCGGTGGAGGCCCGCTTGCTGTAAGCCGCCACGGTCAGGCTTGCCGTCCCGAGCAGGAACAGAAGCGTCAGCACCAGCATCGCCACCAGGAGCGCCTGCCCTTGCTCTTTTCGCCACATCGCTTTTCCCTCCTTCCCTATACAAAACGCAGCATACCACCCGCCGCATCAAGGAGAAAGAGCGCGCGCGTAAACCGCCGTCCGCACCGAAACCTCGCCGGTTTCCCGCCCCTTTCCCCAGAGTTCAATCTTGACCAGCCACGGGTTCGGTTGGGAAAAATCGACCGCTGTTATCACGCCAGTGGTCACCGGGACGCCGTTCCGCGCAAGTTCGCCACCCACAGCATCGTAAGTGTAACGGACACTACTTTCACTGTTTATGAGCCCCAGCGTTTGCCCTCCGTCATAAACCGCAATACTCGTCGCCCCCCGCACGTCGTATGCCACCTTATCCACCGCGATCCGCAGGTTGTCCACCACATCGCTGTATTGCTCCGTCCACACCCAGCTCCGCATTTCCCGCTCGTAGAGCAGAAGCGCACCGCAAACGACCAGCGTCATCAGCGTCGCCGCGATGATGACCTCTATCAGGGTAAGCCCCTTTTCGCCCATGTGACAACTCATAGGTTGCTCCGCTCCGCAGTGAGATTAACCTGCTCGGATGTGGCACCCACGGTGTAATACACGGCGACCGTCACTGTCTTACTGGTACCGTTATCCACCATTGCAACACCATAAGTGAAACCCTTTACCGTAGGATCACCAGGACAGGCCTCTGCAAAATACGCAGGATACGCCACACTATTGACGCTTGCGTAAGGCACTCCCCGCAGTTCCTCCAGCTTCTCCTGCGCCAGGTGGACCGCTTTCACTTGCTCTCGGCCCGCCGCCGTCAGCCGGGCGCCCACATCGAAGGCGGCAAAAAACCCCGCCGCGATGATCCCCAAAATCACCGCCGCCACCAAGACCTCTACCAGGGTTAGACCACACTCATTCCTTTTCAACCACACTCCTACCACCTCAAGCCTTATGGCGGTGCTTCCTCCGTTTTTCCACCCGAACAATACCTACCTTTAAAAACCATACGGTGATTACGGCGGATTTTCTGATACCCTTACCCGGCCGGTGTTTGCATATACTACAACATACCGTGACTCTCCAACCGTATTTTCCAGTTTGGCAGTGCCGCTGTATGTGACCACCGCATTTCCCGACGAACTGAACCGAAAGTCATATTCACAGTCTTTTGTTTCTCCGTGGCTGTTAATAAACTGATCAGGCAAATGTATGTGCGCCGAGAACTTAACGCTCTTTTTTTCTTCCCAGTCTGTTTCATGCCACCGGTAGACTCTATACCATACCGGATATGTAGTCTTATCCACATACACCCTTGTTTGGACCCCTTCGGTCATGGCCAGGTCCCGCGCTGATCTTAAATCACTGACCATCGTTCGCGCCGCGGTCACCAGTTCCCAGTGGGCGATCGCCCGGTTGAAACCGAGCGTGGCAACGGTCGCCAAAACACCGATGATGACTACCACAACTATAACTTCGATCAGGGTAAGCCCCGCTTCAGCACCCGGTAAGCTTCTCTTCTTGCTTTTGCCCCGCATAGTTTTCTTCCCCAATCCAAAATCTTACGCAAGCAAAAACCCGGTGGGAACCCGCCGGCTTCCCCTCACCTGCAGGCCAATGCCGTAAACGGCCTCCGGCCCTATTTCAGCCTGTATTAAACTTATTCGGTCACGATTACCCGCTAATTAACAGATAAATCCCCGCCCCGCACCACCTTTAAATCTTAACAACGTCGAACGCAGAACCGACCCAAAAGGTCTATCCCGCCTAATCTTTAACTTTGAACTGTTTAACTTCGAACTTCGAACGGACCCCAAACCCTATCCCCATAATTCAAACGTTGAACCTTGAACCTCGAACGGACCCCAAACCCTTTCCCTACGGTCCCAACTTTGAACTTCGAACTTCGAACTTAGAACCGACCCAAAAGGTCCATCAGCCTTAGCCCAACTTCTAACCTCGAACTCTTATTGAATCACACCCATCTCCTTCAGGCAGACCACCACCGAGGGTAATCTTTCTTCCCACAGCCAGTCCGCCTTTAACCAGAAACCCGGCAAAACCTCCGAACTAAAGATGCCCCGCTCATCAGCAGGAACGCTCCTGTAGCGCCCGTTTTCCCCCAGGCGGTAGAACTCGGCCTGCTGCCGGTCGGGATCAACCAGCCAGTATTCCCTCACCCCGGCGGCCTCGTACTCCACGTACTTTTCGCCGCGGTCCCGCGCCAGGCTCTCCGGAGAGGTTATTTCAACTATCAGATCGGGCGCCCCGTCGCAGTATGTTTCTTTGAGCAGCGATATTCTCTCATTACTTATATAAAGGATGTCCGGTTCCCGGCCCCGGCGCAAGGGCTCAGGCAGGCGAACCAGGAAGGGCGCATCCAGTACTTGGCCAACCACGCGGTAATGCAAGAACTCGCGTATCAAGCCGTAAAGGAAGCCTTTGATCTCCTGATGTTTTCTTGCCGCCGGCGTCAATACTAATACCTCCCCGTCCACCCACTCCGCCCAGGTGTCCTCGTCGCCCCAGGCCAAGAACTCCTCAAAGCTCATCCGGCCCGGCGGCGCAGCCCGCGGTATTTCGTACTGCCCAATTGCCTCCCTTACCTCATCCACAGCGCTCACCTCCCTGAAAATAGTTCTAAGTTAGGCTTAGAAGGACTGACTTTAAGGCCAGTTCGAAGTTCGAAGTTAAAAGCTAAGGTAGACGGACACGATGTAACCGCAACAAGACCATTTTCATTTCGTTGTGCGGCCTATTAGCGGCATGGGCAACTCCCTAAAAATAAATACCGAGTCCCACGTCCTCAGTCCCAAGTCCGAGATCCGAGTATGCAACGCAAATCCTTTCCACATAGTTGCGACTTTCGAACCTCGAACTAAAACCGACCCCCAAATCTTTTCCCTAAAATCTAACCTTGAACTTAGAACGGACCCAAGAGACCCATCACTTTAAGCCCAACTTCGAACTTCGAACCTCGAACGGACCCCAAAGGTCCATCAGCTTGAGCCGAACCAGTACAACCGGATGATCTCCCCGCCCCAGAGCATGGCGATTAATAATCCGAACGCAAGATATGGCCCAAACGGGATAAAATCCTTCCGCGTCTTCTTTTTTGCCAGAATCAAGGCTACGCCAACGATGGTACCTAAAACCGCGCCTAAGAAAAGCCCCAGCATCACCAGCGGCCAGCCTAAGTAAAGCCCCGCAGCCGCTGCAAATTTAACATCGCCACCGCCCATCCCGCCGCGCGTCACCGCTGCGAGGAGCAGAAGTACCCCGCCGCCGGCTAAACCTCCTAAAGCGGCATACTCGATCCTCACATCCCCGGCCAGCGGCACCAGCACCGCCGCCCCCGCCAGGAGCCCCAAAACCAGCCGGTTGGGGATGATCCGGTGCTCTACGTCAATGAACGCCGCTGCGATAAGCCCTGCCGTAAAGAAGAGGTCCTTGGCTAAAACCCAGCCGAAACGCGCCCCGGCAGGGAAGGCCCCGCTTTTGAGCTGCCCGGCCAGCACCGCATAGACCATTACGAAAAGCGCCGCCGTCAAAACCTCCACCGCGGGGTAACGGAAACTTATCCGCTCCCCGCAGCGGCGGCACTTTCCGCCCAAAACCAGGTAACTGACGACCGGCACCAGATCATACCAGGCCAGCCGCGCCCCGCAGTTCGGGCAGGACGACGGCGGCCACACAACGCTCTCCCCCCGCGGCAGCCGGTAAATAACCACGTTAACGAAGCTTCCAATAAGAAGACCCAAAAAGATAATCGCTACGCCACCACAATACAATAAACTCTCTCTCATCAGGACAACTTTGCTATCACCTTTTTCAATTCAGGAAGATCTTCTTTAACGACTTTCCACACCCGCCGCAAATTAACCCCAAAATATTCGTGAATGAGCACATCCCTCATTCCTGCAACCCTCTTCCAAGAGATCTCGGGGGATTTGTCTCTTAGCTCCTGGGGAAGCCATTTTACAGCCTCACCAATAATTTCCAACCGGCGCAAGACAGCATCCTGAGCCTGGGTATTACTGTAAAACCCTTCTTCAGTAAGATCCTTTGTATACTCCTCTATCTTCGCAATGCTCTCTAAAATATCCGCAAGATAAACGCGTACATCTCTTTTCACAAAAGCCGCACCTGTTCGCTTAAAATCTTTTCCCGGAGGAAAGGCTTGATGGTGCAGTACTCCACCAGATCCACCTTTCTCCCAAGCGCTTCTTCGATTTCTAATTTAAGTCCCACAAAGTCAAGTAGACTAATATCTTTTTCAATCTCCACTAAGAGGTCAATATCGCTACCCTCCCGCATTTCCCCGCGGGCAAACGACCCGAACAGTCCTGCTTTTTTTACCCCGTAACGCCGCAAAATCGGAAGCGTCTTCTGCTTTATATCCTTTATTTCTTTAGCAACGCCCATCGCCTCACCCCTTTTGCTTCTCCGAGCGGCCCTCTTTAGAAACTGGAGCATACTCCAACTCCACAACACGTGAAGGCTGGCTCTATAACTTCGAACTTCGAACTTGGAACTTAGAACCGACCCAAAAGTCCATCAGCCTTAGCCCAACTTCGAACCTCGAACTCTTATTGAATCACACCCATCTCCTTCAGGCAGACCACCACCGAGGGTAAGGGTTCTTCCCACAGCCAGTCCACTTTTAACCAGAAGCCCGGCAAAACCTCCGATTTAAAGACGCCCCGCTCATCAGCAGGAACGCTCCTGTAGCGCCTGTTTTCCCCCAGGCGGTAGAACTCGGCCTGCCGCCGGTCGGGATCAACAAGCCAGTATTCCCGCACCCCCGCAGCCTCGTACTCCACGTACTTTTCGCCCCGGTCCCGCGCCAGGCTCTCCGGAGAGGTCACCTCAACTATCAGGTCGGGCGCCCCGTCGCAGTATGTTTCTTTGAGGAGCGATACCCTTTCATTACTTATATAAAGGATATCCGGCTCCCGGCCCCGGCGCAAAGGCTCAGGCAGGCGAACCAGGAAGGGAGCAATCATTACCTTGCCGAGTTTGCGAAAAACCGCAAATTCACTGAGTAAACCTGCCAAAAATAAACTGACATCTTGATGTTTCAAATTCGCCGGCGTCAAAACCACAACATCCCCGTCCACCCACTCCGCCCAGGTGTCCTCGTCGCCCCAGGCTAAGAACTCCTCAAAGCTCATCCGGCCCGCCGGCGCAGCCCGCGGTATTTCATACTGCACAGTCGCCTCCCTTACCTCATCCACAGCGCTCACCTCCCTGAAAATACGTTCTGCGTTAATGACTCGTTGGGTCACAACTTCGGGGTCCGTTCTGCGTTCTGCGTTAGGAAATATGAGGCAAGGTGCAAAGAGCAGGTTCATTTTCATTCCTCATTGTGCCGCCGTAGGCGGCATGGGCGACTCTCCGAAAATAGAAGTTCAACCTTATACTGACAGACCTTTAGGGTCTGTTCTACGTTCAACGTTTATAAGAGGCCGAAGCGCAAGCAATTGAATCATTTTCATTCCTGGTGGCGACGATTAATCGTCGTGAACGACACCCTGAAAACAAGTCCCGAGTCGCGAGTCGCGAGTCTGATTTCCATTATACCCCGAAACTATCCTCCGCTACCATTCAACGAAGTAACGGTCGCTCCCTTCGCAAAAAGTACAAATTAATCTCCTGCGGGGGTAAAGCGGGTCTTGACCCGCCCCCCCGCAGTAAAGACATTTACCGTACTAATCAGGCAATTCGCATTTTCCGCAGGTCCTGAAACTTCAGGATCGGACCTTCACAATCTTACCACGTGCTATTGTCAGATACAGAAGTTGCCGAAGTGAAGCCGCATTTTCCCTTTGTCGGCGAAACGTCATCTGCCGCGTAGATATCGTCATCAGTATTTGCCGTACCGTCTTTCCCTTTCGAAGCTATCTTGTAGGAAGTATCACTTATTTTCTGATAACCGTAACCCTTCTTACCCCACGGATCCTTAACGCCGTCAGTTCCCCACTTCACACCGTTTGCTTGCATCACGGCACCAATATTTGAAGCATCCGGCAGCGCGCCATTATCCGAATAATAAGTTTCCAGCACGCTCTTCATTGCCCGCACATCCGACTTTGCCGCATTATCCCTCGCCTCATCCGTCCGGCCCAAAACCCGCGGTATCAGGACTACCGCCACAATACCGAGGATAACAACGACCACCAACAGTTCGATCAGCGTGAAACCCCGCTCATCCTTGCGCGCGCGGCCAAGCCGCTCCACCATCCGTAAAAACACCTTTACAACAACCTCCCTGAAAAAAATTTTAAGTATTCCTTTAGTAATACAATACTCTAAAACGACCCCGTTCGAGGTACCACCTCCCTGAAAAACAGTTCTAAGTTCGGCTTAGAAGGACTGACTTTAAGGTCAGTTCGAAGTTCGAAGTTAAAAGCTAAGGTAGACGGACACGATGTAACCGCAACAAGACCATTTTCATTCGTGGTGCCGCCTATTAGCGGCGTGGAGGACTCCCCGAAAACAGTTACCGAGTCGCGCGTCCCGAGTCCCGTATGCCCCCAGTCAAACCTTGAACCCGGAACGGACCCCCAATCCCATCCCCACAGTCAGAACCGTAAACTTCGAACTTAGAACTGACCCCAAAAACCATCCCCATAGCCCCAACTTCGAACCTCGAACCTCGAACGGACCCTTAATCTAAGTCCGTCTGAGCCTAAACGTTGAACGTTGAACGTTGAACCTCAAACTTCTAACCGACCTTCAAGGTCAATCCCTTTTAGCTTGAACCTCGAACTAATTAACTTCGAACCTCGAACCGACCCTTAAGCTCAATCCGCCTTAGCTTTAACGCCGAACGTAGAACGGACCCCACCCAGCACTCAGTACAGTCCTTGAGGTTTGAAAGCTACCACTTCATTTAGGCTAATGAAGATCTCTCCTTCGAAGTTCAAAAGCTACACTGAGTGCTGGGCCATCAATTTGAGCTTCGAACTTCGAACTTTTTTACCGCACCCCTCTATAAATCGAAAACAGCGGCACCATAATCGACAGGATGATGGAACCGACGATGACGCCGAGCACCACGATCAGAGAAGGCTCAATGGCTGAGGGAAGCCTCTTCACCGCCGCCTCCACGTCCTGGTCGTAAAAAGAGGCCACCTTCTCCAGGAATCCCTCCAGCGCCCCCGTCTCTTCCCCGACGGCGATCATCCTGGTCGCCATCGGCGGAAAGACGCCGCTTTTTTCCAGTAGTCCCGCTATCGCCCCCCCCTCGTTCACGTTCTCCATGGTTTGGGTAATCGCCCGCGCGATAACCGCGTTACCGGTAGTCTTCTTCACCACTTCCAGCGCGGTCAGGATCGGTACGCCGCTTCTGACCATTGTGCCTAAGGTCCGGGCGAACCGGGCGATGATCACCTTGCGGACCAGCGTTCCGACAACCGGAAGCCTTAATACGAGCCGGTCCCGGATCTCTCTCCCTTCAGCCGTGGAGCTGAAGAAGTACCTGATTCCCGTAACGATCAACACCAGTACTGGAAACACCAGGTACCAGAAGCTTTTTAAGAAAAGGCTGGTTCCCAGAACAAACCGCGTCGGCAAAGGCAAGGGCACGTTTAAATCGCTTAAGATGCGTGCAAAGGTGGGAACCACAAAGGTCATCAAAACCCCGACCGCCAGAGCCGCAACAATCAGGACCGCCGTCGGGTAAGTAAGCGCTCCCCGTACCCCTTCCCGGATTTCGTGCTCCTTCTCGAAGTGCACCGCCAGGCGTTCGAGCACCTGCTCCAGGGCGCCGCTCACCTCACCCGCCTCCACCATGCTGGTAAAAACCGGCGGGAAAATCCGCGGGAAAAGGCGAAAGCTTTCAGCGAGCCCCAGGCCGCCTTCAAGTTGTTCGACAACCTTTCGTATCGTCTGCTTAAAGACTACTTTCTCCGTTTGTTCCGCCAGGATGCTTAAAGATTGGAAGACCGGCACTCCGGCCTCGAGCATTACCGAGAACTGCCGGCAAAATATCGCCAGTTCCCGCTGCGAAACCTTCGGTTGGAAAAGGGCCCCCAGGCTAATGTTAAACCTGCTTGTACCGCCCGCATCCGTAGCAGGCCGCACATCGACGACAAAAAGATTCCTCGCCCGTAGTATCCCGGCCGCAGCCGCCTCGCTCTCCGCTTCGAGAAACCCGTCGATCAGCTTACCCTCATAGCTTCTTGTCTTGTACGCAAACACCCGGGCCAAACGAATCTCTCCTTTGTCTACAAAGCATTCGGGGTAAAGCCATAATTTTTTCGACCGTGTCTTGTTTCAGAGTTGATATTCTGCTGTGTCTATACTCAAATAACAATATAATGACGATGCATATTATTATTAGTAACTCAACAATGGTAAAGCCGTACTCGCCTTCTTTTATACAACCCGATAATTCTGCAGATTTCCCCAACAATTAAGGCGAACCCCCTAAAGGTGTTCAACAATGTCATTTGACGCCGGGCGTTAGCATGGATAAATCGGACAAGAGTGTAATTTGCCAGGGCTTGTTGTTTCGTCAACATAACGACGATTTTTAGCTATTCTTGAGGAATAATTCGGCAGGAATTACAATTTTCCTTCTATAATGTTACAATTTTAAGTCCCGCGCAGCAAAGCCTCGGAATCCTCGACACGGGAAAACATCTGCTCCTTCGTGATAAAGCCCCGTGTGCAAAGGCTCTTCAGGCTCTGGTCGAAAGATATCATCCCGTACCGGCTGCCGGTCTGGACAAGGGTGGGGATCTGCTGCGTCTTTCCTTCACGGATGAGATTCCGCACCGCTGGTGTCGCAATCAGTACTTCAACCGCGACAACACGACCTTTTTTGTCCGCACGCGGGAGAAGCTGCTGGGCGATAATCCCCTGCAAAGCGCCGGCGAGCTGGATCCGCACCTGCCCCTGCTGGTGCGGCGGGAAGACGTCGATGATGCGGTCTATGGTAAGGGCGGCGTTCGGGGTGTGCATCGTCGCCAGCACCAGGTGGCCTGTTTCAGCGGCGGTAACGGTGATGGCCGTGGTTTCGAGATCGCGCATCTCACCGACCATTATTACATCGGGGTCTTCTCGCAGGGCCGCCCTGAGCGCGGTGGCAAAGCTTCTGGTGTCGTCTTCGATCTCGCGCTGGTTTACAATCGAGCGGTTATGGCGGTGCAGGTACTCAATGGGGTCTTCGAGGGTCAGGATGTGGCAGCGCCGTTCCCGGTTGATCAGGTTGACCATCGCCGCCAGAGTGGTGGATTTACCGCTTCCGGCCGCTCCGGTCACCAGAACAAGCCCGCGGGGACGCCGCGCCAGGTGCGCCAAGACATCTGGCAGGCCGAGGTCGGTGATCGCCGGGACACGGGTGTTTAAGACGCGGATGGCCACCGCCGGACTGCCCCGCTGTTTAAAGCAGTTGATCCGGAAGCGCCCCAGGCCGGAAACTCCGTAGGCAAAATCCACCTCACCGAATTCCGCAAAGCGCTTCAACTGCTGCTCGGTCATCAACTGCCGCACCAGATCCTCGACATCCTCCCGGGTAAGAGTCTGTATCTCTTCATCTTCCCCCTTCAGTTCGCTGCCCATGAGACGGGGCATCAGTTGTCCTTCCATATCCAAACTGAGAGGGACAAGTTCACCGTTGATCCGAAAAACCGGGGGGACCGCAACCGTCAGGTGAATATCCGAAGCCTTTTGTTCCACCGCCAGGTTCAAAAGCATATGGATATCGGGTATTAACATCTTAAGCACCCCTCCCTCGAAAGTAGAACCAACCGCCAAGGCGCCAAGGACGCCATGAATCAATAGACTCATAACTCATAACTCATAACTCGTAACTCGTAACTCGTAACTTTGTTTCCTAAACTTAGGACTTAGGACTTTCGACTTTCGACTTAGGACTTGACCGTAAATCGTGACTCTTAACTATCCTCCAGGTATGCCACCCGCATGACCTCTGTAATTGTCGTGACCCCTTCAAGGGCTTTCTGGATCCCGTCTTCCTGAAGCGTCCGCATCCCCTCGGCGACCGCCTGCCGCCGGATTACGGAGGCCGGCATCTTCCGGATGATCATTTCCTTGATGGCCGGCGTTATCGGCAAGACCTCACATATGCTTGTCCGCCTGCGATAACCGGCATTATCACAGTAACGGCATCCCGTAGCCCTGTAAACAGTCACCGGATCAGTGGGCCCCATACTCATAAAGTAGCGTTCGGGCGCGCCCGGTTCCGGTTGGTAGGCCTCGCGGCACCGCGGGCAGACCATCCGGACGAGCCGCTGTGCCGTTACGCCTACGAGGGTGGAAGCGACCAGGAACGGCTCTATGCCCATGTCCAGAAGCCGGGCTATGGCGCCCGCGGCGTCGTTGGTATGCATGGTCGACAGGACCAGATGCCCCGTCATCGCCGCGCGCACCGCTATTTCCGCAGTCTCGGCGTCTCTTATCTCTCCGACCATTACGATATCGGGGTCCTGGCGCAGCATCGAACGCAGGCCGCGCGCGAAAGTCAGACCCGCCTTCGGGTTGACCTGAACCTGATTTACGCCCGGCAGGAGGTACTCAACGGGATCCTCGATCGTAATAACGTTCAGCTCCGGAGAGTTAATTTCGGATAGTACGCTGTAAAGCGTGGTGGTCTTACCGCTCCCGGTAGGTCCTGTAATCAGAATCATCCCGTAAGAATGCCGAATAATCTCTTTAAAGCGGACCAAGTTTTCTTCCCGAAAACCGAGTTGGTCGATCTTGAGAAGCATTTTCCCCTTGTCGAGAATCCGGAGAACCGCCTTTTCCCCAAAAACCGTCGGCATAGTGGAAACCCGCAGGTCCACATCACGTTCCTGGTAGCGGATCTGAACGCGGCCGTCCTGAGGCGCCCTGCGTTCGGCGATGTCCATCCCCGCCATGATCTTGATCCGCGAAATCAGGGGCGCCCTGAATTTTCGCGAGAGAGTCGCTGCCTCCCGCAGCATCCCGTCCACCCGAAACCTTATACGGACGTTCTCCTGCTGGGGCTCGATGTGGATGTCGCTCGCCTGGTCATTGATCGCCTGGATGACCAGTGAATTTGCCAGTCGGACGATGGGTGCTTCGTCTGCAGCCGTTTCCTCACGCCCGTCGAGGTTTACCGCCTCCATCTGCGCGATCTCGGTTACCTCGAAGTCCTCCATTGCCTTGCCGAGCCCGGGCAGCTCGAAGAAACGCTGGATGGCGTTATCGATCTCTCTTTCGGTCGCCAGCACCGGTTCGATTTCAAGGCCTGTAGCAAGGTGGAGGTCTTCGAGCGCCACTACGTTCAAAGGGTCGACTACCGCAACGGTTAACTTATTCCCTTCCTTCTTGACAGGAATGACCTTGTGCCGCCGCACGAGATTCTCCGGCACGCTCTCAAACAAAAGAGGATTTATTTTCGTCGCGCTAAGGTTTGCCTGGGGTATACCGAGCTGACACTGCAAGATATCGAGGACGTCTTCCTCAGAAATATAGCCGAGGTTCACCAGCGCCTTCCCCAGCCGCTCTCCGGTCTTTTGCTGTAACTTCAACGCCTCTTGAAGCTGCGCCGGTGTTATCAGCTTGTTTTCTAAAAGAAAATCACCCAAAAGCCGCCGCTGTCCTCTGGCGAAAGCCATCTCCGCGCCCTCCAGAAAGTTCTAAGTTCCAGGTTCGAGCTAATACTGATAGATCTTTGGGGTCAGTTCAACGTTCAACGTTCAAAGTTCAAAGATAGAATATAGAATAACCACAGAGACACAGAGCACACGGAGGGGAAAAGACAAAATATAGGTATTAATTTTTTATTTAGTCTTGATATTCAATTCTCTGTGAACTCTGCGGCTCTGTGGTGAAATATTTTAAAGCTCTTTCCCGGCAATTGCCGATATCACCGCATCCGCCGGCACCCCGCGCACGATACGCACGCGGCCGATCTCCTCCGGGAGCACAAAAGTCAACTGACTGCCGGACACCTTTTTATCACGGCGCATAGCTGTTAAAAGCTCTTCTGTTGAGATATCAGGCGGGATCTTAAACGGAAGGCCGGCGCGGTCTACGATGGCGGCTATTCGATCGACACCCGTTTTTTCGAAATAATCCAAATGCACAGCCAATCGGCCCGCCGCCACCATGCCGACCCCCACCGCTTCGCCGTGTACAAAACGTTGATAACCGGTGACCGTTTCCAGGGCGTGCCCTACCGTGTGCCCGAAATTGAGGATGGCACGGACCCCTTCTTCCTTTTCATCGGCGGAAACCACCGCCGCTTTAATGCGGCAGGACACGGATACGGCATATTCGAGCGCAGAAGGTTCTAATTTAAGCAGGCTTTCAATGTTCGTTTCAAGCCATTTAAAGAATTCAGCGTCCTTGATGACACCGTACTTTATAACCTCCGCCAGCCCCGCCCGGATCTCCCGGGCAGGCAGAGAAGAAAGCGTTCTAACATCAATAAATACAAAACGCGGCTGGTAAAAGGCGCCGATAATGTTTTTCGCCCGGGGATGATTCACTCCCGTTTTTCCGCCGACGCTCGAATCCACCTGCGCCAGGAGCGTGGTCGGCACCTGAATCAGGGATACTCCTCGCATGTAAGTGGCGGCTAAAAAACCGGCGATGTCTCCCACCACACCCCCGCCAAGAGCGACCACCGCGTCTTGGCGTTCCAACCCCCCGTCTAAGGCGGCGTCGTATAGATCCGCCATAGTACTGAGGGTTTTATACTCTTCGCCGTCGGGTATCTCCGCCCAAATCACAGTAAATCCTGCTGATATCAAGCTCTCGCGTAAAACCTTCCCGTAAATCCCTCCTACAGTAGGGTTCGTAACCACGAGAACCTGTTTTCCCGCAAGGTGACGCCTGGCATTAACCCCGAAATCCCTTAGCGTCCCTGCCCCAACATATATTGGATAACTCCGCTGCCCTAGCTCAACCTTGACTTCTCTCACCCGTATAACCCATTCCTTGAAGGTATTCATATATTATCCGCGCCGATTGGTCAGGACCCTGTTTTCCGGTATCCACCGAAAACTCGGCAATATCGTACGCCGTTGCGCGCAACGCAAGAAGTTCGTGCACTCTTTCTTGCACATCCCCTCTGAGAAGGGGTCGTCTCTTTTGTTTAGCCTTTACCCTCTCAATAATTACCTCCGGCTCGGCCCAAAGCTTGATTAAAATCCCGTTCTGCCGCAGAAGCTCTATATTGTCCCGGTTAAGAACCATCCCTCCTCCGGTAGCGATTACCTGACCTGAAAGAGCTGCCAACCGCCGGCAGAGAAGATTCTCTTCAGACCGGAAACGCACCTCCCCGTCCTCTGCGAAGATCCGCGGGATGCTTTTGCCGGTTAACTGTTCGATCTCCGCGTCGGTATCTACAAACTTCCATCCGAGAAGGCGTGCAAGCCGTTTGCCGACCGCAGTTTTGCCCGTTCCCATAAACCCGATGATGACGACATTTTTCACAGCTCCACCTGCCTTATCCGTTCTCTGTAACTTGCTATATTTTCTTTTATTTCTTTTAATGTATCGCCCGGAAACTTTTCCATGCAGGCCCGGGCTATTTCCCACGCTACCACCGCTTCGGCGATTACGCAAGCCGCCGGCACCGCGCACACATCAGAACGCTCGTATGCCGCCTGAACGGGTTCCATGGTCTGAAGATCTACGCTCCGAAGGGGTTTGGCCAGCGTGGGTATGGGCTTCATTGCAGCACGGATAACGACAGGCTCACCGTTGGTCATCCCTCCCTCGATCCCGCCGGCGCGGTTTGTTTCGCGGTAAAAACCGCGGGCCTGATCGTGAAAGATCTCGTCCTGAACCCTGGATCCCGGGAAACCGGCTCCCGTAAAACCAAGGCCGATTTCCACCCCTTTTATCGCCTGGATGCTCATAACCGCCTGGGCAAGTCGGCCATCCAGCCGACGGTCCCATTGCGCATAGCTGCCGACACCGGGTGGCGCCCCGAACACCCGCACCTCGAAAATACCACCGAGCGAGTCGCCGGCATCCCTTGCCTGGTCAATCGCCTCTACCATCAACCTGCCGCCCTCGACGTCCGCGCAGGAAACCGGCGACTTTTCAACCTTCTCCCGGATCTCCACCGGCAACCCATCCATAGCCTCGACCTGCACCGGCCCGATCCTCAAGACCTGCCCCGCGACTTCTATCCCCAGCTCTTCTAAAAACCGCCTCGCTATGCTACCTACGGCGACACGCGCTGCGGTCTCCCGGGCGCTTGAACGCTCCAGGACGTTCCTAATGTCGCGGTGCCCGTATTTCAGCGCTCCCGCCAGGTCGGCATGCCCGGGGCGCGGGCGGGTCACCACGCGCTCATCAAGGCGGGCCGCGGTATCCGCCGCCATCACCGGGCGCCAGTTTTCCCAGTCACGGTTTACTATCCTCAACGCGATTGGAGAACCTAGCGTATAACCGCCGCGCACCCCGCTCAGGATCTCCGCCCGGTCCTTTTCTATCTTTTGCCGGCCCCCGCGGCCGTAGCCTCCCTGGCGCCTTGCCAGTTGCCTGTCAATATAATCAGCCGTCAGCCTGAGGCCGGACGGCATTCCCTCCGTAATTGCGATCAGGGCGGGACCGTGTGACTCCCCTGCGGTAAGATAGCGGAGACCCATGTTTTTCTCCTTTCTCCCAGCCAGTTTCTCCAATAATTCGTTAAAGTTAACAAAAATCCTGCAATAGGTACCTTTGTGTTATTTAATGGGTTTACAGGGGTTTGCAGGTCGAAATACCAGGGCAGGGATTTGTAACATTACCCTGTAGGCTGCCATGCCTTTTGCTCTAAAAAGAATCGGCTGCAAGCCGCACCTTTACCGGTTAATTTGTACTTTACCGGTTAATTTGTTTTGCGACACTCTTCGAGGCCACGCAACATCACCTCTACCGGCGGTGAGCTGCCCGTCCACAGCTCAAAAGCCTCAGCCCCCTGATAGAGCAACATTTTCATGCCGTTTTGTGTTGTCGCGCCCGCGCCGGCTGCTGTTCGGAGAAACTGTGTTTCTTCAGGATTATAAATCAGATCAACCACCAGTTGGTTTTTTCTAAAAGCCGTCGGCGGTACCGCGGGGCACGCCGTCTCTTCGGGGTGCATCCCCATACTTGTCGTTTGAACCACGGCGCTCGCGGCCCGTATAACACCGGCTCCCTCTTTGTTGAGCTCTTCCCAGTGGAGGGCCGTTGCCGTGGTTTTAGTATTGGCTTGTACATCACGGGCAAGCGTTTGTGCGCGTTCGTAAGTCCTGTTGAATACGGTAATCCGGCGCACGCCGGCCATTCCAAGCGCCATACATACCGCCCTGGCCGCCCCGCCGGCGCCTAACACCACCGCTTCCGCACCTGCAGGCTCAAAGCCCGCTTCCCTGAATGCACGCAAAAAACCCGTGGCGTCGGTATTGTACCCCGTCAGCCTGCCGTTCCGGTTTACAACCGTGTTAACCGCTCCTATTAACCGGGCTTCCGAAGTGATTTCGTCGAGGTAAGGCAACACGGCCTCCTTGTGAGGCACCGTAATATTTACCCCGGCCAAACCGAGCGCCCTTAATCCCGTCACCGCCGCCGGCAATTCCTCTTTTTTCACCCGGAACGGAAGGTATACAAAATTAAGTTTCAACGCCGTAAACGCCGCGTTGTGCATCGCGGGGGAAAAGGTATGTTCCACCGGATCCCCGAAAATACCGACAACCTTTGTTTTTCCGTTAATCAAAGGTCTTTCCAGAACCTTCACCCCCCGGTTCCACGGACCAGATTGCGCTTATACCCAAGCCAGGACAGAACAATTTTTTCTACTTTTCGGATGACCAACCGCGTCAGGATGAAATCGGGACCACCCAGGGAAGAAATCATGATGGTATACAGCCCCATACGGTTGCCTCCCAAAACATCCGTGAATAACTGATCGCCCACCATCGCCGTGCTTGAGGGTTTCTCCCCCAGGATCCCCAGCGCCTTCCGGAACGGCTTGCCCCGCGGCTTCACGGCCCTGAAGACTCCCGGTAACCCGAGAGCGCGGGCGAGTTTTCCGCCCTTCCCCCGCGAGTTATTTGACACGATACAGAGCTTGAAACCTCGTTCCTTCAGTTCCTGAAGCCATTCCGTTACTTGCGGTTCGACCCTCTCCTCACCGCGAACCACCAGCGTGTTGTCGAGATCAAGGATCAAAGCCTTGATTCCCAGGTCTGTGAGCATATCCGCCCTGATATCAAAAAGTGAGTCAAGGTACAGTTTTGGACGCAATAGCTTCAGCAATTCCCGTCCCCCCGCGCTAAAAAGCGATCAATGATAAAGCTGCAAATCCCCTGTATATCATCAGGCAAAAACACCGGTATCCCGGGGCGGTCAGCGCCTGCCCGGCCGACGACCGCCACGGTCCTTCCACAGGCTTTGATTCCTTCCTCACCTTCGTCTTCGGTTTCGGCCAGTACCCGTATCTGCGCAAGAGGAGCCTCTTTGTAACCCTCGACCAGTACGATATCCACCCCATCCTCCATAAGACCCAAAACCTTTCCTAACACCGGGTGTCCTTCCCGCTGGAAGTATAATATGCCACCCGGCCCGGCGAGTGCGGTTTTTTCTGCGCCCGCCTTTACAAAACGGTCGGTATCCTTGCCCGCGGTATCCCGGATTTCGTGCCAGGTATGTTTTAAGACGGCCGCCCGGTAACCTGACGAAGCCAGGGAAGCGACCAGGTTTTCAATCAAAGTCGTCTTCCCCGCCCGTGAAAATCCCACCACCCCGACGACCGGTACAGAGGTGATTATATCATTTTCAAGCTGCTCGAACTCATCCGGGGTGTTCACATTGAAGAAAACCTGTCGGAAGCGCGGCCACCCGGCAAAATCAAATTCCGTAAGGTAACGTACCCGGACCTCACCGAGGAAACTCACCACCCGGCGGCCTCCCGTCTCAAGATAACGGCTTACCGGAAGCAGGCACGTTTTCTTATAGGCCGCGAAGAGAGGCTGCAGCCTGCCGCCCACACAAGGGACCGAAGCATCGTACCCTTTCATCCTTTGTACAATAAAGGCCGCCATCTCGCCGTCTACAAAAGGAAGGTCGCAGGCCGCCACAAAAACCTGGTCATGGCTCGCAAAGGTAAGCCCGGCATGAATGCCGGCCAAAGGCCCTGCGCCTTCGAAGGAGTCTTTCACGACCTGGTCGGCAAGCCCCCCGTATACCTCGGGATCGCCCGCGATTATTACTTCAGAAAAAACCCTCTCCAAGGCTGACACGCTGCGCTCTATAAGCCGGCGCCCTTCAACCTTAAGAAAGGCCTTGTCCATTCCCATGCGCGTGCTTTTCCCTCCGGCCAGGATTACCGCTGTCGCCTCCACAAGCTCCACCCCCATTTGTAACTATTCAGCCGCTTAGTGTTTTCTCATTTTTTTAGCTTAACCCAAATCTGCCTTAATCGCCAGAGGGTGATGACAAAAATCGACCGGACAGGCACAATCGTTTTTCGCGACGCGTAACATTAAGATGCATTCCTTTATAACGTCACCGGCCGGCTTCAGGCTTTTTCAATCAACGCCGTTATCCCGAGAACATCCCGTTTAGGAGGGGTTTAATGATAATAACATTTGCCACAGCCTTATCCCTGGTGAATGGTATTATGCCGCTTCTCGGTTACGTCACGAACAACTCCTTTCCCCGTCCGCTTTCGGAAGAAGAAGAAAAGAAGCATATCCGGCAGATGCTCCGCGGCGACGAATCCGCCCGTAACGTCCTCATTGAACATAACCTGCGTCTGGTAGCTCATATCGTGAAGAAATATGAAGCGTCCGGTTATGATGTGGAAGATCTGATTTCAATCGGGTCGGTGGGTTTGGTTAAGGCCATCAAGACTTACAACCCCAATAAGGGCACCCGTCTTGCCACCTACGCGGCCCGGTGCATAGAAAATGAAATCCTCATGTTTTTCCGCGCCGCCAAGAAGAATCGCGCCGAGGTTTCGCTAAACGAACCGGTCGGCGTAGACAAGGAAGGAAACGAGGTGGCTCTGATCGATATCCTGGGGAGTGAGCCTGATTCTGTAATCGAACAGGTATCGCAGCACCTTGAGCAAAAATCCCTGTGTGAAAAACTCTCCCACCTTTCCTCCCGGGAGCGCAAGATCATTGTCGCACGCTACGGGTTTCTAAACGGGCAGTGCTTTACCCAGCACCAGATCGCCAATGTGCTCGGTATCTCCCGCAGCTATGTGTCCAGAATCGAAAAACGGGCGCTCGAAAAGCTCGCCGCCAACTGCAAAGCGGTTGAGTAAATCCTAACCCGAACAAGCCCTGCCTACCGGCAGGCAGGCGGAACCAAAATATTTTACCACAGAGACACAGAGTTCACAGAGAATAGAAATATTAAGACTAAATATAGCTCAAAACACAGATGCTCGCCTAATAATTAAAATATTTTAGGCGGCATATACTTGTGCCCTCCCTCAACGACCTCTATCCCTACCTTCTCTTTAACAGCTTTGATGATGTCGTCTCTCCTTGGGCAGAAGTTCATGATGCAGGTTCCGATGTGAATGGCGTCCAGCGTCTCGTTCAGCATCGCGAGCGGACCTTTGAGAAGAGCCAGGCTCAGTACCGCCCTACCGCTTTTGTTTCCTTCGCACTCACCGCAGTCCACTATCCCGACCACCGCCACGTCCTCGCCTTTGTACCTTTCGAACTCCCCTTCCCTCCGGTTCATTGCCACCAGACACCTCACGTCGCCGGGACACAGATTCCTCTGCCTGATTATGGTACAGCTTAATAAGGCAATCTTTTTCATGGTTCCACCTCCTTATAATACCTTTGGTAAATCTTAACTCCAATAGACATGAGGTGTCAATAAGCATGAGTTATAGGAATGAACTTAAAAAAAGCCGACAGGCGGACTACACCTGCCGCGCCTATCCATGAAGAAGGGAAGAGTGCTCAAAAGCCCTGTACGGACTAAAAAACGGCTGAATTAGTTAAGAACGTCAGGGAAAAATGCCTTGCTAAAAATCGCGGAGGGTTAAAACACGGCTTGCAGCCTCAACTCGTAGCGTTCTTCGGTAAGCAGCTTCCCCCAGAGAACGTGCGTCTTCTGTTCGGTCAGGGCAAAACCGGCCGATTTATACAGACGGCATGCCGTGTCGAGATGACTGAGCGTCCAAAGAAATACGGTCAGGTAGCCGCATTTTTTACAAAAGTCCAGTGCTTCACCAAGAAGAACCCGGCCAACCCCCCGACCCCTATGAGCGGGGTGAACAATAA
>JBFMBL010000019.1:0-46881 GCA_040755195.1 Bacillota bacterium
ACTACGCTTTTAATGGTGGGAACCCTTACCGCGCCGCTGGAGATACGGTATTTCGGTAAGAAGTTCACCATTTTGCGTAATGGGCTTGGCCTGGTCACGGCTCTGGTTATCGGTTTTGTAATGGGAATGGTACTGCGATGACGGCCTGCTTGAAACGGTATGCTCTCTTCCTTTCCGTGGCGGCGGCGGGCATTATCCTATACGTAGCGAGCCCCGCCAGGGGTGAGGCTGCCGCAACTACCGCCTTTCAATATCTGGTCGAGATGCTGCTGATAATACCGCCGGTCTTTGTATTCATAGGGCTTCTCGATGTCTGGGTTCCCAGAAAGATAGTCGAGCAGCACGTCGGCCCGGGTTCGGGTTTCAGAGGGGTTGTTATTTCCATCCTGACGGCAACCGCCGCCGCGGGGCCGTTATATGCGGGTTTTCCGGTCGCGGCCGCCCTGTTGAAGAAGGGTTGCCGGCTGTCAAACGCCGTGATCTTCTTGGGCGTTTGGGCGACGGTCAAAATCCCGATGCTCATGATGGAAATCAAATTCGTGGGTTTGAGTTTCGCTCTCCTGCGCCTGGCGCTTACGCTGCCGCTGGTCGTCCTTACGGGATATATTCTGGAAAGGTTGATACCGGCGGTCCATAACCGGGAATCCAGCCCGCCGTACTTTTAGTTTTGCTAACTTCAATATAAGTCTTCTAAAGCTTGCTGCTGCACATCCTGCTCCAGAACAAACCCATTCCAACTGAACAGCCTGGATTTCTTTATAGCCCTTTTGGTTGTGTTTCTGCAATGAAAAAACACTAAAACGGTTAAAGCCGGTTTTTATTTGGTTGATTTTACAATATTCTCAAGCTGTTAAAAAAATTTATGCAGTAATTAATTGACAAGTTAATTTGTGGAGAGTTATGATGTATTTACTTATTTAATGACACAATTATCCATGGTATTTATAGTAATATTGAACTTTTTGTCTGGAAAACAGCCGGAGGTGAAATCGTGGTGCTCTCTAGACTTGTTTACAGAACACCAAGAACCCTAAAGACTAATTCGTATTCCGTAATACCGGCAGTATTCTGTGTTTTATTGGCGTGTTGGATATGTCTGCCCCTTCCAGCCCAAGCAGCCGAGACAATTAAGGTGTTTTACAGCGAAGGATCTTCCGGGGAGTATAATTATGTTATCACGAAGGTTCGAACAGCCCATCCCGAGATAACGTTTGAATACCGTGACCCTTCGCAGATAGCCTCTTACCTTCCGGCAACAGCCGACGGCCTTCTCTCCAAGTACAATACAATTATGCTCAGCGATGTTTCTTACGGACGCCTTACCGCACAACAAGTTAGCGCTATCCGGGAGTATGTTCAGCGCGGCGGCGGCTTCGTCATGATCGGCGGCGATTCTTCATTCGGACCGGGCGGCTATTCGGGGACACCGATAGAGGAAGTCCTTCCTGTCACATGCGGTTCTGGCTATGTTTGGAGGACTACGTCTTTTCGGGTCGTTGACGGGGGACATCCTGTCCTTTATGGGCTTCCTATAGACACCATACCTACCGTAACCGGTTATGATGTTGCGTACCCAAAAGCCCAAGCCAGCTTGGTCTTAAAGGGAGATAATAACGCAGCGCTTCTTGTCTGCTGGTCTTATGGGAAAGGCAGAAGTGTAGCTTTTACCCCTGATATTACTTATGCGTGGGGAAATAACCTCAAACAGTGGTCGTCTTACGGAAGTTTTATCGCCAATATGCTGAAATGGGCTGCGGGGCGCATCGGAACAAAGACCGGTTACCCCGCCGTCGCGGACGTCGCCAAGCTTAACCCGTCTAATCGCACCGCGTCATATACCAAGGACCCGGTAGACACCGGCACCGGCGCCCATGTGCTGGAGCGTACCCTGCTCACCGTCCATGGCGCGCAGGAATTATCGTTCATTGCGAGCTATAATTCCCTCCTGTTAAACGAAGGACCGCTCGGCAGAGGCTGGGGTCACAACTTCGAGGCCCGGCTTGAATCGCTTCCCGACGGCAACATCGACCTTCACTGGACGGCCAACCGGGTGAACCGTTTCGTATACAACGGCACGGATACGTATTCATCTCTCGATCTGGCAACGCGTTTCGACACCATAACTAAGCATGCCGATGGTAGCTTCACCCTGAAGCTCAAAGACAAGAGCGTCTATGAGTTTGACTCCTCAGGTAAACTGGTTGAACTGAAAAACAAGTACGGCCAGCCGGTAGACCTCAGCTATAATGCCGACGGCCGCATTGAAACGATTACCGAAGCCATTTCCGGTCGTGCCTTAACCGTAACCTACAACGTCTATGGATTGATCGACAGCGTAACCGACCCGCTCGGCCGCTCGGTTAGTTTCAGTTATGACGGCAGCCACAACCTAACCCGCATCACCGACGCAGAAGGGCATTACATCGATTACGCATACAACGGCGACGGACGCATCGAAAGAGCGACCGACGACGAAGGCGTGCAGATCTTTTACAACACTTACGACGAACTGGGCCGGGTGGCTACCCAGGATGACGCGTAGTGACAAATCAACTGACGCAGTTTTACTATGATGAAACCACCCAGCCGGGTACGGTAATTACTACCGTTTACGATAGCAACGGCAAAGCAAAGGTTTACATCCACGATAGCAGTTATAATCTTTTAAGTATCACCGACCCGCTCAACCATACTGATTCATTTACCTACTACGAAGACGGCAACATGAAGACTTCTACCAATCCCAAGGGCATAACGACCAAATACACTTATGACGGCCGCGGCAACTGCACCAGTGAGATCCGCGAGCTGAACGGCACCGTTCTCAGCTCCACATACATGTCGTACTACGCGGATGATAATTTGGAGTCACTGATAAACGCCGTATCTGAAACGGTCTACTATTACTATGAAGATATAACCAACCCCAACTGCGTAACAAGAAAGACCAATCCGTTAAACAAAGAGACAAGATACGAATATTACCCCGGAAACGGCCTGTTGAAAAAGGTGATAACTCCACTTCTTAACGAAACAACATACACTTATGTGGCCGGACAGGTTTATGAAGTCACAGACGCGGCGGGAAAGAAAATCATTTACGGTTATGATGCCGCCGGCAGGCTGGAAATGACAACCAACGGGGCAGGAAAAACAACCTTAATCCGCTACGACAAAAACGATAACTTGAAATACATCAAAGATCCCTTGGAGCATGTTAAAAAATATACATACGACGGCTATGGTAATAGGCTCACCGAGACAGACGCAAAAAGCCATAACGTCTATTTTGAATACGACAATAATCATAATTTAGAAAAAGCATCTACCGTAGTGAATGGGGTATATTGCGAAACCATATATCATTATGATGGAGAAGGCCAACTGCGGTATATAACTGATGCCAACGGCTACACCACCGAGTACCAGTATTACGACGACGGCAGCCTTTGGAAGATAATCGACCCCGAACTGCACATCACTGAGTTTCAATACGACGAACTGGGAAGGCTGACCGGCAAGTGGGATGCGCGGGGCATAAAGATACTCACCATCACCTATGACGATTTGAACAACACACAGACTATTACTGATGCTATTTACCGTAGCACGATAAACAAGTATGACGCCCTTGACCGCCTTGAACAGACTACCGACCCCTTGAACCGGGTTACCCGGTACCAGTATGATGCGCTGGACCGGCTTGTTCACGTATATTCACCGGTACCGGGTGTCGAGAGCAGCCAGCGCTTTGACGGCGACGGCAACCTGGAAGCCATGGTTGACCCCAACGGTAACGAAACCGGATTTGATTATCACCCAAACGGGATGCTTTGGCACGAGAGGACTTCTTATCCGGGAAGCACGATCACTTATGATTATAACAGCAGAAATCTTGTCCAACAGATGACCAACGCCCGCGGTCAGACAACCGGTTACCAGTATTACGACGACGGACGGCTGTCAAGCTTTAGCGATCCAGGCGGCACTGTATTGTATGAGTACGACCCTAACGGCAACATCGAGACCGTCACCGAAGGCATCAATACGATCAAACGCGAGTACGATGAACTCAACCGGGTGAAGAAATACACTGATTCGCGCGGCAATGTAATCCAATACGAATATGACCCGGTGGGCAACCTGAAGGTATTGACCTATCCAGGCGGGAAGCAGGTCAATTACACATATTACAGGGACAACCGTTTAAAGACCGTGACCGACTGGAACAACAGGGTAACAATATATGAATATTACCCCAACGGCCTACTTTGGAAGACTACTCGGCCGAACGGAACGGTGCAGAGCCTCGAGTACGACGACGCCGGCCAGTTGACTAAGGCTAGAGACGTCGATGTCAGCGGCAATGTTATTGTTCAGTACGATTACACCTATAAAGGTGACGGGACCGTAGAAACGGAACAGAGTTCCATGGAAGAGCAACCTTTTGGAATGCCGGATACCGTGTGCAGTTACACCTACGACAACCGCCTTGATACTTATAACGGTCAAGCGATTCAATACGACGGCGACGGTAACATGACCTACGGGCCGTTGAACGGGTCAATGACTGCATACACCTTTGATTCCCGCAGCCGGCTAACAAGTGTGGGTGACACAAGCTACATATACGACGCGGAAAACAACCGCATCAGCGTCATTGGGGGCGCCTACCGGACGGATTACGTAATCAACCCGCAGGCCGCCTTGAGCCAGGTTTTGATCGAGACGGACACCCAGGGCAACAGCACTTACTATACTTACGGTTTGGGGCTTATCGCCCAGGAGAAAAACGGAACTTACCTGACTTACCACTATGATCTGCGGGGCAGTACCGTAGCTATCACCGATGATACAGGTGCCGTCACCGACCGCTTCCAGTACGGCCCTTATGGTGAACCAGTCTACCATAACGGGGCAACATCAACCCCGTTCCTTTATAACGGCCGCGACGGCGTAATGGCCGATGCAAACGGCCTGTATTACATGAGGGCGAGGTATTATAACCCGGAGGTGAGACGATTTATTAACGTCGATCCGGTACAAGGCCCAATACTTGATATGCTGACGCTGAACCATTACTCTTACGCCAATGATAGCCCGGTGAATTTTAAGGATCCGAGCGGGTTATGGACAATGGAAGGGGTGCATCATACATTAACAAAATCTTGGGTTGAGAACGTGGCCAGTAACGATAATTACGGGCTTTCAAAGAAACAAGCGGAAGCTTTTGCGAAGGCGGTTGCAGAAGCGGATTATATGATAGATAAGTGCGACCGTTATGCAGGAGAAAAAAGCCGGCACATATATTATGGTCCGTTTTTTAACCCACAGGAGTATGCATTTAAACATATGCAAAATGCTGTGGATTTGGCGCGTGAAGCTAAATCAGCTACGGATCATGAATACAGCAGAGAATTATGGGTTCTAAGCTGGAAAGAGTTGGGCATGGGGCTTCATAGCCTTCAAGACTTTATATGCCACGGGTATATCAGTCGGCACTTAACTGATCCTTATCCTGACAGGGAGAATAGGCCGGAGAATCAACAAAGGCTATCTCAGACCAAGCAAGATACTCAATCGTACATAAAGCAGTACCTTAACGAAGTTATGGACGCATTCGCGCCACAAGATTGGCCAGAGGGTTTTTATGTTGTGGGTGAGGATGGTCCGCTGAAAGATAATTACGACTGGGGGTTTTTCCCTATATAGGCATATGAAACTACTAATTATACTCCTTTGCGCGCTGACTCTGATTCCAGGTTGCACCGAAAAAGAATCATTACCATTGCCCAGCGTTATACTTTGGAAGTATGAGGCACAAGGAATGATAGACGCTGGTCCTACTGTTGTCGGAGAAACGATCTTCTTTGGCGATGGAGAAGGATATCTTTACGCACTTGATGCCAACACCGGAAAGGAAAAATGGGTATTTGACGGAGGAGACCCTGTAAACTCTTTCCCAATTGTAATAGATAATACTCTATACTACTCGACTTTAGACCGTATTTTTGCGATAGATGTGAAGACGGGGAAACAGAAATGGAGATTTAAAACCAGTCATATAATAAATGCCGTACCGGTATTTACAAAAGATGCATTTTATTATGGTGATTCATTAGAAGACTTCTATGCTGTAGATATTGGGATAAGAAAGGAAAAGTGGAAGGTAGCGGGGAGGAAAATTACTATGTGGTCTTCCCCTGGGGTTGACGGAGAGACGGTTTATTTTGGGGCTTGGAACCGCAATTTTTATGCTTTGGATACAACATCCGGCAAAGAAAAATGGGTGTTTAAAACAGACGACATAACCGATAACCCTCCGGTCATCAGTGGCAGCACGGTTTGTTTTACCGATTTCGATCGTACTCTTTACGCGCTTGACACCCGGACAGGAAAAGAAAAATGGAGACTGCAAGTATTGACGGGTTTGCATTCCCCCCTGATTATTGCTGATGGTACCGTATATTTTGGCTGCGATAACGGACTTTTTGCCGTGGATCTTAAAACCGGACAGGAGAAGTGGCGGTATAACGTAGGAGATGGTATAGAAAAGTGTCCCGCTATAGCTGACGGGGTAGCTTACTTTTCCAGAGGGGTGGTTGGGGATGACGATTCTAAGTTCGGCCTTTACGCAGTGGACATCAAAACCGGGAAGCCGATTTGGGCATTCCCACTGCCGGAGAAATACCCCACTGCGCCCGCCGCGGCTGACGGGACGGTGTATGTCGGAAGCGATAATACTCTTTACGCTATACGAGGGAAATAGAGAATTGTATAAGAACGGAGGATCACGATGAGGCTAAAATCGTTAATACAAGCGTTAATCATGCTATTGCTTTTATTATGTATTGCATTCCCGGCATTCACCGCCACGTACACTTACGACGACCTTGGCCGGTTGACCTCAGTCACCTATACCAACGGGCAAAAGATCAACTACACCTATGATGCCGGTGGGAACTTGCTGACGGTAACCACGCCGGATACCGTGGGCCCGACCGTCTACAGTACCAACCCTGCGGACGGCGCCATCGATGTTTCAGTAGACAAGACCGTCTACGTCACCTTCAGCGAGAACATCCAGCCTGGCGATAACTACGGCGGCATCATGCTTAAAGCAGGAGAAACAGTCATAGCCATCAGCTACGACGTAAGCGGCCAAGTCCTGACGATAGACCCGGTTTCAAACCTCAACCACAGCACCGCATGCGCCGTCTACATCCCCGCCGGCGCAGTCAAAGACCTGGCGGGTAACCAATTAATTGGCGACTACAGCTTCACCTTTATCACCCAAGGCTCTCTCGACGGTCCGACCGTACTCGGCACCGACCCGCCTGACGGCGCGACCGACATCCGGGTCAACAAAACCGTCACCGTCACCCTATCCGAGAACGTATACGCAGGCGACAAATACCAACTAATCAGCCTAAAAGACCAGGGCGGTATGGATGTGCCGTCCGCCAAGAGCACCAGCGGCGCGGTTCTGACCATCGACCCTACGGCTGATTTGAACTGCAGCGTCACCTACACCGTTTACGTGCCGGCGGGTTCACTTAAGGACGGTGAGGGAAACCCCCTGGCGGCGGACAGCATCTTCAGCTTCACCACATCCTCGGGAGCCTGGCGCACCGAACTTGCGGATACGGTTGACGATATCGGAAAGTGGACCTCACTGGCGCTGGATACGTCCGGCAACCCTCACGTAAGCTACTACTACGTCACCGGCGCCGACCTCATGTACGCATACAAGGACACCACCTGGCACAACGAAACCGTGGACAGCGCGGCTTACGTAGGAGAATTCACGTCCATCGCCCTTGGCGAAGCGGGCTGCCCGCACATCAGCTATTACGACGCCACCAACACCGCACTGAAATACGCATACAAAGACGCTTCCGGCTGGCATATCGAGACCGTAGACGGCGAAGGCGACGCAGGCAGATACACCTCCCTCAAACTGGACGCGGATGGATACCCCCGCATCGCCTACTTTGAAAGTGCCGCGGGAAATCTGAAGTACGCGTATAAAGACGGAATCGGCTGGCATACCGAAACGGTGGAGAGAGTCGGGAACTCGGGATGGACCTCGATGGCCGTCGATGTTTCCGGCAATCCCCATATCAGCTACTACTACGAAGACGGCGGCGACCTTCGGTACGCGCACAAAGACGCCTCCGGGTGGCACATCGAGGTCGTGGAGACCGCGGGCAATCCCGGTTTATACACCTCCCTCGCCCTCGACGACGCAGGATACCCGCATATAAGCTATACCAAAGGCAACGAGGCTGTCGGCGGTCCCACCAACGACCTGAAATACGCGTACAAAGACGCTTCAGGCTGGCACATCACCACCGTGGACGAAACCGGCTGGGATTTTTACACTGCCCTCGCCCTTGACCGTTCGGGCCGGCCGCATATCGGCTACTGGGATTTTGCCGTAAAATACCCGAAGTATACCTATCAGGACGCTTCCGGCTGGCACAGTGAGACCTTACCCGATGGTTTCTATTCAGGAGAATACCTGTCCATGGCGCTGGACGCCTCGGACAACCCGCGGATGACCTATTACCGAAGCGTATTCGACGACCAGAAGTACGCCTGCTGGCTGACCGACGCTCCCACTGTCACCGGGACCGATCCCTGCCGCGGCGCCGCCGCCGCAGCCATCGACAAGACAATCATATTAACCTTCACCGAGGAAGTTCAGGAAGACGTCAGTTACGGACAGATCGGCTTGAAGGATCAAAGCGGCGCTGACGTAACGTTTACCAAGACATTAAACGGCAAAACGCTTACCATCGACCCGGATAATGTCCTGGACGCCGGCGCAGTGTACACGGTCACCGTTCCCGCCGACGCTGTAGCGGATATGACGGATAAGCCCCTGGCCGAAGACTTCAGCTTCAGCTTCGCCACAGAGGGCGCCCCGGCGGTAACAGGCACCGACCCGGTAAGCAACGCCGGCGGCGTCGTGGTGGACAAGACGATAACAATAAACTTCAACAAGAGCATACAGGCCGGCGACAACTACGAATTGATCAGTCTCAAACAACAAGACGGCGCTGACGTGCCATTCACAAAAAACATAAACGGCGCGGTACTGACCATCAACCCGGACGACAATCTAATTCCGAGCGTGACCTACACCGTCTACCTTCCCGCCGGTGCGGTAAAGGACCTTTCCGGCACCGCGCTCAGAAACGAATACAGCTTCAGTTTTACCGCGGAATCGGCGTTTGCCGTCCGGCAGACCGACCCCGCCGGCGGCGCTGAAAACGTACCGGTGTCCAAGACGGTCACCGTCACCTTCAACCAGGAGATACAGGCCGGCGACAACTACGATCTGATCAGCCTCAAACAACAGGACGGCGGCGACGTGCCATTCACAAAGGGCATAAGCGGCGCCACACTGACCATCGACCCGGATGACAGTCTTACTCCGAGCGTAACGTACACCGTCTATCTTCCCCCCGGTGCGGTGATGGATCTCTCCGGCACGCTGCCGGCGAGCGGTTACGAATTTGAATTCACCACCGAGCCCGCCGGAACATGGCAGGTGGAAATCGCCGACGCGGTGGGCATCGCGGGTCTATACAGCTCCATAACCATGGACGTATACGGACACCCCCATATCAGCTACTTCGACGACACCAACGACGACCTCAAATACGCCTGCAAGGACGAATCCGGGTGGCACAGAGAAACCGTGGACTCCACAGGCAGCGTCGGTTCAAACACCTGCATCAGGATCAGTCCCGCAGGGTACCCCTGCATCAGCTACCGGGATATCACCAATACCGATATAAAGTACGCGTATAAGGATGAAAGCGGCTGGCACAACGAAACCGCGGTGTCCTCCGTATACGCCCTCGGTGACTGCCAGACGGGTCTGGCTTTTGATTCATCCGGCCGCCCGCACATAAGCTATTTCACCTATGTAAATTCCGGCGTCTATTACCTGGAGCACGCCTGGAAGGCGGAGGACGGCTGGCACGCGGAGACCGTCGACAACGCCGCGGACCGGCCCGGGAAGTGGTCCTCTATCGCCATCGACGCGGCGGATAACATTCACATCAGTTACTACACCACGACCAGCGGCAACCTGAAGTACGCCTATTTCGACGGTGCCGCCTGGACCGATACCACCGTGGACGGCGCGACTCCGAGTATTATTGTCGGGGAGTACTCATCAATAGCCCTGGATGCTTCAGGTTACCCGCACATCAGCTACAGCGACCGCACCAACTGGGACCTGCGGTACGCATACAAAGACGCTTCCGGCTGGCACTGTCAGACCGTTGACGCCGGCGGTGATGTGGGAACCTACACGTCGATAAAGGTGAAGGACGGCTGCCCGCACATCAGCTACTACGACATCACCAACAACGCCTTGAAGTACGCCTGTAACTGTGGTTCCGGCTGGAATATCCAGACCGTGGACAGCACCGGCAGCGTCGGGACATACACGGCGCTGGACCTCGACGCGTCCGGCATCCCGCACATCAGTTACTACGACGCGACTAATTACGACTTGAAGTATGCATACTGGAAGCCTGCGGGAGCGTAAACTGTGCAGTGGTCGGTAACGGTGACTGAAACATAAGTTCAAATAACCTGTAAAAAATAAGTTTATAAAAAATCATTGACAGCATCATAATTTACCACTAAAATGTCATTCAAAGCTGCGGCATGAAGCTGCGGCGGTGGGGGTTCAGCCGGGTTTTTGCGTCTGGTATGCGTTTTACCATGTCTAAAAGAAGGCCACGGGGGTCTTATGTCCGTGGCTTTTCTGTTTTTAAAGCCGCCGCAATTTTGACTGTGGTATCCTGTGCTGTTGTCCGGAAGACGCGAAATGATCTGTTTTTGGAGGTGGTTAGCGGCTGATACTTGTTGTGTAATCTCGAAGCTCAGTTCAACCAAGATTCAGTTATTTTGTTTGAGAAGGGATGTGCAGCCGATGCGGGGTTCAAACAAAAGTGTGCTTTGTTTGGCGCTGGTAATGATGGTGGGTTTTCTGGTTAACCAGGCGCGGTCTTTATTCGGAAAAGCCTTGATCCTGTTGCAGGAAATAATGATTTGGCGAAGAAAGAATTAAAGTACAGATAATTGCGTAAGAGAGGGAGTACATGGCTCCATTTCAAGTTTCTCCGGGCGTTATTCTAAAAATCGTTCTTGATGTGGGATTAGTGGTTGTTATCGCATACGGGGTATTTACGCTGATCCGGGGAACCAGGGCTGTTCAGTTGCTGAAAGGGCTGTTTGTCCTGGCGGTGTTGACCGGTGTCGGATATAAGCTCGACCTTCGGTTCTTGAACTGGACGCTGGATAAGGTCTGGACGATGGCGTTTGTGGCGGTGCCCATCGTTTTTCAACCAGAAATAAGGCGGATGCTGGAAAAGCTGGGCCAGGGAGCTCCCTTTACGCGGCTGGCTGGCGGCAGCGGGGCCAGAAAGATGATTAAGGAGACAGCGGCCGCCATAGTAGAACTTTCACGTGCGCGCACCGGGGCGCTGCTTGTCTTCGAACGGCAGGCGGGGCTAAGGGAGTATATGGAAACCGGGGTTATCCTTGACGCGGTAATCTCGCAGAAGCTGTTGTTAACCATCTTTGACCACCATGCGCCGCTGCATGACGGAGCGGTAATCATTCGGGGAGAGCGGTTGGCGGCGGCAGGGTGCTACCTGCCGCTGGCGGCGCAGCATAGTGTTTCAGCGGATTTGGGCACAAGGCACCGGGCGGCGGTAGGTCTGAGTGAGCAGACCGACGCGCTGGTGGTGGTGGTTTCGGAGGAAAACGGCAACGTTAGCATCGCCGAAGAGGGAAGGTTGTTGCGTTTGCCGGACGCAAAAAAGGCGGAAAGCGTTTTGAAGGAGCGTCTCATTTTAGAGGGCTCCG
The DNA here is from genome assembly GCA_040755195.1 of Bacillota bacterium. Classification (GTDB taxonomy): domain Bacteria; phylum Bacillota; class Desulfotomaculia; order Desulfotomaculales; family Ammonificaceae; genus SURF-55. The sequence goes on from JBFMBL010000019.1 coordinate 11,899, forward strand.
GGAAAAGGCGCCTGGTTGGGACTCGCCAGCGATCTGTGAGGTGAGATATACAAGTACAAGAATTCAGAATATAGAATACAGAAGTTAGAATACGGGAGCTAAGAGTCGAGAGTCAGAAGCTAAGGAGTCAGGAGTGGTAAGGGTTGAGCGGCGTGCGATTAGCGTATCCGTTTCCCTCCTTGCGGGCGATACTTCTTTTTTGTTTCCCGGATTATATACTCGGCTTTAGATTCGTGCACCGCAGGAAACCTATCCATCCAGGATAAATCCTTGCCGATAACCAGTTCTTCCATTGTTGCGTGGTGTGTATTACTCATAGGAATCAGGCGCATTTGAAATCCATGACTTCGTGCCATTCTTTTTACTTCTTCAGCAAGGTTATGTGATTGGCATCTTTCCCTACCGTATTCTACTTGAATACTCCCGCCTGAATTCTTCATAAACTATGCGTAAGACCTTCTGCCTATCTTCCATGTCTTCAAATTGAGCGGCCAGCCTAAGTACGTCATCTTTACTTAGCGACTGAACCTTCATGCTGATCAAGTATTGCTTTACTGCCTTAGAAATGTCATCTATGATCAAAATAACATTACCGCTCTGTAAACGTTCAGTGTCGAAGTTCATTTTCAACTCCTCGTAAATATTTTTGGCCGCCGCTTCAGTTAAAATTTTAAGTTTCTTAATTTGGTAGACAACGCCAAAGTTGGTCGAAAGGTCTACGCCACCATCATATGCTGCCGTTCTTGTGTCTCGATAGATTTTACACGCAAACTTTTCTAGGTGGACCTTGATTATTGCAAAACTGAAAATCTCAAAATTGGAGGGGGTCTTATTCATATGCTCATTAATGAGCGAGAGGAATTGTGTTGGATTTGCAGCGAGACTTGCTCGCTCTTTGGGGTCATCTAGAAAAGGGATAATTCCAAGCCGACTTGATATGTGCTCTTTGATTCTTTCAGGGATCCATTCGCAAAGGGATGCTGCGTGATCAGTATATGGAGAAAGTAGTTGGTACTGCATATGGCCAACCGACTTTACTACTGCATACCGCGGGAGATTCCTTGATGGGTAGGCGTCATAATATTTTCCACCAATATGAACGTCATGCTTCAAGAAATCCTTAAGGTCCTTCACAGTTTGCTCGTAAGCTTTACGAATCTCTTGGTCAGAAAAAATCAGTTTTCCGGTAGCATGGTGTTCTTTTAACAGTGCCAACGTTATTACAGGAAAGATAACCTTGGTCTGCGAGTTCTTGAGCATGCGCTTAATGTTGCTCTTGCAAAAATTCTCGCCGTTAGTAGTGCAGCCTTCTATCATACGGCTACCTCTTCGAGTTGTGCGTCAAGACGCCTGAGAAATGCATCTAAGGATTCGGTTGGTACGTTCGATGTGGTTTTGAGAAAATCGGGCCACTTACTGTAAAAGACTTTATGTTTTACTAGTCTCATCTGGCCACTCGTATAGACACCGATATCTAATGATGGCAGTATGACATCGTAAATCATCCACGCAATATCAGCCTCGGATTTCGGTGCTTCTTTCAGCTTCGGTAAAGTGGCAAAGAAACTCTTGTCTAAGACCACAGCAATCTTCTTCTTCCATGTGTGAAGAATTCCACCTTTAAAAAGAAGTTGCGGAACAAGTCTTTTACGAGAAGATGAAAGGTAATCGGGTCGAGGATAGTTGGGTTCTTTAGACCAGTCCATTGATGCTCGACCTCGTGGATCTTCCATATAGTACTCAAACGGGTCACGTACATTCCCGGAAATATAAACCGCCTGGATTTCAAGAGCGCCAAAATCGTACACTTTTCCATTGCTATCATAAGCGACCAATACGACATCGATATTTCCAGCCGACTTGCCGTGCAAATCATTTAACCGAACCTCTGTCAGGGAACTCCAGGTAGCTCCCTCCTCAAAGAAGAAACTAGCTGCGTCATCTGTAATGATCCAATCTTCACGGAATCGAATTGGACAAGTAATGACCGGATGATTTTCATGATAAATGGTACATACTCCGAGAGGGTTCTTCGCCTTGTCCTTTGTGCAATTTGGTACTTTGTTATTAAAGGGGCATAGACGACGAGAGCGGTATCGGTCAGCTTTTTCCGTATGATCACTTGCCAAGTGCCCAAAGATCTCTGCGAGTGGTTGTCCTGGGTCAGCCATGTGAAACATCCTTTCGCTGGCATTCAATGGTGTATTTTTTTTGGCTTTAATAAGTATTATAGCAATTCTCATCCTAACCCGAAATATGTTTAACCTTCAATGCGGAAGAAGTACTACCGCAGTTTTAGCACACCGTAGAAAACAAACCCGACGCCGACGAGGACATAGAGAAAACCTGCAGGGGAAAGCCGCCCGGCCAGTCCCCAGATTCCCAATGAGGTAACCGTAAAAAGGATGATGGGGCCGATCAGGCTAAGTAAGGCGTTAATCTTGAAGGCGCTGTCAACCCGGCCGAAATAAAGCATCAGGACGGCGGCCGTGAATTCGATGCTTGAGGAAAGGAACCGCATCCCGGCCATTCCCCATACCACGGGGTCGTGGACCTTAAACAAACACTACCATCTCACTTTTAGAAATAAGCTCAAGGGTTACGAGTTTTCAGTCCGTCCGACGTCCGGCGTCCGACGTTAGAAACAGGGAACACGGGGACAGAGCATGTTAGGGGATGGTTTGCTATGACACTTCGGTTCCGGGTTAATCTACTGGATTCTGCATACTCTTCGAAGAAGAAATATGCCTCTTTCAAGATGCATATACCTTTCCGGAAGCGAAAAGATTAATCCTATGAGAATGCAGTGCTGGGAAACCGGGCGGCGAGGGGCGTACAAGTGGTACATGAGCACCGGACGGCGAGCATTACAAAATCAAGCGCCGTTTTGCAGTAGTCTCCTATGAAAAAAGTCGCACTTTGGGTCCTTGCCGGTGTACCGCTCGTGATGGTTTTGGGCAACTCCATGCTCATCCCGGTACTTCCGGCGATGAAAAAGGCCTTTGGCATATCCACTTTCCAGGCGGGGTTTATCATAACCCTTTTTTCCGTTCCTGCGGGCCTTAGCATCCCGTTTACCGGACTGCTTGCTGATCGCCTCGGGCGCCGCATGGTGCTCGTTCCCGCCCTCATTCTCTATGCCTTGGGCGGGCTGGCCGCCGGTCTGGTTTACCTGTTCCTGCGCGAAGATGCTTACGCTTACATCCTGGCGGGCCGTATCTTGCAAGGGATCGGCGCCGCGGGAACCGCGCCCGTCGCCATGGCGCTCGTGGGGGACCTTTTTGGCGGGAAACAGCGAAGCCGCGCGCTTGGGATTATGGAGGCGGCCAACGGCACGGGAAAGATAATAAGTCCTATCCTCGGGGCTGCGGTGGGCATCCTCGGTTGGTATTACCCTTTTTTTGTCTTTCCGGTCTTTGTAATCCCCGTAGTCCTCGGGGTATTGTTTCTTGTTTCTGAGCCGGCGGCAAGTACAAGACCGATTCCCCTCAGGGAATACTACAAGATTCTCAAAACAGCCTCGGTACAAAAAGGATGGAATCTCGGAAGCGCCTTTTTTGCCGGAACAACGGTTCTACTGCTCCTTTTCGGACTGCTTTTCTTTCTCTCGGAACACATTGAAACGGCTATGAGAGTCGGGGGTATAAAGAAAGGGTTTTACCTCGCGGTACCGGTGACGTTCATGTGCGCCACCGCTTACCTCACGGGCTGGGCGATCAAAAAACACATCAATCTCATGCCCTTTGTCGTTACCGGGGGGCTATTCGTCCTGGCTGCCGCCCTTGCGTCTTTTGTTTTTTTCCGCGGCACTTTCTTCTTTTTCGGGGGAATAAGCCTGGCCGGTATCGGCGCAGGTCTGGCTCTACCCTGTCTGAATACCCTCATCACCTCCAGCGTCGGCCCAAGCGCCAGGGGTATCGTCACCGCCTTCTACGGCGGCGTTCGCTTCTTCGGGGTTGCTATGGGGCCGCCCCTTTTTGCCTTCCTGCTTACTTACTCATTACGCCTTGCCTTTGGGGTCACGGCGGGGCTTGCTCTACTGGCCGCCTTCTTTACTCTGATTTTCCTCCGCGGGAGCATTATCACGGCCTCACTAAAAGAAGAGAAGCCGGGAAGTCGCGAAAAGAGTTAAGCGCTATTGTCCCGGCGTTATTATAAAACCCGGTGACGTTTTGCGGTCGTCTCCGCCCAGGACGTTATTGATTTTCTCTTATACCAAAACGGCCCATAAAAGGACGCATGCAGTCGTGGCAGGCAATTTTTGCAACATTAAATACGTATATTGCATACACTGGCGCAAAAGATTCGTTTTACACGCAAAATCTATGGGAGGAGCTGGAAAAATGGAACCCCTGCAGCAAATCATCGGCCTGCCGCCATGCGATCGCAGCTTGGCCCGCCCTCGTAAGGCCGGTATCACAATGGTTATCGATAAGGGGCTCGGGATGGTAGAAACACGGGATCTTCTCGAAGTAGCGGGCGGCTACATCGATTTTATCAAACTCGGTTTTGGTACGGCCGCGCTTTACGATCCTGTTTTCCTTGAAACAAAGGTAGATCTTGTCCGTTCGTTCGGGATAGAAATATATCCGGGAGGGACCTTTCTAGAAATAGCGATGGCGCGAAGGCGGCTTCCGGAATGTTTGAAGCAGTTGAGCGAAATGGGTTTTTCCGCTGTGGAAATCTCGGACGGCAGCCTCGACTTCGATCAGAAATCCAGAGCTCGTGCCATTCACCTGGCGCGTAGCGCGGGTTTTATTGTTCTTGCTGAGGTGGGTAAGAAAAATCCCCGCTTCTGCCTCGGCCCGTTGGAAATGGCACGGCAGGTGGCGTTAGACCGAAAGGCCGGTGCAGAGTGGGTTATCCTTGAAGGGCGGGAAAACGGATGCGGGACCGGTATTTACGATGCGCAGGGAAGGCTTAAGGAGACGGTTTTTCAGGCTTTTTTAACGGCGGTTGCGGAACCGTCGACGATCATCTGGGAGGCGCCGCGTAAATCGCAGCAGGTAAGGCTGATCAACCGGTTCGGCCCCGACGTAAACCTTGGCAACGTGCCGCCGGGCGAGGTGCTTACCCTTGAAGCCATGCGCCGCGGGCTCCGGGGGGATACAATCGGATTGATCATAAACGTCGAAGACTCCAAGCCGGTTCAGGATCTCATTTCCGGTGAGGTGTCCATAGTTGGCGGCGCGGAGTATTCATCAGCGTTACAAAACCCTTAGGAGACTGAATAACGGACGTCAGATATCGGATGTCGGAAGCCCGAACTCTTTTTAAATTTTTTTAATTCTCCGCGCTGATGACTTACGGCTGTTTTTGGCCTCCGAGGGTTCCTTCTAAAAATTTGTTATATTATTACGGCACTTCTCCAGGACTATCTCGAGCTCTATCGGGAGGGGTGCTTCAAACCGTAAGGAATCACCTGAAGACGGGTGCACGAACCCCAGCACCCCCGCATGGAGGAATTGTCCGCTCAAACCCAAATGCGGTTGCGCCCTCCCGTATTTGAGGTCACCGACCACCGGGTGCCCCACAAGAGCGAGATGCACGCGAATCTGGTGGGTGCGCCCGGTTTCCAGGTGCAGGCGAAGATACGTGTAGCCGCTGAAACGCTCAATTACGGTAAAATGCGTAACCGCCGGGCGGCCTTTGGGATTGACCGCCATCTTTTGCCGGTTGCGCGGGTGCCGACCGATGGGCGCGTTTATTGTCCCGGCATCCTCCTTTAACCGGCCGTAAACGAGGGCCAGGTATTCCCGCATGACCCTGCGTTCTTTCAACTGGGCGCTCAATGCGAGGTGGGCGGAATCATTTTTGGCCACCATCAGAAGACCTGAGGTATCCTTATCGAGGCGGTGGACGATTCCCGGACGCAGGACGCCGTTTATCCCGGACAAGTTCGAGCAGTGGTACAACAGCGCGTTGACAAGCGTTCCCCTGTAATGTCCTGCTCCCGGGTGAACAACAATCCCTCTCGGTTTATTTACTACGAGTAAATCCGGGTCTTCATAGGTGATATCCAAAGGAATAGGTTCCGGCTCAATGGCCGGCACTTCCGGCGGCGGCAGGTTGACCCGGATCTCGTCGCCGGTCCGGACCCGGTAACTCGAGCGGACATCCCGTGTGTCTACGAGTATCTGCCCGTCGCTTATCAGACTTTGAATTCGCGACCGGCTAAAGTTCGGAAGATGACACGCCAGGTAGCGGTCAAGGCGCGTTCCGGCGTCTTCCTCGTCGACAACTAACCGTTCTATAAGGACCACACTTTACGGCTCCTTCTTTAAATTGTTCAAGGTTCAAAGTTCAACGTTGGACGTTTGAAATACGGGATTTGCACTTTGTCCTTGTGTTCCTTGTTCCTGACGTCGGACCTCGGACACAGGACGTTGGACCTATTTTCAGGGTAGAAGCTTGCAATTCCCAACTCCGGTTTAGTTCCTGATCCCGGACTGAGGACTTTGGACTTTTGACTCGGGACTTGACCCGTAACCCGTAATTGCTTAGATTCGATTACTTCTCCCTCAAAACCCCGCAAGCGATTACAGCCACCGCGCAGACCAGCGCCGTATCGGCAAGGTTAAAAACCGGCCAGAAGCTGAAATCAATGAAATCCACCACGTACCCGAAGCGCAGCCGGTCGATCAGATTGCCCAGCGCTCCGCCGAAAAGCAGACCCACGCCCCACCGCCAGTAAACCGGCGCGGCCTTAATTTTGTTATACCCGGCTAAAACCACCGCTCCTAAAACCAGGCTGACGAGAACCAGGAACGGCGTCCGGTTCGCGAAAAAACCGAACGCTGCGCCGGGATTGCCCACGTAGTGCAAAGTCAAAACCCCTGGTACACTTACCGCCTTATCGAGAAGGAACCGAGCCGCCAGAAGCTTTGACAACTGATCCGCCAGGATTGTAACAAAAACCGCCGACCAGAAACGCCACAAAGTCATCTCGCTCCTAAAACCCGGACAAGCCGGAACCACCCAGCACTCAATGGTAGTTGAATGCTTTGCGCATGTGACTTAGAATACCACGCTTAACATCCAGCAAGTTGAGTGCTGGGCACCACAGAGGCAGATCATCAAGTCCGAAGTCCTATGTCCTGTGTCCTAAGTCCGGAAAAACAGGGACTGAGGACTTTCGACTTCGTTTCCTCCCGTTCCCCGACTGAGGACCGGGGACTTTTGACTGAGGACTTAATTATCATGCCAGGATTATACCTGATAATCCGGTTGAGAGGCAAACGTTTACTTTGTGCAAGCGACTATAAACATCGGCAATTTTATTTTTGAAACCGTCCTTAATCCGACCCATCCTAAACACCGAATTTGAAAGGATTGGCCTGAGCGTTATACAAGGCAACCCTGAGTCATAAAAGTTGTACGATAATAAGGAAAAGGGCTGTCTCGAACACGATACTGGGACAGCCCCGGTCATCCCGATTTTAAGAGAAGTTATGCAGAATACATCGAATTTGCGATCTTCAGCAGCGCGTCGAGGCTAGTGCCGTTCTCGCCTCTGGTCCCGCGGATAGCGTAGAGTAACCCGTTGTCCCACCACGAAACAAAGCCCGGGCGGGGGTACTTATGCCCGTTAACGATGTTGAATCCCGGTTCACCGCCACGTCCATCAAGATTGTTTACAGTAACTGGAACTGGCACCTTGTCGGCTTTCATGATGCCCGTCTCATACTCTTCCTGATTTTGTTTGATGATTGCTTGAAAATCGGGCTTATTAGTTAGTGGTTGGATATCTATGGTGATTCCGTTTGGAATATCGTTGTAGAACGCATAAACCACAAGCTCTGTGGGGCGAGTTCCCTTCCTGACATATATCCCCTTTAGCTCGCCGCAAAGCTCGGATTTCGGGAGCCGCAGTTCAAACGGCAACACCTTGTTGGCTTCTGCCGCCGAAGGGTAGAACTGCATCTGCTTGACTTGATCCTCAAAGATCTGTTTCCGTTCCTCATCAGTCATGCCGAGAAACTTCATACTCCCCGGTGGGCTGGCGTTATCCCGGTCATCCAATCGAATCAAGCACGGAATCGAGATTGCCAGCACCAGCAGGGAAGATACCAATACAATTAGACCTCTTTTTGTCCTCATGCTTTAACCCCCTTTCTATCCTGCCACCATTTCGCACTCGGTGTTGGTGATAGGCTTAAGACGATATCCAGGGTCCGAATCCAGAAATTCGACGAGCGAGAACCAATCGTCCCAAATTCCATCGTAGGTTCTAGTTTCTAGACCCCAAAAATGGCTGTAATTCGTCTCGTCCAACCTGTTACGCTCGCTTGACGCTAAGGAAGTTCCACGTTCAAAGTGAAGCAGTTTTTCGTACTTAAATACTCCGTCAACATAGAAACGCCAATTTGTGGTGCCGGTTACATTTCGGACCGTGTAATAATGATTAGTACCTGCGGGTGCATTCCCCAAGTCTACTTCACTGTACCACCCATTATCCATCCAGGCTGCAAAGAACCTTGCACTACTCGCACCGGCTTCTCTATACCAACCCACCTCGGCGGCATTGTAGAAATCCCAAAGCACGTATAAGGAGCTAACGTGCTGGCTTGTTATGGTCGGGGTAGCCATTACGTAATTCCAACCAAAGGTTCCATATGACCACTCTTGTGTTTCAGCGTCCTTTGCGGCTACAGAATAGGAAGCATAAGCGATTCCGGGAAGCGAGACTAAGACAATGATGGAAACAAGTACCAAGTAAACCTTTTTTAAGCTCATCCTTATTCACCTCTCGTTTGGTTTTGAGAGTAGTAATGGTTAGTAATGTTAATACATCTAAGCTAAGATTGACGGCTGAGTTGATTGTGGGTTGCTCTGGTTAATCTTATGATTAGAAGCTGAATGATTCTTAATGCCGATACTCACCTCCTTGGGTTTTCCTTGTATTGACACTTATCAGCAATCTTATCCAAATAATCAGAACCGGTTAAGTCCGAAATGTAGTGCGAATTTGCCCATTAGAGTGCCTTCGGTTATTCTAGGTTACTTTCTGCTTAGATGCTTTTTACTTTAACAATAACACCCACAACCGCTGCGGCATCAATGACCTTCTTGCCTTTGTGGTTTTGGCCCCAGGGTATTATTCTGATTCTCCACTTTTTATAAAGGAAAGCCAGGGGGAGAGCCGAAGGTGGTTCTTGAATTAAACTGTTCCGTTTTTAATCAGTTTCGGGTCTGCCAAGTAAAAGTTCGAATAAACTCAAACCCTTATTCTTTCCCGCAGGTAACCGTAGGCCAGGCCGCCGAGGAGCAGGAAGCCGGCTATGCCTACCACCGCATAGAGGTAGCGTACCAGGATTGAGAAACCGAGCATGCTGGCGAGAAAGGCTACGGCAGTTACAGCTACGGCGGCCTGTTTGAACCGGGGCGTGTCGGGAGCGTATACCCGAGCGGTAAAACCGTAAAGGTTTGCAACCGCCGTGGTGTAAATTTCAGCAAGAAGAACGATGCCGTAGCCCGCCTGGATCAAAGGCGAAAAACGACCGGCGATATAGATCATGGGTACCTCAAACCTGGAGGCCCCGGAAGGAGCGGTCAGAATGGACAGGTTGATCGCCAGGGCGCCCACAAGAAGTCCAAGCCCGCCCAGAAGCGCGCCCTTCTTTAAGACCCCGGGGTTTGCGGCTCTCGCGCCCAGCGGCGCCAGGATGCACAGGGATAATATCAGATTGTATGATACGTATGTCAATGCGGAAAGAGGCCAGAAGGGAACCGCCGGTTTTACCGTGGCGGTCCAGAGGTTGACGGCCGTCAGGTCGGGCGGCAGGGTTATTAAAGCCGCGGCGCAGAGTCCCATGACACAGAGGAGAAGCACCGGAACAACGAAACTTATCGCCAGTACCACGCCGTGAAAACCGGATAATACCGTTACCAGCGATGTGGCGACCATGAAAAAACTACCCGCTACCTTCGGCAAACCGAACTGCTCACTGAAAATCGCTCCCGCCCCTGCCGCCATGGTGGTTAAAGCCCCGAAAAGAAAAAAGGTGATAATGCCGTCAACCACCGTGCCGAGGTAAGGCCCGCCGGCATACCTGACGATTTCAGGGTATGAAGAGGCCCGAAGCCGGTGACCGAGATCAAGGACTATCCCGCCGAAGAAGATAAACAAGATTCCCGCCATAAACAGCGCCAGGATACTATTAAGGCCGAAGAAGGTAAAGAACTGCAGCACTTCCTGTCCGGAAGCGAATCCTGCGCCTACGACCGTGCCGATGTACACGGCGGCGATTGTCGGGGCCGAAAGGTTACGCCTGTTTGTATCCATGTCTAACATTATATTTGGAAGTAAAAGAATTTTTCATCCGGGGAAATTACCTTTGTAATGTGTTCACTTGACGCTTTTCCCGGCAGGGGTATAATTAATTGGTAAGTTGGACCCACTTAGAGAGGAGTTGGCTTCTTGGACCCAAAAACATTCGAACTCGACGAGCGTGTTATTTCCAAGGCTATAATCAGCCGCTACCACCAGGATCTTCTTTCCCTTCTGGAATTCGATGTAGCGGTTGTAGGCGCAGGCCCCTCCGGGCTTTCCGCCGCCTTTCACCTTGCCCGCAGCGGGCTTAAGACAATCGTCTTTGAACGCAGGCTCAGCGTGGGCGGCGGGATGTGGGGCGGCGCGATGATGTTTAACCGGATTGTTTTTCAGGAACCGGCGCGTGGCGTATTTGAGGACGTAGGTGTGCGGTTCGAAGAATTTGAGCCCGGTTACTACACCGCACACGCGGTTGAGGCGGTAAGCGGGTTTGCTTACGCCGCCTGCCGCGCGGGTGCCCAGGTAATGAACCTGATGACGGTGGAGGATGTTGTCCTGCGCAACGATGTCGTAACCGGCGTGGTGCTGAACTGGACCGCGGTAAACATGGCTCATTTGCATATCGATCCTCTTGCCGTCAGGTGCCGTTGTGTGATAGACGCCACCGGACACGACGCGCGTGTGGTGCATATCCTGACGGAAAAAGACGGCGTTGTACTTAAGGTGCCGGGCGGTCGGATTCACGGGGAGAAGTCTCTTTGGGCTGAAATCGGCGAGCAGCAGATTATGGAGCATACCGGCGAGGTATATCCCGGTCTTTATGTTACGGGCATGGCGGCCAATGCGGTGGCCGGCGGCTACCGGATGGGCCCCGTTTTCGGCGGTATGGTGCTCTCAGGGAAAAAGGTCGCCGCCCAGATCGCCGAAGCGCTTGGCAAAGAACAAAATCGAACTTGAACCACGGATTGCGTTGCAAAGAATGATTGACTTTGACAATGGTTTTATGATAGAAAGGATTTAATAGAAACGGAAAAGGCTTTGAAGGGGAAAAAGGGTGGTTGTACCTCACTCAGCGAGCCGGGAAGGGTGAGAGCCCGGCGGATGGATGCCTCCCGAGCCGCCCCGGAGCCGGAAGCGGAAAGGCGTTTTGCGCCGATTATGCCTTCCCGGTACCCGCCGTTAAAGGGCAGAGGGGGTGTTACCTTTTTGGGGCGCCAACTAAGGTGGTACCGCGAGCAAGATAAAAACTCGTCCTTAGCCGGGCGGGTTTTTCTTTTTTTGGATGGATTCTAAATATAAGGGGAGGGGTTTATATGGGCCACAAGCGGGAAAGGGAAATCCTTGAGCTTCTGGAGGCCGATGCTCGGTACACGCCCCAGGATCTTGCCGCGATGCTGAACATGGATACGGCGGCGGTGGAAGAGATCGTGCATGATCTCGAGCAAAGAGGTGTTATTTTGGGTTATCGGACGATCGTTAACTGGAGTAAGGTCGGTCTGGAAAAGGTTACCGCCCTGATTGAGGTAAAGGTCACGCCGCAGCGCGACGTCGGGTTTGACGCGGTAGCAGAGCGGATCGCCCGTTTTCCCGAGGTGCGGACGATGCGGCTGATGTCCGGAACCTACGACCTGGCGGTTGAGGTTGAGGGAAGTTCGATGCAGGAAGTCGCTTTCTTCGTAGCCACCCGTTTGGCGCCGATTGAAGGGGTGGTGAGTTCTACCACGCACTTTGTTCTGAAGGGTTATAAGGAGTACGGAATCCTCGTGGAAACCAGTGAAGAAACCGCGTCAAGGCTGGTGGTTTCCCCATGACTTACTGGGATGAACGGTTAAACCCGGTAGTACGCGAAATGCCGCCGTCGGGAATCCGGCGCTTCTTTGACCTGGCGGCGGAGATCAAGGGCGTGATTTCTCTTGGTGTCGGCGAGCCCGATTTCGTGACGCCCTGGCGGATCCGCGAGGCCTGTATCTACGCCCTCGAAAAAGGTTACACTATGTACACCTCAAACCAGGGGCTCAAGGAGTTGCGTGATGAGATCGCCCGTTACCTGAACCAGGCGTTCCAACTGCGCTATGAACCGCATGATGAGATCCTGGTAACCGTCGGGGTCAGCGAGGCGCTGGACCTTGCGCTGCGGGCCCTGATTGCGCCCGGGGACGAGGTTTTGATACCGGAGCCGACTTACGTTTCCTACATCCCATGTACCGCGATGGCCGGCGGCGTGCCTGTGCCTCTGACGACGCGAATGGAAAACAACTTCCGGATTTCCGCTGCGCAGGTGGAACAGGCGATAACCCCGAAGACCAGAATCCTGCTCCTGGCGTATCCGAACAATCCAACCGGGGCTGTTTTGCCGCGCGCCGAGTTGGAGGACATCGCCGCGGTGGCCAAAGAGCATGACCTGGTGGTCATATCCGACGAGATTTACGCCCAACTGACGTATGAGGGGGAGTTTACATCAATCGCCCGGTTGCCGGGCATGCGGGACAGGACCATAGTATTGCAGGGGTTTTCCAAGGCCTTCGCCATGACGGGCTGGCGGTTGGGTTACGCCGCCGGGAACCCGGCGTTTATCGGCGCGATGACCAAGATACACCAGTATACGATGCTCTGTGCCCCGGTTACCGCGCAGATGGCGGCAATCGAAGCGCTTAAGAACGGGTTGAAGGACATGCGCCAGATGGTAGCGCAGTACAACCACCGGCGGAGGCTGGTGATGAATGCTTTCAAGGAGATGGGGCTGCCCTGTTGCGAGCCGGGAGGGGCGTTTTACGCCTTTCCCTCCATTAAGGATACGGGGCTCAGCTCGGACGATTTCTGTGAACGGTTGCTTTTCGAGGAGAAGGTGGCGGTTGTTCCGGGCACAGCTTTCGGACCCAGCGGTGAAGGCTTCGTGCGTTGTTCATACGCGGCTTCGGTAACGAACCTGAATGAGGCTTTTAAACGGATGGCAGGTTTTATCCGGCGGGTTAAGCTCAAGAAAAAGGTGACCGCTCCGGCGCATGTCCCACATGAGGCGGTGCCGCACAAGGGATAAAAATAATCTGCACGCACAGGTTTTACGGCAGGAATATTGGTGATAGCGTAGAAATTTTGTCTTAAAATAGGGGCAGGGAGCTGCTTGCCCTGCTCTTGTTTTTTTGTTTTAGTAACATTTAAAACCTGAAACCAGCCGCTGGTTCGGCCTTAACCGGGACTTTGTTTAGAGGTGATTTTAGAAGCTGTGAGGCGAGGAGTAGAAGTCAGATATACCAATGTAGGAATTCGCTGCGCGAATTCCATTTCATGATTCCCACGTCTAACTTCTCACCTCCCACTTCTGAATATAGCGGGTGGGCGATGGAAAAGGAGGTACTGGTAACCGTAAAGGGAACCCTTACCGATGATTTGGGTGATCAGGAGACGATCGAGTTGATCACCCCTGCGAGATATTTTTGCCGGAGCGCCGATTTTTATATCGTTTATCACGAATCTGAGCTTTCGGGAATGGCCGGAACCATTACCACGCTTAAGGCGGAACCGAGCCGCGTTACCCTCAACCGGATGGGTGCCCAGGAACTGAAGCAGATTTTCGAGGTTGGAATACCCAATAGAGGTAACTACGTTACTCCCTATGGGAGCATGTTCTGTGACGTATTTCCACGGAAGGTGGAGGTTGATTTGACAGACATAGGAGGGAGTATCAATTTAGAGTATGAATTGGCCCTGGATCGCCAGCCTATAGGCTGCCAGGCGCTCAGTATCACTGTCAGGGAGGTTTGAGATGGATTCCCTAAAAAGCGAGATCCGGGCGGCGATCAGCAGCGCGCTTTATGACGCGGCAGCGGCCTCCCGGATGGCGCTTGGCTTTCTGGAGGACGCCGAAATCCCCGTTTTTACTGTCAACTCGCCCCGCGAAGAACAGTTTGGCGACTTTAGCACGAATATCGCTATGCAAATGGCAAAGCTTGCCCGCCGCCCGCCACGTGATGTTGCTGCGATGATCCGGGAGCGGATCGACCTCAAAAGGTGCTCCTGGGTACAGAAGGTGGAGATTGCGGGACCGGGCTTTCTTAATTTTTATTTGGATCCCGGCTGGTTGTATGAAGCCTTACAGAGAATAGTCAGCCAGGGAGAGAGTTACGGCCGTGCCAAAATCGGAGGCGGGCGGGAGGTAAACGTAGAGTTTGTAAGCGCCAACCCCACCGGTCTTCTGCACATGGGCAACGCACGCGGCGCGGCGCTCGGCGACAGCATAGCGGCGCTGCTGAGTTTTTGCGGGTTTTCCGTTACCAGGGAGTTTTACGTCAATGATTCCGGGCACCAGATAGAACGGTTCGCCGCTTCCCTTGAGGCGCGCTACCTCCAGGAGTTTGGTGAGGATGCGCCGGTACCCGAAGACGGGTATCACGGGGCGGACCTCATAACGACGGTAAGGCGGTTCATTGCGGAAACCGGGGGCGCTTACCGGAAGGCGCCGGCCCCGGAGCGCCGGGACGCGCTTGCCCGCTTCGCGGTCGCAGACAAAATCGGCGCCATACGTGAGTCGCTCGGGAGCTTCGGTGTCCATTATGATGTCTGGTTTTCGGAGCAAGCGCTTCATCAGGAAGGCGCTGTGGAGAAGGTGGTGCGGGAACTCACCGCGCGAGGGGCGACTTATGAGCATGAAGGAGCGCTGTGGTTTAGGGCGAAGGATCACGGGGCCGACAAGGACGAGGTCCTGGTCCGGTCCAACGGCGTTGCAACCTACTTCGCCGCGGACATCGCGTACCACGTTAACAAACTCGAGCGGGGATTTGTCTGGATGATCAACGTCTGGGGCGCCGACCACCACGGTCACGTGCCCCGGATAAAGGCGGCGCTTAAGGCGCTCGGCTATGATCCGGATTGTCTCCAGGTGATCATCATGCAGCTGGTCCGCCTGTTGAGTGACGGCGAGGTTGTCCGAATGTCCAAGCGGACCGGAGAATTCGTCTCTTTGGACGAGTTGCTGGAGGAGGTAGGCCGGGATGCCGCCCGGTATTTTTTTGTGCTCCGCAGTGCCGACAGTCACCTCGATTTCGACCTGGACCTGGCAAAATCACAAAGTATGGAAAACCCGGTCTATTACGTCCAGTATGCTCATGCCCGTATCAGCAGCCTTTACCGCCAGCTCGCCCTTAAAGGCAAGGAATTTCCACGGTTCTTGAACGTAAAACTTGATGCACTGTCTGCCGAAGAGGAGAAACGTCTGATCAAAAAACTGGCCGATTTTCCGGAGGAGGTGGCGGATGCCGCTCTTGACCTTGCGCCGCACCGGTTGACGGGGTATATTTACGAGGTGGCGGGACTCTTCCACGCCTTTTATAATGTCCACCGGGTGATAGGCTCCGGTGAGGGCCTCGAAGAGGCACGCCTGGTACTGGTTCAGGCGACGGGGATTGTTCTTCGTCAAGGGTTAGGTCTTTTGGGTATTAGTGCCCCGGAAAAGATGTAGTCGGGTTCAAACCGCAATATACACAACCATAACTGTAGCTAATGGAGGGGAGTATGGCCAAGTTTATTTTTGTAACCGGCGGTGTTGTTTCGTCTTTGGGTAAAGGGGTCACCGCGGCTTCCATCGGTTGCCTTCTGAAAAGTCGCGGGCTGAACGTTACAATTCAGAAACTTGACCCGTATATCAATGTAGATCCAGGCACCATGAGCCCGTTTCAGCATGGAGAGGTGTTTGTCACCGAGGACGGAGCGGAAACCGACCTTGATCTTGGGCATTACGAGCGTTTCATCGATACGGATCTCAACCGTTTGTGTAATGTGACCACGGGGAGTATTTACTGGTCAGTTATCACAAAAGAACGGCGGGGTGAGTATTTAGGAAGTACGGTTCAAGTTATCCCCCATATAACCAATGAGATAAAAAACCGGATCCTCACTTTAGGAAAAGAAACCGGTGCCGATATAGTTATCGTAGAGATAGGCGGTACCGTCGGTGACATCGAGTCACAGCCGTTTCTCGAAGCCATACGCCAGTTAAGGATTGATCTTGGCCGGGAAAGCACTTTGTATGTTCACGTCACCCTGGTTCCTTACCTGCACGGGGCGAATGAACAGAAAACCAAGCCCACGCAGCACAGCGTAAAGGAGTTGCGGGGGATCGGTATCCAGCCGGATATCATCGTCTGCCGTTCAGAGACACCGCTTTCCGCCGATATGATACGAAAAATTGCCCTTTTCTGCGATGTTGAGCCGCGGGCGGTCATACAGGCGATTGACGCGGAAACCATCTACGAGGTGCCGCTCCTGCTGGAGTCTCAGGAAATCGGGGAGGTTATCGTTGAAAGGCTGGGACTGGTCTGTAACCCGCCCGATCTTGCGGTATGGGAAGAGATCGTCCAGCGCTTGAAAAAACCGAGCCGTGAAGTAACCATCGCCATAGTCGGAAAGTACGTTGATTTAAGGGATGCCTATTTCAGTATTATCGAGGCGCTATCCCATGCCGGGATAGCACACAATGCCCGGGTAAAAATCAGGTGGGTACAGGCCGAAGAGGTTGAAAACCAGACCCCGGATCCACTTTTGAAGGGTGCCGGCGGCGTCCTGGTGCCGGGAGGGTTTGGCGAGCGGGGGACGGAAGGAAAGATCCAGGCCATCCGTTACGCCCGCGAAAATCAGGTGCCTTATCTGGGGATATGCCTGGGGATGCAACTGGCGGTTGTGGAGTTCGCCCGTACGGTGCTCGGCCTTGAAAAGGCCCACAGCGCTGAGTTCGACCCCGCAACGCCGCATCCGGTGATAAACCTTCTGCCGGACCAGAAGGATGTCGTCGACCTTGGGGGAACGATGCGCCTCGGGCGATATCCCTGCCGCATCCTCGATGGTTCGGTGGCGCAAAGGGCTTACGGGACGATGGAGGTTTCCGAGCGCCACCGTCACCGCTATGAGTTTAACAACGCCTACCGGGAGGCGTTCGTACGGTCGGGCTTTTGCTTCAGCGGCCTTTCGCCCGACGGGCGCTTGGTAGAAATCGTAGAGCTTCCCGGACACCCGTGGTTTGTGGCGACTCAGTTTCACCCGGAGTTCAAATCCCGGCCCTCACGACCGCACCCGCTTTTCCGTGATTTTGTAGGGGCCGCTTTGAACGCGGAAGGCAAATTGAAGGAATAATCAAGAGGAAGTGGTTCAGTAGTGCGAAAAGTCATCGGCGCCCTGATTCTGGTGTTGTTGATCGTGTCGGTGGTCGTTGCGGCTGCGGTCGGCGAAAGGGCGCCGGGGAAGAGGGCGTTGCCCGGCCGGGACAAGATCGGCGTGGTCTATATCCAGGGGATAATAACAACCCAGGAAGTCAGCGGCGGGCTTTTCAGCAGCGGTACGGACAGCGTACGGGGGATAGTCGACGCCCTTCACCGTGCGGAGGACGATGATTCCATAAAGGCGGTGGTTTTACGGATCGACAGCCCTGGGGGCAGCGCCGCGGCTTCCCAGGAAGTTGCCGCCGCGGTGAAGAGGGTGAAGGAAGCCGGCAAGAAGGTCGTGGTTTCTATGGGCGATGTGGCTGCTTCAGGAGCCTACTGGATTGCGGTGGATGCCGACCGGATCTTTGCAGATCCGGCAACGCTGACCGGAAGTATCGGGGTAATAGTGGAGACTGTCGAGCTAGCGGGTCTTTACGGTAAGATCGGTGTTAATAAAGAGGTTGTTAAAAGCGGTCCGTATAAGGACATGGGGTCCGAAAGCCGGCCGATGACTCCTCAGGAGCGGGTCATCTTCCAGGCGATGGTGGACGACATTTACAACCAGTTTGTGGACCAGGTAGCCAAAGGGCGGAAAATGCCGCGAAACAAGGTTTTGCAGTTTGCGGACGGGCGGGTTTTTACAGGCCGCCAGGCCAAGGCTGCCGGCCTGGTGGATACGCTGGGCGACTCCCATGACGCCGTCAGGGAGGCCGGAAGGCTTGCAAAGATAGAAGGCGAACCCGAGGTGATTGATCTTGGGCCCGCCGGTTTTTGGAGCATGTTAACAAAGAATGTTGCCGGCCGGGCGCCGTTTTCATCCGAGGTAATGCCCGGATGGCTGCTTTGCTACCCGTTGACCCAACGATAAGGGGATAGGTTATGGAAATGAATAGCGGGGCCAGGACGCAAAACCTGTTTGAATTAATATACGGCGTTTTGTTTAACCCTGTTTACACATTTAGCAGTTTGGCGGATGCGCCCCCTTTGGGTTACTCGGTTCTTATTCTCTTCATCCTTGCAATCGCAAACGCCCTAACGAGCATCGCGTTTTTCCGCACTACGTTACCCGATATCCCCGGTTTCGATACTGCTGTTCCCGTCTTAGGTCCCTGGTTATTCATGCCGGGGGTTCTGCTTGCTCTGATCTTTGCAAGTTTTAAGTATTTGCTGTACGGGGCCGTACTCCATTTGGCGGCAGAGTTGTGGGGCGGCAAGGGTACGCCCAGAGGCACCCTTGCGGTATACGCTCTGGCTGCTTTACCTGGGGTTTTTCTGATACCTTTGGAATTAATGATGAAGTTGTTTAATTTTCCGGAAGTCGCCGCCATGGTCCTCGGCCTTGTTGCCGGATTTGCGGTTGTGGTCTGGGGCGTGGTCCTGCTGATACTGGGCTTGCGGGAAGTGCATCGTTTTCCAACTGATGCTGCGGTTTTAACGGTGTTCACACCGGCGGCCGTCCTGATACTTCTATTAATTGTGTTTTTTGTGGCGGTAGCGGTTTTTGCGGGGACGTTCGCCGCGTCAACCGGTTTTTGAGAGGTGGGAAGTGGGAAGTGGGAGGTCGGAAGTGAGAAAATAAGGGAATTCGCGTGCGAATTCCCACAAGAATTCTCACCTCTAACCTCACACCTCTCACTTCTCAATTGGGAGGATTGAGATGTCTTACATCCTGGTTGTTGACGACGAGCGGCACATCCGTTGGTTGGTTGAAGAAGCGCTGACCGGCGAGGGTTATGCGGTAAAAACGGCTGCCGGTTGGGAAAAGGCGCTGGACATGGTGAAGGAAGAAGCACCGGCGCTGGTATTGCTGGATTTAAAGCTGCCGGGCGTAAGCGGGGCGGCGCTGCTGCGGGAAATCAGGCGATTGGCCCCCCAGAGCAAGGTGATAGTCATGACGGGGGAAGTGGACGCCGCAAACGGCCTGGAAGTCACCTGTTGCCTTGCAAAACCGTTTGATCTTGGGGATTTGCGTCGAATAGTCCGTAAAACGGTACCGCTTTTTCCACAGGGGCCATAAATTACTTATATGTCGATGAGCAAAAGATGCTTCTGACAGCAGGAGTTCGCTATCTAACGGCGAAGTATCATGCAAACGAGTTCCTTTCAGTGTGAACCTTTTACCTAAGGTTCTAACCTTTTGGGGACGCCCGATGTTTTCTTTCGAAGCCGAATTACGGAATTACGGGTGTTGCCCCGAGGAGGGTTTAAGGTATGCTTGTTCCGACAGACACCGTAATCGCACTCCGCTGTCCCGAATGCGGCAGATTGGAACTTTTTCACCTTTCCCGCTTTGCTATATCCAGGCAAAGGCCCGGAAGAGTGATCTGCTCCTGCGGCGTAGAAAAGGCCAAGGTCCTGACGCGGGATCACGCAACGTATACCTTTGAGATTAATTGCACCATATGCGATTTGCGCCATACATACCGTTTATCCGGTAGGAAGTTGTATTCGGCGGAGGTAACTCCGCTTTTGTGCCTCGAAACCGGTTTGGAGTTGGGAAGCATTGGCCCCAGGGACAAGGTGCGTGCTGCTATTCAGACTTACCAGGAAGAACTTGAAGCGCTGATCGAAGAACTCGGGGGGCCTAACTACTTCTCGAATCCGGATGTGATGTTCGAGGTTTTAAATTACTTGCAGGAAATGGCCGATGAGGGCGGCATCTTCTGCCCCTGCGGGAAAAACAGGATTGAACTTGAGGTTTTACCGGATCGCCTTGAATTACGGTGTAAGAATTGTGACCGCATGAGCACCGTATATGCGGAAACAGAACAAGACCTCCTCCACCTTCAGGATCTCCCGGCAATCGAACTTGCCAGGCACGGGTTCTGCAGTCTTGACCGAGTCGCACGGAGTAAGAAAAAGGGCTTCAAGAGGGATAATAAATAAAAGGGTTTTACCCTTTACATAAATACTAGGAGAGCGCTGCAAAACTGCACGGTCTCTAAACTGGGGGAATGAGCATGCCCTTGGTCCCGGTTGCACGTTTACTCAAGGCGGCTGCAGCGGGCGGTTATGCCGTAGGGGCATTTAACTGCAACAACATGGAGATCGTTCAGGCGATTATTGCTGCTGCTGAAGCTGAGAATGCGCCGGTAATCCTCCAGGCAAGCCAGGGGGCAATCAAGTACGCCGGCCTGGAATACATCTCCGCCCTCGCCAAGACAGCCATTGCGGGAACCCACATTCCGGTGGCGTTACACCTCGACCATGGAACAAGTTTTGAACAGGCCGTGCGTTGCATAGTGGCAGGTTTCAGCTCTGTAATGATTGATGGATCCCGCCTTCCTTTTCCCGAGAATGTTGCGCTGGTCCGGCAGGTGGTAGGTGTGGCCGGGACGGTTGGTGTTTCTGTTGAGGCGGAACTGGGGAAGATCGGCGGCACTGAAGACGATATCTCCGTGAGCGAAGCGGAGGCTTTTTTTACGGATCCTGATGAAGCCGCGCGTTTTGTTGCGGAGACCGGTGTTGATTCACTGGCTGTTTCCATAGGCACCGCCCACGGAAGATACAAGGGAGAGCCGCGGCTGGATTTCAACAGGTTAAGCGAAATAGCCGCGCGAGTGGATGTGCCGCTTGTCCTGCACGGTTCATCCGGGGTGCCGGAGGAAGCTATCAGAGAGGCGGTGCGGCGCGGCATCCGCAAGGTTAACATCGATACCGACATCAGGGAAAACTTTACGAAGGCGGTACGCAGAGTTCTCGGTGCGGATAGCGACGAGATCGACCCGCGAAAGGTACTTGGACCTGCGCGGGAAGCGGCGGTAGAAATAATCAAGCGGAAAATTCAGATTTTCGGTAGCGCCGATAGAGCTAATGAGGTATAATTTACTAATTAAAGTGAGGTGACGGGCAATTAAACTCTTCCTCGATACTGCCAACATCGAAGAAATTCGCCAGGCAGCGGCCCTCGGTGTAATCCACGGTGTTACCACCAATCCATCCCTCATAGCCAGGGAGGGCCGTGATTTCAAAGAGGTTGTTCACGAGATAACGGCTATCGTTGACGGGCCGGTGAGCGCGGAGGTTATCAGCCTCGAAGCGGAGGGAATGATTGCCGAGGCCGAGGAATTAGCTGCGATTCACGCAAATGTGGTCATCAAGGTTCCTATTACCGCCGAGGGTTTAAAGGCGGTTAAAGCCTTAAAGGCGTTGGGGATAAGGACGAACGTTACCCTGATTTTCTCCGCGAACCAGGCGCTTTTGGCGGCGCTTGCGGGAGCAGCTTTCGTAAGCCCGTTTGTAGGGCGTCTGGATGACGTAGGGCACGACGGAATGGAGCTTGTTGCGGACATAGCTGAAATCTTTTCGTATTATGATTTCCCCACCGAAATTATCGCGGCCAGTATCCGCCATCCCCTTCACGTGGTTGCCGCTGCCCGGGCCGGGGCGCATATCGCCACAATTCCTTATAAGGCTCTACTTCAGATGATAAGACATCCCCAGACTGATAAGGGCATCGAGCAGTTTCTGGCAGATTGGGCAAGAATGAGCAAATAGTATATAAAGGATCACCGTTTGGGGTTATGAATTTTGCGTTAACAGGATAAAATTGTTTATATACCTATAGGTTATGTGAAGGAAGGCCGCAGGAGTTCCTGAATTCCCCAAAGCATTTCCTCAAAGTAATCTATGAAGTTTCAGAAATTTCTTACGATATGTTGAATTAGGATTGTAAAAAAGACACTTGTTTGGCGGGGTTCCTTTTCATTCAAAATTGGAGGACATGGTTGGTAAAGCGTAAACTCCTGAACCTTCCGAACGAATTCATTCATCCACGGGTTAAATTCAAGGAATGATAAAGAGAAAACCACGCTCGGAAGCTTGGATGTCGGGTTCTATCGGGTCTTGCAGTAATGTCCCCACTTATAGACTTCATAACTTTTCAATTTGTAACCTCAATAAGAGTAGGTTAAAAGCTTAGTGTGGGAAGTATCTTCCGATCATTATAAACCTTCCGTTTGGGCAAACACTTATACAAGGAGTGAATGGTGTTGTTTGCGGGCAACGACCTTGAGTCAAAGAATGTGACCGATCTTTACAAGCTTGCTAAGGAACTTGACATCCCTGGGTACTACCGGTTGCGAAAGCAGGAGTTGATCTACGAAATTCGAAAAAACCGCCTGGAAAAAGAGGGACTGATGTACGCCCAGGGGGTTTTAGAGATACTCCCGGACGGCTACGGTTTTCTAAGGCCTTTTAAGTACCTTCCTTCAGGAGACGATATCTACGTCTCCGCTTCCCAGATACGCAAGTTCGACCTTCGCACGGGCGATATGGTGGCCGGGCAGGTAAGACGGCCGAAGGAAAGCGAAAGGTACCTGGCGCTTCTGCGCGTGGAAAAGATCAACGACACAGACCCCGCCTTGCTTACCGAGCGAATCCACTTCGACAGCCTGACGCCGCTGTACCCCCAGGAACGCATCCGGCTTGAAACCGGACCGAATAAAATTTCAACCCGGATTATCGACCTGGTTTCTCCTCTCGGGAAAGGCCAGCGGGGGCTTATCGTGGCGCCGCCGAAAGCCGGTAAAACGACGCTTCTCAAGGAGATTGCCAACAGCATCACCGCCAATCACCCGGAGATCTACCTGATTGTGCTTCTCATCGATGAACGCCCGGAAGAGGTCACGGATATCGAACGTTCGGTTCAGGGCGAGGTGGTCAGTTCGACCTTCGACGAACCGCCGGACAACCATGTGAAAGTGGCGGAGATGGTTCTCGAACGCGCGAAGCGCCTGGTGGAACACAAGCGCGATGTCGCTATCCTGCTCGACAGCATCACCCGTTTGGCACGGGCGCATAACCTTGTGGTGCCGCCGAGCGGCCGGACCCTTTCGGGCGGGGTTGACCCGGCCGCGCTGCACAAACCCAAACGTTTCTTCGGGGCGGCGCGAAAATTGGAGGAGGGCGGCAGCCTCACCGTTCTTGCCACGGCTTTGATCGAAACCGGGAGCAGGATGGACGACGTGATCTTCGAGGAATTTAAAGGCACGGGCAACGCGGAATTGATCCTTGACCGGCGATTGGCGGAGCGCCGGATTTTCCCGGCGATCGATGTCCAGCGTTCCGGGACGCGCAAAGAGGAACTGCTGCTTTCACGTGATGAACTCGAACTGATATGGTACTTCAGAAAGGCCACCAACCAGATGACTCCCTGGGAAGCGATGGAGCACCTCCTCGAAGAAATACGCCGTACGAGATATAACGAAGATCTTATTCGCAACTTCCAGGCGTTCAAGCAGGCGAGCAGCAACCAGGTTGACGCGGGAACCGTTCCGCCCCCGCGCCGCGGCGTAAACGTCGGGGGATAATCTTTAAAAGAGCACCCGAAGCTCAGAATTGCGGAGAAAAAGTTTCACTATACAATAAACGGCAGTCGGCCGTTTATTTATTTTAAAAAATCGTCCACAGGACCGCCAATCCAGACCAAAGAGTATAACAAGCCGGGTTACAGGCAAAAATAATCTGAGTTTTAATAAAAAGGATTGGAAGGTCATGTGTCTCAAGTTTAAAAAGGTGTTTTTCGGAGTTGTGGTAATCGCCCTGCTGTGCGGCATGTTGAACTGCCCGGCAGAGGCTCAATTGGACGAACATCTGTTCGGACAGACGGACCAGGCGGTGTTAAGCGACGGATTACATGGATGCTACCTCGTCAATAAAGGTGATACTGTTTTCAGTATTGCCAGGCGCTGCGGGGTTGGTACCGAGGTCGTTGTCCGGGCAAATAATCTTTCGAAGAGTGACCTGATTTACGAGGGGCAGCATCTCATCGTTCCGGGCGGAAGGCTCACCCACCGCGTTGTTTCGGGGGATACCCTCTGGAGTATCGCTGCATATTACGGGGTTACCCTTGACGAAATTCTGGGTGTTAACAACCTGAATGCGGATGACGTCCTTCCCGTGGGGGCCGAATTGATTGTGCCCGCGCCCCTGTCGGGACCGATGCCTGAGGGGCGCGGCGACCGTACCGAGTTCGGCTGGCCGGTTTCAGGACCGGTGTCGTCGCCCTTCGGCATGCGTGACGGGCGGCCTCATGAGGGGATAGATATCGCGGCGGATACCGGTACGCCGGTGACGACGGCGGCAGATGGTCGGGTGGTGTACGCCTCTCCCGCCGGCACTTACGGCAACCTTGTAATTATATCGCATGCGGGTGGTTGGTCGACCTACTATGCGCACTGCGACCAGATTCAAGCCGCCGTGGGGCAAAGCGTGGCGGCCGGGGATACCATTGCTACGGTAGGGAGTACCGGGCATTCAACAGGGCCACACCTGCATTTCGAGGTGCGTTTCAACGGGTCTCCTTGCGACCCGGCGGCTTTTCTGCGGTAAAATAAGGCTAAAGTTCAAGGTTTGACGTTCGACGTTAAGGATACAAGGGACAAAGGGGCATAATAACCTAACCCGGACAAGCCGGAACCACCCAGCACTCAACGATACGTTAAAATTACTTTGTAACATTGTACATAATACGAACTTATAACGCCGCGTCTTAAGATCAGTAACTTGAGTGCTGGGTCACCACAGAGGCAGATCATCAAGTCCGAAGTCCTACGTCCTAAGTCCGGAAACAGGGACTGGGGACTGTCGACTTCGTTTCCTCCCGTTCCCGGGCTGAGGACCGGGGACTTTCGACTGAGGACTTAATTTATGACTCGCGACTCGTGACTTTCTATTCTGTTATCCCTCTTAGTCCCCCTCCGTGTGCTCTGTGTCTCTGTGGTTAATTTTTCTTGCCATTTTGCGTAGATCTTGGCGTCAAAGGCCTAACGCGAAGGGCGGTTATCCGCCGCACACGATAAAGAAAGAACCCCGGGCAAGCCGGGGTTCAGCGTTGTGCGAATACTAACGAGTGAGGATCATATTATCACGTACAACGGGTGAAAATCTTGCGCTTAACACATCCATCGCTTCTTCAACCGTGTAAACCTTTAGATTTTTCAATCCTATTATGTCTGGACGATGCGACATGGGAACGACGTATTCCTTCCCCGTTTCCGAAACCAGGTAAAACGCGTCCATTCCCGCTCCGTGAATCCTTACGTGCTTAATCTCCTTAAGTCTGGCCAGCCCGTTGTCGACCAACAATTTGACGATAGCTTCCGTGTCGGAACTTAACTTGACCATGGTTGCCGGGATGTTTAACCCGGTTGCCGCAATTTCCCACTTGCCGTCGTTCTCCCAGGCGGTGGAAGTGCTGACCACTCTGCATGAATCGTCTAATAGCGGCGCTTCCCATAAGTACTGTCCGGAAAGAGCGCTTCCGAGAGACCGGCCAGTATGATAACACTCAATAAAATCCTTGGATACCAAATAAACCTTATAGGGAGTTCCCATCTTGCCGGGCTGGGCTTCTGAAGCTTTCTGGCGGTATTCTTTAGGAAGGAAGCTCGGATCCTGTTTAATTATTTCTTGGGCACGCGGAAAATCGGCGTTAAAAACAGCCTTAACTTCTAACTGCTCACAGGCGGATTCAAAAGAATCGCTATTCAATATGCCTGTAAGTTTATCTATGGCGTAACTTGTTGTCATCCGTGCACCGCCTATCCCGAGTGCAAGAACCGTAATCAAGCTCACAATTACCAAAAACAACTTGGTTTTCAAAGCGATCCCTCCCTTTTACTTCCAAAATGCCGAATTGTTCCAGCCGAAGGTGTTGATCATGTAAGAATAACTGCAACGGTGGCCCAGTCCGTCAGCCGGATCGTTGTATAGTACATCTTGAGTAACGTCGTCATTATAACCCTTTAAAGCCAACATATGTCCACCGTAAAGATATGCGCATGCCGCTGCTACTGGGCCGTTACTGTTTATCTGGTACTTAACCGCCGTATAGGAAAGTGTGCTGGCTTGAACTGAGCCGTTTATTCCTGTTACATATTGAACACCATTTTCGGTGTCCTGAACTGTTCCCATTGCTGCCGGATCGTCGCCGCTTACGCCGGGCTTCACGTAGTTAAGTATACTGATTTCGTAATTGGTGGTATTGCCTTCGAAAAAAGCGCTGATCATAGAACCGACTGAGGCCCAACAGGTGTAAGTATATTGTTGTTGCTGTTGGGGCATAAGAAGGGTCTTACTGGCAGCGTAAGCTATTCCCGTTAATAAACCGAACGCGATAAACAAACATATAGGATATCAGTTCAACAAATGATGCTTCCTTTATCATATTAGCAAAAGAACAAGGGATTGTCTTTTCATCAGCTTAATGAGCCCCTGGTCGCGCCGGCGAGCGCAATCAGGGGCTTTTGTCGTTTAGGAAATTTTTTTAAAAAAATTTAATCCAAACCCCTCCCTTGTGCGTTATATAAGTAGAAGCTTAAATGTGTGGAATGCGGTCTCGGAATTTAGAACCAGGAGGTGAGAAGCGCAGAAGAAAGTTAGGGAAGGAATCTCCCGTGGTAAGAAGAGTGACTTACCATGCTAAGCCCGAGCTATACCAAAATTTTAGTAAGGGAGGGAGCAAAGTATGTAGAAAGAGCAACTTTGATACAAGATGTCTTTAACTAGGAAGATGCTCTATAACATTCCGGGAATTCAAATATTGTGAGGAGGCAGGTAAGAAATGGTGAAACCAAACTGGCGTATTGCAGGACCGTTACTACCTATTTTGCTTTTTAGTTCTTCTCTGTATGCTACGCTTATGTCTACAATGGGTTTTGGTGGAATGCAGGATACGCTACTTACAGCTATGGGGATACATTGCCATCATCAATGCAAGCGGCTGTTCAAAGAGGAGCAGGATCATGGAACGCGGCTCCCAGCAGCTTTTATTTTACCTTTGATGGCTCAAGCAGTAATCAGTGGTGGTACGGTTCTATTGATGGTATGTTTGATACTGTAGCTAGTACCTGGTGGGATGACTTGTTTGGTAGACTTTACGATTGTGACACTAAATTTGATAGCGACGAAATTTGGAATACAGACGTCACCCGACCTCCAACTGCCTTGGAGGAAGACGCTTGGAGCGTTGCAGCTCACGAATTCGGTCACTGGTTGAGTCTCGGTCATTCATATTCAAGTCCGGATGATATAGGCCTACAATGGATGATCGAATTGATTACGGTCTGTATTACCCCCGCGATTTAGCGCAAGATGATAAAAATGGAATTTGGTATATTTATGAAACTCTACATTAAGGAGGCATACAAGCAATGAAAAGATCAGCCAAGTTAAGTTTAGTTTCTTTAGCTGCAGCTTTAATAGTTGTGGCTGGAGGGTTTTTTCTTGTATACGTCTTCAGACCACCTGGACCTCAATCCGGGAGTCTATCTGCCGTTGCTACCCGACCATTTGAAAAAATTATAAGTGAATCAGAGGCAGCCTTGATAGGCGAAGTTACTGATATTTCTGAAACCAAACTGGCTTCCGAGGGAAACAAATGGCATGAAGATGCGCTGGGTTATCGCGAAGTAACGATCAAGGCGGATCGTTTCCTGAATAATTCCATAGGACTAAGTGACGAGGTCAAGATTATAGTTCTTGGTGGGGAAATGAAGGTTCCCTTGACAGTAGCTCTAAAGAAAGGGAGCCCCTCTTTGGTAAGACATTGGGGTGAAGAAGCCTCTTTTTATCGTGGCGAAAAGGTTCTTGTCTTTTTAAAAAGAGGTCTTATCGGTTATAAAAAAGCTTCCGGAGAGGAAGCGAGAATGGACCGGCTCGGACTTGTCGGCGCATATCAGGGTAAGTTTCGTATTGAAGGGAACAACGCTATCAACGAGTGCCCCGAGCTTTCAAGGACCGTTTCTGATATTGAAAACCTGGTTAAAGAGGTCAAATAACATCTTTTTGTATTGGTTGGTCCGGAATAGTATTGGTTTGATCCGGAATCAGGGTATGTCATGGGGACGGTTCCGTTGACAGCCATAATTGGATATGATAATATCCCGGCAGAGGTGATAAAATGCCAAGGCATGCCAGGGTATTATCGAAAACGCAAACCTACCACATCATGTTGCGGGGAAACAACCTGCAGGATGTGTTTATTGACGATGAGGATAAAGCCAGAATCATTGGCCACTATATCGGAAAAGAAGGGTGAAGATCATTTTACCGTCTACGCATATTCTGTGATGGACAATCATCTGCATTTGGTTCTGAGGGAAGGAAAGGATGTTTTATCAAAGGCTCTCAGACGTATTGGGGCCAGTTACGCTTACTTAAAAAAGCATAAGTTAGGAATAACTGAACTAAAGCTACGTCAATACAAGACATACCGGGATGATTTGATAGGGTTGCTGCGGAAAGAATCCGACCTGTCCTTGAGGCGGATAGCGGACGTATTAAGAATAAACCGGGAAGTTGTACGCAGAGCGGCCTTAATTATGTCATAAGAACCGTCCCTGTGACAGTCCGAACTTGCAAACGATAAAGAAATTGATTAAGGAATCGGGAGATATGAAACCTGAAAAGATTTGAAGCGATACTTGGCCTCAGAACAGAAGCCATTAAGTGTAAAAGCTTTTTTCTTGCATCCAAGCCCCCGTATTTCGGCTGCTATTTGGTTAGGATTGGTAATCTCAAATTTCTTCGAAAGAGGAAGGTCTAATGCCAAAGACAATGGTAAAGAAACTTTTTAATGTTTTGATACTTATAATCATAGTTTCTGTGTTTAGTAAGAGATTATCGAAAGGGGATACCGGCATTTGATCTCCTTGCAGGAGTTTTGGCCGGAGCGGGTGAAGACGGAGTTGTTGCCTTATCGCCTCCTGAGAGGACAATAGTTATTCTTCCGAAAGGCAGGGAACTCTGTCAGTTAGACTATTGCAACGCAGACGGGAGAATCGCAAGTAAAAAAATGAAAAGGGACGACAGGGATCCTATTTATCGGCCCAGGTTTAACTAACTATATTTTGTGACGGCGTCCCGAGCAAAGCGGCAGGGTCATTTTGTTAACATTGTTGAATAAGGGGTGGTATGGAGTGCGGAGGCAGGTTTCTGTTCTTCTATTAACATGGCTGGTCATTTTCAGTCTTGCAGGTTGTATCGGACAAAAACCAAAGCAGCCGGCGCCAACCGGTGAGGGGCAAGCCGGGGCCAACGGCAGGAAACTGACCATTGATGATGTCAAAAGAGCATACGGAGCGGAAGAAAAGATTTTGAGCATTCACCGGATTAACGAAAACTATGTCCTGGTCGAATCGCAGAGGCCAACTTTCGCAAACAAATTCGAGCTGTTCAACTTAGCAAACGGGGACCGGGACACAATGCCTACTTGGCCCGAGTTCGTAACGCTGGAAAAGGTAGAAAGCGAAAACCATATTGTTTTTCTTTCAAGCGGCAAAAACAGCGAGTGCGTTTTCGGGAATTTCCCGTACTTAATAAGATGCGTAAGAGTAAAGAACGACGTTAAAAGTACCGACGATTTCACGGCGATACGCGAAGACAAGTACTTTAAGTTGGACGAACAGGTTAGCTCGGGAAGTAAAGGGTATGCACAGCTTTCCGATATAGTGGTCACTTTGAATGGAATACAGGTGCTTTTCAAGCCCATCTCCGGCCATGAAGCTGACTTTTACGCTGCCGCCACCGACATCCCCGAGACAAAGATATCCTATGACAGGGATAAAAACCGGATGATTTTTCACATTGCGGAAACACAGATTGGCACTTGCCAAAGTAAAAGAAGCAGGGCTGTCTCCTACAGGCGGAGCTGAATTCTTACACCTTCTTAACAAGCCTGATCCCAGCATAGACCGGCCGATTATCGATAGGTACTTCTCTATTGTAACGAAGTTTAGAATAGACACTACGGAAACTTCGTTTTGAGAAATACCCGTAAGGTCCGGATTAGCGTTTGTCGAAGTCAATTCCGGTCGAGTAATATATCTCGAGCAGGACGAAAACCGTGACTACCTTATTCCCCCTAAATATTTTAAATAGTAAAGCAAAGGAGAGGCGTAATTGAAAAAAGCTATATCGTTCTTGCTTACTTTATTCATTTTAATATTGTTGGTCGGCTGCAACAGCCAAGCTGATGAGCATGGCAGAAAATTGCTTGCGCAATACCGATTGCACCCTGCCGGGGCTCCCGAGGCTGAAAAGATTAAGCTTGAAGAAAGGTATTTTGAAATCTATAATTCCGCATCGAAGGACATCGGTTTAGACCTCCAAAAGTATAAAGGAAAAGAGGTTAAGGCTTTAAGTTATGTTCTTAGAGAACGATCACAGTTTCGCAATCAGGATGGAGAAATCACTGCGCACGTTTTGTTCTTTAAGGGCGATCTTATTGGCGCGTATTTAATTTTGAAAGGATATTGTCCTGGGGTATCATCACTTAAAGACAGGACGTTCTTTGCCCCCTCAAACAAACTAAAACCTACCAACCTCCGGCTTAAAGGAGTTAACAAAATAGACCTGTTTGGGCCGTGGGTGTCTGATAAATGGAAAAACAAGGCAACATTAGAGACCCCAAGCGAAATATACGAATTCATTTCTTTAGTTAATCAAAGTGTTTCACGTAGAGAAGAATTTACCCCGGTGATTGGCGACGAAGAATACCTAATCAAGTTTTACTATACGGATGGTCCGGTGGTTTATGGAAGATTAGCTGTTAAGGCCACAAAGACGCGGTTTACTTTAGATATGTTTCCCGGTTGGTCTTACGATCCTCCGGAGGAACTGAAACCATACGTTAAGGAAAAGCTCGGGGCCATGTAAGACTACCTTGGAGTGAAGGTGACAGAGAATGTACAGCGTTTATAAATGGTTGCTTAGAAATGTTGCAAAACCGGGACTTTCAGGAAGGAATAATTCTAATAAGTTAGTCTTTTGGGCGGTCATTCTTCTTTTAGTAACGCTTGTGAGTTGTCTGGCCAGGGTTGAAGCAAAATTGATGGTACCCGATCCTGATTACATGTTGCGCGAGGCCGAGATAATTTTAACCGGTGTGGTGATCGAAATCAAACCAGGCCGCGAAGCGAGCGAAGGGGTTACGGGGACTGTAGAGGTCCGTGAGGTTTTAAAAGGCTCTTTGAAAGATAAATATGTTACTCTTTCAGAGACGCGCTACCGGGTGACTGGCGCATGGCTGCAAAGAATTCCACCGAAGGGTACTCATGTCTTTGTCCTCTTGCGCCGTGACGAAACCGGTAAGCCAAACTTTTTCGTGGACGGGAACCAGGTCGCCGTGATCAGAAACGGTAGGGTCGAAGAGATTTACAAAGGCATCAACACGGAGCGTCTTCCGTACGTCGAGAAATACGATGAATACTACCAGAAAAACAGAAAGAGAGACGTTGCGGCTAATCCGCCGGCCGGTCCAGGGGTCAAGGATACATCATCCGCCCACTCGTATCCGGTGCCGCAGAAAATGTACGTTGTAAGCGTCGGCCGTGACGGGGTATTGGGATGGATTCATGACTCGCAGAACCGCGATACGGGTTGCGCCGGCTTTTCATGTAACCTTTACCGGAGTCCCGCGCCTGGGGAAAGATTCGAACCGGTAGATGTTTTTTCCCAGGTCAACGGAGTTTTTAGCGGCCTTTGTTCTCACGGTATTCAAAACACAACCGGCTTGCTCACCTTTGTCTGGGCAAAGAAGCAAAAGGACAAGAAATTCGCGCTCTACGTTTCCGCCGACGCCGGACGGACCTGGCGAAAAGTTCCGGGAACCGAAGGTGAAAATCCTTGCTGCCCCTACGTGATGGTGCCTGATCTGGTCTCGCCCCGGCGCGCCTACCTCCTTCCGACTGTGCCAGCTACCCCTTTTCTTGGGGAACAACCGCTGTCGTTACACAGTTTTTTTGAGACGAAAGACGGAGGCGTGAGCTGGGAGAAAAAGTCCCTGCCGGGTAAGACCCCGCCTGCCGTGGAGGGGTTGCTCTTCCACCCTGAAGACCCGGAGAAGATATGGGCGTGGCGCAGCTCGATGGGCGATTGGACGGGAGTGCAGTACTCCGAAGACGGAGGCGTGTCCTGGCGGTTTCTTGAAGTACTCGGTGATAATCGCATCTACGGGGCGGTATTCAACCCCTTCACAGACGAGCTGTTGGTTGCAGGCCGGCAGGTAGTCTCCCGGTGGTACAACGGAAAGGGCGAAAACCTAAGAGACAAATGCGGCCTCCAGGGCAAGGACTTCGTAGCAGGGCCCCCTCTTCTCGACCCCAAAAGGAAAAATGTAATCATCCCGGTATTTTCCCATGAAGAGAAAGGAGCAACGTCGGGTGAGGTCTATTGGTTTCGTGATGGAAAACTCGGGAAAATTGCAAGTTTCTCTGTTGAACAGGGGAGTCCGGTTTACAGTTTTCTTTACGACAGAAAGCTTTACATATCTTTTATGAACCTCAAAGGTCCGGGGCATTTGCTGGAGTTTCCGCTTCCGGTTCGGTCCATTCCCTGGTTGTGGCCCGGTCTCGGCGGCGCTTTAGCTTTGGGGATTGTATTAGCTCTTTACGTGCATAAAACCTCTACAAGGCCGAGCGGAAGGAGCGAGCATTAAGCCCGTTAGGTCGCCCTATACACCACTAATACGGCTGCACGACAATCCCCATTACCGCTCCGGAAACAATGGGGTTGTCCTGAAGCCCGAGCAGAACGTCTGGTTTGCCCGCAACCACAACGCCGTAATAAAGGATGCCGTTCTTCTCGAGGTAACCGGCGGTGCGTGCCAGTGACTTTGAGAAATGACTGGGCACTTGACTCAAAGCCGTTATTTGTCTAAGAAAGTCGGCTTCTGCTATTTCAGGTTCGCCTTCCTGGAAGCCCCCCAGGGGAATACCGACTAACCGCCGGCCCAGATCAGGTTGGTTTCTGATTTCCTTGTCGCTGTAAGCCGATATGGCGCCCCACAACGGCTGTACGCCGTCAGGAAGCGCCTCCTCCATTTCCTTTTTTGTGAGCAGACGCTTGAATGAGAGGGCCATTTCCACCGTAGCATCCTTGGGCACGCGTTTTAACAGACCAAAGTCCCGCTGCAACCTTTCGCCGGGTGCCGCCGGGTGAAAAAATTTTAAGACCGGGACCATACTGGGCACCAGGTATTCTCTGCCGTCTTGGGATCTGAAGACCGGGGTTAAAGGCTTTAAGAACTGCTCCCCGCCCCACACCTGAAAATCCACCGTTACCGTACCCGCCGGCACGGGCCTGTCACCCACTACGCGGACATAATAATACTGTTTGTGTTGTCCGAACCAGGTATTTCTGTAGCTGACTCCACTCAGTAGAATGGTATTGGGTTCGCTGAACCTTATAAGCCTGTCATAAAACGTATTAATGCGATCGTACTGGCGATTAAGAAAGGAGTCGCTTAACACATTCACCGAAATAAAACCGATGACAAATACCGCCAGGGATAAGAGCACAGTGCGAAGGGTGCTCCGCCAGCGTACACGCTGCAAGAAACGCTTTTCGTCAAGGTAATTTTGATTAGGTGTCAGCCCTTCCATCGTCTGAATCCCCCTTTATAGCTTGGTATTCTTTTTTGAACTTCTGCCTGGCCCGGTAGAGGCCGGTCTTTACAGTTTCCGGCTTCACGTTGAGACATTTGGCGATCTCATTATATGAGAAGTCCAAATGGTACTTCATAATCAATAAATTGCGTTCGTGAAAGCTTAAACGACTCAAAATAGTCAGAATCAGTTCCTTTTTTTCCTTCGCAAACAGGGCCTCATCCGGGCCCTCCGCTTCGTCCGGCAGTTCTTCAATAAAGTCAACTAAAACGTACTTCCTTTTATTCCGCTTATTCCGCCGCAGCCAATCCACATATTTGTGACGCGCCACGGTGAAGAGCCAGGCTTTCAATTCTCCCTGCGGGACGCCGTCCAAATGAATATAGGCCGCCACCAGGCTTTCCTGGGCCAGGTCTTCTGCTTCCTCACACGTCAGTCCCAGATTAGACAAATAGTTAAATACTAAACGATACAGTTCTTGCCACAATAAGGCTTACCCCTTAATGCTTCTTCATAGGCAGATAACCGTTTGAAGGCCCCGTGGCATCGTGAAATCTCAGGATGGCGCCGGGCAGATCGTTGAGATTGTAATCCACCATCCCGTATATTTTACTCCCATAAGATAAAACGCAAAAAGGTCAAAGAGGTATACGCGGTTTCATGAAATCGGTTTGTCGCTTAGCGTAACTAAATGCTCTAATTTATGGTATTATGGTTTCACCGGTTGATATTTTGGGGTATAGGTATTGTACGCTTTCTATAAAACTTTCGAAGAATTGCTTGCTTCATAGACCTGATTTTAGGCCTCTATCCTGCCAGCCGGGTGGCTTTTTTGAGCTCCACCGAAGTCCTGCGGCATCATTAATTCACAACCGGGAGGTGACGTCAATACCCCGCCGTTTCTTATTGGTGATAGGGCTTCTGGCAGCCGGACTGATGTTGCTGGTTGCCTGCTGCCGGACGGAGAACAGTAAAACGCTTGAACCAGATGCTCCCAATCCCTCAGTAGTCAAACCGTTTGATTGGGAAAAAGAAGCCGAACAGGTGATTACAGCTTACGTACAGGCCCTCACAGAAGGAGATACCGTTGCCCTTAGAAGCTGTGTCTGGCGCTATGCCGACCAAAGCGCTC
>JBFMBL010000020.1:0-43463 GCA_040755195.1 Bacillota bacterium
GGGGGGGGAGCATGGGAAAGCATATCAAAACGGTAGTGAAGGGGAGAAAACCACGTACGGGTGGTTGCGGCGAGTGCCAGGCCTCCTGCCAATCGGCGTGCAAAACATCCTGCACGGTAGGGAACCAATCATGCAAGCAGAAGTCTTAGGAACGTGCTCTTTATAAAAACAGGGGCGGCTTCGTAAGGGGACGCCCTCTTTTTGTGCAGTCATGGGAGATCCAATCCGCATTTATCGAGACCCGCGTGCGGCTTTGTATGTCACGGGGACATTAAATTTTGGACGGCAGGCATCGTAATGACCTGTTGTAAAGGGAGTGGGAAGTTGGTTCACTGTTTTGGAGTCGGGGGAAAGAAGTTTGTGTATGACTCCGTAAGCGGGGCCTTGCACAGGGTAGACGATATAGCGTACGAGGTTATCTCCTCCCATGCGGAAGAGGACAGGTTGCCGCATCGTCCGGAAGAAGAAGTCGGTGAGGTGCTTGCTGAAATCAAGGAACTCGAGGCGGCAGGCCAGCTCTTTTCCCAAGACCCCGGCAAGGAACTGTTCTCGCCGCCCGGCTTTGCGCCTAAAGCGCTGTGCCTTATGGTCGCTCAGGCCTGCAACCTGCGGTGCGCCTACTGCTTTGCGGAGGAGGGCACCTACGGCGGCAGCGGCCTCATGGCGGAGACAACGGCGCTCGACGCAGTCGACTTCCTGCTTCAAGTGTCGGGTTCAACACGGGCTGTAGAGGTTGATTTTTTTGGCGGGGAACCTCTTTTAAATTTCCCTGTAATCGTTGCGGTCGTGGAGTATGCGAAAGAAAAGGCCAGAGCCTGCGGCAAAAACATTTCCTTCACCGTGACCACGAACGCTCTTCTTCTCGACAGGGTGAAAACGGATTTTCTCCTGGATGAAGGGATCAACGTTGTTCTCAGCATCGACGGTCGAAAAGAGGTTCACGACCGTTTCCGGCGTTTTCCCGACGGGAAGGGGTCTTACGACCGGGTCTTAGACGGCGTGAAAGGTTTCTATAACCGCTGGTCGGCTTCACCTCGCTCCTCTTACTGTTACCTTCGTGGCACGTATACAAGGATGAATCTCGACTTTGCCGCTGACTTTTGCCAGCTTGCGGGACAAGGGTTTAACGACATATCACTGGAGCCGGTAGTGGCAAGGCCCGAGGAACCGTATTCCATCCGAGACGCGGACCTGCCGGCGGCCGCAGCCGAATACGAAAGGCTGGCCGAATGCTACCTGGATCTCCGCCGCAAGAAAAGGCACGTCCGGTTTTTTCATTTCGAGCTTGATCCCGCCGGCGGACCCTGCCTGACAAAACGTGTCACCGGTTGCGGGGCGGGTTTTTCGTACCTGGCGGTTTCGGCGGATGGGCGGCTTTACCCCTGCCACCAGTTTGTCGGTCGGGATGAGTTCTGCATCGGGGACCTGAAGCGCGGCGTACTGAAGCACGAAATAATCGATTCTTTTCGCCATGCCCATGTTTATAACAAACCATGCGCGTCATGCTGGGCGCGCTTCAACTGCGGCGGCGGCTGCCACGCGGCCGCGCACGCCGCTAACGGCACCATACTACAACCATCCTTGTCTGCGTGCAACCTTGTGCGCAGGCGTGTCGAATGCGCTCTTTACGTGCTTGCCGAAGCGGGGATCAACGCCGGGGTCTAAATCGGCCGGCTGGGACACCGATAAATAAATAATTTTTGCCGTAGTTTTTTGATTGATTTAGGCGAATGGTAGTGGTTGGTTGACCTATTAACGAATATAATAAAAATACAGGCGATTTCTGACGGTTTTCAGGCTTGCCGGCACATGAGAAAATGATAGTATATCATTGCACGTTCTTTCTGATTCCCACATCGGCGTGCTTCATCTAACCGGTATATGGGGCGAATGGTGGAGAGCGCGTGAACCACAAGCCAAGAGAGGTGAATTTTTTGGGTAGAAATATAATCGGTCGCGTCAAACGGTTGTTCAATAACCCGGAAGGCTTCCGGGCGGGTAAATATAAAGAACAGTTTCTGGTCGTCGGGGTTGTTATCGCTGCGGTGGTTATAACTCTCACGGCTTCAAGCAGGTGGGTCGTTACAGTGGACGGGAGGCCGGTGGGAGTAGTCGGGAGACGGGCAATCGCAGAAAAGGTAGTGGCGCAGGTATTAAGGGACCAAGAGCTTGCACTGGGGCAGCCGGTCAGGCCGGAAGAGCGGGTTGACTACCGGCGGGTCCGGGTGGCCCGGAGCAAGGTTTTAACGCCGGAAGAGCTGAGAGAAATACTCGACCGGGAGCTTCATCTGTACACACGCGCAACTGCGGTGCTTGTCGGCGGACAGGAACGGTTTTTCTTCAAGGACGACCCTACGGCTAAAACCTTCCTGGATACAGTAAAGCGAATGTACACCGTAAAACAGGACCAGCAAGCCGTTTTTGGTGAAAAAATTGAATTAGCGGCGCGGAGCGTACCCGTTTACCGTGTCGCCAGTATAGAGGATGCCGTAGCCGCCGTCCGAAAGGGGATAGAGGAAAGGTGGCGTTATACGGTTAAAGACGGGGATACCCTCTGGGAGATTGCAGCGGCGCAAAAGTTAGGGGTGGAGGATATCATCGCCGCTAATCCGGGGTTGAACCCCGACCGGCTTTCGATCGGTCAGACCATCAGACTGCGCAAGGAAACGCCCGTTATAACGGTGGTGCAGACCTTTGATTCTACGAAGATCGAAGCCATTCCTTTTTCGAGAGAGATAAGGTACGACCGAAGCCTTCACCGGGGAGAGGTAAAGGTGGTAAAGGAAGGCCGGCCCGGGAAGAAGGAAATCACCTACCGGGTTACGGTACAAAACGGCGTGGAGGTACGCCGTGAGGTTAAGAGTACGCGTGAGCTGTCGGCCCCGGAGAAACAGATCGAGCGGCGGGGCAGCGTCTATCTGCTGGCTTCACGCGGTAATGGACGGAGCAGCCTCGGTTGGCCGGTTTCCGGGTCTATACTATCCGGTTATGGGATGCGCTGGGGCAGGATGCACACGGGTCTGGACATCGATGCCGGGTACGGCGTGCCGGTAGGCGCCGCCGGAAGCGGTACGGTAATCCAGGCGGGGTGGTATGGCGGCTACGGCCGCGTGGTGGATGTTGACCACGGGGACGGTGTTGTAACCAGATACGCCCACCTTTCGGAGATCGACGTCGGCGTTGGTGAGGCGGTCGGGCGCGGACAGGTGGTGGGAAAGGTGGGGTCCTCGGGGCACTCATACGGCCCACACCTTCATTTCGAAGTCATTATCAACGGCGCCCCGCGCAACCCGCTGAACCATCTGTAAGAGGCGGTTGCTTAGATTACTTCGGGCTGCATCAGCCTCAGATGTCGGCTGTTATATACGGTTTCTATGGTTGGAGAAATAAAATTCGGCCGCGAGGCCGGATTTTTCTTTTTTACACGCGACGACACCGGTTCACCGGTTATGGTATACTTGTATGAAAAGCTTTACAGCTAACTATTGATGAGTTTATTTTAGGGTTCGCAACACTCTTTTGGGAGGTATGCAATTGGTCCTGTCGTTTAGAAGCAGAAAGAGGTTTATTAAGGCTGTTTTCTGGGTGCTGGTTATTGCCCTGGGGGCCGGCCTTGTAGGGTCGTCCGTTTTATGGACGCGTTTGCCGGATGAACCTGCGCCCGAGGTGTCAGGGTCCCAGAACGGCTCCATCGACTCCGAGATAACAAAGGCTGAGGCGAACAAGGATGTGGCAACACTTCTATTGATCGCCGGTCGGCTTGTTGACGGCGGTGACGTAAAGCGCGCGGAGGAGGTTTACCAGAAGGTTTTAAAGATTTCACCGGACAACACGGCGGCAAGGATGAGCCTGGTTGAGCAGTACTTCATCCAGAGCAACTATAAAGAGGCCTCCGCTCAAGTGGAAACGATTCTTAAGAAGGCGCCCGACCACCAGACGGCGCTGTATTACCGCGGGCTAATCCGGGGTTACGGCGATAAGGATTACGCCGGTGCCGTGCAAGACCTGAAACGCTTTGTCGACCTGGCAAAAACCGGTCGGGAGGTCGAGCAGGCGCAAGGTTTGATTGCG
Source organism: Bacillota bacterium (assembly GCA_040755195.1). Taxonomy (GTDB): domain Bacteria; phylum Bacillota; class Desulfotomaculia; order Desulfotomaculales; family Ammonificaceae; genus SURF-55. The sequence goes on from JBFMBL010000020.1 coordinate 4,072, forward strand.
GAGTGGACGGCCGAACAGAAGAAAGGCGCGTTAAAACCGTAATTTTTTAAAAACGATTAACAAGTCGGTTGACATAACCCGTCTCTATTCTGGATTCTGGCTACCGACTTCTGAATTCGGACCTTAAAACCGTACCCGAATAGTATGCCTTATTGCTCATAATTACCACTATTAATACCAGTCAGCCTTTTTTATAATTAATTAACGAGGGGGGAAGGGCTGACATGGTATTGGAAAAAGTAAGAAGAAGCCGGCTCCGGCCGCGGAAGGCGCTGGTTTTGGGGGTAATGCTTGCCGGTTGCTTCCTGTTAAGGCTTCCCTCTGTTGCCAGAATACATATTAACGAATTTGCGCGGGAGATTAATAGGGGCCTGGTCCCTGTTCAATACATCGGTTTAGAGCGGCTCTGTGGTGATTACAGCGTTATCTACTACCCCAAAGGGGACGAGAGGGCGGCGAGGCTTGTCTTCGCGGCGGCGGAACAGTTTTTCCCGAAGGTGGCGGCGGAGTTCGGGTTGAGCTTGAGGCGGCGGGTGCCGGTGGTGATTTACAAGGATCAGAGCGAACTGAACCGCTTTTTCGGATGGCCTGCCGACGAAGGTACAATGGGGGTCTACTGGGCGGGGACCGTCAGGGTTTTAAGCCCTTCTTCCTGGATAGCGGAGGCAAACGCAGATTCATTGCGGGAGGTTTTTTTCTACACAGGCCCAATGGTGCACGAGGCGGCACACCTGATGGTCGATTACCGGGCGGGGGGGAATTATCCGCGCTGGTTGACGGAAGGACTGGCGCAGGAAACAGAGCGGCGGTTGACCGGGTTCACCTTTGATCCACCGGAAAGCAATTCTAACTGGTATTCTCTTAAAGACCTGGAAAGGTTCGATTATTTGCCCGATCAGCGCCTTGCATATTATCAATCTTTGTTGATGGTGCAGTATCTTTTCCTGCATGGTGGTGACGCCAATGTGTTTGGCCTGCTGAATGATCTCGGACAAGGTTCATCGTTTGAGCAGGCGCTTGCCAGAAATACCGGTTGCGATCTTTCCGAGTTCGAAACTAAATGGAGGGAGTGGGCCGGCAGGAAGCATTTGGGCGCGCAACTTGAAAACAGAGAAACCGGAAACTAGAGATGTATTACATATTTAAGTGTATTTCGCTGGGAAGGCGTTGTTTTGTAGTGGTCTCCCAGAAATCAAAAAAGCCGGCTGTGCATGGTGGGATTTTGAACTGAACGGAGGATGCTCGTTGGCCCCCAAAATAGTAATTCGTGGTGGACGACCGCTAAAGGGACGGGTGCGGATAAACGGTGCTAAAAACGCGGCTTTGGCTATACTGTGCGGTGTGATCCTCGCGGGAGACACTATCGTTCTCGACAACGTTCCCAATATCAGCGATGTTCAGCACATTCTCCAGGTAATCACATACCTTGGTGTACAGGCTTCCTGGAAGAAGGGAGATACTCTGTCGGTCAGCGTTCCCTCGATTCAGGTGCGGGAAGCGCCTTATGAACTGGTAAAGAAACTACGGGCTTCAAACCTGCTTCTCGGTCCGATTCTCGCGCGGTGCGGTGAGGTGCGCATACCATTACCCGGCGGATGCAACATCGGTGCAAGGCCGATGGATCTGCATTTTAAAGGGCTCAGCGCCTTAGGGGCTCAATTAAGCCTGGAAAAGGGCTATGTCTGGGCGCGGGCCCCGCGCTTGCGGGGCGCCCAGGTGTATCTGGATTTCCCGAGTGTGGGAGCCACCGAGAACATCATGATGGCCGCTTGCCTTGCTGAAGGACAAACCCTGATTGAAAACGCCGCCAAGGAGCCGGAGGTAGTGGATCTGGCCAACTTTCTCAACGGGCTCGGCGCGCGGGTTTTCGGTGCCGGAACGGACATAATCCGTATTGACGGAGTAAAAGAGCTTGGGCGCAGGATCCACTACACCGTGATTCCCGACCGGATTGAAACCGGGACTTTCATGGTCGCTGCGGTGGCAACCGGCGGGGAGGTTAAGATAGAAGGAGTTATCCCCAAGCACATCCAGCCGCTTACGGCCAAGTTGCGCGAGATAGGCGCGGAGATAAACGAAGGGGAAGACGCTCTTTTCGTAAGGCGGCTAGGGAATCTACGGGCGGCCAATATAAAAACGATGCCATATCCCGGTTTCCCCACGGATATGCAGTCCCAGGTTATGGCGCTGCTAAGCGTTGCCCCTGGGACAAGTGTTATCGTGGAAAACATTTACGAAAACCGCTTTCAGGTGGCTCAGGAGTTTCGCAGGTTGGGGGCCCGAATCAAGGTGGAAGGCCGGGTGGCAATAGTTGACGGAATGCCCAAGCTTTTCGGAGCACAGGTAAAGGCCACGGATTTACGGGCCGGAGCTGCTCTGGTGGTCGCCGGTTTAATCGCTGAGGGCGAAACAGAAGTCAGCGGGGTAGAACTGGTTTACCGTGGGTATAAGGATTTTGAAGAGAGGCTTAACGGCTTGGGTGCGGAGATAAGACGGGTAAACCTGCCTGGTACGGATTTGGCATTTGGAGAAAAAAGTGACATCGGGAGAAGGAATATTACGACGCACCTCGAATAATAGCAATAGCTTCAGCATCGGTTTCGATATGAGCGGTCTTTAGCTGGTATAATGCTACCGGGATCTGCTTTGGCAGGAATCCGGCATAACCAGTGGCATATTTTTTTCTTTTACTAACTATTTTTTGTATGTCCATGGTTTTAAAAGTAAACGGGGGGGTGAAATAGAGCGCGGCCGGGATGCCTTTGCTGCCGCACCGGGTTTTTTCAAGGCGGCAAGGAAAGGGTGACGCGTACGGTACTTGAGGTTAAAGGTAGTGCCGCATAGCTTGGGAAGGTTAAGCCGGCCGGGAAAACAAAAGGTAAAGGCATCAGTTTGGAGGTTGGGTTTGTCCAAGTATGCCGCCGGATGTCTCGACCTTGTCTGGTTTCCGGAATGGCGGTAGCTGGCAGACGAATCGTATTTACGTGTTCCTCTGGGCTTCGGAAAAAAGAACGCTCTATAAGAGAAAATTATTAAAGCGACGGATAGTCGGAAGTCCGGGAGACAGCATTGCCCGTATGGTAGCCGGGATAATTAGGTTCTTAGTCAACTAGATTCAAGCAATTCGATTCTTAATAAATTGAGGAGGTTTCCAAAATGTTTATAGTTTCGCGTGATGAGTCCAAGTGTGACGCTTGCGGCGAGTGCGTCGAGAGTTGCCCCGCCGGGATCCTTGTTATGGAAGATGGAAAGGTGAAGATTACGGACGAGACGGCTTGTGAAGGTTGCGAAACCTGTGTATCCGTGTGCCCTAACGGCGCTGTCAGCATAGAGGAAAGGTAATCTAATCAGCGCCGGGAAACCGAAAATACCGTCCTTACCTGCTTCTTAGTCGGGCGATATGTCGTGCATTTTTCAAAGTGGACAATTGCTATTAAGTAAGGAGGTGTTTAAGGTCTCCTTTTAAAAAAGGTTCTTTAAGCTTGGCGGGAGGTCTTCAAAACCGTGTACAGGGTTCAACGTGACGAAAATAAGTGCGAAGGTTGCGGCGAGTGCGTAGAGGCTTGCCCTGCGGGAATTCTTGTTTTGGAAGACGGTAGAGTGAGGATTACGGACGAGACAGCCTGTCTCGGTTGTGAAACCTGTGTTACTGTTTGCCCAACTGGTGCGATTTCCATTGAGGAGGTTTAGCCTCCTTTTTTATACCCGAAGATGTTGATTGCTCGAAAGATAAATCATTAGAAGGAGGTGCGTGCGGTTGGAGCTTTTTGTAGGGACTATCCTCCCGTATTTTACGGTGGCGATCCTGCTGGGAGGGATTACCTGGCGGATCTGGCGCTGGATGATCGGACGAATCGTGCACAATATTACACTTTCGCCCTTTCCTTCTTCCTGGGGAGCGGCTGTTGGCTGGATACTGTGGCAGATCGTTAGTTTCTGGAACATATTCAAGTTCGACAGGCCGTTGTGGGTCGGCGCGTGGCTGATGCATGTGTCACTCGCAGCTATTGGCGGAGGGCATATATTGGGCATTGCGACCCTCGGGAACCAGTTCCATATGCTGCTTCCGTGGATAGTCACTGAAGCCCAGAGTGAAGCGGCGTCCAATGCGTTGGGAACAACGTTCGGCATCATCTTTTTCGTCATGTTGCTTTACCTACTGTACCGGCGTTTCGCAATCGAAAAGGTGCGGGTCATATCGATGCCGAGCGACTACCTGCATCTCTTGCTGCTTCTTGTTATCGTAGGTGTAGGCGACTACATGCGTCTCGTACATGCTGTAAAGGTGGAGTATGCTGCCGCCCAGACATTTATGGTTGGTCTTTTTACCTTCCACCCGGGGCCGATGCCGGTGGTGGAAGAGACAGGGCAGCTTAATGCTTATTTCTTCATCCATTTCCTGGCGGTGCAGATCATGCTTATCATCTTCCCCTTCTCGAAGTTGATGCACCCCTTCGGGATACTGTGGTCCCGCTGGATTGTGAACCGCCCGTTCCAGGAACCGCCCGTGGGCCTTCCTGGTGCGAAGTTGAAGTTATAGGAGGGAGGTGAGATAAGGTGCCTAAGAAACTAGTAAAAGGTAAAGAGCTAAAGCAGCCTGCCAGGGCTAACGAACGGGTTCTCAAGCGGATACATGTCCGTGAGATACCCGATGCGCAAAAGCCTGCGGAGGCGATTAAGTGGCTTGACTATTACCGGAAAGACCGGCGCTCTTTTGTGATGGCGATGGAGTCATGCGTGAAGTGCGGCGTATGCGCTAACGAATGCCACGCTTACCTCGGAACAAAGGACCCCAACAATATCCCGACCGGACGAGCGGACCTTATGCGGAAGGTCTACAAGCGGTATTTCACCGTTCAGGGACGCCTTTTCGGCAGCCTTGTCGGCGCGGAAGATATCACCATGGACACCCTTGAGGAGTGGTTCAGCTACTACTACCAATGCACGGAGTGCCGCAGGTGCGGGCACGTGTGCCCGTTCGGCATCGACACCTGTGAGGTCACCATGGCCGGCCGCGAGATACTGTGGGGTCTCGGGATGTGTCCCGATCTGCAGGGTGCGGCGTCCGCAGCGGTTTTCGAGCGCGGCAACCAGGGAGCTATGACCAAACAGGGCGAGATAGAAACCCACGACTTCCTTTCAGACGAATTGGAGGAAGAACGCGGCTTCCGGATCGAGTTCCCTGTTGACAAGCCGAATTCAGACATCCTGTATGTGCCGTCCTCGGCCGATTACCTGCTCAACCCGGAAACCCTCAAGGGGGCAGCCCAGTTCTTTGAGTATGTCGGGGCCAACTGGACTATTTCTTCGCATATGACAGAAGCCGGTAACTTCGGTCTCCTGACGGACCAGCACTCGGTCCAGCGCGAGCTGGTGAAACGGCTGTGGTGGACGGTATACGAGCTCGGCATCAAGAAGGTGGTTATGGGCGAGTGCGGGCACGGCTGGCGGGCCTGGAAGATGTATACGCCGACGCTGTCTGACTTTGGGATCGCGGGCGCTGGCTACAACTACCACAAAGGGGTGCCTATCGTTCACATCCACGACGAGGTGGCGGCGTACGTCAAAGCCGGAAAACTTAATCTGGACCCGCGGAACAACCGTCTCGCGCCGGTCGGTACGTCTGTTACGCTTCACGATCCCTGTAACTACTCTCGGGCGTGCAACCTGATAGACAACCTCCGGATTAACCTTTACGCGTCGGTACCGGAGGTCCGGGAGATGTACCCGAACCGGGAGAAGAATTTCTGCTGCGGCGGCGGTTCGGCGGTTCTTTACGATGATCCCGAAATGTATGAACTCCGGGGTAAGTTCTCTTTAAAGAAGGTAGAACAGATTAAGGCTACGGGAGCGGATATTCTCTGTGCGCCGTGTTCTATCTGCAAGGCACAGTTCTATGGGGTACTTAAAGAGTACCATCACCTGGATATCCCGATTCAAGGGCTGATCGATTTTGTCGGAGCAGCGTTAGTGTTCAAGGGCCACAGGCAGATTTAGGGGGTGATGACGCGACAGGACCATGGATAAACGGCGGTAGCCTACCTGTTAGATAAAGGTAGTTTATGTTGCGGAGAGAACTTTTTGGGGGATAAACCAATTATTTTACGGAGGTGTTTTCGAGTATGGCAATGATTACCATCGCGGGGAAACAGGTTGAGGTTGACGAAGACGGGTTCATTACCGACCCGAGCATTTGGAACGAGGAGCTTGCCAAGGGAATCGCGCCGTTGGAAGAGGTTAATGAACTAACCGAAGATCACTGGAAGGTTGTAAACTACATTCGCGAGTACTACCTGCGTACCGGCGTGGCGCCGATGATCCGCATGCTTTGCAAGAACAGCGGTTTTACGCTGAAACAGATTTACGAGCTTTTCCCGACGGGTCCGGCCAAGGGCGCTTGTAAAATCGCAGGTCTGCCGAAGCCTACGGGCTGCGTGTAATTAGAATATTTCCCGGACAAATTATCCTTAACCCGGGGAGATCTCCCCGGGTTAAGGGGTTTTTTACGGTTATAAAACGCAGTGGCATCTGGTCAGAATAACGGAGGCGTGGGTTTTAACCTTGGAGACGTATTTTAATATTCCCCGCATAGTTATCGCTGCTCCTCAAGGTCGTTCAGGCAAGACAACCGTGACCCTGGGGCTCATTGCCGCATTTGTGGCCAGAGGACTAAGCGTTCAGCCGTTTAAAAAAGGCCCTGATTTCATCGACCCCGGCTGGCTCGGCAAAGTGGCAGGGCGCCATTGCCGCAATTTAGACGCGTTTTTTATGAACAGGGAAACGTTACGGGCGAGTCTGGCGAAAGGAGCCTCCGGCTCGGATATTGCCGTAATAGAGGGCGCAATGGGGCTCTTTGACGGGGGCGACCTTGCAGGCAGCGGCAGTACGGCCGAGATAGCGAAGGCTCTGGCGAGTCCGGTGATTCTGGTTATCAATGCCGTGAGAATGACAAGAAGCATTGCGGCTATCGTGATGGGGTGTCAACATTTTGACCCGGAAGTGGACATCCGCGGCGTGATTCTTAATAACATCAATGCGCGGCCGAGGCACGAGGGGATGTTGCGCGCGGCCGTGGAGAGTTTTTGCGGCCTGCCGGTGGTAGGGGCGTTGCCGAAGAACAAAGCATGGGAGATCCCGGACCGTCATCTCGGGCTGGTACCGGTTGGAGAAGACGCAAAGCTGTTTAACGCGGTGGAAGAGGCGCGTGTCGGCGCCGAAAAGTACATCGACATTCCGGCGGTATTACGGATTGCACAGGCTGCCCCGGCATTTGGGGTGCCGGAAGCACCCGCTGGAGTTGTTCCAAAGGGGCAGGTGCGGATCGGTGTCCTGAAGGACCGCGCATTTAGCTTCTATTATCCCGAAAACCTTGAGGCGCTGGAAGACGCTGGTGCAAGCCTGGTTTTGATCGACGCCTTGCACGAACGTCTTCCCGAGGTGGACGCCCTGTATATCGGGGGCGGATTTCCGGAGGTCTTTGCCGGTGAGTTGGAAGCAAATGTTACCCTACGCCTGGCGATTAAGGCGGGAATCGAGGATGGGTTACCGGTTTATGCGGAATGCGGGGGGCTTATGTACCTTTCACGGAGTATTTCTTATAACGGGAAGCGGAGCCTGATGGTCGGTGCGTTTCCTTTTGATGTGATTATGGGCACCGAACCACGCGGTCACGGGTATATGCGTCTGCAGGCTCTGGCGGGCAACCCTTACTTCCAGGAAGGACAGGAACTTCGCGGACACGAGTTTCATCATTCGACCGTAGCCAATCTGCCTGCGGGGGTTCACTTCGGTTTTTCGGTGCAGCGGGGTTACGGTGTGAACGGCGTGGCGGACGGGATTATTTACAAAAACACCATGGCCTCATACTGTCATTTCCACGCCCTTGCCGTTCCGCAATGGGCTCCGTCTCTTGTGGCAAGAGCACTGGCATACCGGAGCACCTCGGCGAGAAAGAAGCCGGTAGAGTGCGCCCGGGGAAGCGTCTTGTAGGATTCATGGCGGCGGTTCCCGGTTGAGTACGGTACAAAGGCGGGATCATATGAACATGGTGCTGGTCTACATAACTTGTAAGGACATCGATGAAGCCCGGCGTATCGGTCAAGGGTTGGTACGTGAACGGCTTGCGGCCTGCGTCAATATTTTCCCGGGTATAGAATCATACTTTGTTTGGGAAGGGCGCATGGAACAATCGAACGAGGCCGTTATAGTGGTAAAAACCGTTGAGGATAAGGTCGAAGCGGTAACCCGGGCCGTACGCGATTGGCATAGCTATTCAGTGCCGGCGATAATGGCAATTCCCGTTATTGGCGGCAACGCCTCCTTTATAGACTGGGTATGCGGTGAGGTCGGTAGATGCGTTAGGTAGTTGCAAGTAAAAACGCATATTTGCATTATAAGCCGGGCAGGCCTTAAGATTTCAGGACGGTGCTCACCGTCCTGAAATTTTTTTGTCCGGTTTTATATAATCCTTCCGTAGTCGGCAAAAACTAAGTCCAAGGTTCTCTTTTCCGAGAATCCGGTCGTGATTGCAAATCGGTGACGTGGTGTTAATACTGTTTATACTGTTAGTACGAAGGGGGTTTAGCGAATGATGTTACGGCGGTATATTCCTTGTATTTTAGTAATGGTGTTGGTTCTTGCTTTATGCTCGTTTGCACTTGCCCAGAACCAGGTCTTATACTGGGGCGCCAGCGGCTGGGATGTCAGCCAGGTACAACAGCGCCTGGCTTCCTGGGGGTATTACGACGGGCCTATAGACGGGGTTTTTGGAAACGATACCGCGGATGCGATACGGACCTTCCAGTGGAAGAACGGCCTCGCCGTAGACGGGCTGGTTGGTCCGGCAACAATGGAGGCTTTGGGCCTGCCGGTCGCTGCCGCCCAGGAGGCCCCAACCGTTTCACGCGGCGCTGTTTCGGATCGTGATTCAGTGACGCTCCTTGCCAGGCTGATTATGGGGGAGGCCGCAGACGAGCCTTTTGAAGGGAAGGTTGCGGTCGGGGCGGTAATTCTCAACAGGACGCAAAATGCTTCCTTCCCCCATACTATCGCCGGCGTGATTTTCCAGCCGGGGGAGTTCGAGTCGGTTGAAAACGGGCAGGTCTGGCGGGAGCTATCCACAGAAGCCATCCGGGCGGCAGAATCGGCTGTATCCGGTTGGGATCCGTCAGGCGGGGCGCTGTTTTTCTGGAATCCCGCCAAGCCCGTAAGCGCTTGGGTCTGGTCGCGCACGATCATCGCCTCTATCGGGCGTCACGTGTTTGCTATTTAAATTCTTTAAATGCTATTTTGGGAACGGAGGGAAGAATGGATGCGCTTCGGTTTCATTCCACTCTTTTTGACGGCGCTGGTTGCGGTTGCCTTTGCGGCCTGGGGATACAACCAGTACGTCGCACGGCGAAGTATGGAAGTCAGCCTAAATAACCGATATCAACGCGCCTTTTACGACTTGCTCACCAAAACACAAAACGTTGAGGTTCTCTTGGGAAAAGGACTGGTTGTTAACGGGCGTGAGCAGTCAAGCGCAATCTTCGCTTCGGTCTGGCAGCAGTCAATGATGGCTCAGGAGGATCTCGGACAACTTCCGGTGTCGCCCCAGCTTACGGGACGGACAGCGAAGTTCCTCTCCCAGGTAGGGGATTACGCGAACACCCTAATCCGACGCGCAGGCACCGGGGCGGCAGTGACCCGGGAAGAATGGGATAGACTAAGGAATCTATATAGCCAGGCCACGATTCTAAACCGTGAGCTCCATAAAGTAGAGGCACGTGTTGCGTCAGGCGGGGCAAACTTCTGGGAAATCCCCCGCGCAATGGCTTCCAGTAAGCAGGGGGCGCCGATGGGCCCGCCCCAGCACGCTGATTTTCGTTCAATCAACAGGGAAATGCAGACATACCCGACACTGGTTTATGACGGGCCGTTTTCCGATCATATGGAACGCAAGAGCCCTTTGGGGTTAACCGGCCCTGATATTTCCGCTACGGGTGCGAGGGACCGGGCGCTTGCCCTGCTCGATCGATCTCCCGGCACGACGTACAGCGCCAAGGTTACGGGGCTGGTGCGGGGGAAGATACAGGCTTATCAGGTTCAGATTAACGGGCGCAAAGCCGGAGGGGATGAGAGGGCTACGTTCCTGATCAGCAAGAAAGGGGGGCATCCGGTGCTCCTGGTGACCGGGAGAAAAATCGGTACCCCGAAAATCAGCATGACCGAGGCGCAAAGGCGTGCAGAACGTTACCTTACAAAGCTCGGCCTTGGCAAAATGCGCCTTACTTACAGTATAAGACAAAACGGAATCGCTACCTTTACTTTTGCCGGCGAAGAACAGGGCACGGTTATTTACCCCGATTTGGTGAAAATAGCCGTGGCTCTCGACAACGGGCAGGTGACCGGTATGGAAGGCAGCGACTATCTGATGTCCCATCATACCCGGGCGCCATTGAAACCAAAAATCACACTGGAACAGGCCCGCTCTTTCTTGAGTCCAAACCTGAAGGTTGAGAGTTCCCGACCGGCGGTAATTCCAACCGACGGCGGAAATGAAAAGCTCACCTACGAATTCAAGAGCACCCTGGCAGCGAATACATTCCTGGTATACATTGACGCCGCAACGGGAGAGGAGGCAAAGGTTCTTCAGCTTTTCAGCTCACCGAACGGCACCCTGGCCATGTAGGCCACGATGCAGCGGTTTAAGCGAAAAAGCTGTGCGGGCTAAAACCTGCGCGGCTTTTCATTTGACTCGAGTCTTATTCCTTATATTACCGTTAACATACGAACGGTTTGCTGCCGTTGCTCAAGGGATATTACAACGCCCGCACAAGCTTAAGTATTGCGTCCGTTCCATTCGCTGGGTATAATGAAAACCATAAGGGAGGATGGCCGGTGCACCTGGGCATTGTCGCGGCGGCGGTATTTTTCTTAAATATCCCCTTTGGTTACTGGCGGGCGAATGTGCCACGGCGGTCTGTTGCCTGGTTTCTTGCGATTCACCTGCCTATACCCGTAATCGTAATACTCAGATTGTATTCAGGAATCGGGTTTGTTTGGTTTTCCTACCCGGTATTGGTAGGCACCTTCTTTATCGGGCAGCTTTTTGGCGGGCGGTTAAAACTGTGGCTGGCGGGTTGTGGGCCGGCAAGGGGTTCTTCCTGCATCTTCAGGGATGTTGCCGGGGAAAAATTACAAAAAGAACCCGATTGCTCATCTTGCACCCCTAAAACAGGTGGGATAAAAAAGCCGGAAAAACAGGTGGCATGTGAAGATATATAGAGATTTGATGGGGGAAGGGTGACATATCTTTGCCGGAAGGTACGGTGTATGTATCCGAACAACGGGCGCTCAGCCGTTGGGAGAGTTTTAAAGCTTTTATTGAATTGACCAAGCCCCGCTCCGTTTTGCTTTTGGTTTTCACGGCGGTGGCGCCGATGGTGGCGGCGGCCAAGGAGGCCCCGTTTTCCTGGGAACAGGTTACTGCGGCACTCCTGTCGGTAACACTCGCGTGCGCCGGAGCGAACGCTGTAAGTTGTTACGTAGACCGGGACCTGGATGCGGCCATGGGGCGTACCTGTCATCGGCCGATTCCTTCCGGGCGGATAAATCCGCCGGTGAGGGCCCTGTACTGGGGTTTTGCTCTTTTTGGCGCGGCGCTTCTTCTTGGTTGGTTGCTTAACCCGATAGCTTGCATTTGTCTTTGCGGCGGAATGTTTGGATACGTGGGGATTTACAGCCTGTGGCTCAAACGCAGGAGTTCCTGGAACATAATCCTCGGCGGCTTTTCCGGAGGGCTGCCGGCGCTTTTCGGCTGGACGGCCGTAACAGGGAGAATCGACCTTTTGCCGGTTCTGATAGCCGGTCTGGTGGTTCTTTGGATTCCCAACCATATCTGGAGCCTGGCGATCTTTTACCGTGAGGAATACGCCCGGGTTCAGGTGCCGATGCTGCCGGTGGTGACAAATATTAAAAAAGCCTTACACTGTCTCGCGCTGACCGTGCTCTTAATGGTGGCGTTGTCGCTCTGGATAGGGTATATCGGCAGATGGGGTGTTATCTACTGGGCTACCGCATTGCCTTTGGGCGCCGTGGCGGTCGTTTTAAGCGGTTATATCTGCAAGCGGCCTGCGCCGGTAAACGCCTGGCGGCTTTTCAAATTTTCCAGCCCTTATCTTTTTCTGCTTTTTCTTGGGATGCTCCTTGATTCCTGGTTGAGGTAGACCCCCCGATTTAATTCTGCGTAGGATTTCCATAAGCGGTACCTTCGAAGCAAGCGGATTCCGGAGGTACCGTTTTTGCTTTTGTGTCAGAGTTGACTGGTTTGCCGGTGCGAAAAACAAGAACCTGGCGGGATTTGGCTCTCTTACAATAAATCATTCCTGCCGTAAACAGGTTTTTTATTTCTGGACGCGAATAATGCATATTAGTCTGCCCGGAAAATCCAAGGGTGGAAGGCAGGAAAAAGATGTATCGGGGATCGCGTCTTCATTCGCGGTTTACCGCTGATTAGTAAGGCATTAAGGGCAATTGCGGCTCGGCAAGGAAGGAGCGGAGAAAAATGGTTCTTTGCAAGGGGCGACGGGGAAGTTTGCTTACGGCGGTGTTTGTGGTAATAATAGCGCTGGGGCTGGCCCTTCCGGCTGCCGCCGCCCCGGAGGCAGGTGTAAGCGGCAGCAACGGGACTCTTCCGGGGAACGATAAAGTGGAAAAAATTCTAAGCCCTGCCGCACTGAACATTATGGAGATTCCAGATACCGTAAGGCTGGAAGTCCCCGCCGGTGTTCTGGCCGGTAACGCTGCCTGCAGCGTTTCGGTGCTTGGCGACGCCGAGGCAAAAAGCTCTCGTATGCTCCTTGTGAGCCGCGTGGTGGATATTACGATGAAGAGCGGTTCGATAACCGGCAACGTTTATGTCACTTTATATTACGGCAAGCAGACTTTGGGCAGGTACCAGGATCCGGCCGTGTTTCGCTATGATACCGGTCAAAACCGGTGGGTCCTGCTGGAGGGGACGATTGACTACGGGAAAGGCACCATCACCGCTGAGGCCGAGCGACTGGGGGTTTTTGCCGTTTTTGCCGTAGCCGGCCTGCCTGAGGTCGATAAGACCGCGCCTAAGGTAAAAGCGACCAACCCGGTTATCGACGCTGTGGATGTCCCGGTTGACGAAGCAATTACGATCGTCTTTAGCGAAGATGTGCAAATAGGAGAGACTCTCAGCGGTATCGTACTAAGGAATGTTGCGTGCGAGGACGTCCAAGCCGATGTAGCGATTAGCGAAGGTGATAGAAGGTTGGTTTACATCAGGCCGGTTAAGAGTCTTGAGTATGACGCCGACTACTATGTGTATATCCCGGCTGAGGCGATTAAGGATACGGCAGGTAACAGCTTGCAGGAGATGTACACCTTTAATTTTAAAACACGGCCCGACCCCGAAACGGATTACTACCAGGTGGTAAAGTCAACCTATTTAAAGGCGTATCCGTCACCAACGGATGCCGGCATCGCTGTTTTGAAGCCCGGGAATCGGGTGAGGCGTATTCGTACTCTCGACGATTACCACGAGGTCAGCGTTAATCTTTGGACCGGGAAGCAATACAAGAGCACCACCGGCTTTGTGTTGCGAAACACGGTTAAACGGCTGAAACCGGAGAGCACTGCGCCCCAGAATCCGGAGGCTATGGTTTATTTGGTTGCGCAGCCTGCCCAGTTGAGGATGTCCGCCTCTTCAGACGGCAGGGTGCTCATTCCGCTTCTGGCCGGTTACAAAGTAAGGTATCTTGCCGCTTCCGGCGATTACTGCAAGGTTAGTATAACGATCCGGACTCGAGAAGGGTACAAGAACTACGTTGGATACGCACCGAAAAGCTGTTTGAAGGACGTAACAGTAATGGTTTCAGGCGTACCCGACTGGATTACGGGGGAGAAGCCACACTGGGAACTGCAGACCGGCACCGCGGCTTACGTGTTAATGCCGAACCCGGTGGACAGTGCAACAAAGGCCATGCTGCAATCATGTAAGGGCCGGAAGGTTAGCATCACCGGGTATTTTTATGAAGGCCCGAGCAACTACGGCGGCGGACCGATATTAGGGGTATTAAGATTAGATTTGATTGAATAAAACATTCATAGTACCGTTGGACGTATACGTTAGGAGGGAGCGTCCGCTCCCTCCTAAGCTTTGAATGACAGTAAAGATTTACTTGACTAAGGGTATGCAGGGAAAGTATTCTTATAGGCAATAGTTAATCAACTAAACTATTTGGAGGGTTAAGTATGTATGAATGAGGTGGAGTCTTGCCTGGCAAAGGTGGAAGAGGTGATGAGGCTCTTTTCTTCCCGTCTGAAAAAAACGGTGGTGGGAACGGCTGGACACGGGGAAGAATCCACCGAGGAAGGCCACCACGAAGAACTTCCTCTTTATGCGGCGGTAGGCGGAGGTCCGTATTATTTCCTGCGTGCCCTGGGTGACAAGGGCCGGTCCACGGTTTCGGAGGTTGCCGCGGAACTCGGGGTGACGCTGGCTGCGGTGACGGTGCTGGCAAACAAGCTGGTGGGGTCAAACTGGATTGAACGCCGGCGTGATGAGCGAGACCGCCGGGTGGTCTGGATGGAGCTTACCCGGGAAGGAAGGGAGGTGCTGGCAAAGGCGCAGGCTGCCCGGAAGGATATGTTTTCTCGGTATTTTGCCGGGTTGACGGCGGAGGATATTAAGGCGTTGAACCGGATTATGGAAGCGGTGTTAGCAAAACTTCAGGAAGAGGAGTAGGAAAGGGAGACGGCTATGGGACTGTGGATGTGCCGGAGCGGCCGCCGGGTGCCGGTGGCGGCGCTGTGGGTCTTATTTTTATGTATTACGCTCGTACCGGCTGTGGCGGGATGCGCTGACCGTGCGGCGAAGGGCGGACAATTAGCCGAAGAAATGGTTCCTGTAACCGTGACCAAGGCCGCGCTTGGCCGGCTGAGCCGCGGGGACCTCTTGACCGGCAGGGTGATGGCGGCGGAAGAGGTAAACCTGAGCCCGAAGATACCCGGCAGGGTGGGAACAGTCCCTGTTGAGGTCGGCCAGGAAGTGAAGGCCGGGCAGGTGGTGCTGACACTCGATGCGCCGGAGCTGGAAGCGGCGGTACGTTCGGCGGAAGCAGGATTAAGACTGGCCGAAGCGGGGATTGAGCAGGCCCGGCTTGGTGTGGAAAAGGCCAAAGCGGCGCTGGAGCAGGCGCAGGAAAACTATCGGTTGAGCGAGGCCAGCTACGAACGAGGTAGACTCCTTCTTGAGCAGGAGGCGATCTCACAGGCTGATTTTGAAACACGGTACGAGCAGCCTTACGTGAATGCCAAGGCCGGTCTGAGTCAGGCGGAAACTGCATACAAACAGGCGGTCGACGATAAAGAGCATCTGAAGCCCGCTCAACTAAGCGCTAGTCAGGCGCTTCTGGCGACGGCCCAGATAAACGCCGCCAATGCGGTGCTGAAAGCTCCGATCAGCGGCATTGTATCCGCCCGGAACGTCGACCCGGGCGAACTGGCTTCATCGGCGGTGCCGGCGCTTACAATCGTCAATATCAACGAGGTAGCGCTGGAGTGCGGGGCGTCGGAGCAGCAGGTGAACAAGCTGCGAGCGGGGCAGGAAGTTAAGGTGTTCGTTAAAGCGGTCAGGGAGGAACCTTTTATCGGACACATCAGCACCATAAACCCGGCAGCGGACCCAAAGACCAAGACCTACACGGTTAAGGTCAAGGTCTCTAACCCGGAACACCTGCTTAAACCAGGGATGTTTGCGGAGATAGATCTGGGTGTTTCGGCTGCGGCGGTGCTTGTGCCGCATGATGCGGTGGTCACACGCGATAACACCACAGCGGTTTTTATCGTGCGCGGGAACAGGGCTGTCTTGCAGCGGGTTGAGACCGGTGAATCCGATGGGCGGAATATCGTTGTAACGAAAGGACTTTCAGCCGGCGAGCAGATCGTGGTTTCGGGACAGGAAAGGCTGGACGACGGTACTAAAGTAAGGGTGACGGAATGAAGATACTTGAATGAATGAAAACGGGGGGAGAATGTGTGGCCGGGTCCAAAAGGGTTTTCTTAGCGGTTCTGGTTGTGATGATTATCAGCCTGGCCGGAGTAAGTTTTTATTACTGGTATAATAATTCACACTATATTAAAACCGAGGACGCTTATATCGATGGAACCATTTACAAGGTTGGTCCCCAGACGGGGGGAAAACTCTTAGAGGTGCGCGCCTCCGAGGGGAGTAAAGTGGAAGCCGGTGACGTTCTGGCGCGCGTTGATGATTCGTCCTTATCTCCCGGCGGGAACATCGATTTGACCCTTGTAAAAGCGCCGGTAGCGGGGGTGGTGCTGAAGGTCCTTAACCGCCCGGGCGAGGTTATCGCACCCTGTCAACCGGTCATAATGCTGGCGGATATGCACAGCGTTTACCTCACGGTGAATGTGGAAGAAGGGAAGATCAGCCGGGTAAAATCCGGCGAGCTTGTGACCTTTACAGTGGATGGGATCCCCGGGCGCAGTTTTAGGGGCCGTGTCGCCGAAATCCAGGAAGCGGTGGCCTCTACGTATTCCCTTTTGCCTACCCGGACCACAAGCGGCAGTTTTGTCAAGGTAACCCAGCGGGTGCCGGTTAAGGTCCTTATTGAAGATAAGGACGACGCGCCTTTCCGGCTTGGTCAGAGCGCCGTGGTATGCATTCACCTCCGGGGTTAACGTGATGACGCATCACGAAGATGATCATATCCCTTGGCTGTCTCTAAGCGTTCTGGTTTTCGGGGGCTTTATGGCCATACTCCAGGCCAGCGCGGTAAACGTAGCCATCCCACGGTTGATGGCGGTCTTCAACACCTCCGCCGACAGGATCCAGTGGGTGTTGACAGCCTACATGCTGGTATCCGGGGTGGTGGTGCCCGTTTCGGGCTACCTGGGCGACCGATTCGGGTACAAGCGGATGTATATCATTTCGCTTTGTACCTTTATGTTCGGGTCGGGTTTGGCGGGGTTCGCATGGAACGTAAGTTCGCTTATTGCAGCCCGGGTGGTGCAGGCCGTGGGTGCCGGGATAATAATGCCCATCACAATGGCGCTTCTTTACCGAATGGTGCCGATCCGGAGAATAGGTACAGCCATGGGCATTCTTGGCCTTGCCTTTATCATGGGCCCGGCTATCGGGCCTACGGTCGGTGGGTACGTGGTCGACTATCTGGGCTGGCGTCTGGTTTTTTATTTGAACCTTCCGGTAGGTATCATTGCGCTTCCCTTGGTTCTCATGCTTTTACCCGCAACTCCGAGGCGAGAGGGGTTACGGTTCGATTTCCTGGGCTTTATTCTCGCTGTCACAGGTTGTTTCTGTCTGCTGCTGGCCTTATCGAAAGGCGCGGAATGGGGTTGGGGTTCGCAGGGTATCGTTACATTACTCATAACAGCAGTTTCCGTATTGGTGCTGTTCACCATTTGGGAACTGGCGAACCCCGAGCCGATGCTTGATGTGCGGCTTTTTGCCAACCCGGTGCTAACCATGAGCACCATAGCCACGGGGCTGGCTTCGATCGCCCTTTTTGGGGGAGTATTTCTGGTACCGCTGTTTACCCAGACGATACAAGGTTACTCCCCTATGCAGACGGGATTGATACTGCTGCCGGCCGCTCTGGTATCTGGCGCCGTTATGCCTGTTTCCGGGCGGCTGTTCGACCGGATCGGGGCGGTTCCTCTGGGTCTGGCCGGCCTGAGCCTCGTCACGGTCACGACTTATATGTTGCATACCCTAACTCCGGACACACCAATCCGCTACCTGCAGTATATTCTCTGTGTACGCTCATTTGGCTTAGGGTTGTATATGATGCCTATCTCGGCTACGGGCATGAACACGATACCCAAGGCCCTGGTAGGCCAGGCGTCTGCTCTGAGCAACACCATTCGTCAGATTGCCGGGTCTTTCGGTATAGCGTATATGACACACGTCCTCGTTACCCGCCAGGCCTTTTATGCCGCGCGAATTGCCGAAGGAGTGGTAATCGGTTCTCCATCGGCTTCGCAGATAAGCGCTCTATCCGGGACAGGAACCGCCGGACGGGAAATGATTCTATCTGCGGTGTCTGGGCTGGTTCAAAGACAGGCGATGGTAGCCGGCATGGGGGATACCTTCCTGACGGCTGCGGTTCTCGCGGCGGCCACCATACCGTTCGTATTCTTCCTGGGAAAAGGGCGGGTGGAATCAACACGACGGCAAGAGGAGGAAAAATGGCACAAGCGCCGGGAGCGATTGGGGATAGCGGGAGGTCCGGCGCCGGAAATGGGGTAGAAACCTTGGTTTTAGTTTGCAAAATTTAGGAGAGATTCGAAAGTCATGATTATGTACATTGCCAGTCAGAATTTGTATGTTGGGAGAATTTAAATTAGTACGGTGGTCTCAGTAACGGATTTTTTCTGGGCCAAGGTTTTTGCGGCAATCCGGACTGACGGCTGACGACCGACGACTGTGGTGTTGGGGGTAGATTAATGCCGCACCAGCCGGTAACAGAATCGGCTCATTCAGCTCATTTGCCCTGGGGCGCTCTTTTCGTTCTTATCCTGGGAACCTTTATGGCGGTGCTGGACGGAAGCATTGTGAACGTCGCCCTGCCGCGGATGATGGCGATTTTCAACGCCTCGACAGAACAAATCCAGTGGGTTTTGACCATATACCTCCTGGTCGGCGGTGTGGTTATTCCCGCTACCGGGTACCTGGGAGACAGATTCGGATACAAGACGGTTTACCTGGGCAGCATAGCATTCTTTACAGCGACCTCCATGCTCTGCGGGTTTTCCTGGAGCACCTCTTCCATCGTTACCGCCCGGGCGCTTCAGGCCATCGGCGGTGGTTTGATGCAGCCGCTGAGCATGGCTATGCTGTACCGCATCTGGCCTAAAGAAAAAATGGGCATGGCAATGGGAGTGTGGGGTCTGACCATGACCCTCGCCCCGGCTATCGGGCCGACCCTAGGCGGGTACCTTGTAGATACTTTCTCGTGGCGGCTGATTTTCTATATCAACCTTCCGGTAGGAGTGTTCACTGTTCTTTTAGGCCTGATGTTTTTAAAGGAGACGCAACATCTTTCAGGTCTTAAACTGGATTTTATAGGGCTGGGTCTCATAAGCGGGGCCTGCTTCGGACTACTTCTCGTTTTGAGTAAGGGGCAGGAATGGGGTTGGACGACGCAAGGAACGGTGACGGTGCTGCTTCTTTCTTGTTTTGGGCTCCTGCTTTTCTTTTTCTGGGAGTTGGGAACGCCGCAGCCTGTCCTTGACGTCCGGCTTTTAAAAAATGTCACGTTCCTTTTGGCGACCGTGGGGTCAAGCCTTGTTTTTATCGCTATGTTTTTCGGGGTTTTCGTTATCCCTATCTTCGCGCAAAATGTACAGGGGTACTCGCCGATGCAGACCGGGCTTATCCTGATGCCGGCGGCGGTGGTCACGGGTTTATTTATGCCGGTGGCGGGAAAGCTTTTTGATAAGATGGGAGCCGCGGTTCCAAGCGTTTTAGGATTGAGCATACTCGCCGTGATCACCTATACCTTGAGGCATATAACCGCTGATATCCCCGTGCATCACCTCCAGATGCTCCTTTGTATAAGGAGCGCCGGGTTAGGGCTTTCGATGATGCCCTTTATGACTGCAGGGATGAACACGATTCCTAGGCCGCAAGTGGGGCAGGCCTCCGCGCTTATGAGTGTTGTCCGGCAGGTGGCCGCCTCTTTCGGCGTATCGCTGGTGACTTACGTGCTGGTTAACCGTGTGGCGTTTCATTCGGAGCGGCTGGCGGAAGGTGTAAGTTTATTGGCGCCGCTCGGATATTTTAATTATGGCAGGATGGAGTCGGGTGTGGCGGCGCTGACAGGAGCCGTGGGCGCAAAAACAGCCGCTCAAGGGATGCTGACGGGGGTGGTTCAAAAACAGGCGGCGGTCCTATCAGTCGGCGATGTCTTCGTGGTGGGGACAGTGATGGTTTTACTCGGATTGCCGTTCGCGGCGTTCCTCACACGTAGGCGGGTTGAGGCCGAGCACCGCAGGCAGGAGGAAATCTTCAAGGCCGCACGTGAGATAAAGGCCTCGGGGAGCGTTGCAAAAGGAATTAATCGGTAGAAAGATAACCCAACGTCCTTCGGCAGTCAAACTTAGTAAAGGTCCCGGAGACTGCGAAAAACAACCCAGCACTCAATGAAGAGTTAAGAAACATAACGCTTGTAGTGCATTTTAGTTACCATTTTACGTTTATAATCGCCGAAGGTGCTTCGGTAGGGACGGGGAAATGAGAAGCTTAGCCTGCGTTAAACCTCCGAAACCGGTTTGCCTGCGGCCGCGGAGGAGCCGGGCGGCTTTTTCTAAGCTGAGCGGTGATGATAAAAGAACTTAAGCCGGCGGAGAAAGGAAAGCCGGCTTTTTTGTCAAAATAGAAAATGATGAAGCGGATAAACTTGTTAGGAGTAGAAATTGATACGGTAACCCTCGAAGGTGCGGCAACTCGGGCAGCGGAACTTATAGCCCTTGGAGGATCGCACCAGGTTGTTACGCTGAATCCCGAGTACCTTTTCCGCGCCCGGAAAGAAAAAGACCTTTTAGAAATAGTCCGGCAGGCGGCGCTGGTTACCGCTGACGGGATTGGTATCGTTTGGGCGGCGCGGGTAAATGGAACCGGCATTCCGGGAAGGGTAACCGGGATCGACTTAATGCTGGCGATTTGTCATAGGGCTGCGCAGGCCGGATGGCGGGTTTTTTTTCTCGGCGGCCGGCCGGGCGTGGCGGAAGACGCTGCCGCGCGGCTTAAGAGTGAAATCCCCGGGCTTCAGGTTGCCGGCACCTTCCACGGATACTTCAGTACGGCGGAGGAGCCCGAGGTGATAGGAAGAATAAGGGTAACCCAACCGGAGGTCCTTTTTGTCGGGATAGGCGCGCCGAAGCAGGAAAGGTGGATTCATAAAAACCTGCGGGTACTGGGCGTTCCGTTGGCAATGGGCGTAGGCGGCAGTTTTGACGTGTTAAGCGGCCGGGTAAAAAGGGCGCCTGTCTGGATGCGGCGGCTGGGGCTGGAATGGCTGGCAAGGTTGATCCGGGAACCGCGACGCTGGCGGCGGATGCTTGTCTTGCCGCGTTTCGCTTTACTCGTTTTGCGAACCAGACTGGGATTCGGGAAGACTTGTTTAATCACGAGCAGAACTCGCGGACCCGGTGGCGGGAAAGAGGACGAATGAGGGGTAGAGCGGTGCCCAAAGTGGTCATTTCAGGGTACTACGGCTTCGGTAATTGCGGGGATGAGGCGATGCTTTTCGCTATTATTACCCTGCTCAGGAGGCGGGTACCGGACCTGAGTGTGGCGGTGTTGTCCGAACGACCGCGGGAGACGGCCCGGGACTTCGGTGTGCAGGCGGTGCCGCGCCGGAATGTTCGTCTTATTCTCCGTGAACTAAGGGATGCCGACTTGCTCCTGAGCGGCGGAGGGAACCTGTTCCAAGACGTGACCAGTTTCAGGAGCGTCTTTTATTATGCCGCCATAGTCGTGCTTGCCAGGATGCTTAGAAAAAAAATCTGCATATACGGCCAGGGAATAGGCCCCCTCAACCACCAGGCCAGCCGCTGCCTGGTCGGATGGGTGATAAGAATGGCGAATATCATTACTCTACGTGACGAGATCTCGCTCCAAGAACTTGCGGCAATAGGGGTTTCCAAGCCGGCCCACGTTATGGCGGACCCGGTCTTCGGTCTGGGAAAGGAACTCGCTGATTGGGAGCGGGGCCGGGCACTCCTCGAAGCCGCCGGCGTTTACGACGGGAACGAAAGCGCACCGGCGGCTTCTAAAGAGCCGGGTGGCGCCGAGCATAAGAAGACGCCTGTAATCGGGATTTCCCTGCGCCGGTGGCCGGATCTGGGAGCGTCTTTGGAGAGTGTGGCTCGGCTGGCAGACAGTATGGCCTCCGAAGGATGGAAGGTTGTATTCGTTCCTCTTCAGCCGAACGACGTTGCCGTTCTGAACCGGGTGCGGGAAAAGATGCGGCTCCCTGCCGTGATCATGGACAACATCAGGGGTTTCCGCGATTTGATGGCGATAATGACCCATCTGGACTTTTGCGCGGGTATGCGTCTGCACTTTTTAATCTTTGCGGCGATGTTCGGCGTTCCGGCAGTCGGTTTGAGTTATGACCCTAAGGTGGCGCGCTTTATGGATCAGGTCGGAATGCCGGTGGTGTCGGTAAGCGAAGTAACCGCGGAGAAATTAATACATGTTGCCGGCGCTCTTCTCGCCGATAATGACTTGGCCCGGGAAAGGCTTGAGAAACGGGTAACGGAACTGAAGGCACGAGCTGAGGAAAATGCCGATTTAGTAGTTGCCCTGATTAATTCTTAGGCTCCGAACCGGTCTCGAATCGGGGAAGGGCCAACAGCAGGCCAAGGAATAACCAGAAAAGAGTGCTCATAAGCGGAGTTTCAAAGATGTTTTCTACGAGGTTATGAATCAACACGGCAGAAAGACCGCTCAAGATCGCAGCCGCAAGGGTTTTCTCAAAGGGTCGTGACAGTGCGGCAAAGGCCCGGTAGCCGGCACGCCAGGCGGAGAGGAATACGAATACCAGTGTTGCCAGGCCGATAAGCCCGCTTTCGGCAGCCGTCTTGAGATAGAAGTTGTCCACGTAAAAATTTCCGGGAATGGCGCGGGTGGCTACGGCACCGCCGAAGCGCCCGAATCCTTCGCCGACAAAGGGATGCTGGTGTATCTTTTCAAAGGCCGCCTGCCAGCGGGAGATTCTCCCGGAGCGCTGGCTTGCGTCTACGTACCCGGAGGAAAAAAGGTAGAGAATCCGGCCCGCGACGCCCGGCGAAACGATCGGGGCGCCGATACTGATGGCGGCCACGGCTAAAAGCAGGCGGGGACTGCGCATAAGGCTGAAGATGACGAGGCCGATGAAGGCGGCAAACCAGGCGCCGCGGGAAAAAGTCAGAAACAGGCAAAGCGCCATTGTTGCCGTGGCAAGGACGTAAGTTACGCGCGGGAGAAGCTGTACCGCGGAAAAACAACCCGCGATGCTGACAGGAATGGCCAGGGCCATTAGGCTCCCCAAGACGTTCGGGCTTCCGACAAACGAGAAGGCGCGGCAGCGAACGCCGGCCTCCGCCTGGTCCACCCAGCTTGTGGGAACCGGAACGCCGGCGATATACTGGCCGATTCCGTAGATAGCCGCAACCGTGCAAAAGAAGATGAAAAAGGCGGTGAACGTTTTGACCTGTCTCGGTCTGTCGGGAAGGTTGAGCCCCACGAAGAACCACAAGGCATATTCCAGATAGACCCGTACGCCTTCAATGCCGACGGAGGTTTCCGGCGAGCGGACCAAAAACAGGAAGAGGAAGACGCCGAAATAGACAAGCAGCGGCAAATGCAGCTCGGTGTTTCGGTAGGCATCCAGTCCCCGGTAAGCAATACGGACGGCAACCAGGATAAATCCGAGGAGAAGGAGCAAATCGTCCCAGGTGCCTACAAGGCCGCCGGGAGTTTTCCCCAAACGGAGGCCGTAGTCGATTAGAGGATAGGCGGTGAGCGGCAGTAAGAGCAACCAAGCGCTATTGGTCGTGGCGCGCAGCAACAAGCTTGAGTCGGCGATGTTAACACTGTAATCTTTAAAGGATTTAAGCGCAAGGAATGCTCCTATAACCTTTTGGGTTATGGCGGAACGGCTTTTAAGCCAGAAAGGTTTTCTACAGAGCCAATTGCATAAAGCGCTGTATACCCAGGCATGCCGGATTACTTGAATAAGTCTGCCGGAGAGACTCCCTCCGCTTAATTCAATTAACCCGGGAAAGATACGGCGGACAAATGCCCGGTATATCGCTGCAAGCGATCGGCCGAAACAGCTTGTACTACTTGTTTCTGTCAGCCCTGGCAGAAATAAAACCTCCAGCTTTAATTTGTTCAGTGATATTATAAGGTTTGTGGGCGTGTAAAGCCATAGGGTGATTGATACCAGACAACACGATCTCCCAGGAGGCAGGAAGTCTTGCGGCGCATAAAGGTGCTCCACGTCATTGGGGGCGGCGAGTTCGGTGGCGCGGAACGACATATTCTGACCCTTTTTAACTCGATAAACCCCGGGGATGCGGTTCTGGAGGCGGTTTCCCTTTTTAAGGCTCCATTTGCTCCCCTTGCCGAGGAGGCAGGGATGCGGGTGGCGGTTCTCCCTATGGGGAATAAACTTAATTTTGGGGTTATCTTCCGTTTGCGGAGCCTTTTAAAGAATAATAAATATGACATCGTGCATACCCACGGCGTACGGGCCAACCTTTTAGGCCGATTGGCGGCGCTGGGAACCGGCTTGCCGGTGGTTACGACCGTTCATAGCTTGTTGCTCAAAGACTACCCACATCCATTAAGCCGGATGCTCAATTTCCTTAGCGAACGGCTGACCAGAGGGTTAACCGCACGCTATATTGCGGTTTCAAATTATCTTGCAGCTGCACTGATCGAAGAAGGCGTGCCCCGCGAAAAGATATCGGTGGTTCACAACGGGATGGACCGGGAGGTTTCAGACGGAGCGACAGCAGCCCTGTACGAGCGATTGGGTCTGCCCGAAGGGACTCCGCTGGTGGCGACTGTGGGAAGACTCCACCGGGTAAAAGGACACCAGTATTTTATTGAGGCGGCTGCACTTGTCCTTGATCGGCATCCGGAAGCCCGTTTTCTGATAATGGGCTCCGGGCCGGAAAAGGTGTTCCTGGAGGGCTTGGTCGGGCGGCTGGGGCTCGAAGGAAGGGTTTTATTTACGGGGTTTGTAAAAGACGTGGAGCAGTACTACCACCTGTTCAAGGTCCTGGTGCTGTCCTCGCTCTCGGAAGGACTTCCGCTTACGGTTCTCGAAGCGCTTGCGAGCGGGACTGCGGTTGTGGCCACCAGGGTGGGGGGGCTGCCGGAAGTGGTGCAGGACGGAAAGACCGGTCTTCTGGTACCTCCTGCGGATGCGGCTGCTCTTGCGGCGGCCATCAACCGGGTGTTGGAAAACCCGGTGGAGGCCCGGGAAATGGCGGCGTTAGGCAAGGATTTTGTGGCGCAAAACTTTTCCGCAAGCCGGATGGCGGCGGGGACGCTGGAGGTTTACCAGAAGGTCCTTGGCATGGTATAGAAGTCCGCCATACGGGCCAGATCTACGCAAAATGGCAAGAAAAAATAACCACAGAGGCACAGAGCACACGGAGGGGAGAACACGAAAATAGGTATTCATTTTTTTAAAGTCTTCATAATTTCTCTATCTCTGTGAACTCTGTGACTCTGTGGTGAAATATTTTGGTCCCGGCTTGTCCGGGTTAGGACTAGGAGAAATTAATGTCTGAGTTAAGGAACCAGGATATCATCTGTATCTCCTCAATCGACTGGGAACCGATCTGGACGCGAAAGCAACAGGTGTTGTCCCGGCTCCATTCTTCCAACCGCATTCTTTATGTTGAGCCGCCCGCAACGTTTATTTCCCCTTTCAAGGATCCTTCTTTCTGGCGCAAGTGGCGCCCTTGGGGACGGGGGGCAGGCCGTCCTCAGCCTAACGTTTATGTCTTCCAGCCGCCGTTCGTCATTCCGTTCGGGAACCTCCGGCCGGCCATCGGAAGGCTGAACCAGTACTGGCTGGCCTTCTGGGTTCGGCGGGCGCTCAAGAAGCTCGGAATGAAGCGGCCCATCCTCTGGACCTACCTGCCGGCTACGGCGGTCATTGCCCGGCATATCACGCACCGGCTTTTAGTTTACGACTGCGTGGACGAGCACGGCGCTTACAAAGGGCTGGTGAACCAGAGGGCTGTATGGGAGATGGAAAAGGAGTTGCTGGCGCGAACCGACATCACGTTTGTCACGGCACCGGGGCTTTATAAGCGCCGCAAGGAGCACACCCGGCGGATATACCTTCTTCCGAACGCAGCAGACGTGGCGCATTTTGGAAGGGCTTGCGATCCACGGACGCCCGTCCCGGAAGAGATCGACCGGCTGCCGCGTCCGCGTCTCTGTTTTGTGGGCGTGATCCAGGAGTGGGTGGATACCGGGCTTCTTGCCTACCTTGCACGCAGTCGCCCCGAATGGTCGATCGTGCTTATCGGGCCGGTGTCTCCGGGTGTTGATCTCAACGGGCTCGATAGGATGCCGAATGTGTTTTTTTTGGGCAGGAAGCCGAAGGAGGTGCTTCCTGAATACCTTAAAGGGTGTGATGTCTGCCTGAACACGTTCCGGGCCAGTGCTTTGACCGAGGATGTCAGCCCATTGAAG
Organism: Bacillota bacterium; assembly: GCA_040755195.1. Classification (GTDB taxonomy): domain Bacteria; phylum Bacillota; class Desulfotomaculia; order Desulfotomaculales; family Ammonificaceae; genus SURF-55. The sequence goes on from JBFMBL010000020.1 coordinate 30,335, forward strand.
TTTTACGAATACCTTGCTTCCGGCAGGCCGGTGGTAAGCACGGATATGCCGGCCGTGCGGGAGTTTTCGGATGTGGTTGAAGTCGCCCGGGACCAGGCGGGGTTCGTTGATGCAGTCGAAAAGACGCTCGCCGGGGAAAATCCCGAGAGGCAGGAAAAGAGGCTTGCAAGGGCCAGGGAGCATTCATGGGAGGCGCGCGTGGCCTTCATTGAGGAAAAAATTTTATTAGCGCTGCGGGAAAAAGGAGTAGATTTGTAATGGCGGAACGTTACTATACCGAGATAGCGGTTTTCGGCCTGGGTTTCGTGGGGTTGCCCCTGTCCCTGTGTTTTAACCTTGCCAACTGTAAGGTGATCGGGGTCGATGCAAACGCAGGGCTGGTGGAAGAGATCAACAGCGGCGTGACCTACCACCAGGAACAGTACGGCGGTTTTCCCATACAAGAAATTCTCCGGAAGGAATTGGCCCGGGGCTCTTTCAAGGCGACCACCGATCCACGGGAGGCGTTGAGCCGGGTTCAGGACATTATAGTGACAGTAGGATTACCGGTGGTAGGGGGAGTGCCCGATACCGGTCCACTGACCGGATGCCTGAAAAGCATCGCCGCCGGCCTCAAGCCCGGGGACCTGGTGCTTATACGGAGCACGCTGGTGCCGGGAATGATGCGCGGTCTGGTTAAACCGCTGCTGGAGGAAAACGGTCTCAAAGCCGGCGAGGACTTTTATCTCGGATATGCCCCGGAGCGGATCGCCGAAGGGCGGGCTTTCGAAGAGTTTGTGACGATGCCTGTGGTGGTAAGCGGTATTGACGAGACAAGCCTGAAGGAAGCGGCGGAACTCTTGCGGTTGGTCACGCGGGCAGAGGTGATCCCTGCGTCTTGCTTCGAGGCGGCCGAGATCGAAAAGCTTGTGGAAAACATCTCCCGCGACGTGAACATCGCGCTGGTAAACGAGTTAAGCACCGTTACCCGCGCCCTCGGGGTTAATACCTTCGAGGTGGTGCGGCTGGCAAACACCCATAAGCGAGTGAAGCTGCTTCAACCCGGGGCCGGGGTTGGGGGATACTGCCTGCCGAACGCGTTCTATTACCTGGCGCCGGTGGCACGGGAGGCCGGGATTAACCTTAAGTTGATGCCGGCAGCCCGGCAGGTTAACGACGAAATGCCGCGAAAGGTCGCTGATATGGTGCTGCGGCTTTTGCCCGTACCACCCCGTGAGGCAAGGGTGGCTGTTCTGGGCCTGGCGATGAAGGATTATTCCAGTGACAGCCGCCAGAGCCCGGCGGTCAGGGTGGTGGAGCACCTCCAAGAAGCCGGCCTGACGGTGAGGGCTTTCGACCCGGTGGTACCGCGTACGTATCCATTTCAGGTCGAAACAATGGAAAAAGCGCTGGATGGCGCTCATGGAGCGGTCATTCTGGTAAAACAAAAGGGATTAGATTTTGAAACCCCCGAGCTTTTTGTGCGGTTCCTCGACCCGTCCGCTCCCTTTATTGTTGATATAAAAAATGTGTGCAGCGATTTCGAGATGAAATACCCCACGCTGCATATCGCTTCATTGTAGTAAGCTGTAATATCGTCCCAAACGGTATGCCGACAAGAAGTTCCTGAAACCGGGGAAAACGTAAAAATTTTACCGAACAGGCTTGTCCAGGGAAGGATTTAGTGTTACCTTATTAATGATGCCTTTAAATTCATAGGTCAATGATTTTACAAAATATTCGCGCCCGGTGCGGACTTCCTGCGTGCTGATTTTAATTTGAGCGGTTGGTATGGCAACCTTACCCTCCAGAGTAACAATAACATCTTTGAAATATGGGTCACGCGCCAGCACCTTGTGTCCGGCGGCGTCGGTTTCGGTGGTAAGCGCCGGTTCGATCGATACGTTTTTTATGGTTATAGGGACATAATTTGCTCCGGCAACCATCCGGTCGCCGACTTTGATCTCCTGAGCCGATTCGGGCGGCACGGCGGGTATGCGGACGGTAAACACGACCGTTGTGGGCGGTGTGACTGCCGCCGGGCGGAGGAACTTATAAGCCGCACCGGCAACAAGGATTAATACCACCATTATGATCGCGAAATCGATGAGATTGATTAGACCGAGGATTCTGCCTTTTTCGTCAAGTAATCGCACAAATTAACCTCCTCTTACGACCGTTTGTCCTTTATAATGTAAAGCAAAGAAAGACAGCCGTCAATGACGTTGCGGAGGGATAAAACAGTGGCTGAGGATAAGCGGCGTTCCAAGAAACGGCTTAAACCCCGGTCGATTTTAATAATTTGTCTGGTAATCTGCCTTGTAGGAGGAATTGGCTACGGGGTAATGCAGAGTCGTTCCCCCGGCGGGGTTTTTTTTAATGAACCTGACAATGATCCAGGAAAAGCTCATGCCGCCGAGAAGAAGGTGAATTTCCTGCTTCTTGGATCCGATGCCCGTTACGGCGAAAAATGGTCTCGCAGCGATTCCATTATGTTTGTCAGCGCGGACATGCAGACTAAGCGGATGGTCTTCCTGTCGATACCGCGCGATACGCTGGTGAATATCCCCGGCCACGGCCGGGAACGGATAAATGCAGCGATGGCTTACGGCGGCCCGGAACTGGCCGTGGATGTGGTTTCCCGGCTTATCGACCAGCAGATTGATTATTACGTGGTTACCAATTATGAAGGGTTTGTAAAGCTGGTCGACGCCCTTGGCGGGATAACGATTTACGTGGATAAGAATATGCACCATTACGACCCGGAAAGAGGCGGTCGCTTCAGCATTGATTTGCATAAGGGGCTGCAGCAGCTCGACGGGGAAAAAGCGCTGATGTACGTCCGCTACCGCGGCGATGCATTAGGGGATATCAACAGGGTAGACCGGCAGCAAAAGTTCCTGCGGGCTGTTGCCGAAGAAATGCTGAAGCCTGCGAACATAATTAGAATTCCCGTTCTTATTCCAAAGATCAAGGACTGCATATACACCAACCTTCCTTTCGACGAAATGCTTCAATTAGCAAAGTTGGCGAAGGATATGGAGAATATTAAAATGGTAAACGGCACCCTCCCGGGTTATTTTGCCGGCGACCCGTACTGGCACGTGGACCCGGATGAGGCAAGGCAGGCCGTGGCCAAGCTCTTGAGCGGGGAGTCGATACAACAAGTGGTGAAGGACACGCCGGCGGGAGTGGTTGTTATGCAGGTTTCCCAACCCGAACAACCGGCAACTGTTTCCGAAAGTGGTTACGATACGGTAACGGGTGAAGGGTACGGCACTGTCGTGGGCGATGGTTACGGCATGGGAACTTCTCCGGGTGTGGACGTGGAGATCATACCGGGAGGCACCTGGCCGGGCGGGGAGACAACCGAGGAACCCCCGGGTCAGGTAGATCAGGGAGATGATCAGGGAGAATTGCCTCCCGTGATATCGCCCGGGCCGCCGCCGGTAACAACGCCGCCCCCTTCGGGGACGGCCTATGACGTCTATAACGCTATTTAGAGGAGCAGAGAGTAGTTGCTGAATCTGGAACAAATCAAAAGCATTATACCCCATCGATACCCATTCCTCCTGGTCGACCGGGTTCTTGAATTAGAACCGGGGCGGCGCGCTGTAGGGATTAAGAATGTCACCGTCAATGAGTTTTTCTTTCCGGGGCATTACCCCGACAATCCCGTAATGCCGGGGGTCTTGATTATAGAGGCTTTGGCCCAGGTGGCTGCGGTAGCGGTACTGAGCCTGGAAACTTACCGGGGGAAGGTGCCGCTTTTTGCCGGCATTAACGATGCGCGTTTCCGGCGGCAGGTAATCCCCGGGGATGTTTTACGGCTCGAAGTAGAGATTTTGAAGTTTAAAATGTCGGTAGGCAAGGCCAGGTGCAGGGCCTGGGTCGATGAAGAACTGGCCGCCGAAGCGGAACTGATCTTTGCAGCCGGAGAGAAGTCTGTCTAAGCGCGCAAAGATGAAGAGGATGGTTCCTATGACATATACCGAAGAGAATGTCAGAGGAACCGTCCCCAAACTAAAAACTAACAAACGGGGGAGAGAGGATGAGTTCAACAGCGATTGCCACGGTGGCGGCCGGGCTGGTTACCTTTGCTACGGTGCCGCTGGCAGTGCGGTTGGCCCGTCGGATCGGTGCGATAGATGAGCCTGACGCTCGTAAGGTGCATACCCGGCCGATGCCCAGGCTTGGAGGAATGTCGGTTTATTTAGGTTTTCTATGCGGTTTTTTCATGGCGGCTTTGCTTGACGGTTTGCCGCGGGGATATCTCGGCCTTTTGGCCGCGGGTACCTTCATCTTTGGCCTGGGGATGCTGGACGACGTCCTGGGCCTGAGCCCGAGAGTGAAATTACTGGGTCAGGTTGTAGCGGCTTTAATCGTGATCCCCTTCGGGGTCAATATTTCTTTCATTACACATCCTTTCAAGGAGGGCCTCCTTCTACATCTCGGATACTGGGGTATTCCCGTCACCGTTTTATGGATCGTGGCGGTAACCAACGCTGTTAACCTTATCGACGGACTTGACGGTCTGGCTGCCGGGGTAAGCTGCATCGGGGCTGTTACCTTGGGGACGGTGGCGGTCCTTGCCGGTGACCAACTTGGTGTTCTACCGGCACTGGTCCTGGCCGCGACCCTTTTCGCTTTTCTTCCTTATAACTTTCATCCGGCCCGGGTTTTTCTCGGAGATTGCGGGGCGATGTTTATCGGTTTCATCCTGGCGTGCGGCGCCGTGGTTGGGGTTGCAAAAACGGCGACTGCCGTCACCCTTGTGACTCCGGCGATTATACTCGGGATACCGCTTTTCGATACCCTTTTTGCCATCATGCGGCGTTATAAAAACGGCCGCCGCATCTTCCGCGCGGACCGCGAGCATCTCCACCACCGGTTGTTGGCCATTGGCCTCAGCCACCGGGCCGCGGTGCTGGTGGTTTACGGAATCAGCGCCGTTTTAGGAGTCAGCGCGATTGTTCTTACGCGTCTTACAACCGCCCAGGCGGTTCTTCTTCTTTTTTGTATGGCTTCGTGCCTTCTTATCCTGGCTAATAAATTCGGGGTGATAGGCTTCCGCTGGCGCAATCGGTTTCCGAGGGTGGAGGAAAAGACCAAGAGCCAGGGCGTTAGTTTTTAATTACAACCGTTGGAAGGGATTAACGTACCAACCCGGGTAAAGTCGTTTTTATCAAAATAAATTAAATTGGAGGTAGACAAGGGAGGGATTTCGTGAAGGTAACTAAAGCAGTCATTCCCGCCGCAGGACTCGGCACCCGTTTTCTTCCTGCCACAAAGGCGCAACCTAAAGAAATGCTGCCGCTGATAGACCGTCCTATCATCCAGTACATCGTAGAAGAAGTAGTAAATTCCGGAATAGAAGACATTCTTATAATCACCGGGCGAGGAAAGCGCGCGATCGAGGACCACTTCGACCGGTGCCTTGAACTCGAATATTACCTGCGGGATAAAGAGAAAGAAGATTGGCTTGCGGAAATATGGCGGATTGCCACAATGGCCAATATCCACTACGTAAGACAGCGTGAGCCGCGGGGGCTGGGACACGCCGTGATGTGCGCCCGCAGTTTTATCGGGAATGAACCCTTTGCGGTGCTTTTAGGCGACGACATCGTAACCGGTGAAAAACTGTGCCTGGCACAGATGCTGGAAGTATTCGCCGAGGTTCAATCCACCGTGGTAGCCGTGCAAAAGGTGCCCCTGAAGGACGTTTCGAAGTATGGGATCATCAGCGGGGAAGAGATAAGACCACGCGTTTTTGCGGTAACGGATCTGGTGGAAAAACCAAAACCTGAAGAAGCTCCATCGCGGTGGGGCGTGACGGGCAGGTATATCATCACCCCCCGTATTTTCAGCATTCTGGAAAATACAACACCGGGCACCGGTGGTGAGATACAACTTACCGATGCGCTCAAGGTACTGGCAAGGGAGGAAAAGGTTTTCGGCTACGCCTTTCAGGGAAAGCGTTACGACGCGGGAGATAAACTGGGTTACCTCAGAGCGACGGTCGAATTGGCTCTCGATCGGGATGACCTGGGCCCTCCTTTTCTTGAATACCTGCAAACCTTGCTGTCCGAACGAAAATAGGCGTATCGTTTTCGAGGGGACCGCTCTACAAAACTGCGCCTGGCAATTGGGAGGTGCGAAGCGGGAGGTCAGAGGTGAGAGATCCGAAGAATTCGCCCTGCGAATTCCTCCCCTTATTCTCACTTCCAACTTCCCACATCCGACCTCTCAAATTGCCGGCGCGTCGCGTTACTGCGGATACGGCTGACCTTATACGTAAATGTTCAGTAAACCACGTAGGTGTTTTGACGGAGTGCGGTTAGAAGCAAGCATGGCGCGAAGGACGACGCTGGACGGAGCGTAGCGTACTGGGTTGGTACGTGAGCATCTGGCCAGCGTCGCCGACAAAGCCAGGCGCTGCTTATCACCGCACCTTACGGGGTTCCGTGAATACTTACCCTTATACCGGTGCCTTGGCTGGGGCTTTCCCTCTTACCACTTTAAAACGCTTTTTCGGCTTTGCTTTTCTCCCCTCCAACATCCTCAGATATCGTCTCAGCATTTGTTCTTCTGCTTGAAGTCTCTTTTTTAGACGCGTCTCTTTCACGTGCATCCTTTAACCTCCGAAGCATTTGAAAGATTATTCCCAAATACGTGATTAAGCTATGCATGATGTTTTGCAACCGCTAAACGCATAAGCGCGTTTATATGCGTAAATCTTATTGGTGTTGACCATCTTGAATCCGGGAGGGCAGATATGAACCCGTTGCTGGAGATTTTTATCCGGGCGGTAGCCGCGTTTGTCGGCGTCATTTTCATTACGCGAATGATTGGAAAGTCACAGGTGGGGCAGTTAACGATTTCGGACTACGTTAACGGTATTGTTATAGGCTCCATCGCGGCGGGGTTGGCCACGGACGTCAGAGAGAGTCCCTGGTATTACGTTTTAGGGTTGATCATCTTTGCCGCCCTCACCATCCTCGTGCAGTATGCCGGCCTTAAATACCGGCCTGCGCGAAAGCTGTTCGGCGACGAACCCACGGTGGTGGTTCACAACGGCACAATCCTGGAAAGAAACATGGCCAGGATGCGCTACAATGTGGATGATTTGACGATGCAATTAAGAGAGAAAGGGTACTTCAACATTGCGGACGTCGAGTTCGCGATTGCAGAACCTAACGGCGAGCTCAGCGTGCTGCCGAAAACCCAGAAACGCCCTCTGACCCCTCAGGACCTTAACATTCCCACTAAATATGAAGGAGTACCCTCAGAGTTGATCGTAGACGGGGTGGTAATTCTGCAAAACCTTGTCCAGAATCACCTTACCGAGGAATGGTTGCTGAAAGAATTAGAGAAACAAGGGGTCTTCTCGATTAAAGACGTGGTTTACGCAAGCCTGGACACCGAAGGAAAACTTTATGTAGATAAAAAGCCGGATACCTCGGACCACCTCACGGATATCACAGATAAACTTCCAGGCAAAATGGGCCAGTAGAAACGCTGGTTCCGAACGTGTCAGGATCTTTGGAAACAGGTATATAAATCAAACGGTTCGGTTCTTGAACTGAAGGGCGTCTAAGATGATTGCAGACCCGGGTTTTTATGGGTAACATGAAGGATTTTTAACCATAGTGTTGAATTCTGGGAAGACGTCTTGCATCTGACCTGTGATATAGTCGGGCGTGGTTTTGCAGCGGTCTTTTAAAGACACAAGAAAGTGATTGGAGGGAGTTGTTTGCAGGAGATCAAATTCGGTACCGACGGGTGGCGGGGGGTCATCGCTCGGGAGTTTACGTTTGCGAACGTAGAACTGGTTGCGGCAGCGGTGGCTGCGTATCTTAAGGATGAAGGACTGGAAGACCGAGGGGTGGTAATTGCTTACGACAACCGCTTCCTGGCCGACCGTTTTGCGGCGGCGGTATCGGAGGTGCTACGGCGTTGGGGCATTCCGGTATATTTCCCAAAACGGCCCGTTCCCACCCCGGTAGCGGCTTTTGCTATCCGCCATCTATCCACAGGCGGCGCTGTAGTGCTGACAGCAAGCCATAACCCTCCCGAATACTGCGGGATTAAGTTCATTCCGGAGTATGCCGGTCCCGCCTTACCCGACGTAACCGGTAAGATTGAGGCTTTAATTGCAGAACCGCGCAAAGCGCCTGGAGGGGTACCGGCGCCTTTAAGAGAGCTTGACCCCGAGGAGGATTATTTTAAACACCTTTTAACACTGGTTGACGGGGAAGTAATCAGGCGGGCAGGGTTGAAGATTATCGTGGATCCCATGCATGGTGCGGGTATCGGGTACCTGGATGCGATTCTGAAGCGCTTGGGGGTTAAAGTGTCCACGATACACAACAGCCGTGACCCGCTCTTCGGCGGTGGGTTGCCTGATCCGGCCGAGGCACGCATCGGGGAATTGCGGGAAGCGGTTCTGTCTTCCGGTTCGCATCTCGGACTGGCGCTTGACGGGGATGCCGATCGTTTGGGAATTATCGATGCAAGCGGCGCTTACGTCTCCCCAAACCAGATGCTTTCTCTCGCCTACCACCATCTGCTTGACAAGCGCGGCTTGCGCGGCGATGTGGCGCGGACAGTCGCCACCACGCACCTCGTAGACCGTATTGCGGCGGGGTACGGGGCGGGGATATGTGAAACGCCGGTTGGCTTTAAATACATAGGACGTTGCCTCCGGGAATCCGGGTGTATATGCGGCGGTGAGGAAAGCGGCGGCCTTTCGATTTACGGCCATGTTCCCGAAAAGGACGGGATACTTGCCGGGCTTCTGGCAAGCGAGGTAACAGCCGCAAACCGGGAGTCACTGGCCGCGGTATTGGAGGGAATTTTAGACCGTTTCGGGCGTATAGAGAGCGTGCGGGTTGACCTCAGGACCACGCCGGATGATAAAAAACGCATCGTAGAAGCCATAAAAAACTTCCGGCCTGCAAACATCGCCGGCGAAGAGGTAAAACGTTGTACCACCGTAGACGGATTGAAGTTTGAGCTTTCAAGCGGGGCATGGGTACTGGTGCGGGCGTCGGGCACCGAACCTGTCTTTCGCGTCTATACAGAGGCCCCGACGCGTGACCGGGCAATCGCCATTCAAGAAACGGTATGCCGAGAGTTAGGTTTTTGACACCAAGATCTACGCAAGATGGGAAGAAAAACAGCAAGACGTAACGTGACGGTTTTGCCACCTACTGCATACGATAGCGGGGAAAGGCAGGGGGTGGTAGTATTGCTTAAGGTTTCAGAATTGACAAGGCTTGATTTTATTAACGTTGTCGACGGCCGGCGCCTTGGTCCGGTAAAGGATATGCATCTTGACGAAAGCGGGATGGTTACGGCGCTGGTGATCCAAAACGGAAAGAAACACCTGGGACTTTTCCGATTAGGCGGCGACCTTATTATACCATGGAGCCGGATCAAGAAGATCGGGGTGCATGCCGTGCTGGTCGAGGTCGGCGAAGACGTCGGTTGAGGCGACAACTGCGAAACATATGACAGCATTAACTGATTGAAGCTTGAACCATTTTAATAAAATTCATAACTTTAAGCTTTTTCGGCTACCAACACCTTTGTTGACACGTCTGGCCGCCCTTGCTAAAATTAAACGTATGTTTCATTGAAATTTCTAATTTTTGTTCAAAAATTAACACATTAGACGATTAAGGTATCAAGAAAATATACTATCGGGAGAGAGCAGCATGCCAAAACGCCTTTTTACTTCTGAATCTGTAACCGAGGGACACCCGGATAAGATGGCCGACCAGATATCGGATGCGATCCTTGACGCCATGCTGGCCCAGGACCCCCAGTCAAGGGTTGCCTGCGAAACACTGGTCACCACCGGACTTGCTTTTGTCGCGGGAGAGATTACGACTCGCTGTTACGTGGACATCCCTACGATAGTTCGTGAGACGATCGGTGAAATCGGTTATACCCGGGCGAAATACGGCTTCGATTTCGAAACCTGTGCCGTTATTACAAGCATCCAGGAACAGTCGCCGGACATTGCCGTCGGTGTGGGGGAGGCTCTTGAAGCCAGGACCGGCCAGGAACGTGACCCGTACAGCCTGGTCGGAGCGGGGGATCAGGGCCTGATGTTCGGGTACGCGACCGATGAAACACCGGAATTTATGCCGCTTCCTATCATGTTGGCTCACAAGCTGGCCCGGCACCTGGCGACGGTGCGGAAGAACGGGGAGATACCTTATCTCCGCCCGGACGGCAAGACCCAGGTGACGGTTGAATATGATGGCGACCAGCCTGTACGGGTGCACACGATACTTATTTCCGCCCAGCACCGCCCTGATGTCGAACTATCGACGATCCGGGAGGATATCCAGGAGAAGGTGGTTCGCCATGTTGTGCCGGCTGATTTATTAGACAGGGAAACACGTTTTCTGGTGAATCCGACCGGCCGGTTTGTTATCGGCGGTCCCCAGGGAGATACAGGGCTGACAGGACGAAAAATTATTGTTGATACGTACGGCGGGATGGCCCGCCATGGAGGTGGGTGCTTCTCGGGTAAAGACCCGACCAAGGTTGACCGCTCTGCAAGTTATGCGGCGCGTTACGTGGCTAAGAATATCGTAGCGGCAGGGTTGGCCAAACGGTGCGAGGTTCAGGTTTCTTACGCGATTGGGGTGGCGCGGCCTCTTTCCATAAGCGTGGACACCTTCGGCACGGGGAAGGTTCCTGAAGAAAAACTGGTACAGTTGGTCACGAGGCACTTCGACCTCCGCCCGGCCGCGATCATAGACAATTTTAATCTCCGCCGGCCGATTTATAAGCAAACAGCGGTATACGGCCATTTCGGCCGGACAGACATCGATCTTCCCTGGGAAAGGACCGACAAAGCAGACGCCCTGCGGGCTGACGCATAGGAGGCCGCTGCAAAACGGCGCCTGGCTTTGTCAGGCTCGCCATCTGGTGCTCACGTACTTCCATGTACGCTCCGCGCCAGATGTCTTCGCCTTCCGCGCCATGCTTGTTTTTCGCGGCCTCCGGGGCACTTACTTATTTACACCCGCCGAAAGCCGTTAGGTGATTTTTCTACCAAATTTATTTGTTTTGCAACATTCTCATAGAATTAGATGTCTGATGCAGGAAGTCAGAGGTCGGAGTTTATGTTGGAATTCGCTATGCGAATTCACTCCAAAGCCTTCTGACATCTGACCTCTTGCCTCTGACCTCTAAAAAAGCCAGCATTAGCTGGCTTTTTTGTTTTCCCGGCAGGTACAGGAAGATAGTTGTCGAATCTTATCCTGGAGGGACTAACGGTGCGGTCAAGGGGTATTCTTTATATCCTTTTCACCTGGCTGGTAATCATCACCGGAACGTTGATCATGGTGGCTACCGCAGGTGAAATCGACCTTGACATCAGCTGGGAACTGCTGGTGATGGGCGTCCTTTGGCTGGCGGCGGATGGGCTGACTGTTTCCTTGCCCCAGGGCCAGTTGTCTGCAGGGTGGGCGGTAGCGCTCACACTTTTTTTTACCCACGGCTTCCCGGCGCTCGTTTGGACGGGTGGAGTCGTTACCTTACTTGGCCAGCGGCTTTTTGGCCGCGGAGACCCGTGGCGGACAACGCTTTTCAATGCAGGGCAATGTGTTCTCGCTTTCTGGCTGGCCAATTACACGTACCTGTGGGCCGGCGGGGTAATCATTGGGAAAGAGGTACTCCACAACGTACTACCGGTCCTTGTGTTTACGGTAACTTATGTCGTGGCCAACCATACTCTGGTTTATTTATATCTCCTGCCGCGGCGGCGGTATCATCCCCTTGTCCTGTGGCGTGAAGCCTTAAAATGGGACACGGTTACGTATCTCTTCGGTCTCCCGCTGGGTTACGTGATGCTGTTCCTTTGGAAGGAGACGGCCTTCTGGGCGGCCGTTCTTATATTTGTTCCGGTACTGATCCTTCAGTTTGTGCTAAGGTTGTATGTGGTGCTTACCCTGACCAACCGTGAGTTGTACGCCCTTTACCATGTTGCGCGCCGGCTGGGTGAAAGCGTCTCTTTGGATAAGACGCTCGATTTTATCCTTACGACGGTGAGGCGGGTGGTTTCGTACCGTACCGGGGTTATCTATATATGGTCGGATGCGCGACGGGCTTTGATTCCGGGGGCGGTGAGCGGGCCTTACGCCAAAAGTATTAAAGACAGCGTAGTGGGGCCTGGAGAAGGGTTTATCGGTTGGGTCGCCGAGACCCGGGAGCCGGAGATTATACACGATACCAGGCAGGAGCCCCGGTTTACGCACGAGTCCGGCTTTATTACCGCCGAGCGATCCCTGGTTGCCATTCCCCTTGTAGCGGAAGACGAGGTGCTCGGGGTTTTCATCCTTGGCGAGCGCCGGCCTTACGCCTTTGACGAACGTTCCCTTTCCATCCTTACCATTATCGGCGGGCAGGCGGCGGTTGCCATCCGGAATACACGTCTTTATTCCCAGATAGAGGACCTGGCCCGGACCGACCCGATAACGGGCGTGTTTAATCGGCGTTATTTTTTGTTGCGTTTTCAGGCTGAATGCGAACGGGCTTTGAACAGCGAAGAACCCCTAGCGGTGATCATGACAGACATCGACGGTTTTAGTAAGTTCAACGACATGTACGGGCCGCTGGTGGGCGACGCCGCGCTACGCGAGGCGGCCCGGGTGATGCGCAATGTATTGCGGGGCAACGATCTTTTAGCCCGTTTCGGCGGCGACGAATTCATCGTACTCCTCCCCGGGGCTGCCGAAACGGTGGCGCAGGAAACGGCGGAAAGATTGAGAATAGCGCTTGATCGCCACATTTTTGGGGTCGAGGGGATTGTAGGGCCGTTGAATATTAAAATCAGCCTGGGAGTTGCTATCTTTCCTTCGGATGCGGCTTCTCTGACCGGCATTCTCCAGAAAGCGAGTCGTGCGCTCAAGTGGGCGCGCGTCCAGGGCGGTAATATCGTTGCCACCGCAACTGGGGTAAGAGATGTGGAATACTTTCATTAAAACAGCTCTATCATAGGATACTTTTGGTTATAAACATGAAGCGTCTTTATAAGAGTCTTTTGGAGCTTCTTTTCCCACAACGTGGTTGCCCGCTTTGCGGCGCCCGGGGGCCGATAGGCCCGTGTGAGCAGTGCCGCCTTTTCCTT
>JBFMBL010000021.1:0-5979 GCA_040755195.1 Bacillota bacterium
GCCTTTCTTCCGATGTCCCGCCGGAAGTGCATTCCTTCAAATTTAATCCCCTCGACGGCCTTGTAAGCGCGATCGATGGCCTCACGCACATCGGCGCCGCGCGCTGTGACCCCCAAAACCCTGCCGCCGGCAGTCACCAGCCGGCCGTCTTTCAAGCCTGTACCCGCATGGAAGACGATCACATCAGACGGCATGTCCTCCAGCCCGGTAATAACATCCCCTTTACGATAGCTTCCGGGATAACCCGCTGCCGCCAGCACCACACATACCGATGCGCCGGGACGCCAGGTCAGCTTGACCCGGCGCAAGCGCCCCGCGATTACCGCTTCTATAACATCCACCAGGTCGTTTTCGAGAAGGGAAAGGACAGGCTGGGCTTCCGGGTCCCCGAACCGCACGTTGAATTCTAAAACCCTGGGCCCTTCCGCGGTCAACATTAAACCGGCGTAAAGCACGCCCTTAAAGACTATTCCCTCCGCCGCCAGTCCCCTGATGGTGGGTAACAGGATCTCGGCTTCAATCCGCCGCAAGAGGTTAGGCGACACCACCGGCGCCGGCGCATACGCGCCCATCCCGCCGGTATTAGGCCCCCTGTCGTCGTCGTAAACCGGTTTGTGATCCTGAGCCGGAAGAAGCGGCAGCACCGTTTCACCGTCCGTTAATGCCATTACGCTGGCTTCCTCGCCGGTAAGCTTTTCCTCGACCAGGATCCGCCCGCCCGCAGCGCCGAAAGCCCTCTCTTCCATAATACTGGTAACCGCCGCTTCGGCCTCCTCCGGATCGTCTGCTACGATAACGCCCTTGCCTGCCGCGAGCCCGTCCGCCTTCACCACGCACGGCCCGTTAAGCCGCCGGATATATTCCTTCGCAGGCTCCGGCGCGTCAAAAACCCCGGCTTTGGCCGTGGGAACCCCGCAACGCAGCATAATCTCTTTGGCGAAAACCTTACTGGCCTCTAAACGGGCCGCTTTCTGCCGGGGACCGAAAACAGCCAACCCCGCCGTCTCAAAAACATCCACGATACCCTCGGCCAGGGGCGCCTCCGGGCCTACAACGGTAAGGGATATATCCTCGTCCCGGGCGAAAGTGAGCAGCCTTTTTATGTCCTCCGCTTTGATGTCAAGACAAGCGGCAAGCTGACCTATACCGGCATTCCCCGGCGCGCAAAACACCTTTTCCACACGGGGGTTTTGGATGATCTTCCAAACAAGGGCGTGCTCCCTCCCCCCGCCGCCGATTACAAGAACCTTCAAACCCGGTTCCTCCCTAAGAAATAAATCTCACCGCCAAGACGCCAAGAACGCCATGAATCAAGAAAATAAATACATGATAACAGGTAAATCGCTATTTCCAGCGCCGATTTCGTTGTGCGGCTTACCGCATGAGGCACTCCCTCGAAAATAAGCGTTCTTTCGTAGGGCGCGGTGATAAGCTCCGTATTACGATGCGTTTGTGAGCTGCCATTCTCCCCATTTTCATTCTTACATCCTTCTACCTTCTATCTTCTATCTTCTACCTTCTACCTTCTGACCCCATATCCCCGCCCTTTTAGTGTCTAAAGTGTCTCATCCCGGTTAAGACCATAGCAATCCCGTGCTCGTCCGCGGCCTTGATGGATTCCGCGTCTTTCAGCGACCCGCCCGGCTGGATGATCGAAGTGATTCCGGCCCTTGCCGCCTCAAGCACCGTGTCCGGGAAGGGGAAGAAGGCGTCGGAAGCCAGCGCCGCACCCCGCGCTTTTTCACCCGCCTGTTCAAAAGCGATTTTGGCGGAACCGACGCGGTTCATTTGCCCCGCTCCGACACCGACCAGCTGCTTGCCTTTTGTAACCACGATCGCGTTGGACTTGACGTGCTTTACTATCGTAAAGCCGAACAGCAGCTCGTCAAGCTCCTCGGGCGAGGGCGCCCGCTTTGTCACCACTTTGAGCGCGTCCTTATCCGCGACCTTTCTGTCCGCGTCCTGAACGAGAAGCCCGCCGTTCACCTTCCGGATATCCATCCAGTCGGTCGTCTGCCCGGTCAAGGTACCGACACTGAGAAGCCGCAAGTCCTTCTTCTGTTTCAAAACCTCAAGGGCATCCGCGGTAAATTCCGGCGCGATGATCGCCTCGAGGAATATCTTCACCATTTCCTCCGCCGCCGCCTTATCCACCGGCCGGTTGACGGCCACAATCCCGCCGAAAGCCGAAACCGGGTCGGTTTCAAACGCCAACCTGTATGCCTCACCAACCGCAGCCGCCTGGGCGACGCCGCAGGGGTTGTTGTGCTTTACAATCACGACGGTCGGCACGTCAAACTCCCGTACCAGTTCAAAGGCCGCATTCAGGTCAAGAATGTTGTTGTAAGAAAGCTCCTTGCCGTGGAGCTTTTCCGCGTTTCCCACGCAGGGGCCCTTGGTCCTTAAGTCACGGTAAAAGGCGGCCGTCTGGTGCGGGTTTTCTCCGTAGCGCAGAACCCCTGCCAAATCGAAGGCCAGGGTCAATTCCCGCCGGAACCGGTCGCTGGAAGCCAGGCTCCCCATATAATCAGCGATTGCTGTATCATAATGCGCCGTATGAGCAAAAGCCTCTTGCGCAAGCGCAAGCCGCAGGTCCGCACCCACTTCGCCCGCCCTTAAGGCTTCCAGTACAGCGGAATAACGCGCCGGGTTCACAACAACCAGCACATACTGGTGGTTTTTAGCCGCCGCACGGATCATGGCAGGGCCGCCGATATCGATGTTTTCAACCGCATCCGCAAGGGTTACGCCTTCTTTGCTTACCGTCTGGCGGAAGGGATAAAGGTTTACCGCCACCAGGTCGATAGGCGCAATACCCTGTTCCTCAAGCTGCCGCAGGTGCTCTTCCGTCCTGAGAGCAAGTATCCCGCCGTGAACCTTGGGGTGCAGCGTTTTGACCCGCCCGTTCAGAATTTCAGGAAAACCGGTAACCTCGGAGACATAAGTCGCCTCAACACCCGCGTTTTTAATGGTCTTAAAGGTACCGCCGGTAGAAACGACCTCCCACCCCAGCTCCGTAAGACCCCGGGCCAGCTCCACTACACCCGTCTTGTCCGAAACACTGATAAGCGCTTTTCTTTTCAATCCACCCGCCTCCTTATAATAAGTTCAAAGTTCAAAGTTCAAAGTTTGAGGCCGGACGTTAATAATACCGATTACCTGTATATAACTCCCTTTATGCCGCTTTCAACCTGCCCGATGATGTAAGCCTGCTCGCCGGCCGCCGACAGGGTTTTGAGCAGGTCTTGCACCTCCACTGGGGGCACTATCAGGACGTACCCGATCCCCATGTTGAAGGTCCGGAACATCTCGCCGTCCGTCACGCCGCCGTGCTCCTGAATAAGCCGGAAAACCGGCGGGACGGGCCAGGATCCGGACCCGAGGGCCACTCCGACCCCTCGCGGCAGCACCCGGGGGATGTTTTCCGTCAATCCGCCACCCGTAATGTGGGCCATCCCGCGGATATCAAACCGCCTTAAGAGGGAAAGGACCGTGCGCACATAAATCCGGGTCGGTTCAAGCAGTTCTTCGCCCACCGTCCGACCTAAGAGGGGATCGTAGGTATCGATTCCATATTCCAAAACCTCAAAAAATACCTTTCGCGCCAGACTAAGTCCGTTCGAATGAATCCCCGATGAGGGCAAGCCGACAACAACATCCCCGGGAGTTATGCGCTTACCTTCCACTATGCGGCTCCGCTCTACGACGCCGACCGCAAAACCGGCGATATCATACTCCCCCGGCGAGTAAAAGCCGGGCATCTCGGCCGTCTCGCCGCCTATAAGCGCGCATCCCGCCATCTCGCAACCGCGCGCCACGCCTGAAACGATGGCGGCCACCTGCTCGGGCACCAGCTTGCCTACCGCCAGGTAGTCCAGAAAAAAAAGCGGCTCCGCCCCGCAAACCAGCACATCATTGACGCACATCGCTACCGCGTCGATGCCCACCGTATAATGCCTCTCGCACATAAAGGCCACCCGGAGCTTGGTTCCAACCCCGTCTGTCCCGGCTACCAGCACCGGTTCCCGGTAGCCCGACGGCAAGGCGCACAGCCCTCCGAAACCGCCGATTTCCGTCAGTACTTCCGGACGAAAGGTACGGCGGACGATCTTTTGCAGCAGCGCCACCGCCTCATTGGCCGCTTCGATGTCAACCCCGGCCCCGGCGTAAGTCAAACCCTTCGTCACGCTTTTCCCCCCGCAGCTTTTCATGCGCCTTTTGTATCTATTCAGATGTCCCGTCGTTGGGCGCGGCAATATGCTGCGCATAGCTTTGTCAGCCGGTCAGGGGCAGTGCTCACCCAGCACTCAGTTACTTCTCAGCTACTTGCGTTGGGCTACAGTTAATATTCATCATGCAGCTAAGTCTGAGTGCTGGGCTCCGCGCTGCCCCAGGCCGGCTTTCGCGCTCTGCTTGCATCTCGCCGCGTTCCGTCAGAGAAACACTAAGCGGCTGAATAGTTACCGCCTTTTTATTATTTCCGGCCTTTTCGGCCGCCCTCTCCGGTTCAGCCGTGTCAGACCGGCTGCCGCATGTTTTGGATAATCCTTTGTCGTTCACCCCGCGGCCCCCAACACCGAAGGGCAGTCCAACCCGAACTTCCCTTCGTCCCGGTCCCTCACGTTTACCGGATATTCACCGGTAAAGCACGCCACACAAAGGTTCCGTGCCTTATCGCCGAAAACCCGCAGAAGACCATCCAGGCTTAGATAGTGAAGGCCGTCAGCGCCGATAAACCGGCAGATCTCCTTCACGTTTTTATGTGCCGCAATCAACTCGGTTTCATCCGAGGTGTCAATCCCGTAATAGCAGGAGCGGATGATCGGCGGTGAGCTGAGGCAGAAATCAATCTCTTTGGCCCCTGCATCCCGCAACATTTTTACAATCCTGCAGCTCGTGGTTCCTCTCACCACCGAGTCGTCGACCACCACCACCTTCTTCCCGACCAACGCCTCCCGTACCGGGTTAAGCTTGAGCCGTACCCCGGTATCCCGGATTTGTTGTGAAGGCTGAATGAAGGTCCGGCCCACGTAACGGTTTTTCATCAAGCCCTCTTCAAACACCAGCCCCGATTCTTCGGCGTAACCCCGGGCAGCCGCCACTCCGGAGTCCGGCACGGGCACAACGATATCGGCCTGCGGACAAAATTCGCGGGCCAGTTGACGCCCCATTTCCCGCCGGACTTGTCCCACATTGAAGCCGTCAATGGTGCTGTCCGGCCTGGCAAAGTATATGTACTCGAATACACAGTGCGCCTGCCGCGGTGCCGCTTGAACGGCATGGGTTCTAGGTCCCTCCGGCGCGATCTCGAGAATTTCGCCGGGACTCACGTCCCGCATAAAGGTCGCTCCTACAGCGTCAAGGGCGCAAGACTCTGAAGCCACAACCCAGCCGGAACCCAACCGACCGATACAAAGCGGGTGGAAACCGTACGGATCCCTTACCGCATAGATCCTGTCCTCGGTCAGAATAACCAGTGAATAAGCTCCTTCGACCTTTTCCATGCTCTGTTTAATGGCAAGAGGCAAATTGCATTGGCCGTTTAAGCGGGCAATGAGGTTAATCATGACCTCGCTGTCGGTTGTCGTTTGAAAGACCGCGCCCTCCTTCAGCAGCTCCCTGCGAAGGGAAAACCCGTTGGAGATGTTTCCGTTGTGAGCCAGACCCAGCATTCCGTGCCCGCAGTAAAAAACGAGCGGCTGGGCGTTAATCGGATGACTGGCTCCCGTGGTGGAGTACCGGACGTGCCCGATCGCCAAACGACCTTTAAGCTGGGACAGCCTGTTCTCGGAAAAAACCTCCGCCACCAGCCCCATTTCCTTGTGAAGGACGATCTGCCTGCCGTCGGCTACGGCAATCCCGGCGCTCTCCTGCCCCCGATGCTGCAACGCGTAAAGACCGTAATAAGTCAAACTGGCTACGTCCAAGCCGGGCGCGTATACGCCGAAAACCCCGCAGGCCTCCTGGAGCTTATCCGCG
>JBFMBL010000021.1:6079-41067 GCA_040755195.1 Bacillota bacterium
GGCAATCCCGGCGCTCTCCTGCCCCCGATGCTGCAACGCGTAAAGACCGTAATAAGTCAAACTGGCTACGTCCAAGCCGGGCGCGTATACGCCGAAAACCCCGCAGGCCTCCTGGAGCTTATCCGCGTGCATTTGGTTCCTCCTTGAAAATAGTACTACTTATAATAGAGATTCTTTATCCCGAAAGGCGCTGCCAAACCTCGGCATAGGCCTCCGCCACGTTGCCGAGGTCTCTCCGGAAGCGGTCCTTGTCAAGCTTTTCCCCGGTCTTCTTGTCCCAGAAACGGCAGGTGTCCGGAGATATCTCGTCGGCAAGCAGAATTCCGCCGTCTTTCCTGCCGAACTCCAGCTTGAAGTCGACCAGGGTGATTCCCTTGGCGTCAAGGTGCTCCTTTAATACCGCGTTAACCTTGAGCGCCGTTTCCTTCATCTGGTGAAGTTCTTCCGCAGTCGCAAGCCCGAGGGCAACCACGTGAGAGCAGTTAATCATCGGATCACCGAGGTCGTCACGTTTGTAGTAGTACTCAACCACCGGCTGGCTGAGGGGTGTCCCTTCGGGTAAGCCTGTCCTCTTGGCAAGGCTTCCTGCTGCGATATTCCGGGCCACGACCTCTATCGCGATTATCTCAACCGCCTCGACCAGCATTTCCCGGTCGCCTAAGACGTCCACGTAATGGCTCGGGATGCAGGCGCCCTTAAGCAACCTGAAAAAATATGCGGAAATGCGGTTGTTCAACACGCCCTTGTCGCTGATCGTACCGCGCTTTTTCCCGTCGAAAGCGGTGGCGTCGTCTTTAAACTCGACTATGTACCGGTCGGGCGCATCCGTCCGGAATACCCGCTTCGCTTTCCCTTCGTATAGCATCTCGCCACGCTTCATTATCTTTACCTCCCGGGAGAATTACTTTTTGTAACTATTCAGGCACCGCGTTGGGCGCGTTCCGTCGGTGTCTTTTTTTAACCCCTCGCCTGTTTTTCAAAACGCTGGTAGACCTTGTCCACGTGTTGAATAAAATAGTCATAGTCAAAAAGCGCATCTATTTCCGCCGTAGAAAACCGCTTCATGAACTCGGCATCTGCCAGCAGGAGTTCCTTCAGCGGCTGTCCGGTCCGCCACGACTCCATGGCGTTCCGCTGAACGATGAGGTACGCTTCGTCCCGGCTCAGGCCCTTATCCACCAACGCCAGGAGCACCCGCTGGGAAAACACCAGCCCGCCGGTACGCTCGAGGTTGCTCCGCATATTTTCGGGGTACACGTTCAGCCCTTCGAGGAGTTCGGTCAGCTTGAAAAGCATATAATCGAGCAACGTCGTGCTGTCGGGTATGATTACCCGTTCCACGGAGGAGTGCGAAATATCCCGCTCATGCCAGAGCGCCACGTTTTCCATGGCTACCAGGCAATTGCCGCGCAGCACGCGGGCAAGACCGCTCAAGCGCTCGGCTATAATAGGGTTGCGTTTGTGAGGCATGGCCGAGGAGCCCTTCTGCCCGGCCCTGAATGGCTCTTCCACCTCTCTGATGTCCGTACGCTGCAAGCCTCTTATCTCTACGGCAAATTTCTCTATCGAACTGCCGGTGATGGCGATAGCGGTGAGATACTCGGCATGCCGGTCACGCTGAAGCACCTGCGTTGAAACACGGACGGGTTTTAACCCCAACCGCTTGCATGCCAGTTCCTCCACCTGCGGGTCGAGATTGGCGTATGTGCCGACCGCGCCTGATATTTTCCCCACGCTTATCCGGTCAACCGCCCGCCGCATACGCTCGATGTTACGTTCCGTTTCCGCTACCCAGAGCAGCATCTTTAAGCCGAAGGTTGTCGGTTCGGCATGTATCCCATGGGTACGGCCTATCATCAAGGTCTTCCGGTGCTTCTGCGCCAGATCGAAGATTACGGCCCTCAACCTCGCCAGACGGGTAATAATCATCTCCCCTGCTTCCTTCATGAGCAGGCTCAGGGCCGTGTCGACCACGTCGGATGAAGTCATCCCCAGGTGAATGAAACGCGACGCCTCTCCGACGTATTCTCCGACACAGGTCAGAAAAGCTATGACATCGTGCCGCGTCTCTTTTTCAATCTCGAGGATGCGCTCCACGTTGAAGGAGGCCTTCGCCCTTATCTCCGCGACGGCTTCCCTGGGGATAACCCCGAGTTCAGACCACGCCTCACAGGCAGCAATTTCGACTTCCAGCCACTTTCGAAAGCGGTTTTCCTCGGACCAAACCCGTCCCATCTCCGGCAATGTATAGCGTTTGATCATACATCTCACCTGTCTTACTTAGCAGTCAGTAGTCAGTAGTCAGAATCCAGAACCCATTCCGGTCCCCACTCCCATGACTTAGGACTCGCGACTGAGGACTGAGGACTCAGGACTTAGGACTCTTCTCCAAGTATCTTTCTATTCCGAGTTCCTTTAAACGCAAGGATTTTGCGGCCACTTCCCGGCCCAGCGATTCCTTGTATGCTTTTACCTTCTCTAGAACAGACGGTTCACCCGTACTGATAATTTGTGCCGCCAACATACCGGCGTTGAAGGCGCCGTTCAACGCCACCGTGGCAACCGGCACCCCTTTAGGCATCTGGACGATCGATAGTAAAGCGTCAAGCCCTCCAAGGGTTCCTCCGGTAATAGGAACACCTATAACGGGCAGCGGCGTCTGCGCCGCAATGACCCCCGGAAGGTGCGCGGCGGCACCCGCGGCAGCGATAATCACCTTAAGCCCGCGATCCGCCGCCGTCCGGGCATACTCGCGAACCCTTTCCGGTAAACGGTGCGCCGAGGCTATTTCCAACTCATATGGGATGTCGAAAAGCAGAAGGACGTCTATAGTTCCTTTGATGACCGGCAAATCGGAGTCGCTTCCCACCACGATACCCACCATGTTATAACAACCCCGCTTCGAAAAACTTAAAAACCCAAGCGGTAAATCCTTATTTTATGCCGCCTGGGTCGAAAGCGCCGCCATATATTTAACTCTACCAAAAATCAGGGGGACATGTCAATTGTAACTCACACACCGACAATGTGATAGCCGCAATCGACGAAAATTGTCTCTCCCGTGACCGCGCTGGACATCTCCGAAGCCAGAAAAAGTCCAACGTTACCTATCTCGGCCGGTGTAACCTGGCGCCGGAGCGGCGCTTTTTCTTCAACCACCTTCATAAGGCTCGAAAACCCGGAAACCCCTTTTGCCGCAAGGGTTTTAACCGGGCCGGCTGAAATGGCGTTAACCCTGATGCCGGAAGGCCCCAAATCTGCGGCAAGATACCGCACCGAAGCCTCAAGCGCTGCCTTCGCGACCCCCATAACATTGTAGTTCGGTACCGCCCGCTCGGATCCAAGGTAGGTCATCGTAATGACGCTCCCACCGCCCGCCTTTTCCATCAGCGGCTTGGCCTTTCGGGCGCAAAGAACCAGGGAATATGCGCTTATCTCGAGCGCGGTGTTCCATTGTGCCAGCGACGTAGTATAAAAATAACCGTCAAGAGCTTCCTTCGGCGCAAAGGCCAGCGAGTGTACGAGAATATCAAGGCTTCCCCAGCGCTCCTGAACCGTATTGAAAAGAGCATCCACTTGCTCCGGTTTGGTTACATCACATTCGGTAAGGGGGATGTTCCCACCAAGGCTCGTTGAAAGTTCGACTACGTATTCTTTCAAACGTTCGCTCTGGTAGTTGAACCAGAGGTTCGCCTTTTCCCGGTGGAGTGCCTGGGCGATTCCCCAGGCGATGGAACGCTTATTGGCCACTCCGAGGATAAGCGCTTTCTTCCCCGCCACCAATCCCGCCATTTAAACACCGCCTTTTTCGCAATTCTGATTAAAGTTCATTTAAAAAACAAACCTGTTCGTCCGTGGGTGGAAAAGCCGGGGAGAACTCTTAAAATGATTGCAGCAAGGCCGGTTTTAGCAACGTCTCCCGGTTTTTCCTTGCAACACCATACCGCATTCCTATATTTTTTGTCAAGCAACTGGTGCCGGAGGCGATAAGCGGCAGGTGAGAGGTGAAAGATTGGCGGTGAAAGCCTGCCGGCCAGGCACGTCAAGCGTTAACGACGGTTAAATAAAGTGCTGTTATCCGGTCGGATTCGTGAAAGGGAAAGGTGAAGCCAATACCCGTTCGTAGCGTTCCCCGGCCTGATCGAGGGTAGGAAGCCCCGTCCTGGCGCCCCAATTCTCGACGGCGAACGAGGCCATGACGGCGGCAAAGTTGTGTGACTCCTCTATAGAGCGGCCGCCTAAACACCCGAAGATAAAACCGGCGGCGAAGGCGTCACCCGCGCCCGTCGTATCGACCACGGCCTTGCTTACGGCAGGCAGGTGTTGATCGGTGGAGGGTGTGGCCACCAGACTTCCCTCCCCTCCCAAAGTAACAACGACGGTACGGACGCCTTCGTCCAGGAGTTTCCGGGAACTCTGCCAAGGATCGTTTCTACCGGTCAGTTTCTTCAGTTCCGGCCGCGCCAGGAAAAGCACCTCGCAACGCCCGAAAAAAGGGCGCAGTTCCTTGATTCCCCTCACCGCGTACAACGCTCCGGGAGCAAAACTGAAGCGCACCCGCTCCGGTAAAGCGAGTACGAAATCGCGCTGGACGGCAAAGGGTTCGTCCCCGGCGAAGGAAGAACAGTGCACCCATCCCACCGTAGAAGCCAGACCCGATTGCAGCTCCTCCAAACCCACGGCCATGTTGGCGCCCGGTGAAACATACAGGGCTCTTTGACCCTTCTTGTCCACGAAGCCTAAAATCCGCCCGGTCTGTAACCCGTTTTTTACAACAATAGCGCTTGTATCCACACCGGAAGAATTAAGCGACTCTACCACCAGTATGCCGTCGGCGTCGTCACCAATGACGCCCGCAAACCGGGCGGGTAAACCCAACCTTGCCAGGGCGAAAGTTGTGTTAGCGGCGGAACCGCCGGGTTGTCTGCCTACCTGCCGGCAGAAACTTTCGCCGTCGGTCACCAGAGCGTCGGCAGCAAAAAGATAATCAACGTTTAACGCGCCACAACCCAATACCACTTTTATATCCTCAACCAAGTTTCGCGGCCTGCCCGCGCATCTTACGGCGAAATGCCTTGTGGACGGCAATGACCTCCTTGTGATCCTTTAAAGGAGGAAGCCAGTGATAAACCGGCCCTTCCGCTTCGGCCGGCCGTTGTGCCAGTTTCTCGACCACCTTCATGGCATTTGCCTTCCCGCCGTCCAGAAAGGTCTCCACAACGGGTAGAATGGCCCGCAGGTCCAGGGCTGCAACCCCGCAGGAGCCATAAGGAACCGCATATTCATTCCCGTTAAAAACAATGGAAAGCCCGCCTGCCTCCTCCACCATTGCCAGCATCTTAAAATCCGTGATGCTGTCTCCCACTGCCACCAGCCGCTCGGGTTCAACCTGGAATCTCCCGGCGAAACGGGTAAGGGCCGCTGTTTTACGCGCCCCGCCTACGACCTTCACCTGCTGCACCAACCTTCCCACAGGCCTGGAGGGGAGATCGCTCCAGAAAAAAGAATCACACAGGCGATTAATCCGCTCCTCTTCGGCAAGCGGCACGGTGAGCAGTTTTTCCTGCACGTCCAGTATGAATTCACGGTCTTCCCCGGTCAATTGCAAGCGCATCTCATTAACAGGGAGGAGGGTGCAGGCCACCCGGTCCACCGGAACACCCACCCGGCCGGCGATACTGTGTGCGTGCTGGCAGTAGCTCGTCGAGATAATGACGACCGGCAAACCATGCTGCTGTAATGCCTGGACCGTCTCCGCGGCGCCGGGGACCAACCCCGCGCGCGCGGTTGCTTTTTGGATATCGGCTTCATCAATCCCGTCAGCCAGTAAGAAGGGGACAAGAAGCATCAGTGTATCCCCGGGCTCGTACCCCTCACGGCCGCGGAGTGTCAGCACATCGTCATAACGGCTGAGGCGCTCAAACAACTCGTACCCTTCAGCCGCGCGTCCCATTACCTCGTAGGCGTTATCCTGGGGCGACAGGGGGCCCTCAAGGTCAAAAGCAATCATAAACGACATAGTCCCACATCACCTTTTGACTTCTCTTACCACATGCTCAAACAGGGGGTAAAAGCCCGTCTACTTCCGCGCTGACATCGACTCCGGGAGATGGAGTTCCGCCATACAGAACCATCCGGTTTTCCAACCGGATGGCGCCGTGCGCAAGTTTTTCAAGAGTAACAAGAATCAATGGAATCTCCCGGGCAAACTCATGACGCCGGATCATCTGAAACAACGGGTTTGCCTCACCGTCTTCACGAATTATTTGCGCCAGGGGTTTTCGCTGAAGACGGCGCGTCAATTCCGCCCAGAAAGGATTGAATTCCGCCGCGGTAAGTAAGAACCGGCAGTACGCAACCGGCGGCCCCTCGTCAAGCTCGGGGGTGACAAGGTGAATCATGGCTCCCGCTTCCCCCGCCTTTTGCTCGATGAGCTGCCAGATCACCTCCTGCCAGGTCCCTTTAGGTCCCCCGGGTAAAGCCGGATGCAGGTTCAGCATCATATGCCGCGAGCACATCTCGGCGCCGACAACCAGCATGTACCCGGCAAGAAAAGAGAAGGCAACACCGTAAGGATCAATACGCTTCAGGACCTTCGTATGGTATTTGTTTCGCCATAATGCAAGAGCCCCGGCGTCACCGCCGAGCCCCCGCCGGCGCAGATCCGGTTCAAAGCGCTGGGATGAAAAAGTAACCAGGCGAAGCCCGTATTCCTTTACCAGGCTCAAGAAAGAATCGCTTTCGACGCTCTCTCCTTCTTCCCGGTTGGAAAAAACAAAGGCTATTTCCAGAGGGAGTTCGCCGGATTCAATGGCTTCCACTACGACTCGAAGCAATTCCCCGGCCGCCGCGTCACGTCCGGTGGAAAACCACCCTATACGAAGGCCCATAAACACACCTCTATTTTGCAACTATTCAGGCACGAGTTTTAGGTCCGAATCCGGAAGTTAGTAGCCAGAATCCAGAATATAGGATCAGCAGCAACTCCCATATATTCTGACTTCTGACTTCTGGCTACTGGATTCTGACCCCGAATAGATACCCTGATGAAGTCTGATCACAGCTTCATTGTCACTGGTAACCACAATTTTTGTCAAGTCTCCGCGATATCGTTACTTGAATATTTAAACAACAAAAAAGAAGGAGATGACACTGACGATAATGAATCAAAAAAATCAGGAGTGATCCCCCATGCAAAAAAGGACGATAATCTTCGGGCTGCTTCTGTTTACACTCCTTCTGCTTTTTCTTTGCGGCTGTCGCAGCCGCAAGGAAAACACGCCGTTACCTGAAGATAAAACACCGCCATTTAAAGCGGAAACATCGGCGGGTAAGGTGGATCGCCTGCCCGAACAGCCCCCCGTGAAAGAGGCAAAGGTTCTCATAGTGGTTGCGCCGTCGTTGTTCCGGGATGAAGAATATCAAATACCCCGCGAGATCCTCGAAGAAAACGGGTATTTGGTTCTGGTTGCTTCAGCTACACGCGAAACCGCCCGGGGAACGAACGGGCTGGCGGTTAAACCGGACCTTACGCTTTCCGAAGCCCGCGGCGGGGACTTCGCCGCGGTGATCTTCGCCGGTGGTCCCGGCGCCGAAGAATACTTCAAGGACCCCGAAGCCCACCGCCTGGCCCGGGAAGCTCTGAGTTCAGGCGGGGTGACAGGCGCCATTTGCATCGCCCCCGGCATCCTGGCGGAAGCGGACCTCCTAAAGGGTAAGAAATGCACCGCCTACTCGTCCGAGAAGCAGCACCTCCGGGCAAAGGGCGCGGTCTATACAGGGCAGGATGTTGTGGCGGACGGAAGAATCGTCACCGCCAACGGCCCGCAAAGCGCCCGCGAGTTTGGCGAGGCCATCTCCCGGCTCCTTAAGACATAGGAATTCTTTGAATCTTGCGGGAAACGCAGTAAAATAGGTAAAATCCGGTTTTTTAAGGAATTCGTTAACAGCTACCTCAATCGGCGCAACGAGGCGAAAAAGGGCGACGGCTTCCGGCTTCTGACTTCCGACTTCTTTAAAGGACGGTGGTCTCTGTGGGAATATCCGGAGTCAACCGCGTAACGCTTCAGCCCGGTGCGGCCTTACGGCTTCCCTGGCATCTCCGGTCGGGGCAGATGGTTTTCGTCGAAATGCTGGCGATAACCGGCCCCGAGGCCGTCGTTCGCGTCGCCGGTCAGACATTTAACGCCCGCGGCGAGTTGCCTTCGGCTGCGGCAAACTTCTGGGCGCTTGTCGAAGATATCAGCGGCGAAACATTAAATCTGCGGCGGCTGTCTTCCGGAACGACGGAAGAGCTCTTCCCCGAGGATCTCGCCCGCCTTCTCGAACTGCCCGCCGATAAAGACACGGTGCAGCTTCTCGGGGAAATGCTTAAGAAGGGTTTACCGCTGGAACGCCGGACGATTTTACGGTTCCTGGCTGAGGGCAAGACGCTTCCCGAGAACGAACGGGAAGCGTTCTGGGCGGCCAGGCTGTACATCGAGACCCTCGACCTGCGTGAATCCCCTGAGAAATTGCGCCCGGCGGTGGATTATCTACTACAGCGCAACCAAGCCGCGCCCCAGGGGCAAGAGGCATTGAACAGCGCCCAGGCGCTCATACCCGGTCAGGAAATCCTGCGTTTTTTTACCTATACGGGCAAAGATATTTTCGGGGAATTATTTGTAATATACAAGGACGGAAACGCCGAGGCACAGAATTCACCCGCAGGGCTGGCCATACAGGTTAACAGCCCCCGCCTCGGGCAAACCTGGGTTTATCTCGCAGAAAGCGAAGAGGGTCTGACGGTCAGGGTGGTTGTAGCCGGCGAACAATTCCTCCAACCGGCATCATCGGCCGTTGAATCCTTGGAGGAAAAGCTTAAGGCTATGGGATACAGGGTAAATCAAGTAACAGCCGTCACGCGGCCGGTACGGGACGTTTTCGACCTCTTGCAACCGCCTGAGGTGCCCGGATACCGTTCGCTGGACACGGTGGTCTGAGTACGAGTTACGAGTTACGAGTTATGAGTTGCGAGTTGCGAGTTGCGAGTTATGAGTTGCAGATTTGTGAGCTAACCACTCAAAGCGCCGTGAACCCCGAACGGACATGAAAAGTATCTCTTTATCTTGAACGTTAAACGTTGGACGCCGGACCAAACACATGTCGCAAACCGTATAATAAAGAATGAGAACCGGCGTGGAAAGTTATTTCCCTGTTATCGGTATTAATTATTTTGAATCATGGCGTTCTTGGCGTCTTGGCGGTGAGATTTGTTTCCCGAGGAGGTTAGCCGGTGGACGAAAAAATCAAAATGGCGGCAGCGATGTCCTATTACCCGGAAAAGGATTCGGCGCCGCAAATTGTGGCGGCAGGCCGCGGGGTTCTGGCCGAATTAATAGAAAACCTGGCGCGGGAAAACGGCGTGCCGGTTTACCGTGACGAAAAACTGGCGTTTACCCTTACCGGCCTTGGATTGGGCCAGGAGATACCGCCGGCCCTTTATAAAGCCGTGGCCGAAATAATCGCCTGGGTTTACAGCCTGGAACAAAAGGTTGCCGGCCGCTGAAATGCCGGAGAAGGTTCAACGTTATTACCTCAACATCGACGGTGCCAGCCGGGGAAATCCGGGTCCGGCTTCAGCCGCAATGGTTGTCCAGGACGAATCCGGAGCTGTGCTGCTCACAAAAAGCAAAACCCTCGGTGTAACCACCAACAACGTAGCGGAGTGGTCAGCCTTGGAAGGCGCCGTTAAAACCCTTGTCTACTTCGCCCAGCGTCAGGGGAAAATTGAAGCGGTGATTCGTTCAGATTCGGACCTTGTGGTAAAGCAGTTTAACGGCCGGTTCAAGGTCCGCGATCCGGAACTCCAACTTATTGCCGCACGAGTGAGAAACCTCCTTGCCAGACAACCCAACATCGACATAAAGGTAATCCACATCCCCCGGGAACAAAACCACCTGGCCGATAAGGCCGCAAACAAAGCCCTTGACAAGATGCTGGGAAGCAATACACTAAGGGGAAAAGGTGGAATCAAAGATTCACCGGAAAAAGCCGGCTGTCGGAATCGAGGGGAGGGAAACGGCTCACCGTTTACTGAATAACTGCAACCTTTCTGTAAAGGCTAAAAGATAACAGCGTGTCTTTATAGGCACACTTCCAAGGAGGAAACCTCATGAAAGAAAGAATAGAAGCCGCGCTGGCCCAGATTAGACCATTCCTCCAGCGCGATGGCGGCGATGTGGAACTGGTAACGGTTGAGGACGGCGTGGTGAAGGTTCGCCTGAAAGGCGCCTGCGGCGGTTGCCCGATGGCAACAATGACCTTGAAACAAGGCATTGAACGTACCCTAAAGCAAGTCGTCCCCGAGGTAAAAGAGGTAGTGTCTGTTTAGGAAGCCGCAGCAAACTGAATCGGCAATATCAAGGCGTCAGAAGTCGGATTATCAGATATCCGAATAAAATTTATTGGTTTTAAAAACGGCGAGGGAACGAAAAGTCCCTCGCCGTTTCCACTCCGACCCGGAGTTATCTTCCGCCGGCCGGTCTTACGGTTGCGCTCTTACGCCGTCTAGTGCGTTATCGGCATAAACCAGGCTTTTATCGCCTTGTCGTCTTCCTTTTCCGTTTTTTCATCAACCTCTATCTTTTGAACACTTACCGCAGCCACATCCATCAATTTAAGGGCTGCGTGACAAAGTTCCGCAACCCCACAATTGTTTCTTTCCATCACTTCAAGTAATTGAGCCACTACGTGCTCCTCGAAAGCCTGGTTAAATGTCTTCCATGCATCCTCACGCTGTTCCTCCGGAAGATTTTCCGTAACGGAAAGGTATGCATGGATACTGCCCTGGACCACCAAAAAAAGTTTGTCAATGAATGACTGCATCAATGTTTTATAGTCGTGCACTTCTACCCTCCCCTTTCTAAGTGAGCGCTCAGGCAGCGTCCGTTGCAAGTACCGCTTTACTACTTAAAATTTTTCGCAAAACAACCTGGCGCCGTTAAGGTACACGTGTCCTCGGACAGAGTGCAACTGTTTCAAGAAAAACCATGTACAGTCATTCCCTGCCTGCCAATACAGTATTTATATGTATGCCGTGCCAGAATGGTTAACCCTTACATCCGCCGAAGAAGTCCCGGCACGGGGGCCTTCATACCTTTTGCAGACTTTTTTGACGTTTAATACCGGCAAATTCAAAAATATAAACGGAATATTATTGAAGAATACTTAGGGAAGGGAAATTGGAAAATTGGACAGGAGTAGTGGGTTTATCGCGCCTTCTTAGAAACTCCTGGAACTGCTCTTGCCGCTATTCCCTTGGAATCGTCACTGTCAACCGTGTCCCCTTGCCCGGAGCCGAATCTATGATTAAGGTTCCCAGCAGCAACTCGACCCTTTCCCGCATGCCTTCAAGCCCAAAGCCGCCTTTTAACCTTTGTCTCGCTGACCTATCTATGCTTTGAGGGTCAAAGCCTTTGCCGTCGTCGGCTACAAGCAAGCTTATTTGGTTTGGTTCGATACTAAGACGAACCTCCACCTGATTCGCTTCCGCATGCTTCCTAATGTTTGTGCACGCCTCTATAATAATACGGTATAACGCGGAGATATGGTAATGCTCGAGTACCGAATCATCTCCCGAATGAACGAACGACACCTTTATGCCGGTTTCCTGGGTGAAGAAAGAAAAATGGTTCTCAAGAGCTGTGAACAGCCCCGCATCGAGAGAAGAGGGTTTCAAGTCATAAATTATTCTCCGGATATCCTTCGCCGTTAATATTATATGGTCATTCAACTCGTCGAGTGCCCTGGATAGGTTGTCCAGCATGTTGCGGTGCAGATACTTTTTCATAATCTCTATCTTTAAGGAGCAGCCGGATATGGATTGAGCCGGACCATCATGGATGTCCCGGGCGATTCTCTTTCTTTCTTCTTCATGCGCCCGCAGAATCTTTTCGCTGAGCCTGTGGAGTCTTTCGTTCTGTTCCCGGTATTGTTCGAGGAGATCCTCCATATTGCTGTATAACAAGCTGTTTTCTAAAGCGACCGCGGCCTGCCCCGCCAGGGAAAAAATGATCATTTCATCCTTGGATTCGAATGGAATGATGTCTTCCCCGTGTCTTTTATTAATTAGCTGGATGACTCCCAGAACCCGGTTGTTATGGTCCTTCATGGGAACCGATAGGATCGACCTGGTCTTGTACCCCGTTATTTCGTCAAAGCGCCGGTTAAACCGGTAGTCCAGACTGGGGTGAATGTTATACGCATCCCCTACTCTCAGGGGTTGTCCCGTTAATACGGCATACCCGGAGATGCTCTCCCGGGAGATTGGTAACGTCACGGCCTCAAGATTTACGTCAATACTCTTATTCTTCGATATAACAAACTTCAGTCTCTTGCTTCCTGCATCACCGCCTTCGTAAGTCGACCATTTCTCATCGTCGCCGTCTACCACCACGTATATGTTGCCGCCGTCTGAAGAAGTAAGCTCCATACAGGCGTCCACTATTTTCTCGAGAAGGGTTGTGGTGTCTCTCTCGGCGGAAAGGATTTTGCCGATATTGTATAACTCTTTAAGTTCCAATTCGAGAGACCTTTGCCGGATTTGACATGCGATGTCTCTCTTCAGTATTTCAAGAAAACGCCGGGTTTCAAGCGCATTACTGCAATCAAGAACATCATAGCTGTGGATCAGGGTATGAGAGACGTCCGGAGGCCCGTTCTCCAGGGCAATCCACAAACGGTTGCCCGGCTCGGAAGGCAGAGTAAGAGCGGCAGGCACCTGCTCAAGAAGGGCGCGTTCCGCAAATACAACGGCAAGACCGTTTGGTTTTACGCGGGACAACTCTACCTCCAGCAACGCCAAATCCGATACCACGCATATATCCGGGTATATCTCCGTTAAAACGTTCAAACAGTCCGTAAACGCTTCCACAGATTCGACAAACACCACGGCCTTGAAGCTCATCATCGGCAGCCATCCTCCCGGTTCATCTCAACGCAATCGGGTGAATTCTCTCCCCTGCATTGCCAACAACACTATTATAATTATAAACTGTTGAAAAATTAAAGAAGGGAGATATCACTTCGCCTGACATCTCCCTTAAACCGGTAAAGGCATGAGCCTTGGCCTCTTCCCGGACCCACTATCGATTTGTGAACTTAAAAATATCGTACCTTAAATGACATGGTTTGTCAAGAAGCGACAATAAATATTTTATCTGTCTCCTATGGCAACCGCTTTGTCCAAGGCGTAAAGAAAGGAGCCGGAAGACCGGCCCCTCGTATTAATTATCAACTAATAAAACAAATTTGCTGTTTTAGTGCCCGCCGCCGCCGACAACACCCGCTGCCGCCAGTCCCAGGACAATTATTTCAGCTATCACTAACAGTGAGTAAATCCCTTCTTTTTTGCGTATGTACGCCGGCAAGAGCACCAAGTAACCAAGAATTGTTAAAAGCGAAAGCAAAGCGATACCGATAAAATTCACGTAGTCGCCCTTGTTGAGGTAGCTCAACCATCCCCAGCCTGTCGGCGCCCCCGTGGCAACCACATACTCATGGGCTTTACCGCCCCAGAGCGACGGAACCTGTTCGGGAGGTACCAGCGGTTTGAGCATTCCGCTGACATACACGAGGAAGGTTATCACTAAGAGGACTATGCCCATAATCATTCCTATATTGAGGATATTAGCATACACTACCTGTTCCGGTGCGGTCTCGGTCGTTCGTTTTTCAACTTGTGGCACTGCCATGTTATCCCCCCTAACTTCCCAATAACTTGATGCCGTCATACAGCGGCTTGACACCGGCAACAAACAGCATAATAATAACCACCCAACGAACGGCCTTCGGTTTTGTTACCGCGAGAACACGGACACCAACGAGGGATCCGAGCATAATGCCGATGACCGAAGGCACCACAATCAGGGGCAGGCAGGCGCCGGAGTTAAGGTAGACCCAGGCTGCGGAAGTATCGGTAATAGAAAGGAGGAATTTGCTGGTCGCCACCGAGATCTTAAGCGGCGCGCCCATCAGGAGGTTCAACACCGGAACGTTGGCCCAGCCGGCACCGAGACCGAACATCCCGGCCATGAAACCGATAAAGATGAACAGGAACAACCCGAGCGGCGTACGGTGTACCGCCCAGTCAATGGTCTTCCCGGTGGAGGCCTCGTGGTATATACCGTTCATCTGAAGCGCTTTTGACAGGGCATCCGCCCCGGGAATCTTGGGGAACTCCGAACTCTTGGACAGAAGAAACAGCAGCGCAATTAGAATAATCGTAATGCCCAGACAGGTCTTGGTAATAGAATCCGGCGCTTTAAGGCCGACCATCGCGCCGAAGATGCTGCAAGTGGAAGCGATCAGGGCGACCGGGATCGCGAGGCGCAGGCTGGCCAGATTGCGTTTCAACAAGCCCGGACCGGCGGCCAGGGCACCGGAAAGCGCCACGATGAGCCCGGCGCTCCGGACGAAATCCATGCCGAACGGAAAAAATCCGCCGATGATAGGCGTATAGAGCACGCCGCCGCCTACGCCGCCTAAAACCGCAAGAATACCGATAATAAATGTGGAAACAAATAAAAGTACGGGCCATACCCACCAGGCGGTGGTGCTGCTGGCGCCCGCTGCGGTTGCCGCGGCGGACATGGCTCCCGGCGCCGCTGAAGCGACGTGGGCCAGGGCCACCGCGCTCGCTGGAATAATTTCGAACATATCCACTTCTCCCTTATCGTGGTAGTATGGACGATCTCAATATCGATTCTATATCTCTGTCTTTTTTCTTCGACCAGAATTACGAATGTGATACAAAGTACATATAAGGACAAAAACTAACCAGTAAGTATCTACCGCTTTTTAAGCTTATTTTCCAATACCACCCCCTTCTTACAGGGTTTTTCACCGATACATCATTTACTATTAATATACCAACGTTCGGAACATTTGACAACAAAAAGTGAAACTGCCACCCCTTCTACTTTACTGTTATGATTTATAAATAATTCTGCTTCAAAACAAAAACCCCGCAAATCCTTGCGGGGTATAGCTTTCTTCTGGAGCTGGTGGTCGGATTTGAACCGACGACCTGCGCATTACGAGTGCGCTGCTCTGCCACTGAGCCACACCAGCCCTTATGTCCTTTATAATCTTAGCGAAACGGCCGCCGCCTTGTCAAGGGAAAAGGAAGGAGCCGGTAGACCGGCTCCCGCGGTCGAATACGTAACTATTCAGGTACCCTGTAGGGCGCGGCGATAAGCTGCGCATAGCCGCGTCAGCCGGACGGAGCCGAATCCTCACGTACCATCCAGCACGCTCCGGTTCGTCTCCGCCGGTGTTCCTTGCTCTGCTTGCTTCTCACCGCGTTCCGCCAATGTGATGCGACAGGGTGAATAGTTACTCGAATACTATACTTTTGGAGCTTAGTGTCCTCCTCCGCCGACAAGACCCGCAGCCGCCAACGAAAGAACCACTATTTCGGCTATTACAAGAAGCGCGTAGACGTTGTCTTTCTTGCGGATGTACGCCGGCAGCAACACCAAGTAACCAAGGATTGATAAGAGTGAGAGCAACGCGATACCTATATAGTTCATGTAGTCGCCCTTGCCGAGATAGCCCAGCCATGCCCAGCCTTTTGGCCCCCCGGTAGCGGCCAAAAACTCTTTGGCTTTCCCGCCCCAGAGCGCCGGGATTTGTTCGGGCGGTATAAACGGTTTAGCGATTCCACTGACATACAGGAAGAAAGTAATCACCAGTATAATAATGCCCGCGATCATTCCTATATTGAGGATGTTCGCATACATTATCTGTTCCGGTGTGGCCTCGGCCGTTTGCTTTTCAATTGTTGGCACTGCCATGTTATTCACCCCCTACTTTGACAAAAGCTTGATGCCGTCATACAGCGGCTTGAGACCGGCGACGAACAGCATAATAATGACTATCCAACGAACGGCCTTCGGTTTTGTTACCGCGAGAACACGGACACCAACGAGGGAACCGAGCATAATGCCGATGACCGAAGGCACCACGATCAGGGGCAGGCAGGCGCCGGAGTTAAGGTACACCCAGGCCGCCGAGGTATCGGTAATGGAAAGAAGGAACTTGCTGGTCGCCACCGAGATCTTAAGCGGCGCGCCCATCAGGAGGTTCAAAACCGGAACGTTGGCCCAGCCGGCGCCGAGACCGAACATCCCGGCCATGAAACCGATGAAGATGAACAGGAACAACCCGAGCGGCGTGCGAAAGACTGTCCATTCGACCACCTTCCCGGTGGATGCCTCATGGTAAATGCCGTTTATTTGAAGGGCCTTTGCCAGGGCATCCGCTCCGGGAATCTTAGGAAACTCCGAGCTTTTTGATACAAGAAACAGCAACGCGATTAGAAGAATAGTAATGCCCAAACAGGTCTTGGTAATTGAATCAGGCGCTTTCAGTCCGACCATCGCGCCGAAGATGCTGCAAGTGGAAGCGATCAGGGCGACCGGGATCGCCAGACGCAGGCTGGCAAGGTTGCGTTTCAGCAAGCCCGGACCTGCCGCCAGGGCGCCGGAAAGCGCTACGATAAGGCCCGCGCTGCGGACAAAGTCCATTCCGAACGGGAAGAACCCGCCTACAATCGGCGTAAACAGCACGCCCCCGCCGACGCCGCCTAAAACCGCGAGAACTCCAATGATGAATGTGGTAACAAACAAAAGCACAGGCCATACCCACCAGGCGGTGGTAGTGCTGGCGCCCGCTGCGGTTGCCGCGGCGGACACGGCTCCCGGCGCCGCCGAGGCTACGTGGGCCAGAGCCACCGCGCTCGCTGGAACAAGTTCGAACATATTCATTTCTCCCTTATCGTGGTAGTATGGATAACACCTATTAGACTTTTTCTCTAGTTCTAATCTTGGTCCGACTGTCTAACTGACTGCATGTGATATAAAGCACATATACGGATAAAAAAATAATGCGGCTTTTTAAATCCTTTTAAATGTACCTTTTTAATTTTCACCTCCCTATTAAAAAATTCTTTTAGTTTCGTAATCCATATTAGGTCAATCAACAAATTACCAAAGCCGCCCAAGCCTTCTTACTTCACCACTACTACCGGTTGTTTCGCCAGTTGCAGGACCTTATGGCATATCCCGCCGAGTACCAGCTCCCGGACGGGACCGGTACCCCGGCTACCCATCACGATTACGTCCGGCTGCATCTCGCCTGTATACTCGACGATGGAAGTCACCGGGTCGCCAACAAGGGTAACAGTTTCTATGACAGCGCCGCTTTCCGACAGTGCGTTTTTCGCCTTTTCCAGCCCTCCGGCAACGTCTTGCTTGGCCTTAACGATAGCCTCCTCCTGTTTCTCCTCGGATAAGGTCAGGAAACCCCAGGCCCCTGTTTTCCAGAACTCAACAACCTGCAGCAACGTGATGTGCGCCCCGGAATTCACCTTCGCCAGTTTTCCGGCAAATTTGACCGCCCGCATAGCGTTTTCGGAACCGTCAAAGAGAACCAAAACCTTCATCGAACCCGCCCTCCTTTAAATAATTTATGCATTTGTTCGCCGCAGGTTTTCCTTTTCCTGCTGTGAAAGTGATATTTTTCACTAAAATTTATTTTAACTTTATTCGCCTCTTTCGTCAACTGGAAGTAAAATATCAAGGCCGTGTTCTTTGATTTTTGCGTAAAGGGTGCGGCGGTTTATCCCCAGCACCTGGGCGGTTTTTGTACGGTTGTAGTTGTGATCCTTAAGCACGCGTAGGACTATGTTACGCTCTACGTCGCTTAGGATTTCCTGCAACGTTTGTCCCGCCCACTTCTTCTCCGCACCTGACTCCCTGAAGTCAGGGTGCAGTGAAGCCGGGATGTCCTCCGGGGTTATCACCATCCCGCGGGTTAGAACCACGGCGCGCTCGCAAATGTTTCTTAATTCACGCACATTACCCGGCCAATCGTATACCTCTAAAAGTTGCAGAGCCTCTTCTGAGATTCCATTTACCATCTTGCCGAGTTTGGCGGACGCATGCTGAATGAAGTAGTTGACAAACAACCGGATATCTTCTTTTCGCTCGCGCAGCGGTGGTACCTGTATGGTTACCACGTTCAAGCGGTAAAATAGATCCGCCCTGAACGTGCCTTCGCATACCATCTGTGACAAGTCCCGGTTCGTCGCGACTATGATCCGCGCGTCCACCTTGATGGTCTTTGTGCCGCCCACACGGTCCAATTCTTTCTCCTGAAGCACTCGCAGCAGCTTGGCCTGCATCGCGAGCGGGATTTCACTGATTTCGTCAAGGAACAGAGTCCCGCCGTGCGCCAGCTCAAACTTACCCAGCTTCCGGTTGGCAGCCCCGGTGAAAGCACCCTTTTCGTAACCGAAAAGCTCGCTTTCCAAAAGATTTTCGGGTATCGCCGCGCAGTTAATCCGGACGAAGGGCCCGTCGCGCCGTTTGCTGTTCCGGTGGATAGCCCCGGCGACAAGCTCCTTACCGGTACCGGTCTCCCCGACGATTAGAATGGTGTAGTCGGTGTCGGCAAACTTCCCGATTTGCTTGTACACCTCGTGCATGGGGGCGGAACGCCCGATAAGCTCCTCCAGCTTTTCGCCCGGCGCCTTTCCCGCAAGTTCCTGCCTTAAGGCTTTCATTTCCCGCGCCATCTGGTCGACCTCGACCGCCTTCTTAACCGTAAGAATAACCTCTTCGATGTTAAAAGGCTTAAGAACATAATCAAACGCCCCGAGTTTCATGGCCTGAATCGCGGTATCGGTCGTGCCGTAAGCCGTCATTAC
Organism: Bacillota bacterium; assembly: GCA_040755195.1. Lineage (GTDB taxonomy): Bacteria > Bacillota > Desulfotomaculia > Desulfotomaculales > Ammonificaceae > SURF-55. Next base: position 24,831 of record JBFMBL010000021.1, read on the forward strand.
TATCACCGGAACGGTATATCCTTCGCGCCGTACCTGGGTAAAAAACTCCAGCCCGTCGATGTCGGGCATCCTTACATCAACCATGACGGCGTTAATTTCTTGATTCCCATAAAGAATCTCCAGTGCTTCTGAAGCGTGCAGCGCCACGGAAACCTTGAATCCTTCCGCCTCCAAAAGGTCGCGCAGCATCCGGCAAACGCTTTCTTCATCGTCAACTACCAGTATCCGCAGCATTTTCCTCCACCTCCTCCATCCTGGGAATGCATATCCGCATTATGGTGCCTGAGCCCACCTTGCTTTTAACGTCTATATAGCCTCCGTGAGCCTCGACGATTTCGTGGGCTAACGCCAACCCCAGGCCGCTTCCCCGCGCTTTGGTGGTAAAAAACGGGTCAAAAATGCGGGAAAGGTTTTCCGGCGGGATTCCGCAACCTGTGTCGGCCACGGTAACCACGACATACCGGCCGTCGGGGCTTACCCCCGTTTTCACCCGCAGCGTGCCTCCTTCGGGCATCGCATGGTAGGCGTTATATATGACGTTCATCAAAACCTGCTGCATCTGTTCCGGGTCCACCTTTATCTGAGGCAGGTCTTCCATAAGTCTGGTGTGAACCTCCACTTTACTACCATACGCCTCGCCTACGAACTGCAACACCCGTTCCACCAGGATGTTAAGGTTATAGGGCTGAAACTTTGACTCCGCCGGCCTTGCAAAAAAGAGGAGCTTATCCACTATGGCGTTAAGACGCATCGTTTCCTGGGCTACCGTGGAAAGCGATTCCGGTGTCGGCTGGCCGCGCCGCTGCCATATCTGAATATAACCGCTGATTGAGGTTAGGGGGTTGCGGATCTCGTGGGCCACGCCGGCCACGAACTTGCCGAGAGCCGCCAGGCGTTCCTGGCGTTTCATCCGTTCTTCGAGACGGTTGCGTTCGGTCACGTCCTTGAATGTTAGCACCGCTCCTATAAGGTTCCCCGCCTGGTTGGTCAGCGGATTGCTTCCCACGATCAGTTCCCGTTCCCCTTCGGGGAAGGCCGGTCTCTCGGAAACCGGTTCGCTGCTTGGCGCCGCAGGTCTTAAGGCCGGGTATTTAATCGTATCCGTGACCGTCTCCCGGTCGAAAAGCGCCCTTTGTAAAACCGAGCGTATGGGATCATCCATCGGGAAAACCTTCCCGAAGTACTGTCCTATCACTTCGTCCGGCTCGAGGCCCAGAATTTCCGCCGCGCTCGGGTTAACCATGACCAGGCGCCCCTTCAGATCAGTCGCCAGAACTCCGGCGTCCACGTTGTCGAGGATGACCTCGTTGTAACTGCGCATCTGTTCCAGCCGGCCGGCGAGGTGGTTGACAGCCGTAGCGATTTCGCCCAACTCGCCGAAAGCGGGGGGAAGCCGATAGCTCAGGTCCCCCTCGAGGTTGGCGAGCCCTTCCTTTACCCGGCTGATAACCTCCAGAAACCGGTTCAGCAGGAAGAAAAAACCCCCCACACCGATGATAATCCCGGCAAAAATGGTAAGGTAGGCCTCACGCCGCATCCTGGCAAGGCGTTGGTAAACGTCCCTGGCGTTTTCCTGCGCCACCACCGCCCCTATGACCTTTCCACCGCGGATCAACGGCCGGTAAATCTCTATTAGACCCGAACCGCCTAACCCGACCACGTTCATCTGAGGGTGTTTTGATTCAATGGTTCGCTCAATATCCGCCTTGCGACGTGTAGAGAAGTTTTCACCGTAGGTTTCCGACTTGCCGTTTAGAATTACGTCCAGTTCGAGGGAATAAAAGCCGAGGTCGACACCGGGGAAATCTACGGATACCGAATCCAGTATCGGTTTTAATTCGTTATTAAGCACCCTCACTTTGTCCCTGTTTCGGGCATTCGCCGGCACGTTATTCTTTTCGAGGATGTTGTCGAATGTGTTTTGGAACCGCTGATCAAGCTGGTAAAGCGCGTGTTCCAGCTTCGCCTGGTCGCTCTCCACCATGCCGCGCTCCGCACGCTGCACCACATGCAGCATGTAGAAACTCAAAAGGCTCGGAAAACCCAGAAGGATTATCGTAAACAAAAGCAGTTGCCGGCTAAAGCCGAGTTTACCCCGCAAAACAACCACCCTTCATCCCCTGCCTTCGCATCAAAGTCTTTATTCGCTACGGGCCCGGGAAAACCTTTTGACACGATCTGGTGGCGTGTGCCGTAATCTGCCATGTCTGGTGTGAAACGAATCCCACCCCCGTCCGGGGGTGGGATTCGCATATGAAGCCCTTTTGTTTTAGTGCGAAGCCCGTGCCGGCGCGCCGACCGCCGCGGTCTTTTCGCTCCGCATCCCCTTAGTCATAGCCCCGAGAATGATTGCCCCGGAGACAAGGAGCGCCGCGCACATTATGTAGAAACTGGACTTGTCGAGGATTTGTAATGTCGATTTGGCAACCGCCATAACATCAAGCTTGGTAAGGTAAACCGGAACCATAAGGATACGGCTAACCATCACGATAAGCATTACCGTAGCCATTACCAGCTTGATCATGTAGTCCTTCACATAACTGGTGCCCAGCGCGCCAAGCTGAACGCCGAAGAGCGAACCCGCAAGGATCAACAGCACAATACGGAGGTCCACAAAGCCCGCCATCGCCCATGTAAGGCTGCCGGCCAGCCCCATCACGAAGGCGATAACCAGTTCCGTACCACTTCCCACAAATCCGGTCGCGCCAAGGATATAAATCATCGCCGGTACTCCGATGAAGCCGCCTACCGCAATCGTCGCCGCCAGCATACCGGTGGCAAAACCCAGCGGAACGGTAATCCAGAAACTGACGCGCGTTTTCGCCGTTTTGAAGTTGATCATCGGCGGGATATTCAATTTCTGTGCCCAGAGCTTTTCCGTTCGCTTTTCCGGTTGCACCGGAGCCTCTTCCTGGTTCTTGCACCGGAAGGCGTCACGGAGCACCGACGCCCCTACCAGGGCTAGGACCACAATGAACACCGCGCTTATATAGAGGTTTGATCCATCTTCTCCCCAGGTGTGCAATATCCACTTCTGAACCACGATTCCTACTTGGACGCCGATTACGGCCGAAATCCCCATGATCAACCCGAGCAGCACGTCCACGTGCCCGTATTTATGCCGTTTTAGCGCCCCCACCAGGGCCTTCGGGAACTTATGACACATGTTGCTGGCCACGGCCATCGGCCCGGGCACCCCCACGCTCATCATACCGGGTGTTAACACGAACGCCCCGCCGCTCCCGATGAAGCCGCTCAGGAGACCGGCAAAGAAACCAAGAGTGGGTAGGAATGTCTTCATCATAGGAGTCAGCTTGACGAATTCCTTTACCGCATTCGGATCCACAGCATATCCTGCCATATTGGTCCACCTCCTCGCTTAATGCTTTTTACCCTGTATCCCGACCACTTCCCAAAAGGTCCCCGCAAAGTTGCCGTAAATCAGAGAGACACAAATCGCTATCCCCACGATTATGGACGCCTTGATGATGCCGCCTTTTGCAAGGAAATCCTGCAACGTTTCCGCGTTAAGGAAGAATATCGTGTAGAGCGCGATAGATAAAATTGCGTAGAAGATCAGCTTGCCTACCGGTCTTTTTTGCTTGGTTGACTCGGCCACCTGCAACCCCTCCTTGTAAGGAATTTCCATAAGTGCGCTTTAGCTACCTTATTAAATTGTGCCTAAAATCACTAGTTCGCTGAAAAAAGGGGGCGAAACTTGCCTCGCCATCTGCAACTATGCCCAACAGCGCCTTAGGCGCTTCTGTCCACTCGTCATCTATTTGCTTAGTTTTAATGCCACCTCCCCTATCAGGTAAAGCGCGCCCAACCCCGCAACAGTGCCGATGATAACCCAGAGATCGAACACGGAAAGGTCGAGCCGCACCGCCAGTTTTTGCATCCAAGAACGCCGGTTTTCAACGGCGGCTGTTGCCTTACCCTTTGTCATTACATCGCCCGCTGACAGTTTAACTGCCATTTTTTATATCCTCCCCATCCCTTTTTATTTGTTTTCCCAAACCTGCTTGAAAGCTCCGGTATTACCCTTACAACCGTCGCCTACCTGGCAAGTGTCGCCGCCACTTCTCCGATCAGGTAGAGCGCGCCCAACCCTGCAACCGTTCCCGCAATGACCCAGAGATCCAAAACCGAGAGATCAAGCCGCACCGCCAACCGCTGCATCCAGGAACGCTGGTTTTTAATCGTTACCTTGGCCTTACCTTTCGCCATCACTTCGTTCGCCGTGAGTTTTACCGCCATCCGAACCATCCTCCTTTAGATTTTGTAAAAAGAGGGGTATGGCGGCCGACCTTAGAATCGGCCAGCCATACTACCACGATAAGGGCTTTGTTATCAAACAACAGTCACGATTAGACCGCGTATGTGTTTTCGTCGAACCCTTTTTCCGCCGCATCATTTATTCCGGTTACCAACTGCCTGACCAGTGAAAACGCTATGTAGTGTTCAATCAAGAGCATCCACAGACCGTAGAACGCACCGCCCAGAAACAACACCACAAACCCCACAACCACCGCGGTAAGACCCGCATCATTGCCCGGAGCCATTCCCAGTTCCGTTTCCACCCTTAGTACGGTCGACCACAAAAAGAAAACGATACTGACCATTACACCCAGGAAAGTGATCACCTTTAACAAGTTGAAACGCCTCCGGCGGCCTTCCGTTTTTTCCGCTTTCAAGATGCAGGTCGCCTCCAGATGATTTTTTGTTTTTCAATAACATACTAAGTGCAAAAAGCGTGCCAAATTGTGACTGGCCCGGGAAACAACAAAAGGACGCCTTTTCACGGTCTGGGCGTCCTTTCTCAATCCAAAAATATGGGTACTATATTTCCCACCGGGCGGGTAAAATTACCCCGCTCTTATGATATCAGGCAGCCGGTCTCACTTTCCAAGGAAAACCGGACACTCAGCCAATTGCAACACCTGTTGGCTTACACCCCCCAGCAGGAGTTCTTTCAAGGGATTGGTCCCCCTCCGCCCCATTACGATTAATTCATAGTTCCCTTCCTTTACCGCCGCCACTATCTCCTGGGCGGGGTTTCCCACTTTAACAACCGGCGTTCCCTCGATGCCGGCCTCGCGCAAGATCGCCAGCGCTTTGTCGAGATCTTCTTTCGCACGCTTCTTTTCCGCCGCTTCAAGTTCCCCGGCCGAAGCCCAGGGGACATAAACGATGCTCGGGTCGGCCGGAGGCACGACCTCAATCACCGCCACCTGGGTAAGCTGCGAGAGCTTCAGGACATCCACCGCACGTTGGAGCGAGGCGTACGCATTCTCGGAACCGTCTATTGCCGCAAGTATACGCCTGAACATCAAAAAACCCCCTTCACAAACCTCGTATTCCTGAATATATAATTTAGCAAAAAGCTTGCCAAAATAGAAGCCGGATGTCTGAGCTTCTTATTTTACCACGATATTTACCAGTTTGCCGGGAACGGTTATGACTTTTACCATATCTTTATCCCTCAGCATTTCCTGAATACGAGGTTCTCGAAGGGCCTCACCCTTCATCTCCTCCGGGCCGGCTTCCGCCGGCACTATAATCCGGCTCCGCACTTTCCCGTTGATCTGTACCACAACGGTAACCTCCTCCTGGACTAGGCACATAGGGTCGTACTGCGGCCAGGGTTGCCGGTGAACGCTGTCTTTGTGTCCGAGGCGCTCCCATAACTCTTCGCTGAGGTAGGGCGCAAAAGGCGCGAGAAGCATAAGCAGCGTCCGAATTGCATCCCGCAGCGTCCCGCGGTCGCGGTCACTTGCAGGAACGCAATCATAGAAGCGGTAAATCCCGTTGACCAGTTCCATAATGGCGCTGACGGCGGTATTAAGGTTAAACCGCTCGATGTCCTCTGTAACCCTCTTGATGGTAAGGTGGGTGAGCCGGCGGAGTTCCCGGTTGACACCGATGAGGCTGTCTTTAGGAGCGGCCGCTCCCTTTATCTCCGGCAACGCCGAATTCACCAACCGCCAGACGCGGTTCAAAAACCGCGCGCACCCTTCCACCCCCTGGTCGCTCCACTCGAGGTCGCGTTCCGGCGGCGCGGCGAACAGGATGAAAAGGCGGGTGGTATCCGCCCCGTATCTCGCCATGATATCCTCGGGGCTCACGATGTTCCCCTTGGACTTGGACATCTTGGCCCCGTCCTTCAGAACCATCCCCTGTGTCAAGAGGTTGGTGAAAGGCTCCGTGCAAGCGACAAGGCCGGCGTCACTAAAAAACTTGGTAAAGAAACGAGAATAGAGCAGGTGGAGGATAGCGTGTTCAACGCCGCCGATGTATTGATCCACCGGGAGCCAGCGATTAACCTTCTCTTTATCCCACGGCGCGCTGTCTTCCCGGGCGCTCGCATAACGGAAATAATACCAGGAGGAGCAAATAAAAGTATCCATGGTGTCGGTCTCCCGTTCGGCGGGAGATCCGCAACACGGACAAGAAGTATTTACGAATTCCGGGCAGCTTCTCAAAGGTGACTCGCCCGTCGGTTTGAAGGCCACGTCATACGGCAACAATACCGGCAGATCTTTCTCGGGGACAGGTACGGCGCCGCAACGCCCGCAATAAACCACCGGGATGGGCGCCCCCCAGTAACGCTGCCGGGATATCAGCCAGTCCCTCAGACGATAGTTCAACCGGCCTTTGCCCAGGCCCTTTTCTTCCAGGTAAGCGGTAATCGCCCGGATCGCCGTACGGTTGTCCATCCCGGCGAAAGGACCTGAATTCACAAGAACACCTTCATCCACATAAGCTTCCGTCATCGTTTCCGGAGAAAGCTCCCTGTCCTTAGGCTGGATGACCACCCTTACCGGCAGGCCGTATTTCCTGACGAATTCAAAATCGCGCTGGTCATGCGCAGGCACGCCCATTACGGCTCCGGTGCCGTATTCCATCAGAACGTAATTAGCGATAAATATGGGCACCTTTTCCCCGGTCAACGGATTCTCGCAATAAGCGCCGATAAAAAGGCCGTTTTTCTCTCCTTCGCCGGCCGTACGCATAAGCTCGCTCAGGTTTTTCGCCCGGCTGACAAAGTCGGCAACCGCCTCTTTTTTATCGGGGGCAGTTAGCTTTTCTACCAGGGGGTGCTCGGGTGCGAGGGCCATGTATGTGACCCCGTAAAGCGTGTCCGGCCGCGTGGTGTAAACGATTATTTTTTCTCTTGTTCCTGGAACCGGGAAAGTCGCTTCCGCGCCTTCGCTTTTACCGATCCAGTTTTCCTGCATCACCTTGACCTTATCAGGCCAGCCGGGCAGGTTCTCCAGGTCTTCGAGCAGGCGTTCGGCATATGCGGTGATCTTTAAGAACCACTGCGCCAATTCGCGCCTCTCTACCGGCGTCTTACAGCGCTCGCAGCCCCCGTTCACCACCTGTTCGTTGGCCAGCACCGTCGCGCATGAAGGACACCAGTTTACCGGCGCTTTTTTCTTATAGGCCAGTCCCTGTTTAAGAAATTGAAGGAACAGCCACTGAGTCCAGCGATAGTAATCCGGGTGGCAGGTGGCAAACTCCCGCCGCCAGTCGTAGCTGACACCGAGTTGTTTGAGCTGTTGCCGCATGGTTGCGATATTGTCCCAGGTCCAGTCACGCGGGTGAACGCCGTGCTTTATCGCAGCATTTTCCGCCGGCAGGCCGAAGGCGTCCCACCCCATAGGGTGCAGCACATCGTTGCCTTGCATCGTTTTAAACCTGGCCACAACGTCGCCGATGGCGTAGTTCCGGACGTGACCCATATGCAGTTTGCCTGAAGGATAAGGAAACATCTCAAGGCAGTAATATTTCGGCCGGTCACTGAAGTCTTCTACGTTATACAAACCTGTTTCATCCCAACGTTCGCGCCACTTCTTTTCTACGCCGGGGAAAGGATACCTTTCTTCCACCAGTCTCCTCCTAAATACAAATGATGAACTCCAAAACATTTTACCACAGAGGCACAGAGTTCACAGAGAATACCATATCTCTATCTTTTCTCCTCCGTGTGCTCTGTGTCTCTGTGGTTAATTTTTCTTGCCATTTTTTTTAACTTCCGACATCCGCCTTCAAAAAATAAGAGCCTCTCTGAGACAAGAGGCTTTGGGCAATACCTTTGGTGGAGCTGGCGGGAATTGAACCCGCGGCCTTTTCCATGCCAAGGAAACGCGCTCCCACTGCGCTACAGCCCCACGCAAAACAATTATAAGTGAAAACCCCTCTCAGGTCAAGCCGTTGACTACCGGCCTTAACATCGGAGCATCATGCCAAAGACGCTCAAGACCGTAGAACTCGCGTTCCTCCTCAAGAAAGACGTGTACCACAATATCCCCGTAATCCAACAACACCCAGTGGCCGTCGCGGAACCCTTCCCGGCGAAGGACCGGTACGTTCTGCTCCGTAAGCTTATCCTGGATGTGCTCGGCAATTGCCTTGACCTGAACCGTTGACCTGCCGCTTAACAAGACAAAATAATCTGAGATTGGCGTTAGGTTCCCAACATGTAAAATAACAGCATCAAACGCTTTCTTTTCCCCGGCGGCCCGAACGATCAGGTCAAGCAAAACCTGGGGACCTACGTCCAACATCATTCCCCCTCTAAAACCACTGTCCACAAATAAGCTTACCGCCTGCCGTCGTTCTGCCGTTCCCGGGCTTCATTAACCACGATAACCCGGCCGCCGAACTCCGTGCCGTTGAGGGCGTTAATCATTGAGTCTGCGTCCTCATCGCGCACTTCGACGAAGCCGAAACCCCGGGAACGCCCGGTTTGCCGGTCGGAAATGATCCGGCTGGACAGCACCTCACCGTATGACCCGAAGGCCTCTGCGAGATCCTCAGCCTTTGTCGACCACGGTAGGTTGCCCACGTAAAGGGTCCGCGCCACTTACTTCACCTCTTTCCCTTTTGAAAATATTATTAACTGCGGGAAACGCCCCGATGCAATCCCTTGGAGACCGCTGCAAGACTTCGCAATTCAAAACAAAGTCCTGCATTTACCCGCCGTTAAGGTACAACCCGTGCTGTATGATATACTCCTCCACCGTCTCGGGAAGGAGATACTTAACCGGCTTCCTCAAACGCACCCGATCGCGGATTTCCGTTGATGAAACAGCAACCCCGGGAACCTCGACCAAACGAATCCTGCACCGGATAGACTCCGGTAGTTGCGCCAGGCGGTCCTGAACCTCCCGGGCGCATCCCGGCCGGACGGCTGATATCATCCTGCAAAGCTTCAACAATTCATCAAACCTGTGCCATGAGGCAATCTCAGCCACCGCATCCGTCCCGGTTAAGAAGTAAATCTCCGCTTCAGGGTAAAGGCAGCGATATGCGCTGACCGTATCCACCGTATAAGAAGGCCCCGGACGGCCGACCTCAATGTCGGACAGCTCAAACAGCGGGTTGGAGGCCACCGCCAAACGGACCATCGCCACCCGGTGAACCGCCGGCGAAACCTGGTGGCCCGTTTTGTGGGGTGGTTGCCCCGCCGGAACAAACACAACCTTCACGAGTTCCAGCTCGTGCCGGACCGCCTCTGCAGCCGCCAGGTGACCATAGTGGATAGGGTCAAACGTGCCGCCCATTAAGCCAAGTCGCATTTTTTGGTACCTATTTTGTTTGGTCAAAATTATAACCGCTTTGTCAAAAACAATCAACAAAAACCCGGTTTTTTACCGAAAATTAGTACTTTTTCAGGTTCATGCTTTTCAGTACACCATAATACCTGTGTCCTTCTTTATTCCGCTGGTGAACGCCTGTCAGGCAAAGCACGCTTTTAATATTATACGGCGGCTTAGATCAGAATGGTTACTCTCTAATCTGCCCTTCCCCGTAAACTATGTATTTGATGGTCGTCAATTCTTTCAACCCCATCGGGCCGCGGGCATGAAGCTTCTGTGTTGAAATACCGATTTCCGCCCCAAACCCGAACTGCCCGCCGTCGGTAAATCTGGTGGAGGCGTTAACGTAAACCGCCGCCGCGTCTACTTCACGGAGAAAGCGGCGCGCGTTCATATAGTTTTCGGTGATTATGGCCTCGGAATGCCTGGTGCCGTAACGATAAATGTGATCGAGCGCCTCTTCCAGATTATTTACCACCCGTACCGCCAGAACCAAATCAAGAAATTCCGTCTGCCAGTCGTCCTCCGTGGCCGGGCGGGCCCAGGGGATGTGCTTGATCGCCTCCGGGCAACCACGGATCTCCACCCCCCGTTCTTTGAGCTTTTCGGCAAGCGCGGGCAGGAATCCTGTAGCCGCCGCCTTGTGCACCAGAAGGGTCTCCATTGCGTTGCAAACCCCCGGGCGCTGGCACTTCGCGTTTATTACTATCGGCTCAACCTTGGCAAGGTCCGCAAACTCGTCAACGTAAGTGTGGCAGTTCCCCACCCCGGTTTCTATCACCGGCACGGTTGCGTTTTTGACCACGGCCTGGATCAGCCCGGCGCCGCCCCGGGGAATAAGGACGTCTATGTATTCGTTCAGCCGCATCAGCACCTGCGCCGCCTCCCGCTCGGTACGGTCGATAAACTCGATCGCTCCTTCGGGGATCCCTGCCTGATAAGCGGCCTCGGCGATAATACGCGTAATTGCGGTGTTGGAGTTGATCGCTTCGGAACCTCCCCGCAAAACAACAGCGTTTCCGGCTTTAAGGCACAATCCGGCGGCATCCACCGTGACGTTCGGGCGCGCCTCGTAAATAATCCCGATGGCGCCGAGCGGCACCCGCATCTGTCCGATCTCCAAGCCGTTCGGGCGCCGCCACATTCCGTCTATCTCGCCCACCGGGTCGGGAAGGCTCACGACATCCCGCAAACCCTTCGCCATCTCCCCGACCCGGGCTTCGTTCAACATCAAGCGGTCGATGAGCGCGCCTGAAAGCCCTTTGGCCCTGCCTGCCTCGAGGTCGCGGGCGTTCGCTTCAATTATCCCTGCCGCGTTCGCGTCCAGGGCGTCCGCCATCGCCAACAGCCCGGCGTCCTTCACGGTGGTTGGAAGGTAGGCCAGACGGCGCGCCGCTTCCTTGGCCCGTTTTGCCTTTTCCACAACGGCCATTTCAATTCCGTTCACTTCTTTCCCCCTCCTCTTTATCGGCTTAGGTTGAGTCTATTTCTTTGCATCAAGCGCTTCCTTTAATTTCGCGTAAGTCCGGTCGAGGCTTTCGGAAACCACCTTCACGTCACCGATCACCGGCATAAAGCTGGTGTCCCCGTCCCACCGCGGCACGATATGGATATGGAAATGCCCGGGGTAACCCGCGCCGGCAACGCGCCCGAGATTAATCCCGATGTTGAATCCGTGCGGTCCCATCACCCGCCGCATAAGGTCAACCATCTCCTGGGTGAGATGGAAGAGGGCGAGTGATTCTTCCGGCGTAAGTTCCGTGATGTCCGAAACGTGCCGGTTCGGCGCTACCATAAGGTGCCCGCTGTTGTAAGGAAAGATGTTAAGCAGCACAAAACACAGTTCCCGCCGCGCCAGCAGATGATTCTCCGCGTCACGGTCGTCCTTCAGCTTGTCGCAAAAAATGCATTCTCCTTCAGGCTTGTCCTTTGTTATGTAGACCGCCCGCCAGGGCGCCCATAAGGTTTCCATACTATCCCCCATTTATTGCTGCAAGACAAGATTATTCCGGTGGATCACTTCGTCGTACGGATGTGCACCGATAAGCTGAGCGATGCGCGAGGTCTTGGCTCCCCTGATCCGGTCAACCTCCGAAGCTGAATAGTTGACCAGACCCCTTGCGATCTCCCGTCCTTCCGGATCAATTACGCTGACGGTGTGCCCGGCGTCAAAATCACCTTCAACCCTTACAACGCCTGAAGGAAGTAGGCTTTTGCCCCCTTCCACCAGGGCCCTGACTGCGCCGGCATCGACGTAAATCCGGCCCTGGGTGGTTGCTCCGAACAGTATCCACCGTTTTCGTCCCTCCAGCCGCTCCACCGGCCAGAACACCGTTCCCACGTTTTCGCCCGCAAGCACCCGGCGGACGATGTCATCCGCGGCGGCCGCCGCGACAACCATTACCGCCCCGCTGCGTCCTACTATTTGCGCCGCTTGAAATTTCGTTACCATTCCGCCTGTGCCCACAGTAGAACCACACCCGCCGGCCAGCTTTTCAAGCTCCGGTGTAATCTCCGTAACTTCGGGAATCAGCCGTGCCCCGGGGTCCTTACGGGGATCATCCGTGTAAAGTCCGTCTACGTCCGAGAGGATCAGGAGCATCTCCGCTTCCACAAGGTCCCCGACAAGCGCTGACAGGGTGTCGTTGTCGCCGAAGCGGATTTCGTCTACGGCCACCGTATCATTCTCATTGATAACGGGGAAAACCCGGAACTTTAAAAGGGTCAGGAGGGCGTTGCGGGCGTTTAAGAACCGGCGCCGATCGGAAAAGTCATCCCGGGTAAGCAAAACTTGGCCCACCGTAATCTTGTGCTCCGAAAAAAGCTTCTCATATCTCTGGAGCAAAAGACCTTGTCCAACCGCGGCACAGGCCTGTTTTTCCGGGATAGTCCTGGGACGCGTTTTAAAACCAAGACGTCCCATTCCGGCGCCGACCGCTCCCGAGGTAACCAGCAGGACCTCCCGCCCTTCGTTATGGGCATCGGCCAATTCCCGGACAAGTTTTGCGATCTGGCTGAGGTTGAGCTTCCCGGTTTTGTGTGTTAAGGAACTTGTTCCAACCTTGACCACAATCCGCTTGAAACGGCTGAAATCCCTCGGTCTGCCCAAATACTACTCCATCTCCCTTTTGAGCCCGTTGTATTTATGCAGGGGGGCTTGAACCCGCCCGAACATTCGCTCCGTTTTTACGCTTTCTCATCAGGCCAGTACTCAAAATGTTCCTGGCCGATCCGGACCGTCTCCCCGGGTTTTATCCCGGCTGCACGAAGGTTTTCTTCCAATCCGGTCTGGACAAAGTATCGCTTGAGCCTGCGCACCGCCTCGGGGTTGTCAAGGTCGGTCATCGCCACCCGGCGCTCGATTTCTCTGCTTTCGACCACAAAGACCCCCTCGTCCCGGTGTACGCGCAACAGTTCTTCCTCAATCACAACCCGTCTGATCTCGACTGGCTCCGGCGGAGGCAGCTCCCGCAAAAGCGCCGCCACCCTTGACATCAGCCGGTCGAGACCCTCCCCGGTTACGGCGGAAATGGGGTATATCTCCCGGTCCTGCAAGGCGGCCCGCAGTCGTTCGAGGTTGGCACGGCCTTCTGAAAGGTCCATCTTGTTTGCCGCCACCACCTGCGGCTTCCCGGCCAGCTCCGAACTGTAAAGCGCAAGCTCGCGGTTGATCGCCGCAAAACCTTCCACCGGGTCCCTGCCTTCGGTACCGGCGACATCAACCACGTGAACCAGCAACCGGGTGCGTTCAATATGCCGGAGAAACTTGTGCCCGAGGCCGGCGCCGGAATGCGCCCCTTCAATAAGGCCCGGAAGGTCCGCCAGCACAAAACTTTCCCCCTCGGCCAACCTTACCACGCCGAGATGGGGTTCCATCGTCGTAAACGGATAGTCCGCGATTTTCGGGCGCGCCGCCGACACACGGGACAGGATGGTGGACTTTCCGGCGTTCGGGAAACCTATCAACCCTACGTCCGCAAGAAGTTTTAACTCGAGTTCAAGCCAGCGTTCCTCTCCCGGTTCTCCCTTTTCCGCAAAACGGGGCGCCTTCTCCGTCGGGGTGGCAAAACGGGCGTTCCCGTGGCCGCCCCTGCCGCCGCGGGCTACAACGGCCTCCTGCCCGTCGCCTGTGAGGTCGGCCAGCAGTTCGCCCGTCGTCGCATCGCGAACCACGGTGCCGACCGGCACGCGCAGGACGAGGTCGGCGCCGTTTTTCCCGTGCATCTGTTTCCCTTCGCCGTGCCCGCCCCGCTCGGCTTTAAGATGCCGTTTAAAATGGAAATCGACCAGCGTTCTCAACTCCGCGCTGGCCTCAATAACGACGTGCCCGCCGCGCCCACCGTCGCCGCCTGACGGACCGCCGAAAGGAACATACTTCTCCCGGCGGAAGGCCACACAGCCGTTGCCGCCGTCACCTGCCTTGACCGAAATCTTCAAATAATCATAAAACATGTTTTCTATCGTTCACCCGAACGTAGCAGGACTGTCACCGCGTCTCCTCCGGCAAGGTCCAGGGACGAGCCGGAAGCCGCGGCTGCGTCAGAGACCGCCTCTATTATTTTTCCCCAGTCCCAGGGTCCGGCATAGGTCAGGGAATAACCCTCCGGAACATTCCGTCCGGTAATCTTAAGCGGCCACTCCCGTCCTGTACCCGAAACCTGAGCGATCATGGCCGCGTGCAGTTCGCTCAAAACCGCCGTATCCTGAATTCCGCTCTCAACCAAAGCCTTCTCCAGCTCGCAGGAGACTTTAAGACCTGCAGGAACCGCGTCCATCTGCAAGAGGAGAAGCGCCCAGGAAACCGCCGCCAGGCCCATCTTGGCCACCCTGCCCCGCGTTTCGAACTCGTCTGCTGCACGCCGGACAACGTCTTTAATCCTGTCCGTCCGCCCCAGGTCAACAAGACCGGAAATAATCTGAAGATGATTTAAAAAGTCGTGGTACTGTCCCCGTAAAAGCCTTAATGCCTCTTCCAGATCCATTTCTTCCCCCGTTTTTATTTGGCCTGTTAAAATTCTCCGCGCATGGTTCCCACAATTACTTTTTGGATTCTCCCAAAACTTTCTTCAATTTTATCACAAACTTGGCCGGGATGCGGATCCGACAAAGCAAAGCCCCATCTTAGGCTTTGGGCGCCAGGAAATACGGCATCAGCTGCCATCCGTCAAAAATATCTCTTCCCGAATTCCCGGCCGCTTCCTCCGTAAAGACTCTCCCGGTATCGGCCCCCGGCGCCGCGCCGCTGCCCGCGATAACGAAAGGAACCGGTTCCGCGGTATGGGTTCGCAGCGCTAGCGGCGTAGGGTGATCGGGTAAAACCATAACCCGCCAATCGGCGGAAATATCTTTCAGACCGCTAAAAATCTCCCCCAGCACCTTGGCGTCGACAGCCTCAACGGCCCCTACTTTCGCCTGAAGGTCCCCCTGGTGGCCGGCTTCATCCGCGGCCTCGACGTGTATAAAAACAAAGTCCCTGCCTGCCGCCAACTCATCGAGCGCCGCCCTGGCCTTTGCCCCGTAATCCGTATGAATATTGCCGGTCGCCCCGGGGACCACCGGAACCCGCATCCCGGCAAGAGTGCCGATTCCCCGGATGAGATCAACCGCCGCGACAACGCTCCCTTCGACCCCGAATTTTTCTTTGAAAGCCGAAATTTGCGGCCTCCGGCCTTGTCCCCAGAACCAGATGGAGTTTGCCGGCTTGTTGCCGCTGTCGACAAGCCGGCGGTTAACCCGCTCCTCCGGAAGGAAGCCCGCGCTTGCCTCAATAAGCCCGCGCAGCATTTCGCTTCCCTCACCCTGCGGCAGGTAATCCCCCACCACCCTGTCCGTGATATCGTGCGGGGGTGTGAGCATCGTGTCCGCGGGACCGCCCCGCCACACCACAAGGTGGCGGTAGCTTATCCCGGGATAAAAAGCGATCTCCGGGCTCCCCAAGCGCCTCTGCACCGCTGCGATCAGTTCCCGCGCATCGGCCGAGGAGATCTCGCCGGCGCTGTAATCAAGCATAACCCTGGAAGCAAGCGCTCCTCCCGGCGAAAGCGTTACCAGGTTACACCGGAAGGCTACGTCATCGGGTCCAAGCGCGACGCCCATGCTCGCCGCTTCGAAAGGCGCCCGGCCGGTGTAACACTCCCGGGGGTCGTAACCCAGCACCGAAAGGTTGGCCACGTCGCTTCCCGGCGGCAGTCCTTCCGGAACCGTCCGTGCCATACCCAACTCGCCGCGCGACGCAAGGAAGTCCATATTCGGCGTCAGCGCGTACGCGAGAGGGGTTTTCCCTTCAAGCTCGGCACACGGGTAATCGGCCATCCCATCTACCAGTACGACGACGTATTTCACTTTAACCCCCGGAAATGCATGTTTTGCCTATTATAACAAAAAGGCCACAACTTCCCAATATGGTTAAAATAAAGCGGGGACCCGTCCATCACGGATCCCCGCTTACTCTTACCCCTGAAATTAACCTGTAATCTCGGGCAAAACGCTTACGAGCTTCTTTTCCTGGCCGCGGGAATGGAACCGCACGTACCCGTTTGCGAGAGCAAAAAGGGTGTCATCGCCGCCCCGCCCGACATTTCTCCCGGGGTGAACACGGGTCCCCCGCTGCCGGACGATGATGGCGCCGG
>JBFMBL010000021.1:41167-42673 GCA_040755195.1 Bacillota bacterium
TCCTGGCCGCGGGAATGGAACCGCACGTACCCGTTTGCGAGAGCAAAAAGGGTGTCATCGCCGCCCCGCCCGACATTTCTCCCGGGGTGAACACGGGTCCCCCGCTGCCGGACGATGATGGCGCCGGCATTCACAAACTGCCCGTCCGAACTTTTAATTCCCAAGCGCTTTGCGGCCGAGTCGCGCCCGTTGCGCGAACTTCCCATACCTTTTTTATGCGCCATAACAAACACCTCCTTCAAGCTAATGCTGATGGACCATCAAGGTCAGTTCACAGTTCAGGCTAATACTGATAGACCTTTATGGTCCGTTCTAAGTTCTATGTTTGAATCCAGGAGTCAGGATTCCGACTCCGGACTTGGGACTTTTGACTCGCGACTCGTGACTTTACTTTTTTGCCGTAGGACTCAGGACTGTCGACTCAGGACTTAGGACTATTAATAGGCTATCTTTTCCACCAGCACCTCACTGAACGGCTGGCGGTGTCCCTTTTTGCGCCGGTAGTTTTTCTTCGACTTGTACTTGAATACCGTAACCTTCTTGCCCCTGCCGTGCCGGATTACCTTCAGGCTGACATTCGCGTTCTCCAGCTCGGGCGTCCCAACCTTGACTTCATCTTCCTTTGCCAGCATAAGCACCTTTGCCGCAAACGTCTCGCCAACCGGAACGTCCAGCTTTTCAACCCTTAACGTCTGACCCTCTTCAACCCGATACTGCTTTCCACCTGTCTCGATAATCGCAAACAAAATGCGTTCCTCCTCCTTTATCTGGGGACACGCCGGGAAAAGGTGGGGCGTCCAACCCGACTTATACCTTTCCCGCGCGGTAAAATGACGCCAAGCTTCATTTTAACACAATAAACCGCCGTGTCAACAGTCTTCCTCTTCATTCATAATTCTCAACCGCCAAGGCGCCAAGGACGCTAAGAAATTATGTATCTATTCAGGGTCAGAATTCATCCAGCACTCAACTCTGATATATAGGACAACGTTTTTTCGAAGGTAAAAATACTGCCAAACGGCATCTTGGCGAATACCGGTTTGAGTGCTGGACAGTATTCAGTAGTCAGAATAAAAGAAAAACTTTGGAACGTCTTAGTAGATGGCCTATCGCATACTATCAAGTATCAGGCTTTTCATTCTCAGGGACCCAAGGCAGGTTTACACCTTGGCCCATCTCTATTCTGGATTCTGGCTACTTCCAGCACTCAAGTTCTCATTCACTGTTAGAACGCTAAATTTTTGTCACTCATAGACGACGTTTCTGTTAGTAGGTTTAGGATGTATACTGAGTGCTGGATGAATTCGGACCTGAAACCCGTGCCTGAATAGTTACAAAATTATTAACCATAAAAAGCTTGACATTCAATACATTGACAAGAAAGCTCTTTTTCACAAATTAAGTATGATTGTCAAATCTCATAAAACCGGCGAGCTTTTCCTTAAACCCGGACGAGCCGGAACTAAAAACAGCAGCCTCCGGCATCCAACCTCTAGTATATCCTTT
>JBFMBL010000022.1:0-37196 GCA_040755195.1 Bacillota bacterium
TCCAGTTGCAGGTAATGTCCTCAGGTTCTAAAATACTATAGTGACGATCTGAGTTTCCGAGTCCCACCACGAATTTCCCGGTTGACAGAGTCGAAGAAAGTCCGCGCCGCAGAATTCCGAACCATTGCGAGATGGTTTCGGGGTTGGCGGTGTACTCCCCGGTCATAAGCTCCATCGCCCGGAAATCGCGAAGGTAATTATAGCCCGGGAATGGTTTAAACTGGTTATTAGGATGGGCGATTACGGCATAAGAATTTGGTGGGTTATGGTCGTTTATTGCATCGATGAGCGCTTGCGGTGGAAGCGATTGATTATGGGGCACGGAAGCAGCGTTCTCGTCCATGGCGTAACCCAGGGTATGGCCTTCGTCATTCTTTACCGCGATTTCTACGCCTGGAAGGGTAGGAATGCCGTATTTGGTCTGGGCGCTGTTACACTGACCAACGTATTCTTCCCACTTGTTGTTAATCCCGTCTTCGTGATCAGTAATAACGATAAACCCGAAACCATCACTCTTAGCTTCCTTAGCGCGACTATCAATCGAAATGAATCGTACATCAGGACTCCAGGCAGTATGTACGTGGCCGTCTCCCGCGTACCACCCCGATCTTGCGGGCAACGCCAGGGCTTGGTAATCAACCTTAATCGAGGTTTCCGACGGAACGCCGTCAACGCTTCCTTCAACGAAGATACTCACTTCCCCCTCCGACCCTTCTTTGAGTTCCAATTCAGAGACGTCCAATTCGACCTCTTTATAGATTCCTTTAGTGAGAAGGTTCGCGATGGCTTTATCGTCCTTGCCGTGCAGGGTCGTCAGCATGTCGGGAAGATCGAATCCGGAAGGCTCAAGGGCTTCTTCGAGGTAAATGGTTTCTTCCACGCCCTGAAACCGCAGAATAATGCGGTCAACGCGGCCCTTTCCCTTCTCCATAGCAATGAACAAGGGAATGGTAATAGACTCCGACGGCGCCTTGAAAGTTTTTAACATTGATGGAGCCATCACCATCAGACCCTTGTCGCACGCGCTTTTTATTGCTATGGAATGGGTATCATCATTTCCATTGGCTGCCGCAATCGCCGGGGTTATCATCCAAACAAACACCACTGCCATAAACCATTTAAGTAGTTTCTGAAACATCTACATGCACCTCCTCCGTCAATTAACTGAATTACTCATTACGTTTTGATACTAATACAACCTTAACCCGATCGGTTGTCACTGAGTGTTATTTTTTTTATAATGCGAAACAGCAATCAATGCACCGATTATAGCGCACAGTAAGTCAATGACCACCGGAAGGTATGTCATGTAGTAACCCAGTCGGCTATATACAGATTCCCGGATAATGGGAATTCCAAAGACTAATGTTGTGACAACCTCCCCTAATAGTCCACCCAGGATGCCTCCTAACAAAATCATTTTGATCTTACGCAACCTAACACCCCCATGGGTTAATCTTTGTCTAAGGATGAAAGACTAAGACCAACTACTATCCCTGACAAAATACCCCCCAAAATAATGGCCGCTGGAAGATAGGTCATGGTATCACTCAACAAGGCGTGTATTTCTTCTCGCACGGGTGAGAATATTAACACTGCGAACGTGCTAAATAGACCTATCAGCCCTCCAAGGAGACCTCCTATGAACGCATTTTGACTTTTCTTACGCACCGCAATGCCCCCATGACAGACTTCTCGTCTGTATCCCCGGTTCTGAATCTTTTTACCACTCTCTTCCTGTCCTTACAAGTGGGTCCAATGCACCCAACTTTGAAAAAGGGCTTTTTGTATAGATATCTTCCTTCGCCGTATCAACCTAATTATCTTGTAAAATCTTTACATTTTGCTTATTCGACCATACTTTTTGAAACTAATCCAACCTTAATCGGTTGTTAGTGAATGTCATTTTTTGAACATGAAACAGCAATCAATGCACCGGCTATAGCGCACGCTAAAGCAATGACTACCGGAAGGTAGGTCATATAGTGACCCAGCCGGCTATATACAGGTTCACGGATAAACGGCCATGCGCAAAACCATATTATGGCAATCCCGCCTAATAGTCCACCCAGGATGCTTCCTAATAAAATGGTTTTAATCTTACGCAAAACAACACCCCCATGATAAACTAACTACCATGGTTCAATTTAATTTTACATAATCGGCAATAAAGGACCGACAGAAAGCGTGCAAAATCACGGGTTTGCGTCCTGAAATCCCGACTTTGGGTTTTGAAAATCAACCAGGGCTGGAAGGAGAGTCTAAAGAGAGGGAGCAACGAACTCAGATCCGGACGCGGGGAGCGTCCGCATCATATGGGTTCAAACCGCCGCCGTTTGAATCCGGGGCAACGGAATCAACACTTGTGAATTACATTCTAATCCCCCTGGAGCTTTTGAAAAATCCTTTTAAGGATGTACGAAGAGATAATGTAGAAAACGCTGAGAAAGACCAGAAGGCCTTCTACGATTCGTTTATGCTGCCAGTGCGGCATATAGAATTCAATCAAAACCGCACACAGGAGGAAAAGCACTCCCGTTACAACCCTCAGCGCCTGCCATTTATCCCTCATTTATTTTCCCTCGTAGATCACGGCATGCACCATAGGCCGGGGTGTAGGGGATCCGGTCGCGATGGTATACGCGTGCGCCACCAGTTCCTTCGCCTTCTCCACCCCTTTATCCCGCGCCAGGAGATACGCCAGAGGCTCGCCGGTTTCCACCTGGGTGCCGACCTTCGCCGTCAGCAGCACTCCGACCGCCGGATCGACGGCCTCATCTTTACGCGACCGGCCGGCGCCAAGAATGCGGGCAGCCTCGCCCACCGGCTGGGCGTTGATCTGGACCACATACCCCGCCCTTGGGCTGTAAACCGGAATCTTCTGCGGCGCCTGCGGCAGAATTCCCGGGTCATCCGCCACCCGCGGGTCCCCGCCCTGAGCCTGCACCCACTCTTTGAACTTGGCAAAAGCGCTGCCGTCCCACAGAATCTCCTGGAGCCGCGCCCGCGCCTCTTCAAGGTTGGGAACAAGCCCGCCCAAAACCAGCATCCGGCTGCCAAGCCCGAGACATAGCTCGGTCAGGTCAAGCGGCCCCTGACCGCGCAACGTCGCTATGGCTTCGGCCACCTCAACCGCGTTGCCGATGGCGTACCCGAGAGGCTGGTCCATGTTCGTTATCAAGGCCGCAACCCGCCGCCCCCCCCGCTGGCCGATTGACACCATCAGCCTTGCCAGTTCCCATGCCGCCTCCGCGTCCTGGATAAAGGCGCCGCTCCCCGTCTTGACATCGAGAACGATCGCGTCCGCGCCGCACGCAAGCTTCTTTGACATAACGCTGGCCGCGATCAACGGGATGCTGTCAACCGTGGCGGTAACGTCCCGCAGGGAATACAGTTTCCGGTCCCCGGGAACAATCGCCTCCGTCTGCGCAACCACAGCCACTCCCACCCTGTTCACCTGGGTAATGAAGGCCTCCGGGTCAAGCGCCGTATTGAAGCCCGGGATAGATTCGAGCTTGTCTACGGTCCCGCCCGTATGTCCCAGACCCCTGCCCGACATCTTGGCCACCTTCGCCCCTGCGGCCGCCACCAGCGGCGCCAACACCAGCGTAGTCTTGTCGCCCACGCCGCCGGTGGAATGCTTATCCACCTTTACTCCGGCTATTCCGGAGAGGTCCAACCGCTCTCCGGAACGGAGGAGCGCCTCGGTAAGCGCAACCGTTTCGGCGGAGTTAAAGCCTCGGACATAAATCGCCATCAGCCAGGCCGCAACCTGGTAATCCGGTATCTCGCCCGAGGTATATTTTTGAATGAACCAGCTGATTTCCCGCGCCGTAAGACGTTCCCCGTCGCGTTTTTTTCTGATGATCGCAATGGCTTCCAACTTCTTTCCGCCTCCTTTATGCTTTACAGGAGCAGCGCCGCAAAGCTCTCCCCAACCGGCCATTCGAAACCGATAAGCGCCGCAATCGTCGCCCCGACATCGGCAAAGGTTGAACGGACACCGAGGGATACCCCGCCCGCCAACCGCGGCGCCCATACCAAAAGCGGCACGTACTCCCGCGAATGATCGGTACTCCGGGTCGTGGGATCACACCCGTGGTCCGCCGTGATGAAAAGCGCTCCGTCTTCAGGAATCGCGGCGAGCATCTCCGGCAAGGCATCATCGAACTCCTTGAGCGCCCCGGCAAAACCGGCCGGGTCGTTCCGGTGACCGTAAAGCGTATCGAAATCAACCAGGTTGGTAAAAAGCAATCCCGGCGCCATGTCCCGCAAAGCTGTAATCGTCCGGTGCATGTTCTCTGTATTATTCCCTGCGGGAATGTTTCTGCTAATCCCCCTGCCGGCAAAAATGTCCTGAATCTTACCCACCCCGACCACGGTGTAACCCTTGTCGGTTAATGCCTCCAGGATTGTGGGTCGCGGGGGTGGCAGGGAAAAGTCATGCCGCCGCTCGGTCCGGCGGAAACTCCCCGGCTCGCCGGAAAAAGGCCGGGCGATCACGCGGGCCACCGCGTGTTCACCGGTCAGAATATCCCGTGCGATGCGGCACATGCGGTAAAGTTCATTAACGGGAATAACCTCTTCATGCGCCGCAATCTGAAAGACACTGTCCGCGGAGGTATAAACAATCGGACGGGCGGACCTTACATGTTCGGCGCCGAGTTCCTTAATGATCGCCGTACCCGAAGCCGGTTTGTTGCCCAGCACCTGCCGCCCGATCTGTTTTTCGAAGGCTTGAATTATTTCCGGAGGGAAGCCTTGCGGATATACGGGAAAAGGACGGTCAAGAACAACTCCCGCCAGTTCCCAGTGGCCCGTGGTTGTGTCCTTTCCCGGCGAACGCTCCGCCATCTTACCCCAGGCCGCCGGCGGCGCCGCCACCGGCGCCACGCCCTTTATGGGAATGATATTTCCTAAACCAAGACGCTGGAGGTTCGGAAGATCCAACCCGCCCGCAGCCTCCGCCAAATGTCCCAAGGTGTCGCTCCCTTCGTCCCCGTAACTGGCCGCGTCAGGCAGAGCGCCGACTCCCACACCATCCAGAACCACGATAATTACTTTTTTGACTGTTGCTGTTTCCATTATTTCGCTTTCTCACTTCTCACTATGCCCGCGGGTGAGAATGGTCGTACACTTCCCGCAGGTGTTTTCCGGTCAGGTGCGTATAGATCTGGGTGGTGCTGATATCCGCGTGGCCGAGAAGCTCCTGAACAACCCGCAAATCAGCGCCGTTTTCGAGAAGGTGGGTAGCGAAAGAATGCCGGAGGGTGTGTGGCGACAACTTCTTAAAAACGCCGCTGACTTTAGCATAGCCTTTCAGCAGCTTCCAGAAGGCCTGTCTTGTCAGTCTTTCCCCCCGGCGGTTCACAAAAAGCGCGTCCCTGGCGCGGCCGTCGCACAAAGCCTGCCTTCCCCGTTCGAGGTATTCGAGCAGGCAGCGCCGGGCGATCCGGCCGACCGGAACAACCCTTTCCCGCGCTCCCTTGCCAAAAACGCGTACGTATCCGGACTCAAAGTTTACATTTTCCACGTTGAGACCCACAAGTTCCGACACCCGAACGCCGGTAGCGTAAGCAAGCTCCAACATTGCCCGGTCCCTGAGCCCCGTGGGAGTGTTGACGCGGGGGACTACCAGTATCTTCTCCACCTCTTCCGTAGTTAAAACCCGCGGCAGACGTTGAATTAGTTTGGGAGAATTCAATTCGGCCGTCGGGTCCTCGTTAAGGCGTTCCACCCGGTTCAGAAAGCCAAAGAAGGCCTTTAGCGCCGCTAACCGCCGCGCGACGGTCGCCGCGGTAAGACCGGCACGCTGGAGTTCCAGAAGGTAAGCCTGAATCGCATCACGCAAGCCGCCGGGTATCTTGAAGTTGCGTTCTTTAACAAAACCCAAAAAGTGCGTTATATCGGAACGGTAAGCCCAAACCGTGTTTTGCGCCAGTCCCCTCTCAACCTGTAAAAAGTCCAGAAACTCCTGAAGCCAACCTTCAAGCACCGAGCTGCCCTCTTCCTGCTATAACCCGCGGTTTTTTTAATAAATCCTGCGGAATCCAAGCGACTTCTCTTTATAACTTATTAAACTTCGCTTAGAAAATAAAAATTCCTTCCAGTTCCGAGGAAGGAAACAAAAATGGAAACGGCTCACTGCTGTAAATCGCCCTTGTGATAATCCCTCAGTCTTTTAATCAACTTATCGAAAACATTATCGCTGCGGGCATCCCGTTCGCGGTCCAGGGTCTGCCCTGCGGCGGGTTTCTCCCTTCCCGGAACCGGCGACTCGCGCGAGCGGTTGGCCATTACTTCCGCCGTCCGGACCACGCCGTAGACGCCCAGGATCAATGCGGCCAGGAGGATCAACAAAAACAGGAACCGAACTATTTTTAGCAGCTGCCACCGCGTAAGAAGCACAAAAATCATTTTTAACACCTCCTTATTCCTCGATTACAGGCAGGATAACCTGCGCTATGCCCGGCACAACGTAGGCTTCAACCAGCCCTGCGCCTAAAGCCATGGCTACCATCAGCACCGTCATCGCCGTGTAGCGCAAAAACCACGGAAAAACAGCGGTTTCCCGGTCAAACCAGCGACGCAGGAGCAGTAAGAAAAATGAAAAAGAAGCGACCGCGGCCACAAGAAGCACCACCAGCATAAGCATGTTTTGCGGGAAGATCTCGGCAAGGACCACACCCAGACCGTAAACGCCTTTCTGACGCACAAGCAGACTCGAGGTAAACCCGAGCGCGTAACCGCGTAAAAACAAGACGCCGGCTACTACCGGCACAGCGATCATGGTAAGGCCTGCGGCATAAATAACCATAACAGGAACCACGTTTCTCACCGCCGCCTGGCGAAAAACCGCACCCCTGTCGTGGCCGGCGCCGGACTCCACCAGGCGGGTTGCGTAATCTTCAAGGCCGACGGCCTCTTTCCCGCCGAGTTGATAAGCGCTTTGTACTCCCCACGTAAAACCCGCGGCAAAAAAAATAAATGCAAGAACGTAAAGAAACCAGCAGCGTCTTAAGGAAGAAAACAGGAAAATTCTCATCAAGTCACCGAGAGTATAGGTGGGGCGTTTAATAACGAAATACGGACGCCGCAAAGAACACCCCTCCGTAGCCTGTCCGGATCCAAATCAGTCGTCGGCGCGACTTCATCCCTGCGAAATTGTATGCCGCCTTCCAAACTGATATGCCGGAGGGTAAGTATTCCGGCCGTTTAAGCCGGAGGTATAAATTCAGGGTGTTTTACGTAAACTCAATTAGTCCTTGGCGCCTTGGCGGTTAGATTGTATTTTCGAGGAGTGCCGGTATTTTAACCGGTTAATACGAGGTGAAAAAATGCAGCTGATTCATACGCCGTGCGGCTTGTTTATGTACGGGCCCGCCCGGAAGGTTTTTCACAATCTTCGCCTGATCTGCGCGAACAACCCCGGGGCTTTCAAGGAATATCTCCGGGCAAGGATTCACTGACGCGCGAGGGCAAGTCTTGCCGCAACCATTCCCGCGGCCTTGTGATCATATTCATCTCATTGCCTAACGACCGAATTCGGCGGCGGCTGTGAGCCGTCCGCTGGAATGTTTTGTTATCTGATTATTTCTTATTAAATCCTAAACCAAGTTTTGCAGAAACTTCGGTCAGTTTTTTATCAAGTGTCCATATTGCCGCGCCCGACAATTGTGCTGATGCAATTAAGTGGATATCTATATATCCTAATCCCTTTCCCATCAGTCCATTGTTTTCTATGAATTGTAAAACCTCTTCATGCTCTGCTTGGATCACCGTGGGTAGTGCTCGAAGAAGTGATAGGATTTCAGATCTATTCTTGAGATTCCCACAGGCAAGTTCACCAACGATGAAGGAGTGGCATAAAACTTCTCCATCATTCAATAACTTTTCAAGGTCAAGATTCCCCTCCCGCAGGTGAGACACCCACACCGAGGTATCAACGAGGATCATTTTGTTGCGCTGCCGTCCTTCTGCGAGGTATCATTTTCAGATTCTTTTCTGTTCCGCCCAACTTGGCAAGCCTTTTACTGCTTTCTCGTGCAATTAAGGCTTCCAGCCCAAGCTTTACTAAGAGTGTTTTTTCCTTAATACCGGTTAGTTTTGATGCCTTGTCAATTAACTTGTCTTCTATATTTAAGGTTGTCCGCATAATACATCACCTCATTTATATGTATTAGTATGCATAAATAATGCATAGATGTCAAGTGATTCTTAATCTTTTCAAATAACGACCAAGCTCACTGGTGGCTATGGAGCGCAGCGGAATAGCAATCCAGTGCAGCGCCTTGTTAGGGGAATTATTAGAAAAAGCGTACTATGATTCCCCCAATGAGCAATCCGATACCCCCAAGAGTTACGAGCATATTTACCGTTGCCAGCCAATCTGGAACCACATTGACATCTGCTTTAGACAGGTGAATAGGGGTGTTGTCAAGACGATCTATTTCTTCAGGGCTTCTCCCTTCTCGGATCATATTATCGCGAATACGATCCCATCTGGCTTTTGCAGAATTCATTGCGTAATTATGCATTACTCCCCATGACCAAAAAGAGAGGACGACAATAACAACGCACAACCAAAACAAGAGAGGATGTCCGGTTCCATAGAATGCTATTGCTGCCAGCACACTTATTATCACACTTATAAGGCCGCCCATGCCTAATCCTTTATTTTTATGAGGCTCTTTTCAACTTCGTTCCGAATGAATACAAGCCGGTGGTTATTCCAAAAGCTACTATCGCGATCCCAGTGTCAACTATCTCCCATATCAATCCCGGAGATTGGTCTCTGCCGAAGATCCCCGCGTTTCCATGAAGTTGCCGTCCGAAGCCATCAAAGTATGTACCAGTGGTAGGGTCATAACGATCAACGAGAAATGCCCAAAGCGCAACTGCGATGAGGGTGGCGCCCAAAATACAAGCTACAGCTTGAACTATGGTTCCAATTAATCGCTTACCGTTCATATTATGACCCCTAACATTCCCTTTTAAGTTTATTCTGCTATTTGCCGCATTGTATAGTTAACTTAACGAGTATGATAGTCAAGTCATACTTTTCCAAAAAGCCTTGCTACAGTGTTAATTATTCTATATAATAACTTGAAACGTTTAATTATGTAGGTAATATCTAAAGTGGGACATTGTTATGTTAAACGAGTTCAAAGCCTTTTTCAGCAAAAAGGTCCGATCAAGCCCCAGTATATTCCTTTCTACGTCAAGTGGGTAGCGGACCCCCATTCCCCATTCCATTCCCCATTCCCATTCGGCCTGTATTCGGCCTGACCCCATTCGGCCCTGCCATTCGGCCCTGTACTCGCCTTTCTGCGCTTGTTCAGCCTTAGCATTTTTGTTTTTTTTATACGACCTGACAACAATGAATGCGCGCCTGTGCAATAGGTGTTCCCTTCAGGATTAAGGCACACTTTGCCGTTCCATCTATTATCGTGCCAGGCCATCCTTACTGTCAGATGTTTGGTCATGATACACCCTCTTTGGCTATCTGCGATGGTTTTGAGACGATTATCACATCCTCTATCGCGTCCAGTTTTTTCAGATCCTTCGTTGTCGTCCCGTGTTCCTGGACACTGGAAGACTCGTCATAGATGAAGACTATAATCCTGTCATAATCCTGTGTATTGGAAAGATAAGCGATTGCATCAACCATTATCTCCTGTTCGAGCTTCTTGAAATCTTCCTTCTGATATGCGTATTTGGCTTCAATGAGAAGCCTGAGTGATGGTATAGCGAAATCCGGTTTGTAGAACTTATGTCCAAATTTTGGCAGTGCCTCTTCATCTATCA
Organism: Bacillota bacterium; assembly: GCA_040755195.1. GTDB lineage: Bacteria > Bacillota > Desulfotomaculia > Desulfotomaculales > Ammonificaceae > SURF-55. The sequence continues at coordinate 9,808 of JBFMBL010000022.1, forward strand.
GATCATCAAAATATGACCTGAGAACGAGCCAGAGGATGTCCTGGACCTCCCTTTCAGATTCTATAGGCCATCTGATAGGCTTTTTCAGCTTGTCGGAATCACACCTCCACCGCTTCATTGCATCCTCAAATCTTGAGAGGATTGCGCTCACATAGTTTGAGGATAGCAGGTAGTTGCCGATATCGGTCGATATGCTTTCATTAACGGCAATCCAAATGAATGCCGCCTTCTCGTCAACATCGCCCGAGATATCTCTCTTGACCATCTTGTCGATCAGATTTTCCCTGATCTCTGATAGGATATTGTCCTGATTTTTTGTCCTGAACATTTTCCGTCTCAAGGCATATTCCAGGATCGAAAGCTCTTCTATCGATAGGTTCTTCTCTTGGGGCAATCTTGGGGCAATCTTGGGGACATCATACTAAATTACTTACTCAACTCTTTTTCTGCCGGGGTCCTTTAGGCCCGCTCTTGCGCGGTCGCAACGTCCGTCCCAGTGCTTCTTCAAGACCGGCAAGGAAAGATTCGTCCCCAAGCGGTCGCCCCGTCCTCTCGTGAAGCCGTAATACTTCGGTCTCCTCGACCGACATGCCACAGGCAAGATATTCCCGCCAATCGCCGAACATTTCCAACAATGGCCTGACCCGAACCAACCGGTCGTCGCGCCCCGCAACGTGCGCCCCTGCACTGCTCCAGGGGTATTGCCAGGGTTCTGCCACCAATCCGGAACGGACAGGATTATGCTCTATGTAGCGTGCCGCGGCATATAGGTGAGCTTCATCCATCGGAAAAGAAGAAAAACGTCCCTGCCACAAGTGCCCCGTCCACCCTTCCCTCAGGTTCACCCGGCAGGTATAACGGCGATGGGCTTCAGCAATCGCTCCTGCCAAGGCCTCTTTTGACGGTGGTACGGCTATGAGATGTACATGGTTCGGCATCAGGCAATAGGCCCAAATCTCGACCTTCCACCTGGAACACCATTCCGCCATTAGGTGTAAATATGCTTTATAGTCCTCTTCGCAAAAGAATGTTTGCTGCCGCCGGTTACCCCGCTGTGTAATATGATGGGGTACACCAGGCGCTACCACCCGTGCTATTCTTGCCATACCTTTATTATAACTAGTATTGGTCCTTAAGGGACAATAATTCTGTATGGTGTCCCCCGAATTGCCCCCTAACTAGTATTGGTCCTTAAGGGACAATAATTCTGTATGGTGTCCCCCGAATTGCCCCCTGTCCCCCGAATTGCCCCCCGGAGGCATAAACCCCTGGTGTTATGCGTAAATTCCAATTAATCGCCCTTAAAGCGGCCGGTAAGGCGCTGTAAAACTCTAAAAATGTAGGAAAACAATCCGCACTTTTTGGGGGGACATGAAAGCAGGACTTAGAGGGATTTCCCGGTGTGCTGATTGGGTAATACGAGGTGAAGGTGAAAAAAATGAGGATAATTCACACGTCGCGCGGCTTGTTTATGTGCGGGCCCGCCCGGGAGGTTTTTCACAATCTTCTTCGGATCTGCGCATACAACCCCGGGGCTTTCAAGGAGTATCTCTATGCAAGGATTCACTGACGCGCGAGGGCTAGTCTTGCCGCAACTATTCCCGCAGCCCCGGCGGCAAGGAAAAACTCCGGCTCCGCGTCACGGCCCCTCCCCATGGTGCTTACTTTCAGGTCCAATTCGTCTAAAGCATCGAAGGTCCCGGCGCCGTCCACCGTTTCCACCCGGTGCCGCCCCGTTACGCCCGCTGCATCTAATTGCCGGAGGACCAGAGCCGTTTTTTCCGTTTCCATGACCGGTACCGGCACGGCGCACGGAACCAGGGCGACCGATCCCAGCGCGGTTAAGGTATGGTGGCTAACACCCCGGTGCCGCTCCCGCCGGTCCGCAAAACTGAGACGCAGGACGGCTATAGGCTTCCCGTTGAGGACGCCGGCGGCGTTGACCACCTCACCCTGCTCAATCGCCGTTGTGCCGAAGCGCGTTCCGGTCCCCACCACCCCGGGACCCATCCCGATAACAATCACATCGGCCCCGCAGGCGTACCTGGCGGCCAGAAGGCCGCTGTAAACATTCACCGCCTCGAAATCACCGCCGAAAGCGTGTCCCGCAGTCACCGTCGCGGTCAGCAGGCCTTTTTCCTTCAGAGCGGCAACCGTGCGGGAGAAAGGCAGCGGCAAAGCGGCGCCGTCGGTCATCACGTATACCAGGCGCAGCCTTCCCCCGCTGTGCCGCCAGACCGCAGCGGCAACCGGAGCAAGCTGGCTGTGAAGCTCCAGCGCCACTACCGGCGCACCGCCGAGGTCCGAGGCGTTTTCAAGAACCGGGTGGAACGGGCTTTCCGGCTCCTCAACCGCCATTACCTTGATCTGCGCGGGGGTATAACGCAGCTTCATGATGTGTCCGGTTTCAGGAGCATCCAGGCTTCGGGGAGAAAGGGAGGCGACCACAAAATGATACCCGCCGCTTCCCAGTCCCCTGGCCACGGCGGTCGTATTGAGAAGGACCTCGTCACCCGGAGCCAGGCCGCCGGTAAAGGCCTCATAGGCCACCGCCTTTTCTTCCCTGCCTTCCACGGCTACCATGACTTCAATAATGCCGGGGCGGGAATCGATTATCTTCAAAACCTTGCCGGCCCGCAGCCGTACCAGCGGACCCCTGTTCTCCCGCATTGACCTGCACCTCCAACCCCTGTTATACTCAAAACCAGCTTAGGGAAGGTTCTGCGTTCTGCGTTCTGCGTTCTGCGTTCTGCGTTCTACGTTCTACGTTCAAGGTTAACGGCAAAGCGTGGCGTTCAGAGCGTGACATGTTGTTCATTCAGTAATATACCCGTGTCTTCGTTTCCGAAAGGAGATCAAGCGTGCCCTTTGACGGCCTGGTTTTAAACAGCGTTACCCGTGAACTCAGTACCGTTTTAACCGGCGGCCGGATTGAACGCGTTTACCAGCCGGCCGCTCTTGAGATAATTCTCGCCATACGCAACAACCGTGAAAAGTACCGGCTTTTTTTGTCCGCCGCCGCTGATGCCGCCCGGGTACACCTCACGGAAACGGACAGGCGAAACCCGGCCAAAATCGCTTTCTTTTGCTCCACCCTGCGGCGACACATCGAAGGCAGCAGAATTACCGCGATAAGGCAGCAGGACCTTGACCGGATTTTTCACATAGAACTCACCGGAACGGACGAACTCGGAAGACCAGTCACGCACCTGCTTATCACCGAAATAATGGGCAAGCACAGTAACATTATCCTCCTTAACCCGAGGGAAAACAAGATCATTGACGCCATCAAGCGTTACTCCCACGCCGTCAGCCGCCACCGCGAGGTGCTTCCGGGGCAGAGCTACACCCCGCCGCCCCCTTCGGGCAAAGCAGATCCCCGTACGGTGACCGAAGACGAATTCGTTGACGCGCTGAGCGCCCTCGGAACAGAAACCGAAGCGGCGGCCGGCATCCAGCGCCTTTACGAAGGCCTCAGCCTTTTCAGCGCCCGGGAAGTTGCCCGCCGGGCGGGACTTGAACCGAACGCGGTCCTCGAAGGGTGCGGCATTTATGAATACCGGCGCCTGCATGCCTCCCTCAAAGAACTTGTGAGCTCTGTTACGGACGGCGGCGCATCACCCACCCTTATCCTCAAGAATGAAACACCGGTCGATTTCGCCGCCTTCGAACCCCTATACGGAACCGGCAACCCAATCCACGACGGGATGAATGAAGTTCTCGACCGGTATTACCGGGAACGCATCCGGGTAACGGCTTTTGCCGCCCAAAAGCACAGGATCGAGCAATGTTTAACCCGCGAAATCGCCCGTCTGAACCGGAAGCTCGAAAACATAGATGCCTTGCTGGCCGACCCCGAGCCGGACCGCTACCGTCTGTACGGGGAACTGCTCACCGCCAACCTTTACCGCCTCGAGCCTCACGCCGAAGAAGCGGTATGCGAAAACGTCTACACCCCGGATACCCCGCCGGTAACCATACCGCTCGATCCGGCGCTTACGCCGGGGCAGAACGCCCAGCGGTATTTCAAGAAATACGCCAAGGCGCGCACCGCCCGCCGGCGTGCCGCCGACGAAAAAGAACGTCTGGACGAAGAAATGGCGTACCTGGCGGGAGTCGGTACAGCCCGCGATCAGGCGGCAAGTCTGGAAGATCTCGCGGAAATTATAGAAGAACTTGCGGAACAAGGGTACCTTCAGGCCGGCAGCGCCCCACACGGGAAGGATAAAAAAGAAGAGCCCCGGCCGCTTAAACTATCTTCGACCGAAGGCTTTACAATTCTTATAGGAAAAAACAACCGGCAGAACGACTATGTCACCTTCCGCCTGGCGTCCGCCGATGACATCTGGCTTCACGCCCGCGGCGTGCCGGGCGCCCACGTGATTATTAAAACCGGAGGGCGGGAAGCGTCGCCGGGAGCGATCGCGGAAGCAGCCGCCCTGGCCGCCTACTTCAGCCAGGGCCGCCGTAACAGGTCCGTACCCGTAGACTGGACCCGCCGCGCCAACGTCCAGCGTCCCGGAGGCGCACGCCCCGGTTTCGTAATCTACACCGGAGAAAAGACCGTTTACGCCGACCCTTCCCTTGCCGAGGCCATATTAACGCGGCCGGCGGACAGTGCCCCGGAATAAGGTTCAAGGTTCAAGGTTCAAAGTTCAAGGTTATAGGATCAAGCTATTTTGCATCATTTAACCTTCATAGTTAAGTGAAAGAAGGGGTGACTCACCACTGCTTTTTGTGAAGACTTAAAGGTTAACGGGAAGCTCCGTTTTCCGGTTAACGGTTTCAGCATTTTAAATCCTCAGCCTCCGCCCCCGTCTGCGCGGCAGCACGGCCCTTCCTTAGAATCCGTCCGGCGCCGAAAGCTATAACGAACGTAAGCATCGTACCGGCGATACCGGCGACAGCCGTGGAAACCCCTTCGCTTCGCACGCCCGGAACGGCATAGTCCGGCATGGGGGCATGAATTGTCTCCTTACCTTCGCCCTTCTCGATAAAACCCTTGGTCTGGGCCACCTTTTCCAGGCCGTCCGGATCGGGTGAGGCAAAGGGTGAGAGGATACCCGCAATGATTATAGCCGCAACAATTACGATCCACACTTCTCTGCGCACGATATCACCTCATATCCTGGCAATCTGAGTCAACAAGCTCGAGTGCGTCCGCTGGAGGTAACCTACCACCGCCGCCGTGATTATGCCCTCACCGACCCCGATGAACAGGTGCCAGAAAAGCATCGCCGGCAGCACGACTACGATGGGGCTTGTTCCGGAAAAAGTAAGTTCGAGAGCACAGGCGGCGGCCGCAGCGAGCACGGAAATCCAGCCCGCGACGAAGGAAGCGACTACAACCCCGGTACCCCGCAAAGCCTTATAAACCGCGTAACCCACAAAAGGAGCGATGAAACCCATGTTTAACACGTTTGCGCCGAGAGCCGTCAGGCCGCCGTCGTTAAAAATGAGACACTGGATGATTAAGATTGTGGTCATTATGATACCGGCGCTGAAAGGACCAAAAAGCACGGCAGCCAGGACACCGCCCACCAGGTGCCCGGATGTCCCGCCAAAAACCGGGAAGTTGATCATCTGGGCAGCGAAGATGAAAGCGGCCATGACACTCATCAAAGGAACCTGTTTATCCGCAAGCTTATCCCTGGTCTGCTTTATCGCCACACCGACCAGAGCGGTTGAAATCACGCCGCAACCGGCCCATATTTTAGGAACTAAAAAACCGTCAGGTATGTGCATTTCTAAATCTCCTCTCTATACGCAAAAACTGTTTATGAAGGCGCCGGCCGAAAAACGCAGGAACAAGCGATTTTACCCCGAATCTCACTTTAAGTTAACTTTCCGGTACAGGTTTCAAGGTCCGAATTCTGACAACTAAGAACAAGGAGACCCGTATGGAAATACCACAATGGCTCAGCGAATCAGAAGCGTCAATGGACGATTTAAACCATACCGCCAAACAACGCCGGGCCGAAAGCTTACTCGAAAAAGCCCTTAAAGGCCTGGAGCGGTTTCTCTCAGAAACCCTGTCCGCCGAGTCGACAGAAAAGACGCGGGGCTTCTGGCAGGCTTTGGACCCGCGCGTCAAGGTGGTAACCGTCGTTGTTTTTATCGCCCTTCTCACTGCCGAAAACCACCTTCCGGTCCTTGTCGCTTCTTACGGACTGGTACTCATCCTGGCGGTCGCGTCACGCGTCCCGCTCGTTTCTTTCCTGGCGCGTACATGGGGCTTTACCCTTATTTTTGCCGGGGTCATGGTCCTCCCGCTCACCCTGAACCGGGTGACTCCGGGCGCGCCGCTGCTTATACTCCTGCGCGACGGTATCGATCTCGGTTTCATCCGGTCGCCCGGTTTGCTTGCCGTCACCGATGCCGGGCTCCTCCGTGCCGCCGTCATCGTTTTACGCACCGGCGCCGCGACTTCCCTGGCGCTGCTTTTAACCTTTACCACGCCATGGACCAGTCTTCTTAAAGCCCTGCGGGCGTTCCGTATCCCGCGTCTGGTAATCCTGATCCTTGAAATCACCTTGCGGTACGTCTTCCTCCTGGTAAAGGTCGCCGTTGAAACGCTCGAAGCCCGGAAGCTCCGGATGGTAGGTCCGCTCAAGCGGGGTGAAAAAAGAGCCTTCTTCGGCGCCATACTCGGCACGATCGCTTCCAAGTCTTACGCCCTGCACGAGGCGGTTTACGAGGCGATGCTCACCCGCGGCTACACAGGTGAACCCAGACTGATCGACCGCTTTCGCCTGCGGGCGATAGATTACATCTGGACCGCAACAGCCACCGTGATTATCGGCACCCTCTATTACCTCAACCGCTTCTGACCCCGACAATTCTTGGGTTCTCATTGTCTGAAACAGGCTCGAATCACGAGCTTCGAAAAGGCAGGCGCAGCCCCTTATCCGACATCGGATTCCCGACATCCGACATCCGATCATCGGCCTCCGTGGCCTTTTTCCGCATCATGGTCCGCCTTGTGGATCACGGCATCCCCCGCGTGTGACTCCTTCCCGTTATGGAACAGGTGAACATGCGGGTAAAGGTGATCCTTGCCGCTTCCCACCTGGTGCAGGTGATAGTCCGGGTGCACCAGGTTCGCCGTCAATAAAAGATCACGGTCGGACAGTATCTCTTCCGGCCCTCCCGCCGCGGCCAGCCTGTGGTCCTCCCCCAGGACCAGAACCCTTTCCGCCAGCACCGGTACCGTAACCAGGTCGTGCGTAACCACGACGATCGTCTTTCCAGCCCGGGAAAGGGTGAGCAGAAAATTAAGGAGCCAGTGCTGCGAACGTGGGTCAAGATTGGCGGTAGGCTCGTCTAACAGCAGTACTTCCGGGTTCACGGCAAGCACCGCGGCCAGAGCGACCTTCTTCTTCTCCCCCTCCGAAAGCTGGTGCGGCAGGCGACCCCCGAGATGAGCGATTTCTACAAGAGACAGGGTATCGGAAACACGCCTTCTGACCTCTTCAGGGGATAAGCCGAGGTGAAGCGGCCCGAAAGCCACCTCGTCCCATACCGTCGGGCAGAAAAGCTGTACGTCCGCGTTCTGCAGCACGACTCCTACCCGCCGCCGGAAAGAGAAGGCGAAACGCTGGTCTTTGAAAGCCGGCGCCTCTATTAATTCGCCGAGAGCGGTCAGCGTGCCGTTGGTCGGAAAAAGGAGTCCCGCCAGCAGCTTTAAGAGAGTGGATTTCCCGGAGCCGTTGGGCCCGAGCAATACCAGGCGTTCCCCGCGAAAGACGTTGAAGCTTATTTCTTCGAGGACCGGCCTGTCCGCGTGGTACCAAAACCCCACGTTAGACAGAGAAAAGACGCTTTTACCGTCCGACGGCAATTAATACCCCCCCTGAAGCATAAAGCACACTATACAACCCTGACTCCTAAAAACACGCCCGCGAAAACAAAAAACCACTTCAGTCCAAGACCTCCGTGGCCTCCTGGGGATTCTTCTGAACCCCGTTTTAAAAATTATACGGTTTTTATCGGAAGGCGTCAACGTTTAATCGGCTGTAATATCGGGGGGCGGGTCTTTTCGACCCCACTTGACAAAAAATTAAACCCTTTCATATAATCAATTAAACACTTGCTTAATTATTGAAAGATGATCGCTTTATGAGGAGTATTTATAATGCGCAGGCCGCCGAAAAAACAACCCAATCAGGATGTCTGTGACAGCTTTTGTCCCTCCGGTGATGTTGCACGGCTTAAGAATAAGGTGCTTGAAGTCGCGGGACTATCGGAGCTTTTCAGGGTACTCAGCGACGAAACAAGAACCAAAATCGTTTACCTGCTTTCCCACAAAGAGTTGTGCGTCTGCGACCTTGCCGAGCTGCTTGAAATGAACCTGCCGGCCATCTCCCATCACCTGCGGATACTTAAAGCCTTGCGTCTGGTGAAATACCGCCGTAAAGGCAAGATGGTATTTTATTCTCTTGACGACCAGCACATCGTCAACCTCATCCGCGAAGCCCAGGAACATTTTACCGAGGTCAGATAAAACCCCATGCAAACCGACCGTAACGTCTGCAATACTACACATAGAAGCGAGTTGACACAACCATGGCGCCTGCCGGCATCAATCAGACAAATGAAACAGGACCGGAGATACAAAACACTTGTTACATCTGTTGTTCGAGCTGCACGGCAGGGCAAGCGCGTGTTCGAGAGGGAGACCGCGGCCGGCTCCCTGTTATTGTGGCGGCGGGGCTTCTGTTCGCTGCGGGCCTCGTTTTCAGCACAGCCTTGCGAAGCACCGGCCACGCCTGGGCGGAATACCTGATTCTTCTTGCCGCTTACGTCCTTGTCGGCGGGCGGATTATCTTGGAGGCTTTCAAAGGCCTGCTTGGCGCCCGGGTTTTCGACGAAAACTTTCTGATGACGGTGGCCACTTTCTGCGCCATTGCAATCCGCCAGGTACCCGAAGCCGTAGCGGTCATGTTGTTTTATTCAATCGGGGAATACCTCCAGGAACTGGCCGCCGGCCGCTCCCGGCGTTCCATTACCGCGCTTTTGGAAATCCGGCCGGATTATGCAAACCTGAAGACGGACGGTGAAACGCTCAAGGTAAGACCGGAAGAGGTGCAGGTCGGCCAGTCTATCATCGTCCGCCCCGGTGAGCGCGTGCCTCTCGACGGCGAGATCGTCAAAGGAACGTCATTCGTTGATACCTCGGCCCTCACGGGGGAATCCGTACCCCGGAAGGTAAAGGCGGGTGAAAACATTCTTGCAGGCACGGTTAACGGCCCGGGGCTTCTGGAAGTCAGAGTCACCAGACCGGCCGGTGAATCCTCGATCGCAAGGATCCTCGACCTGGTGAAAAACGCGGCGGCCAGAAAAGCGCCCACGGAACAGTTCATTACCACTTTCGCGCGGTACTACTCGCCGGCGATGGTTCTGGGAGCAGCGGCGACTGCCGTAATTCCGTCGCTGGTAGTGCCGGAAGCCACTTTTTCCGAGTGGGTTTACCGTGCACTGGTGCTGCTCGTGATCTCGTGCCCCTGTGCGCTGGTGGTCTCCATTCCGCTCAGCTATTTCGGCGGGCTCGGCGGCGCCTCCCGCAACGGAATTCTGATAAAGGGGGGCAATTTCCTGGAGGCCCTTACCCGCCTGCACACCGTGGTCTTCGACAAGACCGGTACCCTGACCAGAGGCGTATTCAAGGTTTCGACGGTCGTTCCCCGGAACGGCTACCGGCAGCATGAGGTTTTGAGACTGGCTGCCGCGGTTGAATCCGGCTCCAACCACCCGATTGCCAGATCGATTATCGAGGCTTACGGGCAGGAGGCAACGGCAAACGCCCTTGAAGATTTCCGTGAAATCGCGGGCTGCGGGGTTAAAGCGCGGATGGAAGGCCGCATGGTTCTGGCCGGAAACGGCCTTATGCTGCACCGGGAAAATGTCCCTCACGACGATTGTGATATTACCGGGACCGTGGTCTACGTGGCGGTGGACGGCATATTGGCCGGATATATCGTTATTTCCGACGAGGTTAAGCAGGATGCTGCGGAGACCATTTCCGCGTTGAAGAGATTGGGGATAAAGAAAACGGTGATGCTGACCGGGGACGACGAAGCATCCGCGCGTCAGGTTGCCGCCGTCTTAGGGATAGACACCTATTTTGCCCGGCTTTTACCGGAAGACAAGGTGGGTAAGCTTGAAGAGCTCCAGGCTCCTCTGAAAGACCGGTGGGAAAAGCTGCTTGTTATGGGTGACGGCATTAACGACGCCCCGGTTCTTGCCCGGGCTGCTATAGGCGCGGCCATGGGCGGGCTCGGCTCCGACGCCGCCATTGAAGCGGCGGACATAGTAATAACGGACGACCGTCCGGGAAAGCTGGTCACGGCCATCGAAATCGCCCGCCGAACCAAAAGGATTGTAGTCCAAAATATCGTCCTCACCCTGGGAATCAAGGTTTTTTTTCTTATCCTCGGCGCAGCCGGGATCGCCACCATCTGGGGAGCGGTCTTTGCCGACGTAGGGGTTACGCTGCTGGCCGTCCTTAACGCAGCGAGAGCCCTGCGGCCTGCCGTAAGCCGGTTTCAAACCGTTTTCTAACCGCCAAGACGCCAAGGCGCCAAGAGAACTGCCCTGAAAATAGGTCCGACGTCCGGCGTCCGAGGTCCGACGTCGGGAACAGGTGCAACATGACGTGAAAAAAGTTCGAAGTTAAGCATGATTTCCTATACAAGCAAGAAAGCATTTGCGCCATAGTTGACAGGAAACCCGTCCACGAGTATTTTAGTAACAGCGCTTAATTAATAATGAGCGTTGTTTTCCTTGCCCGTTGTTATTAACCTGCACGGAACACATCGCCGCAGGAGGTAGAAGATATGGAGAATACCGTTTCTCAAGGCGATAAGCGAGGACAGGTTGTAGCAGTTTGCCGGAGTGAGCACAAGGGCGAACGCAAGAAGAACATAGGGTGTGGCCTGCTTGTAACCGGCCACGGCCTTGAAGGCGACGCCCACACAGGTACCTGGCACCGCCAGGTGAGCCTTCTCGCTCTTGAAAGCATAGAAAAGATGAAGGCAAAAGGTCTGGATGTAGGTCCGGGCGATTTTGCGGAAAACATCACCACCCGCGGACTGGACCTCATGCACCTGCCGGTGGGTACCGTACTGCGGATCGGCGCCGCTCTCGGGGAAATAACACAGATAGGCAAGGAGTGCCACTCCGCCTGCGCCATCCGCCGCCAGGCCGGGGACTGCGTGATGCCGCGCGAGGGCATTTTCGTGAGGGTGCTCGAAACCGGTCTGGTTCAGGTAGGCGACACGGTAGAAATAGTGGAGGTAGAACCAATATGAGCATTCTATTAACCATCGGTAATACGCCGCTTGTCGAACTGACTAACCTGAACGGAAATAAAAAAGTAAGGATATTCGGCAAACTCGAAGGCAACAACCCGGGTGGCTCCGTTAAGGACCGTCCCGCATACTACATGATCAAGAAAGCCGAGGAGTCCGGCGAGTTAACCAGGGACAAGATAATACTCGAGTCCACCTCAGGAAACACGGGAATTGCCCTCGCCATGATCGGAGCGGCAAAAGGATACAGGGTTAAGCTCTTCATGCCGGAATGCGTCAGTGTGGAAAGGCAGCGCACCCTCCAGGCCTTCGGCGCGGAGGTTGTTCTCACCCCTGCGCGGGAGGGTACAGACGGCGCCATCAAGAGGGCGCAACACCTTCTGGACAATGAGCCGGACAGGTATTACATGCCTAACCAGTTCGCCAACGAAAACAACGTGCTTTCGCATTACGAAACCACCGGTCCCGAAATATTCTCCCAGACCGGAGGAGAGGTTGATGTGTTCGTCGCCGGCATGGGAACCACCGGAACACTGATCGGAACCGGAAGGTATCTAAAAAAAGTAAAGCCCGGGGTTAAAATCGTGGGTGTAGAACCCACAAGGGGGCATGCGATACAGGGGCTGAAAAACATGGAGGAAGCTATTGTCCCTAAAATTTACAACCCTGAAGAACTGGACGAGAAGGTCACCGTTGAGGACGGCGAAGCGTTTGAAACCACGCGGCTGCTCGCCGTGAAAGAAGGGGTCTTTGTCGGCATGTCGAGTGGTGCGGCCGTGGCCGGAGCATTGCGCATCGCCAGTCAAATGACTTCGGGCACAATTGTTGTAATCCTGCCTGATCGGGGTGACCGCTACCTGAGCACCACCCTGTTCCGGTCGATATGCGCGAAATGTCCCCCATAACCTTATTTTACACTTGTCCGGAAACAAAGGCGAATACGACATGTTTCGCCTAAAATATTTATCTCTATCCTAATTTAGACAGTTGACAACAATTTTTTTATGTTCTATAATTTGTTCTAACTTAGAATTTAACCCTGTTGTTGCGCCAGACGTACAACGGATAAAGAACTGCCATCGACTCTTCTAATTTACTACAAGAAACAAATCAGGAATAAGAATTCAGTTGCACTTGGTCTTTTCTGACGACCGTAATCCACCCCAGCAGCCGACAAAAGAATTGGGTGCCCCGGTTTAGCTCGAGATCATGCAGCTTCAGTACCAGCACTTCTACATTACACGAAGCAATGATCCCAAGTTTTATGGCGAACCGGGGCACCCATTTATAATTTACCGCTTTATTGCTCATTTCCTGCAAAGCTTTTGTTTTCCGCAACCGGTTTCCTCACATTATTGACGCCACTTGGCAAGCAGGCCCTTGACAGAAAAATATTTTTAAATATAATTATGACTAATATGATAATAATAGTATAGTTACCCGAGGCAGGCTAAAGTGACTCAGCATGGTTTTAACCGAGATGTTGAAAACCTTTTCATCCATCATAATCTCCAAGTCGGCGCCGACCACGCTGGCGGTTAAACTCGCCTGCGACCTCGGGGTAACGCTTATCGGGTTCGCACGGGGGAAGAGAATGAACCTGTATACTCATGCGTACCGCATAAACGGGGGGAAAGCAAGATGAAGCTTTCAACAAGGGTTCGTTACGGTGTCAGGGCGCTCATGGACATCGCGGAGCACAGCGCGGCGGGGCCCGTCAGTCTGAAGGATGTGGCGCGGCGGCAGTTGATTTCGGAACAATACCTGGAACAATTGATCCTGCCTTTAAAAGGGGCGGGGATGGTGCGCAGCGTCCGTGGCGCCCGCGGGGGATTCCAGTTAAACAAGGGCGCTTCGGATATCCTTATGAGTGAAATAGTCGAAATCCTCGGCGGCAAAACAGTCCTGACGGACTGCCTTCACGACGAGCAAGTGTGCTTGCGGGTCGACTGTTGCGCGGCGCGGGACCTGTGGCGGGAAGCCAACAAAGCTTTTTGGAGTGTTCTTTCGTCGGTGACGCTCGTTGACATGCTGCACCGCCAGCAAGCCAAGCTTGAGGAGGTCAAGGCTTTAAAGAAAGGGTGCTTTCCTGGAAATGAAGACACCGTATCTTAAAGAAAAGATCTTAAAATTGAGAGCGGAGCGGAACGCCGTCATCCTCGCGCACAACTACCAGCGGGAAGAGGTCCAGGAGGTAGCCGACTTCGTCGGGGACAGCCTGGAACTAAGCCGGCAGGCCGCAAACTCCGACGCAGAAATAATCGTGTTCTGCGGCGTCCATTTTATGGCCGAAACAGCGGCGATTCTATGCTCCGGTAAAAAGGTCTTGCTGCCGGACCCCACGGCGGGTTGCCGCATGGCCGACATGATTACGCCGGAGAAACTCAACGAGTTTAAAAGGCGGTACCCGCAGACAGCGGTTGTTTGCTACGTTAATTCAAGCGCGGCGATTAAAGCCGCCAGCGACATCTGCTGCACCTCCGCCAACGCCGCCCGTGTCGTACAGAGCCTGGATGACCGGCAGATCCTGTTTGTACCGGACCGCTATCTTGGCGAATACGCCCGGGAGATCACGGGCAAGGATATGATCCTGTGGCAAGGGTTCTGCCCGACACACATGAAAATCAACCGCGAACACATCATCGCGTTAAAAGCCCGGTATCCCGACGCCCACGTAGTCGTGCACCCCGAGTGCCGGGGTGAAGTCCGGGAAATAGCGGATGCGGTCCTGAGCACGGGTGGTATTTGCCGCTATGCGCGCGAGAAGTCTTTTAAAACCCTGATCGTCGGCACGGAAGTAGGGATACTGTACCGTTTGCGAAAAGAAAATCCGGATAAGACTTTCATCCCGGCCTCCATGAAGTCCGTATGTCCCAACATGAAACGCATCACCCTTGAAAAGGTGCTGCGCTGCCTGCAAACGCTACAGCCGGAAATCACCGTGCCGGAAGAAATACGATCCCGGGCGTACCGCGCCGTGGACAGGATGCTTTCGGTTGCCCGGAACCGCCCCGTTCAAAAAGGAGCCGCATCCGCGCCAATGCCGAAAGCCGCAAGGTCTTTGGAAGCCCCTCCCGGTGCCGTGCAAGACGGCGGGAAGACAGTACTCTAACGAAAGGACGGGATTGTTTTGGTTTATCTCGACTACATGGCTGCAGCGCCGATACTTCCCGAAGTCTACAACGCAATGGTCCCCTACTTCACCGAATACTGGGGCAATCCCTCCAGCATCCACGGCTTCGGCACAAAGGCCCAGGAGGCGCTTGCAACGGCACGCGCGGAAGTCGCCGGCCTGATCGGGTCGAACCCCGACGAGGTAATCTTCACTTCCTGCGGCACAGAAGCAAACAATTTCGCGCTTAAAGGCGTGGCGTGGGCGCACCAGAACAAGGGTAAACACATCATCATAAGCCCGGTGGAACATTTTTCGATCATGCACTGCGCCAAAACCCTTGAACGCTGGGGCTTTGAGGTGACCCGGCTGCAGGTCGACCCGTACGGGATGGTTAAGCCGGCGGACGTCGAAAAGGCGATCCGCCCGGACACCATCCTGGTTTCGGTGATGCACGCCAACAACGAGGTGGGAACCATCCAGCCGGTTGCGGAGATCGGGCGCATCTGCCGCGAGAAGAAAGTCCTTTTTCACACCGACGCCGTGGCCACCGCCGGGCTCATCCCGGTCAATGTCAACCAGTTGAACGTGGACCTTCTGTCGCTCGCGGCCAACACCTTTTACGGCCCCAAAGGAGCCGCGGCCCTGTACGTTCGCAAAGGAGTGCGGGTTCAACCGCTTTTGGACGGCGGCATCCAGGAGCGCGGCCTGCGGGCCGGCACCGAAAACGTTCCGGCCATTGTCGGAATGGGCGTAGCCGCCGGGATCGCCAGGAAGGAAATGGCGTCCCGTACCCGGCACCTGCAAACCTTGCGCGACCGCCTGATCCGGGAACTGCCGGTGGGCGTCCCCTACACAACCCTGCTTGGCCACCCCAAACAAAGGTTGCCTAACAACGTCAGCGTGGCCATCGAATACGTTGAAGGCGAATCGATGCTTCTTTTCATGGATATGGACGGCATTAAGATCTCCAGCGGCTCGGCCTGTGTTTCGCGCTCGCTGAAGGTCTCCCACGTTATGCTGGCTATGGGAGTAAGCTCTTCCACCGCTCAGGGATCGCTGGTCTTTACTTTCGGTATCCACAACACGGCCAGGGACGTCAACCGCGTGCTTAAAAGGCTCCCTTCCATCGTCCAGAGGCTGCGCGACATGTCGCCACTCTATTACAAAGCGAAACTCGAGAAAAGGGTTTGAGAATTTAGAATACAGAAGTCAGAATACAGAATACAGAAGTCGCGAGTCACGAGTCGAAAGTCACGAGTCGGAATTAAGAACCACATACCCGTTCAAAAGAGGCAAACTTAGAACCTTGAACGTTGAACGTCGAACGTCGAACGGACCCCAAAGGTCCATCAGTATGAGGTCTAGGAGGTGGAAGGATGTACAGCGCCAAGGTTTTAGACCACTTCACCAACCCCCGCAACGTTGGTGTCATCGAAGCCGCGGATGGGGTCGGAGAGGTCGGCAACCCGGCGTGCGGGGACGTGATGACTTTTTATATCAAGGTTAAAGACGAACGTATCGAAGACGTAAAGTTTCAGACCTTCGGCTGCGGGGCGGCCATCGCCGTATCAAGCATGATCAGCGAGATGGCCAAGGGCAAAACCCTGGAGGCGGCCCTGAGAATCACCAATAAGGACGTTGCGGACGCCCTTGAGGGTCTGCCGAAACAAAAGATGCACTGCTCCAACCTGGGCGCCGACGCCTTACATAAGGCGATCAAAGACTACCAAGGACGCAAGAATGATAAGCCCGGCGCCGGGCCGGCGGGCAAAATAGCCAAGCTCCGCTCCCCCCGGCGGAAAGGAGATGTCCGTATTGAAAGAAAACCCAACCCTTGATGAACGTGTTATCTCCCGCGCGATAATCACCCGCTACACACGGGAACTGCTGTCAATCCTCGAACTTGACGTGGCGATCGTCGGCGGTGGGCCCTCCGGGCTCAGCGCAGCCTACCGCCTCGCCCGCAGCGGTCTGAAGACAGTGGTCTTCGAGCGCCGCTTGAGCATCGGCGGCGGGATGTGGGGCGGCGCGATGATGTTCAACCAGATCGTTTTTCAGGAACCCGCCCGCGAAATCTTTGAAGAAGTGGGCGTCCGCTACGAAGAGTTCGAACCCGGCTACTACACCGCCCATGCCGTGGAAGCCGTTACAGGGTTTGCGTACGCCGCCTGCCGCGCGGGAGCCAAGATAATGAACTGCATCTCGGTAGAAGATGTGGCCCTCCGTAACGACGCGGTAACGGGACTGGTTCTCAACTGGACGGCGGTCGATATGGCCGGGCTGCACGTTGACCCCTTGGCCGTGCAGTGTCGCTGCGCGGTGGACGCCACCGGTCACGATTCGGCGGTGGTGCGGATCCTGTCCCGAAAAAACGGTGTTACACTTAACCTGCCAGGTGGATGCATCCAGGGAGAAAAATCCCTATGGGCTGATGCCGGTGAAAAGCAGTTAATGGAGTTCACCGGCGAAGTTTACCCGGGCCTTTACGTTACCGGGATGGCGGCCAACGCGGTAGCCGGCGGTTACCGGATGGGCCCCATTTTCGGCGGAATGGTCCTCTCCGGGAGAAAAATCGCGAACTTGATTATTGAAAATCTTCGCGCCGGCGTGTAAGGTCTCTGTAGGGATCTTTAAATCCTCCAAGGAGTAAACCCATGAAGTGCCGCGTCTGTAAAGAAGAGGCTTTCGTCAAATTCCCCGCGCACAACGCCGCGTTTTGCGAAGGGCATTTCGACGCCTTCCTCCTCCGGCAGGTGGCCCATACAATTAAAAAATACCGGATGCTTTCCCCCGAAGCCCCCGTTCTGGTGGCTCTTTCCGGCGGGAAAGACTCACTGGTTACAGCATTGGTGCTCAAAAGACTTGGCTACCAGGTGAAGGGATTGTTTATAGACCTTGGCATCACCGAAGGGGATTTCTCCCCTGCTTCGCGGAAGGCCTGCGAAGATTTTTGCGCGGAACAAGGCATACCGCTGACGGTCTTCAGCCTTGAGGCGGAGTTCGGAAAGACCGTTCCCGGTATCGTCCGCCGCTACCCCCGGGTATGCGCCATCTGCGGGATGACCAAACGCCACATCATAAATGAATACGCCCTTGCCTCCGGAGCCGCCGCCCTGGCTACGGGACACAACCTCGACGACCTGGCGGCCGCCCTTTTTGCCAATCTCCGGCGGTGGGATCTCCATTACCTGGCCAAGGGGCTTCCCGTCCTTCCCGCCGAAAACGGCTTCGCCATGAAGATCAAACCTCTGGCCTTACAAACGGAAGAAGAGATCACGACATTCGCAAGGCTTCATGGGGTACAGCCGGTTTCGGCCCGCTGCCCGTATGCCGCCGAAGCCAAATTCAAGCGTTACAAAGCGATGCTGGACAACCTTGAAAAGGAATCACCCGGGATGAAGCGCGCCTTTTACGAAGGTTACATCAAGAACGCCCACCGCTTCCGGGAAGAAACCGCCCGCCCGCCCCTTACGCCCTGCGGCGTCTGCGGGCTCCCGTCTTCGGCGCCTGTCTGCACCTTCTGCCGCATCTGGAGAAAAACAGGAGAATAGGCCGTCCTCGTTTTATCCCCGCGCCGGGTACCATTTCTGGAACCAGGCTGTGAAAACGAACGCGGGCACTAACAGCAGGTAGCGCACCACCGTCCATAAGACAGCCGCTGACGGAGCATAATGACCGGCGAGCGCCACAACCGCCTGGAGCAGGAAGACACCCCCCCAGAACGCGGTGATAATGGCGTTTGTCTTTACGAAAACGGGGTTGTTCCACAACGCCTCCGGCCACTGCCATTTAGAGTACTCCCCCGTCAGAGGCATATCTTTAGCCAGGGTGCCCATCCATATCCCGGCAAGCGCCAGCGATCCGGCAACATCACCATAGGAATTAAAGAAACCGCTGCCGGAAACCATAAATATTCCTGCCAGCGCAAAATACAGTGCCGTCCCGCTCTCCATCCACGTCGGCCTGCCGTATACCCGGCGGTACCCCCAGAGTAAAAGAGCAAGCGCAAGAGGCAGTCCGATTGTCAGCCGGGGGGACAATGTCGGAACACTCATCATCGTCCAATTGACAATCCACGGAACGAAGGTGACGGGTATCCACCTCGTTCCCCAAACCGCAACCAGTCCTCGTTCAGCCGTCACTTCCGGCGGTAGAGGACCCTCGCCGGGGCCCTTTGGATCGTTTCAGCCGGCAGAGTCGCTCTGACCTGAGAAGATTTCATTCATCCGCAACAACAGCCCCAGGTCGCCTTCCGTACGATACATTCCCTTGAAATAGGCCGTCTGCCCGCTCAGTTCCCCCCGCGCAATCTGCAGCCATACCTCCGCAGGGGTATGTATAGTAAGTGTGGGAGCAGACGCTGTTCCCTCGTGGACGGTGCATTTTCCTCGGTCGATACGGAGCACGTAATCCCCCGGTTCCGGGCCGCTCACCCTGAACTGGATGTCGGCGCTCAGGTCCCCGGCGGCGACCGGGTTGAACCGCGCCGCCTGACCGGTAATGACATCCCGGAATGTTCGCGGTTTCCCGTCACCGCCTTGAGGTGAAAGCGGCGAAATCTCGGCTTCAGCCGCTGTTTGCGCGGCCGAACCGGAATTGGGATCGGAAGGCTGCATGCTTTCCCAGTACATATTGGCCATGCGGGAGTAAAACTCCGGGCAAGGTGTTTGAAAAGTACGGCGACTGCTACGAGGTGCTCGGCGCGATGGTAAAATTCCGCTGTAAAAGAGCCTGGAAGGGCGGCGGGGGCCCGCCCTTCTGCAAGATGCGGAAGTGCTGCGAAAAGAAAGGCATCGAGGGCTGCTGGGAGTGCGCCGGGTTTGAGACGTGCGAAAAACTTAACTTTTTAAAACCATCGCACGGGGTCGCCCATATAGAAAACCTGAAAAAGATAAGAAAACAAGGGGTCGAGGAGTTCCTGAAAGGCAAAAAGCTCTGGTACAAGGAAGGATGATCATAGCCGGGTGGCGGAACAAACTTAACACCGAGACTTTGCCCCTATTAAACGAGGGAAACGGCAAAGATAAAGGTTATGCTCTTTCGTCATCCTCCGGAATGATGGTGCATTCGATTTCATGATTTTCCCAGTTTCGCAGCCTGACCGAGGTTCCATCGGCGCGCAGGATATAGTTGGGCAGCACCGGAACCTTCCCCCGGCCGTTGGGGGCGTTTATGATATAGGTCGGTACGGCAAGGCCGGAAGTGTAGCCGCGCAGTTTCTCCATTATTTCCAGACCTTCGTCCAGACTGGTAATAAAATGGCACGTTCCTTTTACCGGTTTGGCGTGGAAGATGTAGTAGGGCCTGACTCTGATTTTCAAAAGCTCCTGGTTGAGCTTTTTCATTACGTACGGGTCATTGTTAACGCCCTTCAGCAAGACAGATTGATTTCCAAGGATGACACCGGCCTCCGTCAACCGGTCACAGGCCTCTTTGCTCTCCGGCGTAACGGCCCGCGGATGGTTAAACTGCGTATTGAGGTACACCGGCGGGTGCTTTCGCAGCACCGCGCAGAGTTCCGGAGTAATCCGCTGCGGTAATGTAACGATGGTTCTTGTGCCGATGCGCTTAATTTCCACGTGCTTGATACTATCCAGTTCACTCAGCAGCCACGCTATTTTCCTGTCGCTCAAAAGCAGCGCGTCACCGCCCGTGAGTAAAACGTCACGGATCTCCTCGTTCCTGCGGACGTATTCCAGCGCCGCAAGCAGTTTGTGATACGGCTCGTGCCTGTCGACCTCCCCGATGTTTCTGCGTCTCTGGCAGTGCCTGCAATACATGGCGCACTGATTCGTGACGTTTATTATCAGGCGGTCAGGGTAACGTCTGGTTATGCAGGGCGCCGGCGACGTCAGCCCCTCGGCCATGGGGTCTTCGTAACCGGTTTCATCCATCTCCTCAATGGACGGAACAGACTCGCGCATTATCGGATCGTCGGTCTTTCCCGGTTCAATCAATGAAGCGAAATAAGGAGAAATCGACCAACGATATCTTAGCCCGACAATCCTGATTTGTTCGCGGCGTTCGTCGCTCAGCCCCAATAACAGGTCAAGGGTATCAACGTCGTTTATCCTGTGGCTCAACTGCCACCGCCAATCTGCCCAGTCATCTGCAGAGGCGTTGAAAAGCTTTAGTAATTTGTGTTTATTAACCTCTGTGATTTCCTGCATATCAAACCCTGTTTTTATTTCATCCTTTTTTTCGAGGTAATCGCTGATCTTTTCTTTCAGTTCGGCCGCCCGCATAAGGGCATACGCTCTTTTCCCCTCTTCGTTTTCCTTCCAATCTTTTATAAAAGGTACGGACATCGTTATCCCTCCTATTTTGTGATTTGTTGAAAATGAAAGCCCCGGACAAAAACTTTAAATAGTCCGGGGCTAAACCCACGCAAAGCGTAAATGCTTTCCATCTTTCAACGCTTACGAAGTTAGCTGACGGATTCGGGTTGAAAGAATAACCCTACCCTGCACTCTATGGCCGGCTGCAACATTTTTTGACCGCCTGGCGCCTGGGATAACTGAGTGCCGGGATTCACCCCGGAAAATTGGTTCCCCCGCTTCCCATACGGGAACTCAGCGAATTAAGAAAACATATTAAATTTTGGAATTACGAGTCTTAGATAACAACCCCGCTTTACAAAATATTTGGGGTGGGAAGCGGTGCATACCGACTTCCCACCCCAGAAGCCTTACGTCCTTGAAAACGACCCGACAAACCCGGACCGTCCAACGCGTCTTAACCTCTATTCGTACAATAATATTTTAGCAAAAAAATGTTAACAAGTCAACCTGATAAACCGGACAACCAAACCCAGAATATAAATCTCTGGAACACCAATTCTGCCGACTACCGAACACCGGATTTAAGCCCTGAATCAACAGCCATAATTAACTTTTAACCGTCAAATGAGGATCCACCGACAGCGGTACAACCGCGTATGCCTTTATCTTTGAAACCTTCAATCCTCCCCGGATGTAATCAGAAAAACCGCTTGTCCCGCCTTTGGGCAAGAGGTTTACAAAAGTATACCCTCCCCCTATTATCTCTTCGTCGGCACCGTAAAGGGTATAAGTAACCATAACATTCTCCAATGTTTGATCATATGGGTTATTAATTCTCCCGGTGATTTCCCCGTCGTACAAGGAGCTTCCGTCTGAAACATATTTCAAATCATAAAAAGTAAAAATGGGGATCTGCCTGCCCATGTTATCCCAGGCGGTTTCGGAAACCTCAACACTCATAGACGAAGGCGGGACAGAAACAAAGACCTTGTCTCCCGCGCAGGCGGTTGTTTCCGGGGGAATATACGACATTTGATCGGTTACTGTTTTTATGACTTCACCCTTGCGATCGTAAAACATGACCGTAATATCAACATAATTGGCTGCCGAAATACTGTTGAGGTTAGTTATTTCTATTCCGTACGTTACATGGTAACAGTTCGAATAGAAATCCCGAGGCCCGAGCGTCCAGCCTTTCTTAGAAACAATCAAGTTTCTCGCGGGCTCTGCCGGCGCAGGCGGTTGAACCGATACGGGAGCGGCGGCACGATAGACATATACCGTTCCGGCAGTCGGATCCCAGTCTACCTCGCAATCCAAAGCCTCACTCACAAACCGCAGGGGAACCAGCGTCCGGCCGTTTTTTATCACCGCCGGGATGTCTAAATCCACCGGTTCACCGTTCTTATACCCTTGACCGCCGACAACAAGAACAATTTCCACGTCGTCTTTCCTGGCTGTCACCGTTCTGGTTTCACCATTCCACTGTACGTCTGCATCGACGGCCTCGAAAAGGGCCCTCATAGGCACAAGAACCCGTCCCTGCACAATTTCGGGTGAAACGTCGAAAGACAACTGA
Organism: Bacillota bacterium; assembly: GCA_040755195.1. Classification (GTDB taxonomy): domain Bacteria; phylum Bacillota; class Desulfotomaculia; order Desulfotomaculales; family Ammonificaceae; genus SURF-55. The sequence continues at coordinate 32,092 of JBFMBL010000022.1, forward strand.
TTTCCATCCAGAATTACGACAGGCGCGGCTTGAGCAACACCCGCCGCCGTCAAAAGAAGAAGGAACATTACGCAGAACGTAATTACACGCATCAAGATCCCCCTTGCGAATACGGGTGGTCAACTGAACAGGTTTGTGAGGAATTAGGTTAGAATGTATATTCGTTGCCAACTTTCGACTCTCCTGCAAAAATCCGCAACACAGTCTCGCCTGCAATAAAGAGCAACCGGTGAACAACCTGTGAACGATTCACTCTGCTGTCGGTCCGTCTGGACCGGCGGATGTTACATACCGCTTGAAACAAATATTTGAAATAAAAATCAAAATCTTACCTCGAATATGGCTTGGAAGATTCAGACAAGTTCACAAACTCTCCATATTTTTTTAACAGTTTGTTCACAATTATTTGGTAGAATCTAAGGCATCAGGAAAGGAAGCAAAAAAACCCCGTTACAACCATGGTAAAAAGGAGAAAAAGGAGGTGCCTTTTCTAAAATTACTCACGCAAATCAGGTATAGGGGTGATTTGATGCGAAAGTCGATCGTTTTGCTCGTTACTCTCGTCTTAACCGTAGGGTTGTCTTTACCTGCTGCCTTCGCGGAGTCGGCCGAAAAAAGCCTGACCCTGGAACAGGCAATCGCGCTGGCCTTGCAAAAAAACACGGGCGTAAAAAAGGCCGAGTCCGAGATTGACCGCACCGAAGCGTTGCGAAAGCAGGCCGCCGACAAGGTGCTGTTCACTCCCATAATGGGAGGGTCGGGATATGACGCCGAAACGGAGTCAAATTGGAACAAGCTTTTGTCAGCCGATCTCAACTGGCAGATGAGCAAGAAAACTTTCGAGTCAACGAAAGATTCCTTGGTACTCAATGTGTACAAAAGTTACTGGGATGTACAGACAGCCCAAATGAAGCTGGATCTCCAGAAAAAACTCAACCAGCAAGCGTTAATCAAGTTGCAGGATACGCGCACCGGAATCAGGGCAGGTACTGTTTCCCCGTCAGATTTGGTTGCGGTTGAAGCTGCGTGGCAGCAGGCTCAAAGTAATTTGGTTACCACTCAGAATGCCCTTGATACTGCATACACAGACTTTAACCAGTTGCTGGGCTTAAATCCGAATGAACGGCCGCAACTGACCGGAACTCCGGTCTATGAACCTTTAAATGTAACCGACCTTGACTATGAAGTCGAAAAGGCTATTGGAAGCAGCCCTAGAGTTTGGGAAGCCCAACAAAATGTAACCAAGGCGGAATGGTCTGCCGACATGATATATTCCAGCGGCGATTATACCCCGTATGAAGTCCGCCAGATATCGGTGTATCAAGCGGAACTCAGCGCTGTCGACGCCAGGGATTCCTTGGAGAAAACCGTCCGCAACCTGTATTACCAGATTAAGAACCTAGAGGAAGATTATAGTATCGCTCAAAAAACATTACAAACAGCACAGGAAAATTTGCGGGTTGCCAAGCTGAAATTTGACGCCGGTATGTCTACAAACGCCGAGGTAGTAGCTGCGGAAATTGAAGTGGCCAGAGATCAAGAATCGATTGAAGAAATGGTCCGCAACCACGCTTATTTAAAAATGTCTTTCGAAAAACCCTGGACCGCTTGAGGCGGCGGCAACTAAACGAAGCGGGGGTCGGCGATGACAGAAGCAGTTTCTGAGATAAAACTTCCAAAGCGGCGCAAAGGGTTATTCCTGCTCCTTGGATTTTTGGTGATAATTGTACTCGGGATCGGTTACTGGTGGTGGCATGAACATCAAGTCCAGCCAAGGTACATATCTATGCCTGTAAGGCAGGGCAGTATTGTCAACGCCATCAGCGCGACAGGAATGGTTAGTGCAGTCAAAAGCACTGGTTTGGACTTTAAAAACAGCGGCGAAATCAAGAAGGTATACGTTAAAGCCGGCGACCGGGTGAAGGCGGGGCAAATTCTGGCCTCCCTCGATACTGCAGACCTGGAAGTGCAATTGATAAAGGCCCGGGCCGCTTTGAACTCCGCCGAGGCTAAGCTTCGCCAGTTGGAAGACGAACCCACGGCTTCTGAGCTTGCTCAGGCAAAGACAAGTCTGGCACAAGCACAGATCACTTACAATAACGCGGAAGCCGCCTTAAAGCGAAACCAGATTCTCTTTGATGGAAAGGCGCTGTCCCAGGCGGATTTGGATAAATCCATCTCCGACCGGGATACGGCCCTCGTCAAGTTGCAGCAGGCACAGGCAGACTTGAAAACGCTTGAAGAGGGCGCCGGTTCGGAAGATATAGCCGCTGCCAAAGCCCAGGTCGATTCAGCCAAAGCAGAGCTTACACTCGCCCGGAACAATTTGAATTCTGCTGATCTACGGGCTCCCTTTGACGGGATCATCAGCGCCGTCCGGGGAGAAGTCGGGCAGCGCACCAGCGGCGGTGGCAGCAGCAGCAATGACAATGACATCGCCAATAGTTTTATCGCCCTGATTACACCCGAACTCCAGGTGAAGGCTCAGGTTAATGAAGCGGATATCGGCAAAGTCAAGGCCGGCCAGCCCGCAACCTTTACCGTTAACGCCTTTCCGGATAAAAGCTTTAACGGGAAGGTATCCTCTATTTCCGCCGAAGCGACAACGGTATCCAATGTTCAGTTGTACGATGTCATCATATCCCTGGTTGATCGCAATCCTCCCCTTAAGGTCGGTATGTCGGCAAGCATTAAGATAATTGTCGCGCAAAAGGACGACGTGATTACCGTACCCCGAGCGGCGGTAACCTTTGCCGCTAGTAACCGGAATATCGCCGGCGCCGGCGGTACAAACGAACGTGCAACATCGCGCGTCAGTAGTACGGGGGGTACGGGAACACCGGGTATGCGCAGTATGAGCGAAAACACACAAGGGCAGCGCAACGGCGGAACAGGACAACCTCAACAAACAGCAGGGAATAACAACATGTCTATGGTGCTTGTCTTAAAGGATGGTCACCCGGTAGCCCGGCGTGTTGTCACCGGTTTGAGCGACGAGCGAAACATGGAGGTCCAAAGCGGACTTCAGGTGGGCGAAGAGGTAATTATCGGTAGTGTTACCTCGGAGAGACAGGCGACAAGCAGCAGTAGTAGTAATATGCCCATGAGGTCGATGAATCCAGGATGGGGGAGGTAAAACCTGATATGGGCTCCCCCCTGATACAAATCGACAAAGTAGTTAAAATCTATACCGCCGGTGACACAAGGGTGCAGGCTTTAAGGGGTGTGGATCTGGTCGTCGAACAGGGAGAAATGGTTGCCGTCATGGGCGCATCAGGGTCGGGCAAGTCTACCCTGATGCACATCCTGGGGTGCCTTGATCGCCCCACAAGCGGCCGATATTTATTGAACGGCCGGGATGTAAGCGGGTTGGACCGGGACAGCCTGGCCTATATCCGCAATCGTCAAATCGGCTTTGTGTTCCAGAGTTTTAATCTTCTGAAAAACACTGCAGCATGGGAAAACGTCTGCCTGCCGTTAGTCTACGCCGGCGTCCCGAGGAAGGAAATGATCACCAGGGCCCGGAGGGCACTGCAGCAAGTAGGATTGCAGGGAAGAGAGTTGCACCTACCCACCCAGCTTTCGGGAGGTCAACAGCAGCGAGTGGCTATCGCCCGCGCCCTGATCAACGAGCCGGCGATAATCTTACTTGATGAGCCCACCGGAGCCCTGGATACCGGAACGAGCATCGAGGTTATGGCCCTGCTGCAGCGTCTTCACCGTGAACGGAGGATAACAATCATTATCGTCACCCACGAACCTGACATCGCAGAGTATTGCCAGAGAGTTGTGCGCCTGCGCGACGGTATGGTGGTTGAAGACAGCATAATCGAACAACCACGCCTGGCGGAAAAAGAACTATCGGCCATGCCGCGGGAAGAAGGTGTTTTATGAACCTCCGTTCAGCATTCACGGTCGCATGGCGAGGCCTTTTGACTAATAAAATGCGCTCTCTGTTAACCATGCTGGGTATCATCATCGGCGTGTCGGCCGTAATTATTATGATCAGCGTGGGGCAAGGGGCTTCAAAGCAGATTACGTCCCGGATTGCCAGCATGGGTTCCAACCTGCTGGTTGTCAGGCCGGGGATGGCATTCGGCGCCGTCCGCGGGGCCGGCGGGTCTGTTAACAGCCTCACCCTCGACGATAACCGGGCGATAGCCGACCTGCCCCTCGTACAAAATGTAGCGCCCGAATTAAGTCAGCGAGTCACTGCCGTAGCCGGCAGCCAGACGTGGACGACAACCGCGGTCGGGACAACCAGTTCCTACCAGGCGATTAGAAACTTGACTGTAGAATCAGGTTCCTTTTTTACCGATGACGATGTTGACCAGGCAGCCCTGGTGGCCGTACTCGGCCCTACAGTCGTCAGCAACCTTTTCTCGCCCGGAACCAATCCTATCGGGGCTTCAGTCCATCTGAACAACCTTGACTTCACGGTTGTCGGTGTTCTTGCTCCTCAGGGCAGCGGCATGGGGGGATCGGATCAGGACGACACCGTTTACATACCCGTAACAACCTCACAGGTACGGTTCTCGGGTGACAGTTCCGTCCGGTTGATCAACGTTCAGGCCCGTGATGAGATGAGCCTTGCGACAGTTCAGGATGAAGTAACTCAACTTTTAAGACAAAGGCACCGCCTCGGAGACCAACAAGATGATGACTTCAGTGTGCAAAACATGACCGCCGTCATGGAGACCGTCGCCGATACAACCAAAATCCTGACCCTTCTTCTCGCCAGCGTGGCAGCGGTGTCTTTACTGGTCGGCGGCATCGGGATCATGAATATCATGCTGGTTTCGGTAACCGAACGCACCAAAGAAATCGGCATCCGCATGGCTGTGGGAGCCACCGGCGGCGCCATCCTGGGTCAGTTTCTGATCGAAGCCCTCGTCCTGAGCCTTGCCGGAGGTTTTTTAGGTATGGTTTTCGGGGTTGTCGGGAGCAAAGTGGTCTCCCGGGTAGCGGGCTGGTCCACGGTGATTTCTCCCGGTTCTGTTTTGCTGTCCATCGGTTTTGCCGCCCTGGTAGGGATTTTCTTCGGTTATTATCCGGCCCGGAAGGCCGCCAACGCCGACCCGATCGAAGCCTTGCGTTTTGAATAA
>JBFMBL010000023.1:0-6576 GCA_040755195.1 Bacillota bacterium
CTCGGCGTACCTCTCGGCGATTTCGGCGGAACCGGCTCTCACCAGCGCCTGATAGCCTTTAAAGCTGACGCAGTATATTTCCTTTTCCATAAGACGTCCCTCCTGTTGATAATCTTCATATCGGCACCTAACATAAAAACTTTACTCGCACTTATATCGGAAGGTTCCTTAAAGAATAGAAAAGAGGGTGTATTTTGCGCAGGGAAATAATTTCCTGCGGCGAATGACTAGTGGAGTTAGACGAAGGCTATCAAGGAGGATTCATATGCGCAATTTTATTATCCTCGGGCTAACGGCTTTTTTCGTGCTGGCCCTAGCTATAGCCACCCTGGCTGCGACAAAGGCGCAAGCGGCCGAATTATACCCTGTGCAGCAAAACGGTAAATGGGGATACATCAACAGAAACGGCAAAATGGTCATAAAACCGCGGTTTGACTTCGCCGCCAGGTTCAGCGAAGATCTGGCGTTTGTTCGGATTGGTACGAAGCACGGTTACATCAACAAAAAGGGCGAAATAGTGATCAAGCCTCAGTTTGATGCAGCCGGTAACTTCTCCGAAGGGCTTGCGACGGTTGCTTTCGGTTTATATAACGGAAGGCAGGGTTATATCGATAAAAAGGGTAGGCTGGTAATCAAGGCGCAGTATGTCTGTGCCGGGGATTTTTCCGAAGGGCTGGCCGCCGTCGCCGTCCCCGGCAAGAATAACAGCTATACTTACGGGTACATCGACAAAACGGGAAAGATGGTCATCAAGCCGCAGTTTGATGAAGCGAGAGCATTCCACGAAGGGTGGGCGCCGGTAGGTTTTGTTGAAGACGAATCTCCCACAGGCAAATGGGGTTATATTGATAAGAGCGGCCAAATCGTGCTGGAACCGCGGTTCAGTCTGGCCGGAGATTTCTCCGAAGGGCTGGCTCCGGTAAGAGTATCTAACGACAATAGAGATCTATGCGGCTATATTAATAAAACCGGCCAGATGGTGATTGAACCAAAGTTTGATGTGGCCGAAAGGTTTTCTGAAGGAATGGCGAGGGTTGGAACGGATGACCATTACGGCGGCGTCAAGTATGGCTATATCGACCGGACGGGTAATTATGTTATTAAGGAGCAGTTTGATCTCGCTGAGGACTTCTCCGGGGGATTGGCATGGGTAGAAGTGGGCGATAAATGGGGTTTCGTCGACAAAACCGGCAGGGTGGCTATACAGGCGCAATTTGATGATACATCAGGCTTTTTTGAAGGGTTGGCATTAGTAAGAATAGGTGACAAATGGGGTTATATAGACAGCGCCGGAAAGGTGATAATCGAACCGTCCTTTGACGGAGCTGAACGCTTTTCGGAGGGGTTGGCTCCGGTGCGAGTCGGCAACAAGTTCGGCTACATAGACAAAACCGGGGTCATCGCCATCAAACCTCGATTTGATTCGGCCGACAGTTTTTCCGAAGGTTTTGCGCTGGCCATAACAGATGGTAAATATGGCTATATTGACCGGACGGGAACGTTTGTAATCGAGCCGCAGTTTGACATCGCCAGCGATTTTCATGAAGGAATGGCAGCAATAGGTTACGGCTGTGGGAGATACGATTCATGGGGTTATATCGACAGGACAGGAAAAATAGTAATCCCGGCCGGTTTCTACCGGGCCTGGGATTTTTCTGAGGGTATAGCAACTGTCGGCATTGGCAAGGATGGCGCCATCAAGTGGGGGTTTATCGATAAGACAGGAAAAATCATTAAGATAATTAAACCGCGTTTCGATGCCGCCGAAGGGTTTCATGACGGAAGGGCATGGGTCTTAATCGGCAACAAGTGGGGCTGCATCGACAGGGCGGGAAGAATGATTATTAAACCGCAGTTCTTACAAACCAAACTGTTTTCGCAAGGGCTGGCGCCCGTAGCCATGGGCCACAAAAAAGGCTGCATTGACAAGACCGGGTGCTTTGTCTGGAGTTCTTCAGAATAGAAGTCACCGGCGGTCCCTGAAAGCCCAGCAATAACTGAACCTTGTATTCCGGCTTAAAATTCTTAAAATTTTACCATAAATAATGATTCTGCCATGCAGGAATCGGCATATAAGGTGATGAAAAAAGCATTTACGTTTTAAGTAACCACAACTGAATATTCGGATCAGGTCGCTCATGAAAAATGAGCGTTAAAAGGGAAGCCGGTGAGAATCCGGCGCGGTCCCGCCACTGTAAGGAGGATGGCCCTCAAAGAACGCCACTGAGCAAGCACTCAGTAGGGTTCGTATCACTGCAGAGGTAAAGCCGTTTCTACAAACGGCAAAACATCGAAAGTTGCATGATACTGAACTGAGTGCTGCTCGGGAAGGCTTGAGGGAGCCGATGAACCCGAGCCAGGAGACCTGCCTGTTCCGTCCACCACCGAAACCTACGCTGGATAGGGAGGTGATGCGGCTGAACCGGTCGTCCTGCCGTAAGGCAGGCGCAGGTAGGCACAAGACCTCAACCCCTTCCGTATTGCGGAGGGGGTTTTTGTTCTGCCGCAAGCAGTGACTAAGGTCAGGGTGCTATGTTTTCTTATTTTAGAATTCTTAAGCAAAGATTAACTTCAGGCATGCCGGGCCGAAGCAGATTCAGCCCGGGAGCAGGAGGCCGTTGCTAAGTTAAAGTGGGGTGATTTAGTTTGAATAACTGTAAAATGAAAAGACGTTTATTTTTATCAGTTTTGGTTGCCTTGTCGGTCTTCCTGGTTTTGGCCGTCTCGTCCCCGGTCGCAACCCATGCGGGAGAAACGGCGGAGATCCTGCTGCAAAAGACCGTAGATTATTATACTTATCAACATACCTCCCTCGAACACTGGGAGGAAGTTGTCGGCTTAGACAACGCGGGGGTTGAAGTCGACAAGCCGCCGTGGACATTGCCGTCCTGGAATGTTGACAGTCTAAAACCAACGTCACTGACCACCGATTATGCGGGTGTTATCCTGGGGATGCTGGCCGCGGGGCAGGACCCGAGTGACGTTGACGGGCGAGATATCATCCAGGAACTTGCATCCAGGCAGACAGACGCCGGCGATTTCGGCGCGCCGATTAACCAGACAATCTGGGCGGTTATCGCCCTGGACACGGCAAAGGGAAGTTACAACACCTCCAAGGCGGTTGCTTATCTGATCAGTCAGCAAAAAGCCGGCGGGGGATATGCTCTCTCCGGCGATGCCGGCGACCCGGATACTACCGGCATGGCGTTAATCGCCCTGGCTAATCACCTGGAAGAAACCGGCGTATGGGATGCCGTCTACAAGGCCAGGGGTTTTTTGAAGAACGTCCAGCTTCCCTCCGCGGGCTTCGGCAGCCCGGAGAACACTGAATCCATCGCCTCGGTTATCCGCGGGTTGTCAGCCTGCGGGGAGGACATAACCGCGGCGGCATGGCAAAAGGACGGCCGCACCATGATCCACGCCCTGATAGACTTCCGCCTGGCGGACAACTCCTTTGCCCATATTGAGGGCGGCGGCAGCGATCCCATCGCGACCCGGCAGGCTCTTATAGCCCTGGGCGACCTTGTCAAACACAACGTTTCCGTCGACATAACAAGCCCGGGTACCGGCACTGACCCCGGTATTCCGGCCGCTGTGAAGGTGCGGGTGGAAGGCGCGTCAGACAGTAAGGCCGAAAAAACGGTTACCGGGTGTATCTACGCGCTTGATGCGTTAAAAGCGGCGGTGGGTGAAGAAAACGTCGTGGCGCCGGGGGGCTTTGTCACAAGTATCCTGGGTGAAAGCGGCTTGACCGGGGCAGCGCCCGGTATCGACACCTACTGGATGTATTACGTGATCCGCGACGGAACAATCGAGCCTTCGGCCTTCTTGCAGGGGGCGGCCACGTACAAAATCGCCGACGGAGACGAAGTCGTGTTCTATATCGGCGCGCTTGATTCAACCTGGGCCGCCAAAACTTACTTTCCGGTAGTGACCGTAAACCCGCCACAGCCGCAGGAAGGACAGACGGTCACCCTCAGCGTCTATGCGGTTAAGTATGACTGGGGCAGCGGTCTTACCGACCTTACCGCCGCGGAAACCGCCGCCATAGGCGAGTATACGGTGACAGCCAACGGCTCCGCCTTTACCACCCAGAACGGCCGGGTGGCTATTCCGAATGTACCAAAGGGCGAACTTAACTTCACCGTAACCAACCCCAACGCCAGCGGGTACCCCGACGTGGTCACTTACAAAGGAAAGATAACGGTTAACCCCGCCAGCGGTGGAAGTTCCGATGGCGGCACAATCTGCGTTACCGTCGAAGTCACCGGCAAAAACAAAGAGACGCTTTATCCCTCCACAGCGATGTATCTCCCCACCGGGACCACGGCCTTGGACGCCCTGAAGGCGACCGGGCTCAGCGTAACGCATGACAGCAGCGGCTTTGTAAGGGCGATAAACGGTGTTTACAACGAAGGCGTCGAAGGCTGGAAATACAGCGTCAACGGCATCGAACCCAGCGTTTCGGCCAAAAGTACCATACTCCAGAATAACGACAGCATGCGCTGGTACTGGGGCAGCGCCTATGATTCCGGACCGTCTTCGGCTCCGGACAATTCCGGTAACCAAGGGATCAGCCCGGCGGTAGTCGCGAAGCCCGGAACCCAAACTATCAACGTCCCCGGCATTGTCACGTCAACCGCCGACGGACGCAAGTCGGTGCTGGCTTCGGTATATACGGAACTCCTGGCGCAAGCCGCAACGGGTCTGGCACCCGGCGGAGTCGTCACAGTCAACGTGTACATTCCCGATAATGCAGCCGCGGTCGAAACCCGGTTACCCGGCTCCGGTCTTCAAGCCCTGGCCGGTAAAGATGCGGTTCTCGAACTGATTGCGGGGGATTGGACTTACATTCTTCCTTTACAGGCGCTTGATTTGGAGAAAGCTGCTTCAGTTTTGGGGATGAGCGGCGGAAATCTTTATCTAACCATTGAAATGAGCGAACCGCCGGCGGAAATAGAGAAAGCAATTAATAAGTTAGCTGCCACGGGCGGCCGGAAACTGCTTGCTGTCCCGGTGGAGTTCCGGGTCTGGTTTTCAACACTGGACGGAAAGCTTTTGGAACAGAACGACTTCGGCGGTCGTTTTGTGCTTCGGTCGCTGCCGCTCCTCGGCGGCGTGGTCCCCGAACAGTCCACAGGGGTGGTGGTCGAATCAGATGGGTTCTACCCGGTACCGACGGTATTTATGGATCAGGGCGGCAGAACCTACGCCTGGATTCGCAGCAACAGTAACTCCATTTATACCGTGATACAGCAGGAACGGTCTTTCAGTGATCTTCAAAGTCACTGGGCGCGCCGGGATATAGAAACCATGGCGTCAAAACTGGTCGTTCACGGAGTTACCCGGGACGCTTTTGACCCCGATGCGGCGTTGACAAGAGCCCAATTAACCGCGATGCTGGTCAGAGCGCTGGGGCTCAGGGAGCGCCCGGGGGAAACCGCCCCTTTTAAGGATGTGGCAGCCGGCGCCTGGTACTCGAACCCCGTAGAAGCAGCCTGCGCCGCCGGGCTGGTTAAGGGGACCGGCCGGGGGCGGTTCGCGCCGGAAGAACCGGCGACCCGGGAAACGCTTGCCGCTCTGGCGGTGGCGGTGATGAGGGTGGCCGGTCAGGAACCGGACATGACGGCGGAAGAAGAGAAAAACCTGCTGGCATCCTTCGAGGACGGCCGGACGACTTCACCGTGGGCCATGTCGGCGGTGGCCAAAGCCGTTAAGTCAGGCGTAATCAAAGGCTACCCCGATGGAACTCTTAGGAGCAAACAGATCACCAGCCGGTCCGAAGGCGTGGCGGTAATTAAACGTCTGCTTGAGACAATCAAGTTTATCTAATCCTCCGCGTAATCAAGGCTGAAGCAGGGAGGCGCTTGACATGGGAACAAAATCATCCAAACGGCACTGGCCCGTTTTGCTGGTAATCCTGCTGGTTTTATTCGGTTCGCTCGCGTCGGCGGGTAAGTTAAAGTCGCCGGTTGGTCCGGGCCCCGGCACCAGGCTGGGAGATGCATCCAGGCCGGATGCCGCCCAACAAAGCCAGAAAGTCGCAAAACAGCCGGCCGCAAACGTATTCCGAGCTGCGCCCGTGCCTTCCCCGGCGGAAACAGGCCGGCCGGCGTCACCTTTACCGGCAAAGACAGCAGTCAAAGAACCGGATGTAATACAACCTCCCCCTGTTAAGAACAAGGCTGAAGACACGCCTGCCGTGGGAACCCTTGTTTATATAGCCGTTGTCGGCCAAGATGGGGAAAGTATCTTCCGCCCGGCGCCGGTAAGCATCACGCAGGATAACAGGTGGGGTAACACCGCCATGGGAGCCCTGGATGCCACCGGCCTGCGATACAGTATGAGCCCGAGGTACGGGAACCTCGTCTACAGCATCGCCGGCCAAACAAACAAGGGGATGAGCGGCTGGATGTACAAAGTCAACGAAGAAATCGCCGGGATGGCGGCTACCGAGAAAAAGGTTGAAGCAGGAGACCGGATCATCTGGTGGTACAGCGCGAGTATCGACACCCCCAGCCCGGCCTGGGAAGTATTAAAATCGCCGGAAAACCTGAACCACGGATGAACACGGAC
>JBFMBL010000023.1:6676-34685 GCA_040755195.1 Bacillota bacterium
CTACCGAGAAAAAGGTTGAAGCAGGAGACCGGATCATCTGGTGGTACAGCGCGAGTATCGACACCCCCAGCCCGGCCTGGGAAGTATTAAAATCGCCGGAAAACCTGAACCACGGATGAACACGGACAAACACAGAAACCATCATCCAAAACGGCAAGAAAAATTAACCACAGAGACACAGAGCACACGGAGGAAAAAACGGAAATATCTTTGTTATTTTAACTATTTATTTAGGCACGGGTTCCGGGTTTGAATTTTGTTTTCCATGAAACAATTCAAAGGCCGTATCCGATATGATTCAGGGTATTTCCCATATATTCTGACTTCTGACTTCTGGCTACTGGATTCTGACCCTAAATAAATACTTATTATTTAATCTTGATATTTCTGTTCTCTGTGAACTCTGTGCCTCTGTGCCTCTGTGGTGAAATATTTTGGTTCCGGCTTGTCCGGGTTAGGGGTTTGCAAGGCGATATAAATAATGTTTACTGGAGGAAAGCATGATCGACACCTTTAAAACCTATTTCTTAAAAACAACAGTCATATTGCTGCTCCTGTCGCTTTGCAGCCCTCTTCACGCCTGGGCGGTCACCGGCCGCGACCGGGCGGAACAGGCGGCGCAAAGCGCCTGCCGGTACCTTTTGGCGAAGGAGAAGAAGGACGGGCCCCTCATGTCCTGGAGCTACATCGCTCTTGCCGTGTCCGGTCAGGACCTCGGTGGAACCATGGCGGAGTAGGCGGCCCGGGAGCAGGAAAAGCTGGCCTTTGAGAGTGGGGAAACGAACGATTACGTCACCCTGATCTTTCTCCTGCTGGCTACCGGGGGTGATCCCCGCAACTGCCGGGGGCACGACCTGGTTAAAGAACTCCAGGATTCACAGCAGCCCGGCGGCAAATTTCCCGACAACGTGGTAAAAGGGGGAGAGAGACTGGTCAATGCTCATGTCTGGGCGGTTCTGGCCCTTAAAACCGCCTGCGCCGACGTAAGCCCTGAAGCCAAGAATAAGGCCCTGCAGTGGCTTGTCTCCTGCCAGCACACCGACGGGTCTTTCAACTGGGACGCAAAAAGCAAGAATCCGGATGTGGACTCTACCGGGATGGCGCTGATGGCCCTGGGCGCTCTGGGGGAAAACAGCAACAGCCCCGCGGTTCAGAAGGCGGCAGCTTACCTTCGAAGCGTCCAGAAAGAAAGCGGCGGCTTCGAATCCTGGGGGGAAGACAACCCGGAAAGCTGCAACCTGGTTGTGAACGGGTTATTGTCCGTAGGAATAGACCCCCTCGGGCAACAGTGGCACAAGGAAAACGGCGACATACTCCAGGCCGGTTTAAGACATCAGCTTCCGGACGGAGGTTTTTCGCACGCAACCGGCGGCGGAGCCGACGAAATGGCTACGGCTCAAAGCATCATGGCCCTGCAAAGCATCGTGAACGGTCAACCATTTTATGCCTGCGTGGGGAAATCAGCCGCAAAAAATGTTGATATCAAGGAATCGCTTGGGCGTGAGATCCGCTTTACGGTCGGCAGGGCCGGATACAGTGTCCGCACCGGTGAAAATGCCCGCAATGAAAATGCCGACGCCGCCCCGTTGATATTTAGCGGGCGGACTTACGTTCCCGTGCGCTACCTGGCACTGGGTTTGGGTGTCGCCGCTAAAGACATCCTCTGGGACCCCGTTAGAAATACGGTCACTCTATCTCTCCCGGGTATCAGTGTCGAAATGACAGTCGGTGAAAAGCACGGTGCCGTCAACGGCCAACCCCGTGAGCTTGAGGTTGCCCCCCTGCTTAAGGACGGGCGTGTCTTCCTTCCGGCCCGCTTTGTGGCCGAGGCCTTCGGATATTCCGTCAACTGGGATGGGTCCACCCAAGAGGTCAAAATCTTTAAATAAGAATCAGGTAAGCAAAGCCACCCTGCAACCTAACCGCCAAGACGCCAAGGACGCCAATAATATTTATTATGTTTTTTAAAGCGGTCAGAACCAAACTTATCTACAACAAAGCAAAAGCATAATTTCCTGGTGTACAATGACAAAAGGCAAGAACTTATTATTAAACTTGCACCTTGCACGTCGCACGTCGGACGTCGGACGTCGCACCTTGCACGTCGCACCTTGCACGTCGCACGTCGCACATCGGACGTCGGACGTCGCACCTTGCACCCTGCACCTTGCACGTCGCACCCTGCACGTCGCACGTCGCACGTCGGACGTTGAACCGATAAACGAGGCGATAAAGATGTTTGAGTCCGTTTTGCACCGCGACAGCAATCCCTTTCTTGAAAAGCTGCACCCGGCTGCGGCCCTGGCTTACCTGGCGGTTTTACTGGTTATGGCTATGTCGATGGATCATCCCCTTTTCCTGGTGGGACTGCTGGCGTTACTAGGACTGACCGCCCTGTCGCTCGGCGGATGGGATTTGTGGAACAGCTTCTTGAAACTGGGCTTGGGCATGAGTGTTTTGATTATGCTCGTTAACCCCCTGATGGTCAGAGCCGGCGAGAATATCTTGTGGTACGGGCCCCGGGTGCCGGTTGCAGGCCCCCTAAACGTTTCGTTGGAAGCGGTCTGTTACGGCGCGGCTATGAGCGTCAAGCTGCTCGACATCGTCAGCATCTTTTGCCTCTATATTCTGATGGTTCATCCGGACAGGATGCTGGATCTGTTTTCAAGGCTGGCGTTCCGTTCGGCGCTGGTGTCCTGTCTTGCGGCCAGGATGTTCCCGGCGATGACCCGGCGGCTTGAAGGCATCCGCCGGATCCAGGAGCTGCGCGGCGTCGACTTCAGCCGGGGCAAATGGAGCAAACGCGCGAGGAGTTATGCCGGGCTCGTCGACGCCCTGCTCCTGTCCTCCCTCGAGGACTCTATGGAAATTGCGGAGGCCATGGAGGCGCGGGCTTTCAACAGCGGGCGGCGCTCATGCTACCGGCCGAACCTCTGGCGCCCCCGGGACACCCTCTGCCTCGCGGGAAGTGTAACCGCGCTGGGTGTCGTCATCTACGGGGCTGCCAAAGGCTTCCTTCACTATAACTACTACCCTTCCCTGGACGCTGTCGTTAAAGGGTGGGAAACGCCCGCCCTGGTGATTTGGGTTCTTCTCTTTTTGTCCATACCGGCCGTTATGAACTGGGGGTGGTCCCGCTGGCCGTTTTTCAGAGCGAAGATTTAACTTACCGTTATCCTGAAACAAAGCATCCGGCGATGCGGAACATCAACCTTGTTGTCGAAGAGGGAGAATTCCTGCTTATTGCGGGGGAATCAGGTTCCGGGAAATCGACCCTGGCCCGGGTACTGGCCGGTCTTATCCCCCATTTTTACGGAGGAAGGCTCGACGGGAGACTGACTTACCGGGGAACGGAAGTATCCCTCATGAAAAGAGGGCAACTGGCCAGGGAGGTCGGCATCGTTTTTCAGGACCCGGAAAAGCAATTAGTGGCGACCGGTGTGGAGGCGGAACTTGCATTCGGGCTGGAAAATCTGGGCCTGCCGCCGGAGGAAATCGGCCGGCGGCTGGCGGAGGTCATGACCTTCTTAAACCTCACCGGCGTAAGATACGCCGACACCGCGCGTCTTTCCGGCGGGCAAAAGCAACGAGTCGCCCTGGCCGCCGTCCTGGCGATGCAGCCGAAGGTGTTGATCCTCGACGAGCCCACCTCCCAACTCGACCCCGTCGCGGCCGAAGAGCTGCTCGGGTTCCTCAAGCGGCTTAATGAAGATACGGGACTTACCGTGATTCTTGTGGAACAGCGTCTGGAGAGGTGCTTCCACCTCGTTAACCGCGTTCTTTACCTGGAAAACGGGCGGATCGTCTTCGACGGTTCGCCCGGGGAAACGGCCCGCTGGGTTACAGGGAAAGGACTTCCCTTCGTACCCCCCGTTGCCCGTTTCTGGGCCATGGCCGGGTTTTCCCCGGTACCCGTGACGGTAAAGGAAGGACGGGACATATTGCGCCGAATTCTGCCGGCCCGGCAAAACGGGGAGGTTTCCCGCACGCACCCCCCAACCGCCAAGGCGAACAGAGCTGCGAAGAAGGCCCCCGGCAAGACGCCCAAAGTCGAATCTGAAGAAATACTTACAGCCCTCGAACGGGTGTGGTTTGTCTATCCCGACGGCACGGAGGCGCTCAGGGACGTTAAACTGACCGTCGCACCCGGTGAATTCCTGGCCATTCTAGGGCCGAACGGTGCGGGAAAATCAACGCTTCTGCGCGTTATTGCCGGGCTCCTGAAACCGGGGCGAGGGCGGGTAACAGGGCTGAACAACGGGGAAAAAACCGGGCCGAAGGCAATGAACGTGGCCTACCTGTCCCAAAATCCGAATGATTACCTGCTGCGCGACACGGTGGAGGAAGAGCTGCTGTTTACCCTACGCAACTTCAGACTCCCTGACGACGGCGTTGTCGACCGGGTTCTGGCGGAGCTGCGCCTCGAACCTTACCGCCGGGCACACCCGAGAGACCTGAGCGGCGGCGAGCGCCAGCGGGTAGCCCTGGCCTCCATGCTCGTGGCCGGGCCCGGGCTTCTTTTGCTCGATGAACCGACGCGGGGCATGGATTACCGCTTGAAAAGCGACCTGGGGCAAATGCTGCGGCGGCGGGCCGCGGAGGGAGCGGGTGTGGTGCTGGTCACACACGACGTGGAATTCGTCGCGCAGTACGCCACACGGGCGGCTTTGCTGTTCGACGGCCGGATTGTACGGAGCGGTCCCGTATCAACGGTCCTTAGCGATTCACTTTTCTATTCCACGCAGATCGATAAGCTGAGCAAGGGGTTCGCGCAAGGTCTCCTGACACCGGAGGACGCCTTGAAGGAATGGGGACCTTATCTCAAGAACGGAACGAAAATAGCTTTTTAGAAACGAAGCCCGGTTCTTAATCACATATTCATTTTCTTGATACATGGCGTTCTTGTCCAGCACTCAACATGATTTGCATAGTGGCTAATGATCGCCTTCTTACTGACCCATATACAGTGGTTCGTTGAGTGCTGGATTGGCGGTTGATTAATTCTCAGGGAGTAACGAGGATAAAACATGCGTAAATTCAGGTTCCCGCTGGCCATTTTGCTCATCCTGGCGGTCGTCGGAACGCAACTCTCCGGTCACGGCGTTTCGGGCGGCAGGAACTGGGGCCTCCTGGCCTTCGAAATGGTGGCCATTGCCCTGCTGCTGATGTTTTGGGCCTTCGAGGAAAAACAGGTCTCATCAAGGGAGATCGCCGTCATAGCGGTACTGAGCGCCCTGGCGGCCGTAAGCCGCATTCCCTTCGCGTTCCTGCCGAACTTCCAACCGGTGACCTTCATCGTCGTGGTGTCCGGGTACGTTTTCGGCGCCCGTGCCGGTATCATGGTCGGTGTTACGGCAGCGCTGGTTTCAAACTTCTTTCTCGGGCAGGGGCCGTGGACGCCGTGGCAGATGTTCGCCTGGGGAATGGCCGGGGCGACCGCCGGGCTGCTGCCCTGGTTTCCCCCGCGGTTCGAGCGCTGGTTGATGATCTCTTTTCTATTCTTCTGGGGATACCTCTTCGGCTGGATCATGAACCTCTGGTTCTGGGCGGCTTTCATCCGCCCGCTTTCATGGCAGACCTTCCTGGCGACGTACCTGGTCAGCGCCTGGCTAGATACCTTCCACGCCGCAGGCAACGTGATTTTCTACCTGGTTTTCGGCGAGCGTTTCACGAAGATTCTGCTGCGGTTCCGTAAAAAGCTGAGGGTCGAAGAGCCGGCATTTCCCGCCGCCGGCTAAAAATAAAAACAGGTACATTTCTTCTACGGATGAGAATTTAAGGCCCAACGCCCTTCCAGACAGCGGTCCTTCCCTGCTTCCATACTTCCTTTATGTTTGGCGTGGATTATACACGTCCTCTTAATCCCGTTAGGTCCCACTGCAAAGCTTCAGCTTCGTTGATAAGGCCGAAGGGTTTTGACATTAGGTATTACCGAGAATAACCATCGCTACGACCTTTTACGTCTTTGGGCCTGTTTACGCAGGCGGCGGGCATAAGCGGAACTATTACTAATATCTTTCCGGTCCGACCATATTCCCGGCAAGCCAGAATGCAAGAGCTTGTGAGCGGTTAAACCCGGCTTAATGTCTTGTTGGCGGTCAACCGACTTCAAGGTCATTTCCACAATCTGTCCCTTCTTAAAAGGCAGCCCGGTTATGCATATTTCTCCATCGGTTTCGACAAGCTTTCTGACCCGCAAATTATCCATTCGCTTTCACCTCAAGATAAAGTTTACCACAAACTTAAATCTTACCGGCGCAGTAATTGTGCAGATAAAGTGATAAAGGAGTCAATTTGTTTTCTACATGCCCTTTTGGAGCCCTTGCGCCCCAAAGGTTTGAAGGGGTTATTCCGCCAACCTCCTTCCGGGCGCCTGCTTATACCCTATTTTATCTTGTCGTTATGCAATTATCTAAGGCGGTGACAGTAATTGTCGTGAGACATTGAGAAGCGGCCGGTTAAGGCCGCTTCTCCGCTTGCTTTATGCCCAACGCTTCTTTAATTGACACCTGAAGGAGTTGCGAAAAATTCAGACCGGCCTCTTCTCCCGCATCGCGCAGCCACTTGGGTAGTGTGCAATTTTTAGTCACTGCCTTGTTGTCCGCTTCGTTGCGGTAGGGTGGCATATAGACATCAACGAATACAATGCGGTCACTCGCGTCGAGTAATTCAATGTTTTCAGGGTCAGAGGGCTTGGGAAGTTGCTGCCCCTGTTCTTCCTTCTCTGATACAAGGTTGACAAGCATCTCCTTTGCCCTGCGGATGCCGTCTGCGATGTCAACACTGAGAATGGCTGTTCCGGGGAAATCAGGGAAATACATACCTATTCCGCTGTCTTCGGCTTTCTCGACAACGACCGGGTAGATTAAGTGATTTTGGTAAGACATAAAAGTCACCTCTTTACATTGGTTTATTAGGGTCACATCAAGGGCTAGAACTTAACCCCTGATGTGCGTTCTATGCTTTTTAGTGTTCCCTTCGGTATCACTTGGCCGCTGTGGTGGTAGCTTATGTCGGCGTACCTTGTAGGGTCATCTTTGTGTATGTATCGTTGGTGACTGCTGCCGCTCATATGGCTTGGGGATTTAATAAATCCTTCTTGCTTCAGGATTTGCAGGACTTTTTTTACTGTTATCTGTTTCCCCAATCTCGCTACCCCATTTCTAACATAATTATAACACGCATGGGTAATGCGCGTAGATAGGATTTGTGGAAATATTTTTTGGGTTTTAACCCGCCGTTCTCATTCGGGCGGGTTTTTTATTTGCGGGTGAAGACGTCAAAAGGATACCGACCCGTTGGAGAGGTGAGGGGATGAACGGTGTACTGATTTGCGGAAAATGCGGGGTGTTGGAATGCGATTTGCCCTGCGCCGCCCTGGAAAGGTTCAACGGGTTATACTGTGAACTTCGGGGCGCAACACATAGAAATACTTACATGCAAGCCGTCGGGGAATAATATACCGGAATCAGTTCCCGCATTTTCGCAGCAACGCTGAACCTTTCAAGATAAAGGATAGGTGAGCCGAGCCACTCTAAAAGCGGGGGATTGGACTTGCGAAAAAGGCGTAAGGCTTTTTTCAAATCCCAGCCGTTGATGTCCAGCCCGCCATTAACCGGGCGCTCGATGACATCCCGCTTCTTGTCAATGGATAGATACCACTCTACCGGCCGGACATGCAAAAAGCGCACATCGTAATCGCTGTCCGAAGACGGAAACCCCCACGCCCGACTACCTGACTCACAAGCAAAAACAATCCTGACGTTTTCACGAGCTTCTATTTCCTTAAGATGGAAAAGTATGATTTCTCCCATAAACTCTGAATTAGCGTTTTACTTGGATTATGCAGAATCCGCCCGCCACCACGTTTGGCTAATTATATCTTAGACAAATTCATAAAGTAAAGCCTGACCCTGATGTATAAAACTTTAAAAGAGCTAAAACAAAGGTCGTTATTACTTGGACCGCTGCTGCATGTGCCTCCAGCCATAGAAACCGGTAACTTTATCCATATCTTCATCTTCATCTACATCCGCTTGCTCCTGGAAGGCATAGATCAAAACCTTACGCGCTCGAATAGCTACCGATGGTTATGGCCTTCGGAAAATAACAACGCTTTCTCGAGACGGCTTGCGGCCGTACTTGCCCATTTGCTGGGCACTATTCCCTCGGTACCGTACCGCAACAAGTTTCTCGCAGGTTAGTCCAGCTTGTTCGCCTATTTCGGCTGTAAGTTCGTCAACCATGACCGGCTCTCCGTAATACTGCGTATTACCAACTACAAAAGCAACTCTGGCCCCGGCTTTAGAAATACGCGTTATCTCACGAAGACATATATACATATCGAAAAAGTAACCTTCTATCATCCGGGGAATTCGAGGGTCATTACCGTTTAACGAAAGCTTCTCAACCGTCTTCGTAAGTCGCTCTGGTGGTACATACCCATCCATTACAGGACGCTCTGGGCGTGATTCAGGATGCGACTGGAAGCTTTGGTAACGAAGCTTACGAGTTTCGTCCCAATTTAATAAGGCCAACATCAGCTCGATCCCAAAGACCCTTGTATAGTCGTGGCGATTTGGGTAGGGAGGCGACGTAATAACCGCTGAATAAGTAGAATCACGGTCTGGAAGTCGCCTTGCGTCCGCCCCCTTAACGTGCCATAGCGAACGGCGGAGAAGCTTTGCTTCGCCTAGGTCTCTTAACATGGTCTCTACTCGCTCGTTAAAGGCCGTAGGTATGGTCGTGGCATCGGTTTGCCTATTAACCCATTTTAACCACCCGCCGGTTGCTACCGCGTGGCTGTACTTGGGAAGGATCGCGAGTAAGGCAGTACGGAAGAAGCACCGCTCTGTTTCAGAACACGAAAGGTTCTCAATGTATCTGTGAAGCATATCAAATCCGGCTAAGAGCCTTCCCGGTAAGGCCTTTTGAACAAGTTCGGGATATATCCGCGAAACCTGGGCAGATTGGGGCCGGGATAAGCGTTCCTTTAAAACCCCCCACACTTCAACGAGCCTAGGCAATCTATAGTTAGCAATCTTAGTCTTGGCGACGAGTACCGCGAAGGGAGAAAGGTCATATCCGGTGGCGGGTATGCCTTTTTCCTTAGCCGCCAGCAGGGTTGTTCCTGCGCCAACAAAGGGATCGAGAATGTGATCTTCTGGACCGAGGCTCCATTCATCAACAAGGGCATGGACCAGTTCGCTGGTGAAGCTATGCGGAAAGGTGTACCAACGGTGAATGGGCTTATCCTCTAAAGGCTTCGGGGTGACCCACCACCGCCATTCGGTCCGTTCCTCGACATGATACGCTATCATAGCTTACCACCCCAGGCGTTCGTGCCCTATTGCTTCAAAAGCCGGCCGCGGGAATTCAATCTTCACCGGTTGCCTGTAAATAGGGTGTGCGAGGAGGAGTTCGCCTTTATCCAGACGCGTAAGATGAGCTTTCACGTCTTGAGCAATAAAACGGTAAGCTGCGTCTGCAAGTTCTGAAGAATCACTCCGTCCGATCACCTTGGTTGAACAGTTTCCTACTACCTGTCCGTGTACCTCGCTCATAAACTGCTCTGCGGAAATCAGGATCACCCCGAGGGAGCGGCCGCGGGCGGCAATATCGAGCACATAACCTAGGATTGAAGACTCGGTTTCGCCCCGGCGAGCAGGCGCGTACTTGTTCAGTTCGTCTACAAAAATGATAACCTTTTTGGGCAATTCTCCTCTTTCGTCAACGGTGGCTTCGGCATACATAGCATAAATCTCCTGAATGATGTGACCAAAGACGAGCGCCCGCTCCTCATCAGTCAACTTGGCGATATCCACAACCATGGTCTGCCCGCCCTCGATCTTTCGAACCTCTTCCCCTAAATTTGCGGCCCGGCGTGGTGCCCGTTGCTCCACGAATATCCCGGACTGCCGATTCTTAACCACCCGGCGAAGAATCCGGATGAACCGGCCGACAGACGAAGCACGCACTTCTTTGACCGTCTGTGGCACACCTTTGTCTATTAGGGGCGGACCGTTAAGGAGGGCGTCCCAAGTAGTCACACTCTTCCACTTAGGTTCCTGATTGATTATCCCTTGTTGAATTTCTCCGATTAGGGCCCCGAGGGTATCCCACGGGTCAGGAACGCGGATGAGCAAACCAAGACCCGGTCCCGGGTGTATCCGGTTACCGATCACGTCTTCCAAGGAATAAGCATAGGTCTGAAACTGGTCTGGCGGTTCGCCGAAGCAGTTAGGAAGCCCGGTCGTCTGTGTATCCTTGCCCCAGGGAAGCAGGTACCGCACGTTCTCAAAGGGTTGGGGCCGCAGTCCGAGAAACTCCCACATTTCATGTTCCTCCGGTTTCATGCCTTTCCGTGGCCTGTCAATCACCAGAAGGTCATTCTGCTTTACATTCAGCAGAATAACCGCGATATCTTTAGCCCCTATGGTCTGAAGAATTGATTGGATGAGAAACATTGCATACGAGGTTTTGGTTGCCAAACCGGAAATCCCTGCAATGTTGACGTGCGCACCCTCTGGTCCCAACACATACCTTTTGTCGAGGTATACGCCTACCTTGGTTCCGTTGGACATCCGGAGCAGTCCCGCCGGAACCGTTATCTTCTCCTTATACTCTTTTTCGTACTCAAACATTTTATCAATCCCGAGAGCCACGTGAATCCCCGCCTCATCCGCGAACCGCACGGGCGCGTCACTTTGGACGGGCATATAGATCCCCATCGGGTACCGCTTGGGTTCGGACGGATCATAATTCGCCAATACACTCACTTCGCCAACGTTCGCTCCTTGCCGAGGAGTTTGGGGAGTGGACGTCGGGCTTCCGAAGTCGTTGGAAATAAAGTTAGACAGATGCGACGGAGCATCGGTTATCTGTTTAATATTGGTTACCAAGCCGAAAGTGCGGGTTCCTTCCATCTGCTCCGCCTCGATAATATCAAAGGGATTAACTATCTCTTCCGGCGCCAGCCAGAAAGAAAACTTTTCCGAAGAATTAGGATCCCGCTCGGTTGCCGAAGCTTTACCAACAATCCGGCGTTCACTGGGTGCCACCGCGTCTTTTTCCAACTCTTCAGCCATAACAACACCCTCCAGTTTACCGGATGATCCGGTCGTGTGTTATCCCCGGCCATTTCAAGCCCGCCTTCAAAACCTCGGATGAAACAAAGCTGTTTTTTACCGCTTGTTCGGCAAGATAAATGGGGTAAAGGTGCGCGTGCCAGCGTATGTCCTTGCCGTGCGGCGTTACCTGTCGTTCGGCAATAAGTGCCGCAGAGATTTCGTCAATGAGTTCGGAAGGTATAGCCTCCGTACTGGGGTTGGGAAACTCCACCTTCACAACCCCCATAAGCGGGTAATCCAGGTGCCGCTGTTCCCTTAGCCGGACATACCAGACACCCACTTTGCCCGAACGAGCCGAAAAAACGCAGGTTCTTGCCGAAAACGGTAGCCCGACCAAAAGTTCGTACAAGTTTATAACTTGTCCGCCACGCGCCCCGGGCAGCTTAAAAATCGGCTCCCGGCTGAAAGATTTGGTCACACCGAAGAACTGCGGTACGTCCCGCCACGAATACAAATCCTTGCCCAAGCTGCCGTCAAGAACCAGCCACTGGCCTTCTTCCCGCGAAAGCGTGCGACCTATCTCGTCCTCGAGCCGGGCCATCAGGTGGTGGGCCTTGTGCGCTGCCCGTGAGCGGGGCTCCTTCCCCGGCGCGGTTACCTCCGTTTCCCCGTCTTCCGCCATCGTATCGTGAAAAGCATATAGCGGACCGGCTTGACTTACTATCCGCTGGACCTCTTCTCCGAAAGAGACGGCATTTTTATCCATCATTAACACGATCTGGCGCACCACCTGAGCCACGTTAATCTGTCCATTGTCCTTTCGGAAGACTGCTGCAGCCCCGATCTGGGCCACGTGGACCGGCGTGCGCCGGGTGCCCTCCACGACGTCGCCAAGAAAGAAGGTCCGGGCCGAGCCGTCCAAGAAATACCGGAGCAGGTGGCGCTCGGTACGGTGGATCGGCCTCAACTCCACGTAAGGTTCTCGGTTCGGCGCTTCTAAAAGGACGTCTAATACCTTATCGTGCACCGAACGAAGACGGTCAATGACCTCCTCGTGATCCGGACGAACCAAATCTTCAATCGCCTGCCCGGTAGCCGGCAGAACACGGGCTTCCCGGGTAATAACCTCCAGTGCCGGTCGCAGGCCCTCAAAAGGGTTTCGCATTCTCACGCTTCCTCCAGCGATAACTTGATGTCAGCCATTTCCTCGTCCGACAGATCCCACAGTTGGGCAGCCAGGCGGTCAATCTCCTCTTCGATACGCTTGACCTCACCCGTGTCGCCTGCGGCGGCCGCTCTGTGGGCTGCTTTGGAGAGCTCGGCGAGTTTGGTATGAACCAGGTTCTTCCTGGAAAACCGCGGAATGTGTATTCTATCCAGGACAGACGGTGCAGCAATACCACCACCACCCCCTCCATATGAAAACACAATAGCTGCTTCAGAAGGCGCCGAATTAAAAACACTACAAAAATAATTAGCTTCCTCCGGTGAATCGAAGGAAACAAAACTGGTGTTATGTTCCGGTAAAATTACCTTTCCGTCGATCTCGGAGACTACACTTGCCCTAACACGTAGAGAAATCCAAGGCCAAACAACTTTATACTTAGAGAAAGTATAAATACCAACATCAAATATTGACCAGTACGGATCGGTTTCCCGGAAGTAGCGGCGAAAGGCAGCTCTGCTCCTGAGAATTTCTTCAAACCTGGCCAGATACGAATGCGCTTTCGGATATTTACTCACCATTATGTCCGTAGCAATACCGCGCCGGGTCACCGGGTCCTGAGTCATCAAGATGTGGGCCGACGGAGTTGCCTTCCACCGATCAACATCGCGGCCACGTAGCAGGGGATACAACAGGTCCATTTCTACCGCAGCTTGGACGCTTGGGACCCTCCGCCTTGCACCTTCCGTTATATTGGCGACTATGGCTAGGCCACCCGGCCTGGTACCGATTATCTCTACCCAGTAGATGCCGTTGGCGCCGCCGGTAAATGAACCTGCGTGGGCCGTGTACGATGAACTACCAAGGATTTTCTTTAGCGCCTGGAGGGCCCGCCGGCGGGCCGTGATCCAGGCCGAAGTTTGGTCCGCTCTGTCCACCGGTTCCGCGTGCCACTGACGGAAAGTAACCTTCTCTTTCGTCACCTCTTCGTACGGGGTATCGAACCCGATTATACTGCCCCGTCCTTCGCACCGCTTTTTCCAATATTGGTAAGAAACCGGGTAGCGCACAGCATGGCCCTTGGCAAATACCCCTACCGCGGTGCGGTTTGTCGCCCCTTCGAAGGGTTTTAGCTCTACCATATCCTCCACCACCATGGGACCAAACGGTGTCCCATCGGGCAGGCGAAACCGTCGGAAGCCCTGTCCCGCCCCCGAGGTCTTAAATAGGCTTTGGGAAAGAACAAATCCCAACTTGCCGCCCCGCCGCAGGTAGCGGTCTGCTGCAACATAGGTCATCAGCATAGAGAGGTCTTTTTTCCCTTTTCCGAGAATGGTATCCATACCGCCGTGCGGAAAGAGGCCGTAATGCTCCCATAAAGGCCTGGTTTGGAGCCGGTACTCATCAGGTAAGTGTTCCCAATTTACCCAAGGAGGATTACCGACGATATAGTGGCAAGGTTCAAGGAAGACTGGCATAAAGGCATTCTTAATGATCCGGGCCCAAACGCCGTTGATGCCCTGCTCGTGTAAGCTCCGGAGTTCCCGGTATAGCAGCTTCAGATCGTTCTTAGAAACAGTAAGTTCCTCTGGTTCCAATCCGGCAGACGTCATTATCCGGACAAGGAAGGCTTCCTCGCCGATTCCCGCTTCCACAGACTCGTCTAAAACATTTGCCAAAATATCCATCCGCTCACGGTTGGCGAAAACGGCAGGGATCCGGAAAACGCCCACAGATGTTTTCAACGGATAAACGTTCCCATCGAATAAATCATTACCCCGAACCGGGGTTAAAATCGAATCTGCCTGATAGACTGGGATGTCAATGTCACCTTTTCTGTATTTTAGCAGATCACCCAAAGCCAGAAGGTAGTTGGTCCGGGCAGCGATAACCGCAAGGGGATTGAGGTCAATTCCGAGAACGTTTCGCAGAATTAGTTCTAACGTTTTAGCCGGGTCCCAACCTCTTCGCGCAACTCGCTCACGTATATGCTTAATCAGGATCACCAGGAACGTCCCTGAACCACAAGCCGGGTCGAGAACTCGCTTCGTCGGGTCGCCAAGGTCAGCCTGTCCGAGGGTCTGAATGATCAACCGTTCAGCCAGCCAGTCGGGAGTGTAATACTCGCCCAAGTCGTGGCGGATCTCCCGCGGCAGGAGGTAATGGTAGAGCTTCTTCAAGAGGTCGCGGGCATTTTCAGGCGCCAACTCCAGCGCGCCCGGGTCGTATTCGGCCAAACGCTGGACGAGGACACCCACCGCTTTTTCAATCTCCTCGTTCCACGCGGCGAGGTACCAGCCGAAGAAGTCGCCTTCCAAAAAGTTGCGGATACCGTATTCCCGAAAGAGGCCGCCGCGCTCCAGGTCCGTAAAGGCGTCTCGCAGTTCGTCTCCTTCTTTCGCCGCTAACCGGGCAAGGGGAATGGAGGATCCCCCGGCGAACCGCGCCGCCGCAAGGGAAGCCACAAGCTTGATGAGGAGCGCGTAGTAAGTATGTAAGGCAAAGAAAACTTTGGCAGCCTCAGTATACCGTGGATCCAAACCCATTCCGTGAACAAAAGCACGGAATTCTTCTTTACTCTCGATGCGTTCCGCCCACTCGCTGTAGTCAGTGGCCTCACTGAAGAAAAGCCGCCACTGCTCAAAAAGTTTCTCTACCAGAGGATGCCTGCTGCTGTGGAGAGCGGCATAAAGAGCGCGAACCGCCCGCTGTGCCCGGAAGGTTCGGGGGCCAAAGTCTTCAATAAGGTTTTCGGGAATGAGGGCAGCACCAGCCGAAAGAGAAAAGAGTAAGCGCAGAAAGCGTTCTGTCGCGTTCGGCGAAACCGGCACCGGGTCATCTTCAACCCAGCCCTCGCCGACCCGGCGGACAAAGATGAAGTGAAAGCCGTCTGTAACCACACCTGCAAGACGCTGGGCCTCCCGGCGTTCTCGCGTGGCTACGTCGAGGATGTAGTCCTTTACCTGCTGAATGGCGTCTTCATTAGTACGCGCCCGGTTTGTAGGTCTGAGGATTCCCGGCCGCTTATATTCAAGGACGAGGCGGTTGTAAACCGAATCCACGCGACCCCGTGCCACCGAGTACTCGTCCCGAGGTACAATCGTGAGACCGGCTGCCGCGCCAGCATCCTCCAATACGCGGGCGGCTTCTCTCCGGAAGTCGGCCTCCGTTCCACCACGTTTTGCTACTAAAAGGAGTTGTCGCGCAACCCTGGCAGCTTGCTCCGCCGCAATTTTGTCCAATTCAATGGTCAATCTTCGATTTCCCCCGTTTTATACCTAAGAAAGACTTCCTGGACAACCATCTATAATTTAGTCTAAATTTTTCAACAAGACCGGCGTTTTCTCCTCCTTTTAACCACTACAACCCCGCAGCCTAAGAGCCAATGACAAAGCGCCGCAGGCCGGAGGCCAAGTGCCGAGCACTCAACTCTTTGAGTGCTGGGGCGCGGGAAGGATACCGGACCGCGCAGCGGGAGGATATGTTCATGCGCGAACGCTTGCGCGGAGGCATGGGCACGCAAAATCTTCTCCGCCGCAGGGCTGGTTCTGGCTCTAAAGCACGGTTTGGCCTTGTGCGAGGGCACCAGCACGTTCAGGTTTACTTTAGCAATTTGTTTTGGTGATCAAATCTACTTGCCCGCTGCGGTTTGTCCTCAAGGAACGCTCTGCGAGAGGGCCGCCTACGCGGATATGTCGAAGGTTCAGCTAAGCGAACGGGCGCGCGCATCATGCTGGTGTTAAGGCTAAAGTTTAAGCCTAAGAAAGACAGCCTTCATAACCCCCTACACATAAAACCGCTAACCGAGGCTCTATAAGCACGCCGTAGTTCGCCCTAAGTCAAGCCGATGTCGCGTCGGACCGGAGCACTGTGGCCCTGGGAACTGCCGGTAGCAAGAGACCATTTCTCAGCAGTTCGAGATCATCCGGCAGGAAAGGCTATTTCCTCTGTCTGTGTGATGCCGCCAGGTGCCTTGATCTGCAAAAAGGTGGGCAAAGCCTACCCTACGATTACTAAAACGAGTGAATTTTAAGGTATTAGTTCTCAAGAAGACTATCGGCAGGTCCGCAAAGAAAAACATCTTAACCTTTAATACAAAGGAAACCGCTGAGGATGCGGAGAAACTATACAACGTCCGAAGACCCTCTCGAGGCAGGGAATGAATATACGTAGAGGAAAAACGTCTGGAGACGTCGAAAAACTGCCTGCCGGTGTTCCCGCGTGCCCCCCAAAGAAGCTTGGATTAGTGGTGAACCCGGCTGCCGGCAACGGGTCGGTGCGGCGGGCCTGGCCGGGAATCGCGCGGCTTTTGAACAGCGCCGGGCTTGAATTCACTTACGGCTTCACCGGGAGACCCGGGGACGGGAAGGAACTTGCGCGGAAGGTCCTGAGCCAGGGCTGTGACTGCGTTGTCGCCGTCGGCGGGGACGGCACGGTCAACGAGGTCTTGAACGGTCTGCTTGCGGAAGACATTCCTCCCCGGGCACGGCTCGGAATTATCCCTTGCGGGACAGGGAGGGATCTTGCCCGCACCCTTAGCATCCCCCGATCACCCGCCGGGGCGGTCGCGCGGCTGGCCGAAGGAAGGGCGCGTCTGGTCGACGTGGGGCGCATAACGTTCAGTACGGAGGATAACGGCGCTTCCCGGCGTTATTTTTTGAACGTCGCCGACGCCGGGCTGGGGGGCGAAACCACCGCGCGCGTCAACAGCGCCGGCAAACAACTTGGCGGATTTTTGTCATTTCTGCGGGGCGCGCTCGTTACTATGTCCGCCTACCGGCCTCAAACGGTACGTATCGATATTGACGGAGAGTTTTCCGAACAGATTGACATAACCACCGTCGCCCTGGCGAACGGCCGGTACTTCGGCGGCGGAATGTTTATCGCCCCGCAGGCGAGGATGGACGACGAACTTTTCGACGTCGTGGTCATCCGCGGCATGCCGCGTCCCGAACTCGCGCTGAACCTTTTAAAGGTGTACAGCGGCAGACACCTGGACCACCCGAAGGTAGCCCTCCGGCGCGGGCGCCGCATAGTTATCGACTCCCATGAGCGCGTCTGTGTCGAAGCCGACGGCGAACCGGCCGGCTATTTACCGGCTGAATTCTCGATAGTACCGGAGGCCCTCCGGGTGATCTGCTAAAACTCCTTGACCGTCTTCGCCGCCCCGATCCAAAAAACAACGGTATAATCCACAAATTCCTTTATGCGCGAATCTGCATCTCTTTTGTCCTGCAGGATTATACTCAGTTTCTTACCCGCACGGTCTATCTTTGCCGCCAGTGCGGGAGCGGGTATCTGCTTAAGTCCCACACCTAACAAGCCCTCCGTCGGCTGGCGCACAACTACCGGCAATGTCCCGACGCCGATTACAAGCGTCCAGAGACTGACCAGCGACAGGTCTCCGGTATAGTACTCGTTGATTTCCTCGATTTTGTTCTCCTTTACTACGGATGCGATTTGCTCCAGCCACTTTTTCATGGCTTCTTCGTCGGGCTTGTATTTTTCCTTAATCTCCTCGATAAATTTATCAAAAGTCTTTTTGTTGAATATCACCTCAATACCGAGGACAACCGGTTCGTTGTAATTCAACTTTATCTCGACAACCTGTTCCTTCCTCTGTCCCTGGACGACATCCGAAATTTTTATCTTATAATGCCTTATCGGCTCCGGCGGGTTTTCCGCCGCTTTGTTCCACTTCTCGGCGTCCTCGGTGGAGACGTGCTTAGTACGGCTCTTTTTATCGTTAGGGTCACTCGCGTCTACCTGGTCCCAGCCTACCGGTCCTGTTTGACCGTGCTTGACCTGGTGTGGATTGTTCAAATCGCCCTTATGCGCGGTGATGTCCTGCGCCGCGTTGTTCCATTTCCCGGCGTCCTCGGTGGACAGGTGTTTCGTCCGCTTGTTTGCGTCACCGGCGGATTCAGTCTGATCCCAGCCGGCGGGTCCCGTCTGCACGTGCTTGACATTGTGGGGGTTGCTGTGATCGCTCTTGTGCTCGCTCAGGAGGCTGTACAACAGCGGGTTATTGTAGACGTAGCCCCGGTGCTTCTTGGTCTCGGCGGCGTTTACGGCGGCCTTTTTCGTCTCCTTGTTGATGTCGAACGCCGCCAGCAAAACCCCTTTGTCCTCGCCCGAAGGGCACGGATCGGACTTTTCCGGATTTACCGGTTCCTCCAACGGAGGCTCCTGGTCGCTGAGGATAAGCTTAAATCCTTCTTTGATCCTGCTGTTGCAGCAAACCTCCTCGCAGCTCGAAGCGTTTGCCAGGGCGGGCACAGGCTCGCCGAGCGACTCCTTGTATTTAAGAAACAGGTAAAACTTCTTCGTCCCGGTCAGCGACTCAATCCCTGGAATGTCAACCTCTTCGCCGTTCAGGATCCTGTCCACGACTATCTCGCGCCCGCAGCCGTCGAGCGCCATACCGGGCAAGACAGACACCACGAGCTTCTCGCCGGCGGCTCCCGTGCCGAATCCGGTTTCCTTCACCTCAAGCCCGCAGACTATGCCCTGGCCGTGAATCAGCTTTGAATTAAAAAATCTTTTCTCGTTAAAGTAGTTTTGCTCGAGTTGGAAATCCCGCACCGTCATCAGCTTGCCGTAAAAGTAGGCGTTACGCTCAAACCTTTGCAGCGCAAAAAGGTCGTTCGCCGTCTCTCCCCCGCATTTACCTTCACTTCCGGCCATTTAGTAAAAACCTCCTCTTAAAATATATCTCACCGCCAAGACGCCAAGGACTTCTGCGTTCTGCGTTCTGCGTTCTGCGTTCTGTGGTGATGGACCATCCGGGTCCGTCCGAGGTCCGAGGTCCGGCGTCCGACGTGGATGGAATCAGGGAACAGGAGATAGAGTCCCACTTTTAAAACTATCCTCGACTCGCGACTCGTAACTCGCGACTCGCGACTGCGTCCTACGTTCCACGTTCTGCGTTCTGTGTTGGGGAACTAACTCCGACCTCCGACTTCTTGCCTCCGACTTCCGTTATTGGTGGGCATAGCCCACCCTACAAAGCTTTGTCTCTGTATTCCCTGTTCCTGACGCCGGACGTCGGACCTATTTTTAGGTTACAACGGTATCCAATCCTACTCTTGAACGGACCTCTGCTTCTCCGCCTTCCTCAACCTCGTCCACCATCGTATCGCGGCTTAAAATGCTGAGCCCGGCCACAAACTTCTGCTCCGTGAGGCCGGTGTTAATACCAAGGTAGGTGTGCCAGTCAAGGAAGAACCAGGGCTGCAGGACCTTGACCCCCGCACAGGTATGCGCCGGTTTTTCAAATTCCACAATCCTCTTTACGGCGCCCAAATCCTGTTCGGAAGCGACCTGCTCGGGTTTAAGCAGCACGCAAAAACAGTACGGATTGGTCCCGAACAGTCTGGCCCAGATCGTTCCTTCGCGGGCTATACCCGCAAAGTGAGAGGATTCCACGATGATCGGCTTGCCGCAGCTCTTGATAATCTCGCCCGTCTCCGAAACATCGCTCAGGTACAGCGTGATCATCTCCTCTATGCCCTCGCGCGTGCCCCTTTTACGGTATAACTCCGGAGCGTTTCGAAGCAGCGCGCGGATCTTAGCCGCCGGCCAGTTCTCGTAACGGGTGACGGCCAGCCATGAAGACAGCCAGGAGAGGAATTCGCCGGGCGTGGCGCCGGGGTCCAGACAGGCGGTAACGCCGTGAATTTTTTCTTCCAATTCCGCTACAAAGGTTTCGGCAAGGGATAAGAATCTTTCGAGGAAATCCTTGCTTTGCCCGTCCTCCTGGTAAACCGCCGGCAGATAGCG
The DNA here is from genome assembly GCA_040755195.1 of Bacillota bacterium. Taxonomy (GTDB): domain Bacteria; phylum Bacillota; class Desulfotomaculia; order Desulfotomaculales; family Ammonificaceae; genus SURF-55. Next base: position 26,693 of record JBFMBL010000023.1, read on the forward strand.
CAGATACGAAACGCGCGGGAAATACACCTTCATGCCTTTCAGACGCGGCGTCCGTGAAGGGTCCTTGGTGTATAAACGCAAACGGAAACGTATGTATCTTCCCCGCGGACCGGTGATCAAAGCGTCCGCGGGGTTTATCAACTCTTCCCCCATAACGGCGGCGGCCGCGTCGCCGGGAACGGCGGTGATGCTGTAGCTTACCGCGACCTGTGTGTTCTCCGGTATCTCGGCATCAAGTACGAACCTGTGCCACCGGCAGTCAACCATTGTGCTGTCAAACGCCCGTGAGAAATACGTTCCTTCGTTGACGTAATTCTCTGCCGGCTGGAGCCGGGAGATTTGTTTCCTGCCGACTTTTTTCTCCCTGCCGAGCAGGTACAGGTCGCCCCGCTCGTTCAGCGCCAACCGGTAGACGGCGCCCCGGTACCCGAGGCGTTCCGGTTTTCCTTCGGTGCCCAGCCGGCAGGGGAAACCCTCGTCATCGTGGCCGCCCAGGTAAACGGCACCCTGCCGGTCGACAGCCAGACAAGCCGGTTTAAATTCTTCGTTGATGCCGGACAGAGAGATGGCTCCTTTAGGCACGCCCTCGAATGTATACCGTAAAACCTCATTTTCCATTAAAACATACAGGAGGCCGTCAAGCCCGCAACAAAAAGCCCTGGGAGAAACAAGGCCTGCGATAAGCCCGCTGACCGCGCCTCCGCGACCGACCTTTAGAACCCTGCCGCCGGCCCGGTCCAAGAGATAAAGGTTCTCCGCCCCGTCGAGGGTAAGCGGAACGGGCGCCGGCACTTCCACCTCCCACCTGATCTGGAAGTTCACCCGTGCGACGGCAAGAACCCTGCTGTCATCGGCAATATAGATATTCGCGGCGCCAGCCGCGATATCTTCAGCCCCGGTAAACGGAAGAGGCCAGGGTTTGCTTTCCACGCAAACAGACGGGTCGAAAATCGACAGCCTTCCCGTCAGTTCGTCTACCAGATAAATCAAACCGCACCGGTCAAGGGCAAAACACGCGGGGGCCCCTTCAATCTCCCCGTAGCTCCCTGCAAAACGGTAAGAAGTCGTTTTCTTCAGGGTCAGTCCCTCTGCTCCCGCCTCCAAGTTGTCGAGTGTACCTTCCTCCCACAGGGACCGGGTGTTGAGCGTTAGAAACTGAACTTCTTTTTCAGACATCAGGCTTTCCCCCTGCGTAACTATTCAGCCATGACCTAACACTTACGGAGCGCAGCGAGAAATAATGCAGTGCAAGGAAGATCGGCGGAGACGAACCGGAGCGTACAGAGTACGTACGTGAGGATTCGGCTTCGCCGGCTGACGCAGCAATGCGTTGCTTATCGTTGCGCCCCACGGGAGGCATCAATAGTTGCCCCCCTGCACGCGGTCTCCGGCGCGGCCACCTCCACCGTATGCCGGCCGGAACAGACAAGCGTCGTTTCATCGATCGTCCCGTCAAGAAAGAATGACAGCCCGGTGACGCAGTCAACGCCGTTGACACCGGCGGCGACCGCGTAAAGCTCGGATTGAAACACCCCGCGCCCGAACTCCCAGCCGGCCCCGTCCGCTCCGCCCCGCAAGGGATGCAGAAAGTCCCGAAGAGCTTTAACGACGTCCTCCCTTACGGCGCCGGGCTCGGTTCCGGGATCCGCCTTGACCGACAGCGATACGGACACCCTGACGTAACGCGGAGGCGCCACATCCACCACCGTAGTAATCAAGCGATGCCGGTTCAGGTGCTCCTTTACGGTTTGTAAAAAACCGCTGCCCGGCACCGGCTCATCCTCAAAACTGAAAGGGACCACAATCACTTTTACCGCGTTCCTTGCGGGATCGGCCACAGCTTTTACGCGAGCCACCCTGAGCCCCGGCGTGCGCCCGGCGATGGCGGCAAAGTCGCCGGCCGTAACCGCGCGGGAGGGTTCTTTCAGCGTTTCCCGCGCCCGCAAAACCGCCGCGGTAAGAGTTTCCGGACCGCCGCCGCCGGAGGCCGGAAACAAATTCGATACAGACACTCCCGTTTTACCCGGAACCACGGTTATCGTTCCGGCTGCGACGTTGCCCGCCGGACCGCCGCCGCTGCGGTAACGTATCCTGATCCTCTGTCCGCTTGAGGGGATCATCCCGCTGATTCCGTCACCGAAGGCGACCGTTCCGGTCTGTGCGTCGAGAAGGTAGTGCCTGTCTTCCGGACGCGACGCCTCCAAGTCATCAACCGCCGTCCATATCTCCCAACCGCCGCCTTCTTTCTCCGCCTCCAGCACCTGGCTTCCGGATAAAACCGGCGTCATGCTCGCGGAGAACGTCTGTCCCGGCAGGCCGTTACCGGCGCCTAAAACCTCTTCCACGGATGTCCCCTGTGTCGCCTCGATGGTGTTTAAAAGAATGGTGTCCAGGCGCGGCGGGATCTCGTAACCCTCCTGCACAACCTCGGCGCGAATCCAGTAATACTCTCCGAACTCGTAAAGACCGCTTCCGGTGATATCCGCCGGGACCTTAAAAGCAAGACCCCCCGGACGCGCGAAGTTTTCAACCAGCCCGTCCCCCGCCGGCGCGAACTCACGCCATCCGGCGCCGTCCCGGTATTCCCATCGCACCTTCGCCGATACCCTCATCGTTTTGGCGTCGGCCGGCGCCGGAAGCGGCGGCAGGTCTTTATCGTAGTGGCAAAGATACAGCTTCAGCTCTTTTCCTTTTACAGCAGCACCCTCAAAAGACAACCCCAGGTAAATCGTGCCGCCGGCGCGCGCCTTCTCCCCGAAGGCATAATAGAAAACTCCGGTACGCCGGTTGGCATCGGTACAATCAAAAAAGCTGTAGCCGTCGAAAACTACCACCTTTTCAAGCGTAACCGGCAGCACATCGATGGCCTCATCCGTCTCGAAGACGACTCCTTCCGTAGTAGCCACTTGTGTCGGCTGCGGCAGGAGGCGGGACGCACCGGCAGTAAGAAAACTTACCCATGCCTTCGCGGGGGTCGCCGGTCGCGGCCTGAGACCCAGAAGCCGCAAGTACTTCAGGTAGTGCCGCGGGGTAATCTGGTTCAGGCTGTAAATCTGCGCCTCGGCAAGCCACGCAAACAGCTCGAGAAAGGTTATCCCGGGGTCGCTCAGGTTGTGGTCGGTCCACTCCGGGGCGTACTGCGGGATAAGCCTTACCGCCTCCGCAATCAGTTGGTCAAACGTTTTGTCGTCAAGATCCGGTATCGGCAAAGGCACCGGTCTCACCTCCTCTGAAACAGATGAACCGCCAAGACGCCAAGAACGCCATGAATTTCTGCGTTCTACGTTCTGCGTTCTGCGTTGGGGAACCTCCTCCGGCCTCCGACTTCTTGCCTCCGACTTCCGTTTTTGGTGGGCACAGCCCACCCTACACCTTGACCTTGGACGTCGGACCTCGGACGCCGGACGTTAACGACTCCTGAATTCCACCTTGAGTTCATGGCGCCCGCTGCTGCATATAAGCGCCCAGGGAGGCATCTCCGGCGCCGTTTGTTTCCCCGGTGTCATTTCCGTCACCGGCATCCCTTCGCCGCCGGCCGTCAGGGATAGACCCTCCACATAGTCAACCCCCTGGATCTTCTCAAAAAGGCCGAAGAAATCGGCAACGCAAGGCGCGCGGCCGAATTCCCATCCGTTTCCCCGGCGCCCGCCGGTGAGCGGGTGCAAGAAGCCTTCAAGCTCCTGCAAGGCCCGGGTTTCAATCGCCGAAACCGCATCCATGCTGCGGGTGACCAGGATAGCCCGCAGGGATATCTCCACATAGACCGGTCCGATCACCTGCAGGCGTCCGGCTGTAACCACCACGTTCGACATCCTTGCCTTCAAATAATCCTCAATCCGCTTCTTGAGCTGCGGGGCCAACGCCGGCTTCTCCCGGCTTTCCGGAATGACAAGCACGGTCGTCCACCCGGGCGCGTATTCCCCCTGCTGGTTATAGTTCGGGAGGCACCTGGCGCGCGCCACATCCCGCGACGCCTCTTTAGCCAGTTGCTCGAAATCCTCGCTCGTAACGGCCCGGCCCAGGTGTCTGACGCTCCATGGACCCCTTGTCAGCAATGCAGGCACGCTTTCCGTTTCCGTTCCGCCGCCTGCAGCCTGCGGGTTGCGCACCTTGTCCACGAAGGCAAGCGCCGTTTTCAAAGTGGAGATCTTTCCTTTATCAACATTACCCTGGCTGCCGCCGCCGCACCGGTAGGTTGCCTTTACGTTTTTCTGGCCCGGCGGCGGAATCGCGCCGTGGACCCCGTCCCCGAATACGACCACACCCGCGGCCGCATCGATGACGTAATGGCGGTCTGCCGGCCGTGAAGCGCCGAAGTCGGCCACCGGCCGCCATTTTACCCATATATCCTTTGTTTTGCCGTCCCGTCCCGTGACCTCGACGACCTCCGTACCCGCCGGAAGCTTCGCGTCTCCTGCGACAGCTCCGCCTGCCTCGTTCACCCATAGTTCTTCTTCGACCACGGGTGTTTTTGAAAAGGCAAAAGACTCGCCGGCCGCCCCGCTGCTGGAACCGAGTATTTCATCCCGGATGGTTTCCAACTGCTGCACCCAGGTGGTATTGGGGTAGATTCCCTTAATTCGCAACGGAGAAACAGAGCCGGGAAACGCTGCGGGAGTTTTGAGCGCCGGTTTGGTCTTAAGCGGCAGTTTAACGGGAAGCAAACCACCGTAAGCACGGCCGTCCGGGTTACGAAATCTGTCCTTGACATCCACCGCGCGCAAATAATAAAGCTGCCTGCCAAATTTACGGAGCCGCGCCGCATCTTCCGGCACAACGAATACCACCGCCCCGCAGACGGTCATATTCCTGGTGCCGTCCACCACGTCGAGCCGCACCCACTGACCCTGCCCGTCCTTTTCCCGGTAATACTGCCACTCCCAGCGAGGCGCCTGCTCTTCTTCATAAACCTTTTCTTCCACAGAAAAGAAGATGCTGACCGGCCCCTTATCAACCTTCCGGTCAAAGCCCAGGTAAAGTGCAGGGTGAGCCTCCTCCAGAGGGCTGAACGCCGCAAAAGGCTCGCCGCCTCCCCGGCTCGACGCCGTGACCGGGCAGAATTGAAGCGCGTTGTACGTAAGCGCGCAATCCAGATAGTGTTTTTGCGGATCCTTGAGCTTTACCCTGACCTTATCGAGCAAAGGCGGCCGTACCGCCGTGACGCTTTTGTAAATCATCTTTTCTATCTCGATAACCTGCTCCAGGCCGTAACTGCCGCTCACGATTTTTACCCGCAGCCAGTGGTTCTTCTGTCCGTTGACCTCCACCGGTTCAAAATCCCGCGGGCAGGTGAAATATACGCCGCCGTCGCTCTGAAACTTAAACTCTGCTTCTTCTATGGTTGATCCCCGTTTCAAGTATCCGTGAATATCCTCGACCGCCTGCCATCCCTTCCCGTTCCAGTACTCCCAGGAAAGCGACAGGTCCCCGGTAGGCGCCGGGCTGCTTGACGCCGCTATTCCAAACTGAATGTCTACGGTTTCTCCTTTTTTCGAAAAACTCTCCTGACTGGCCAGGTAAAAGGTGTCGTTAACCCGCGGGGTTGTCCCGAAAGGGTAAAAGGCGGCGTCGAGGTTCACAGGCACGTCGTTGGCAAACGCCATATCGGCCCCGGCCAGGTTATGAACGGCGGCCCGGACACGGGACAGGGCGGGAAGCGCAAGCTCCGCCACCGAGGCAAGGGCCCTTATCCAGTAAGACCTCACGCCCTCGATCTCTTTTTGCAGCGTCTGCCTGCCGCAAATCTTCCAAAGGCTCACTTCCGCCGTGTCCGGCGCGTTCTTCAGGGGCGTCACCCTGTAGACCCGGAAAGGCAGCCATTTCGCGGCGCCGGTTCTCGCTTCCTCCCCCCAGTACTGCCAGCGCAACGCCTTCAGACCTTCCAGGTCGGCGGGCTGCCACCGGCGGGACGCCTTGAGGTACAGTTTGATCAGAACGTGCCCCCTGCCGGCGCCCTTTTTAAGGTTAAAAATGTAATTGTGTCCGAGGTAGAAAGCGTGCTCCTGAACGTTTAAACCGGTAAACGGTTCAAAATCCAGGACCCTTTCCACGGTTTCGCCCGGGCCGTAAACGGCGGTAAGCTTTTGGTTCAAAGTCACCCGGGCGCCTTCGACGGCCCCGACGGTCAAACACTCCCGGCCGCCGACCTTCACGAAATCTCCCGCCGCCAATCCCGATGCGTCTTCAAGAAACAGCTCACTGTCGCCTGATTTGGCGGTGGCGGCAAGAGCGGTCACAAAAGGAGTTCTTTCTTCGTCACCCATAAAGTAGGGCGGCGGCGCAAAAACGCCGTCCGTCGACCGGTCCAGCCCGTACACGACCGAAAGCTGTGTGGGTGTGGCCCAGATCTCCCCGTCGGTTTCAAAGGTTACGTCGCCCGCGGCGACCTGTGTACGCGCCGGTATCCGCACATTCTCATCCGCTCCCTGGGAAAGCACAAAGGTAAGCGGCGCCTTGGAGGGTTGCGCCGGTAGTTGTTTGACGCCGAGCATTTCGAGAAAGGCCAGGAAATGCTTATCCGGCACCTTATTCAACCGGTTGATCACCGTGCCGAGCAGGTATCCGAAACACTTCCACAAAGCGAACGAGGCGTCCTTGTCCTCCATCCGCCACTCCGGAACGTAAAAAGGCGCAATCTCCCTGAGTTTCTTAAATATTTCGCCGGAGTCCCTCGGCTCGATCTGCGGCGCTTTCCCGGACATCTACTTACCCTCCGTAAGGTAAAAAGGATAAACCATGTTAAACCGGTTGTTGGTGCTTCTGATCCTGTAATCGATGTTTAAAAGCAACTGCCCTTCAGCCAGCCTTTCGGTGGACACCTGCACCCCGGTCACCTCTACGCGCGGCTCGAAGAGCGTCAGCGCTTCCCGGACACTGCTCTCGATAACGCTTACAGTGGCGGAATTCACCGAAGCAAAGATGAAATCGTGAATTCCGCAGCCGAAATCGGGACGCATTACGCGCTCCCCTTTTGCCGTGCTCAGGATTATCCAGATCGCTTCTCTGATATCTTCCTCTTCCCGGGACATTTTAACCCTTCCCCTGTCGTCCACTCCCACCGGAAAGGCCCATCCCCGCCCGAGAAATTCCCGCGCCGTTTCCATACCGCCACCGTTCCTTTCAGCGCAAATCTTTAGTAAACCACGTTGGTGTTTTAACGGAGCGCGGTTAGAAGCAAGCATGGCGCGAAGGACGACGCTGGACGGAGCGGAGCGTACTGGGTTGGTACGTGAGCATCCGGGCGGCGTCGCCGACAAAGCCAGGCGCTGCTTATCACCGCGCCCTACGGGTTCACTGAATACTTACCTTTCAGCCGATCAGTACCACCGGGCAGCCCATCGTGATTGTATTGGGAGGCCCGCTTTCCATTATCACATCGCCCTGCCGCGCCGCCGGCATGCCGTTGATCAAGACCGTCATACTGCCCACGGCCACCATTCCGCCGACGTGCGGGACCGTTCCCGTAACCAGGGGGCAGGTGTGAAAATCCGACCCCGCCCGCCAGGCGGGCATTCCTCCGATCAGCACGTTGGCGCTGCCCGGCCCCGGCGATAGAGGCGTGCCGTGGCTGGTCAAATCCCCCGCGCGCGCCGCCGGCAATCCCATACTTTAACCTCCTGCGTTTAGCCTAGGATGATGGACCACCAGGGTCCGTTCTGCGTTCTGCGTTCTGCGTTCTGCGTTCAAGCTCAGACGGCAAGACTTTGTGGTCCGTCCTACGTGCGACGTCCGACGTCATGGAACAATGACTGCGAAACTCGAAACCCATTTCCTATCCCTAACGCGCGCCTCAGAACAAACTTCCAACCTCTAACCTTCGGCATCCAACCTCCGAAATGGTGGGCACAGCCCACCCTACGCTAATTAATCTGCACGAGCGCCCCTTTAATCGTGAGCGTCGCTCCGGCCTTGATTGTCATCGTCCCGCCGGCTTCGATCTCGACCATCTGCGCCTTGATCTTCAGATTCATGGCGCTCTCGATGGCGATGGTGT
>JBFMBL010000023.1:34785-36510 GCA_040755195.1 Bacillota bacterium
ATCTGCACGAGCGCCCCTTTAATCGTGAGCGTCGCTCCGGCCTTGATTGTCATCGTCCCGCCGGCTTCGATCTCGACCATCTGCGCCTTGATCTTCAGATTCATGGCGCTCTCGATGGCGATGGTGTTTTGCACGGAATCTATCTTAATCGAGTTGCTCCCCGTCTTGTCCACAAGCTCGATTTTCTCGCCGCCTTTGGCGTCGTCCAGGAGGATCTTATGGCCGGCCGCGGTGTGAATCTCGACCTTTTCCTTACCGCTTTCGGCGTCGTCGGTAAAAATTATCTCGTGACCGCTGCGCGACTTTATCTTCCTGATGTTGTTCTTGCCGTCGGCGTTAGTTTCAGGGGGGGCGTCCACCCCGTTCCAGAGCCCCCCGAGCACGTAAGGACAGCGAATGTCCCCGCGGTCGAAAGCGACCAGCACCTCATCCCCTACTTCGGGCAGGAAATACGTTCCGCGCTCCTTCCCGGCCATCGGCACGGCCATACGCGCCCAAAAGCTCTCGTCGGTGTCGTCCCGCCAGGGGAACTTCACCTTTACCCGGCCCATGCCTTCCGGGTCCTGGTTGTTCGTCACTATCCCGACGACCACCCCGTAAACACGCCGCTCGCCCGGCGACCCGGGTTCTCTTCCCAGCAAATCCGTGATGTTCATATGGTGTTTTCCTTTACCCTAAAGGCTGTGGTGTATCCGGAGCCGCTTATGGTGTGGGTTGAGCTTTCCACGTAATAAGTACGGCTGAACGTCTTTCCGAGACCGGTCAGCTCGACGACCGTCCCCGCCCTGATTTCCGGTAGACCGATGCATTCCGCTTCTCCCTTGACCAGCCCCTCGGACAATCTGTTGAGAATAGACCGTGCCAGGTTATCGGCTTCCTGCCGGCTGAACACCGGGCGGTCCAGCACCCGTTCCTCGACCGTGCCGTATAGCTCCGCCATAATTTCCCCGCCGCTCGCCCGCGCCTGGTCCCGCGCCTCCTCGCTTCCCCTGCGCGCCCGACCCTCAATGGCTTCTCTGGTCTGCGGGTTCCAGCCCCTTACGACAACCTCGGTTACCTGCCCGGCGGTATTCACCTCGGGGCTGAAACTCGTCAGCGACCGGCCGTAATCGAGCGTCACCGCCGCCTCCTCCTGTGGCCGGGACCTTCGGAAATACAGTGTTCGTTCCCGCACGAGGAATTCAAAAAAATTACGCTCGGCAAGCATTACAAGAAACTCGTAGTCGGTCTGCCGGCTCTGGACGATAACCGGGTGAACGGCGGAAGTCTCCTCGATCTCCGTGTCCAACTTGTGTCTGGCCTCGCCGGCAATCGCGGCCGCCGCCTGGCTGTCCTTCATTTCCCGGAAGGTTCGCTCGCGGCGCACCCTGGTAAACTGGTGCGACAGGTCGTAACCGCTGACTTCCAGCTCAACCGTTCCGGCCGCGGGAAAAACAGTCCGCAGGGAGACGATCTCGCCCACCAGCGTGGTGCTTAACTGGTCGGAATAACCCATTTTTATTTCCACTTCCCCGCCGGGCTCGAAAAACCCGCTGTCCGTCCATTTTGCCCCCGGGTCGTTGACGCTAAATGAAAACCGGTCAGCCCCGTCCAGCACATCCTCCACCGTGACGCCCTTAATCTCAATTAATTTGTCGCGCGCCACGTTTGAACCGGCCACAAGAACCTCGTAGCGCGGCACGTAAAAATTCTTATACTTTTTTGCCAGATCCGTGAATGCCATTT
>JBFMBL010000024.1:0-29493 GCA_040755195.1 Bacillota bacterium
TCCTTTCTGGGTTGTTTGGTTGTGGCGATTAAACAATACCACAAAAAGGGCATACTTTTTCATTTTTTATGCAATTTTATTCTATGCAAAGACCATCCAGAGCCATCGCGGAGCGATTTCGTTCTTCCCTTTATACAGGTCTCGCCTAACAAAGAGTAGGGGGACGCCCGGCGCTTGACTTAACTTTTAACTTTTAACTTAAAGATAACCAGAACCTCCCGGCACAACGGCACGGGAGGTTCTTTCTGCGGGGGAGCGATCAGCCGGTACGCTGGTCAGGCGGTTGTTTGCCGACTATTCCTTCCGCTTTTTCTTCTTTTCCTGAACCGTATAGCCGTCACCGGGCATGTATCCGCCCGGCGCATAGCCGCCGGGCATATAGCCGTCGGGCATACCACAATCGGGCATGTAACCGTCATTTTTCAGGAGGCTCTGCCACCAGTGCAGTTCGCGCCGTTCGTGTTCCTCCATCCTGCAGACCAGGTCGCGCAATGCTGCAGAGGGAGCGTTTTCAGCTATTTGCTGGTATAAGACAATCTCCTCTTCTTCCATTCGAATGATTTCATTAACCAGGTGATGCCAGGACATATTTACAACCTCCTCATAAGTTTTTATGGGTAAAGCACTTCAGAAAGCCCACAACAGCTATTTCTTTCCCGCGCGTTCTCCGGCGTCATCCGACCGGCCGGGCATTCCTTCAAAACAGGCGAGGATGCAGTTCCAGGTATTAGCCTGAGATGCCTCTTCAGCGATTTTTTCAATTATTTGCATACGTGCGCCCGCTGTCGGGATCTCTTCGGCCAGTTGAGCCATAAGCTTGATTTCCCGTAATTCCAGACACATAGCCCTTCTTACCTTTTCCAGCCAGTACATATGAGTCATATGCGTACATACCTCCTAAGAATAGAATTAGATATAAAGTATTCCGTTGGGGTGGTATACGTTACCATATGATACGAACGCTGAGCTGCAGGGCGGAAGCGCGAGTAGCACTCGGGGGAGAATAAAAGGGTGTCAGGCCCTATGAGTTTGGGTTCAGACCCTCCGAAAAAATCGAGCTTGTTCTCAAACAAGTGTTAACTCCCCCGGGTGCCCCGAAATGTAGTGCCGGGAAATATTTTCATTTTGCCTATTGACATTTGGTTATAGTATGGCAATATTAATTAAAGGCTGTCACTAGTTAATAATGAGAAGTGAGGGCAAGCCCGTATGGCCGAAGAAAAATCCAACCGCCGTCCTTACACCAGCACCCTGCGGCGCCACCAGCAGGAGATTACCCGGGGTCGCATCTTGGAGGCGGTCGCGGCGATTATCGGCGAAGGCCGCATCTTCAGCTTCAGCGTGCAGGACGTGGCGGACCGCGCCGGCGTCTCGTACGCTTCGGTCTACCGCCACTTCCCGACGCGGGAATCACTTTTGGAGGCTTGTTATGAAGTGGGCGCGAAAATCATTGGACAGAATATTTCTTTCACGTCCCTCTCGCTGGACGAGATTCCTGCCGTGGCTGCTAAGGCGGCAGCGATGTTCGAGGAAAATGCGGCTTTCATAGAGGCTTTCACGATGGCACTGGCGGCGGGTAATATTCAGCCCGAAAGCAGGCGCCAGCGAGACCATGTGTTCCAAAAAATGGTCACGGAAAGCGCTCCCCACCTGGAACCGGAAGTCGCCAGGCAGGTCGCCGCGATAATTTGTCACCTCCACAGTTCCCTGACCTGGGTAACCCTCAGGCAGCGGTTCGGGCTTAACGCTGAAGCAACGGCCGATGCGCTGACCTGGGCGCTGCAGACGTTAGTCCGGGATGTGACAAAGCATAAGAGAGTGTTGCAAAACTAATTGACCGGAAGAAAGATAACCTAACGGCTTTTGGCGGTCAATCTTAGAAAAGGCCCCGGAGGCCGCGAAAAACAAGCATGGCGCGGACGGCGAGCCTGACAAAGCCAGGCGCAGTTTTGCAACGGCCTCCTAAAGGGGACTGAAACTGAACGACAAAGATGTAAGCATGCAAAAAAGGGGGCTCGCGATTGGAACGCCTGGTTCATTTTTTCAGCGAATTGAAAATCGAGCACAAGCGTTCGGCCGGGGGCAAAGGCGGAACGCTTGCGCACCTTTATCAGAAGGGCTACCCGGTGCCCGACGGCTTTATAATTCTGCCGGCCGCCTTCGAAAACGAAGAGTTAACGCCGGAAGCCCGGAAGCAGGTTCAGGCGTACCTCGGACAAATGCGCAAGGCCGGTGACGGAGTCTCCTTTGCCGTCCGGTCGTCCGCACTGTGCGAGGATTCGTCCATGGCTTCCTTTGCCGGCCAGTTTGAAACGGTGCTTGACATTCGCACCGACGAAGAAATCCGGAAGGCGATCCAAACCGTGCGCGGGTCGCGGCATAGCGAGGGGGTGCGGGCTTACAGCGAGGCGAGAGGCATCGACACGGCTCACGACATGGCTGTCGTCGTCCAGCGATTAGTCCGGGCGGATATTTCGGGTGTTCTGTTCACGGCAGACCCGGTTACCGGTAACCGCAATAAAATGACAGGCAACTTCATATTCGGGCTGGGCGAAAAATTGGTCTCCGGCCAGGCCAAGCCATACACGTTCACACTGGGACGGTCGACCGGCATTTGGCGAAGATGCGGCTACGACGGGCCGCCGGAACTGAAACGGTTTGCCGGCAGGCTCTACAAACTGGGCCGTCGGTTGGAGAAGGAACTGGGCTGCCCGCAGGACATCGAGTGGGCGGTCGCCGGCGGTAAGCTGTACGTGCTGCAGTCCCGGCCGATCACGACGCTCATCGGGCACAATCCCGCCACCGGCGAGTGGAATGACAGTGTGACCGGCGATTACTTGTGGTCAAACGTTAATTTCGGCGAAGCGGTATCCCGGGTGATGACACCTCTTTCGTGGACCGTACTTCAGCTCGTATTCGAATCGTGGAAGTTCCTGCCCGGGTATCAGGCTTCCGGTAATATCGGCGGCCGGCCTTATCTTAACCTGAGTATCTTCGCCTCGGTTTTACGTGCTTTGAGAAGGAGCAGACGGGATATTTTGCAGGTCCTGGAAGGCACGTTGTACACGCGGATTCCGGAGGAGATGGAGATTCCGATGGTCCCGCTGCCCAGGTGGTCCGCAGTATCCATCCTTCTAAATCTCGTAAGGATGCAGGTGAAGCAGAACAGGGCGGTCCGGGAATCACCCCGGTACATCGCTGATAATCCCGCGTGGTGCGAGAGGGTGCGGGAACAAATCCGGGAGACCAGGGAGAAGACCGAACTGATATCCTTGTGGCGCAACGAGATCAGGACTCACCTGACGTACAGTGTTTGGAGCGTAATGGGCAGCGTGTCGCATTTCACAGACCACACAATGAAGCTGCGCCGTGATTTGACCCGCTTGGTCGGACCGGATGACGCGGATGCGCTCATATCGAGCCTGAACAGCAGCTCAGACGTGAGAGACAACTCAGGCCTGTTGGCAAGTCTTGGACCTGTCCTGGGAATAGCAGAGGTGGCATGCGGGAAGATGGATCGTGCAGAATATATGACTAGGTATGGCCACCGGGGACCGGATGAGTTCGAGCTGTCCGTCCCTCGCCCGGCGGAGGACCCGGGTTGGCTGGATAAGCAGTTGGCGCGGTTCAGGGAATCGCCGGTGGATGTCGAAGCTCTTCTGTCCAAACAGCGCGGGGAGTTTACTGCCGCCTGGAACCGTTTCCAGGCAAGCCATCCGCGTAAGGCGCGATCAATGCGGCGCCGTATTAATGAGGTGGCTCCACGGGCCCGCCTGCGCGAAGCCGTCCGTTCCGAATACGTGCGCGACCGCTGGGTCGCCCGCGCCTTCGCTGTCCGCGCAGGGCAATTGACGGGTCTTTGGGACGACATCTTCTTCCTGACCATCGATGAGGTGCTGGATGTTCTGTCAGGCGACGGGACCGCAGTGAATTATATCCCTGCGAGGAAGGAAACCTACGGTAGGTACCTGGCCCTGCCCGCCTACCCGCCGATTATTTGCGGCCGCTTCGATCCTTTCCGGTGGGCGGCGGATCCCAACCGGCGGACTGATATCTACGATGCTTACGCTTCTACCGCCGGTTCCACATACGATTCCGGCGACGCGAAACGCGAGGTCATAACCGGTTCGCCGGGGTCTGCCGGCCGAATCGAGGGAGTGGTTTGCCGCCTGGACCGCCCGGAGGAAGGAGATCAACTGCAAAAAGGCGAGATCCTGGTTACCTCCCAGACAGACATCGCCTGGACGCTGCTCTTTCCCCGCGCGGCGGCAGTCGTCACCGATGTGGGAGCGCCGCTCTCGCACGCCGCCATCGTTGCCCGCGAGTTGGGCATTCCTGCGGTTGTGGGCTGCGGCAACGCGACCACGCTTCTGCGCACCGGTGATCGCGTGCTTGTAGACGGCGGGCAGGGTGTTGTAACGGTATTGACCGGCGCCGGAGCCAGGGATGGATGAACCCATGAACGGCAAGAAAGCGGGGTATGACAGGAGGCGGGTGATTCAACTTACCGAACAAAAAAGAAAGGTGATTCGCCGTTTCTATTTTATCTTCGCCCGTCTGTTGAAAAAAGAATTATTCAAGGGTCGGCGCAATTGTCAAGGCCGGATGAAAGGACTCCTTAAATCACCGGTTGAATCTTCAAGCAAACCTTGTCCGACATAGGATTATCGGAATATAATGCTAGCAGTTACACGCAATAAAAGGGGTTCAGTATGTTCGAGAAGCATAGCGAAAGCGGATACGGTCTCGTTTTAGACGGGATTGAACAGAAGACGCTGGTGTACGGCGCAAAAACCTTAATGGCGGAGTTCTTGCTGAGGAAAGGCAGTACCTTGCCCCGGCATGCTCACCCTCACGAACAGACGGGGTACCTTGTGAAAGGCCGGATCCGTCTTTCAATCGGGGCGGAGGAGTATGAGGTGCAGCCGGGCGACAGCTGGTGCATCCCGGGCGGCGTTGAACACGGCGCCGAGATTATGGAAGACTCAGTGGCGATTGAAGTGTTCTCACCGGTTAGAGAGGATTACCTGCCAAATAATAAACCATGAGTAGCGGCGGCTGCCTTTCGTATTATGGTTATTGCTACGGTGTTAAGGAATCATTCTGCCGGGAGGCAAGTACCGGGCTTCGGCAGGGAAAAACTCAATACAACGTGCTTTCAGCGAAAGTTGATATATTTGTTGAGGGATAATCTACTTTTTTCAGGCGCACTACATACTTCCTCCGGTCTTGTTCGACTTCAACAAATGATAGCAATTTCCGCTTAAACCATAACTCCGGTTTACTGGCGCAAAGGAAGCCCGTATTCACATACACCGCGTTTACACTTCTCGATCTACGTATAGGGGATACATGGTATTGTACCATTTTCGGAGTATGGGTATCCCCCATAACAACAACCCGGTGGTTTCGGCAAAGAGCCTCTCCCTGGCGATCTAATTCATCAGTGGCATCCGCCAACAAACCCTTCCAGCCGTGTATTACAGACAAATGCGGAAACATACCGGCCGCATCGGCTGCGGTTATGCGGGAACCGTCCGGCATGGCAAACAAAAAGGTTTCGGGGTCGGTTTCCCCGGCCAAGCTTGCAAAATCAAAGAGAACGGCTTGCGCAAGCGTCATTTTTCCTGCTAAAAGGTCAAGAATATATGGCACAGAATATAGTAAAGATTTGATGCCAAAGACCGGGTTCCCCGAACCAGGCAATAAGGCGGCGTTTTTACGTCGTTTCCTAATTAGTTTTTGCTTGCAGACAAGCGCTGCGGTTCTCGCGAGGTAGTATCCGAATGGCCACGGTTTATAACGATTTCGGGCACTGCAATCAGCGCGGCAAAACAAGGAATATCTGTGCCCGTGTTCGGCGTGTATTTCCCCCGATTGATAAATATCTTTTCTGAAAGTGCCAAGCTTGATTTCCCTTCCATATTTACTAAGAGGCCGAAAGTGAGAATTGATATCGTTGGCGCTTACCGTAAGGTCATGGTTGCCGTTAATGAAATAGAAGTGTCCCCGGATGCTGTCGAGACAGGAGACGAAATCACCCGGTTTATCTGTCGGAGTAAAAATATCGCTGTTGTTGTTGAATATATCTTTTACGCTCGGTACGGAACTGTTCGGAAGATAAGCGCATAACTCAAGCCAGTCACCTAGAATGATCAGGTCCTGAATCTGGGGACCTTTATCCTGAATGTATTTGAGGATCGCCTTCAGATATTTCTGATGCACCGTTTTTTGATACAAGTTGGTTGGGGCGTTAACCCCGATATGGAGGTCGCTGAGGAAAATATTTATATGCGGCATCTTTAGCTCCCCGAACAAAATGAAATAGCCGTTTTCACTCGGAATTGGGTCTTAACGCTAGGGAAGTGTCGCAAAGCAATTAACCGATTTCGACGGCCAAACTTAGAAAAGAACACGGAGACGGAATTGAACAAACAATTCCCTTGGTCTTTGCACCTCTAACCTCACACTTCGCACTTCCCAACAGACGGGCCGCAGGGTGTGGTAGTACGTGAACACCGTACGGCGAGTCTGATAAAGACAGGCGCAGTTTTGCAGCGGTCACCCGGATTAAATTTTAGAATCCGGTATAGAATGATATATTTTTAATAATATTAGAGGACACGCGGATTGTTTCTGGATGGCGATGCCTGTTCGTGTTGCATAAGGGGCAATAAGCAAAAGAGGGAGTACAACGACTATACTTTTGTCTTGTAACGTAAAAAACCGCCCGCGGGAGGTTTTTTGCGAGGAAGGGGAAGATGCCCCAAACCAGTTTGGGCTGTTTGAATAAACTCCAGTCGCCGAACATATCCCATTTCCTGCACGAGGTTATCATGGTCGCTTTGGTGATGGTTCCGTACTTTTTACCGGATTTCTTGCCCCATTTCTTAAGGCGCAGCGCGAAGTCGATGTCTTCCCCCATACGCAGGTTTTCATTGAACCCGTTTATCGCTTCAAAGTCCTTCTTGTAGCACCAGAAGAGGCCTACCGACACGTTCCCGTACTTTATAAACAGCGGGATAAATACTAATAAGGATGCTATGATTCCTAAAGATACCCTTTCAAGTTTCCCCCTGATACCGCCGCCGATATATTTTCCCGTTATCAGGTGTCTTTCTATCTCAGACAGCATATTGTCGGTCATCCAGTTGTCGGCATCGATTGTGACTAGTATTTCGCCCTTCGCGGCTTTAACCCCGGCATTCCTGATCTTGGCCATATTCTTGCTGTCTTCCTTAACGATAATGCAGTTGTAGGACAACGCTATTTCTTCGGTCCGGTCGGTGCAACGATTTAACACCACTATTACTTCAACCTGATCTTTGAAAGGCACTGATGCGGCAACGATCGAATCCAGGCATCTCTTGATTAGTTTCTCTTCATTATAAGCGGGTATGATGATGGAAAACTTGATGTTTCGATCAAGATCGCCTTGGTTGCGTTTTTTCATGGATTATTCCTCCTCTTCTCACAATGGTCGTCTATCAATCGGTGGAGGTTCGCTACGATCGTCGATAAGCCGCGCCCGATCCGTAACCTATGCACGCGGGCGCGCCTTAAGCCGAAAGAAATCGGATGATTTCTTTATTGATTAACTCCGGTTTTTCACCGTTAATCACATGCCCGGCGTTTTTGATAATCTTGTAATTCAAATTGTGGGCGTTAAACATCGTTATCACCGACGGATGATAAACCACTCTGTCGGAGTCACCTATGAGAAACAGCGCTTTATCCCGAAACGCGGCGATTGCTTCGTCATTAAATTTTGTCATTTTCTGTTTTGCAAGCCGGGTATATTTCAATATGTAAAACCAGTGTTTCATCAGCTCCTGGTTTAATGCGAGAGCATCAAAATTTGGACCGCACAGTTTTTGAAATAACTTTACTGCATTCGTTTCAGTAGGGATTAAAGCCTCCGGGAAGAAAACCCTTAGGCTTCTCAGTATCTGCAAATGGGATTGTATACCTTTCGCGTGGACATATGCCGCCATGCAAACAATCTTGTTTACCCTGTCCGGATTCTCGGCGGCATAGGTTAACGCCAGGTTAACGCCGTATGATACCCCGGCCATGTGGGTTTTGTCGATGGTCAAAGCGTTTAGTATGTCATTGATCCATAAAACCGGGTCGAATTCTTTGGAGTATCTTTCGTTGGGTTCACTTTTGCCCGCTCCCGCGAAAGAATCCACCGCTATGACGTGAAAATGCTTTGCTAATTCGCGCATGTTGGACATCCACTGTATTGACGAATCATCGCCACTACCATGAAAGAGTAACAGATGGGGGTTTACCGTGTCGCCTGCGGTGATGACGTGTGTCATCCCGTACCTGGTTTCGAAATCCATTTCCTCTTTGTCCACTCCCCATAATTCCAGCAACCGGTCGTAAGACTCGTGCAACAATCGTTGTCCTTCAGGGCTTTTGAATCTTTCTGCCATTAGCAACCACCTCGTTTGTTTATTGTTTTTTGGTCGCTGATTTTACATCATCCCAACTAGACTCTCGAAAATAGATACTGACCGGTCAGTATGATAAACGCCAAAAAAATTAGGTTTCTTCCCGGGTGCCTATGCCTTGTAAAAACAGGGTAGTCGCTTTGCGATATTGAGTTCTTATGATTTCCCTATCTGTACCCATCGGAAAACCATGACTCAGTCCTATATGAAAAGTTGCGAAAAAAAAGGCCAGTTCCTTTGGATCCGCATTTTTAAACTCGCCTCTGGCGATCCCCTCCGACATCAACCTTTCTAAGCCCTCCATGAAGTGGTTGATGACGGCGAACAGTTTTTTGCCGCTTTCCGAGTCCACTCCTACCTTTTCAAAAAACTCCTCGCCGACATTGTTCATCGGTTTTTGAAAATTGTCTACGGTGTAGTCGCCGTAAGCATAAAGTTTCTCGGTAACGGATTTACATTGAGAGGAGATCGCTTCCCACCCCTCCCACCATTCCTTGAAGGATTGTTCCGCCAAATTAAGAAACAGGTCTTCTTTATTTTTAAAATGGTAGTAGATGCTGCCTTTGCTGCATCCCACGGCGGCACAGATGTCTTCTATCGAGGTGGCGGCGTATCCCTTCCGGGAAAACAAGAGCTTGGCCTTGTCGATGATGAGTCTCTTTGTTTTCTCCCCTTCGAGTCTGCGTTTGTTCATGGGCCATCTCCGTTATTTATGTACTGAACGGTCGGTATGTTTATAGTATATAACGTCACAACCGGTTGTGCAATATGAGACTTGTCATAACATTTAGTTATTTGCCTGATAAGTTAATGTCATAGTATAATGGCAAAAACTGATTTTCCGGGGAGGGTTTTTCGTGGCTTCTGATTACCGTTCGATGTGGGAGTCTCTCGGGCTTGACCTGGAGGCGCACGACCAGCTTTTGCAGGCGTTGCCGCCTACTTACGGGGATGTTTATTTAAAACAGAACGACCGGCCGGCGGGCATGGAGTATTTCGATTTCGTGATCAACGAGATTCACGGCTTGCGCATCCAGGAGCTTCAGGAGCACAAGGCAAGAGGCGGTAAGGTTGTCGGTGCATTCTGCGTTTTCGTGCCGGAGGAGATAGTGCGCGCAGCGGGCGGCATCTGTATCGGGCTCTGTTCCGGGATCGAGATCGGCGCGGCGCAGGCCGAAAAGGTTCTGCCAAGGAATATCTGTCCCTTGATCAAGTCTTTCATGGGGTTTAAGCTGTCCCGGGTGTGCCCGTATTTTGAGTCCTGCGACGTGGTCGTCGGGGAAACGACTTGCGACGGCAAGAAGAAGGCATTTGAGATTTTAAGCGACTACGTTCCCGTCTATGTCATGGAGACCCCGCAGATGAAAAGGGCGAAGGATATGTCCTTGTGGCGGAGCGAGGTGTGGGATTTCATGGCGCGTGTGGAGGAAATCACCGGGAACAGGATCACGAAAGATTCCCTTGGGGGTGCTGTCAAGGAGGTTAACGCGAAGCGCCGGGCTTTGATTCGTCTTGCCGAACTGCGCAAGAACAACCCTGCGCCCATCAGCGGCAAAGACTGCCTGCTGATCGAGCAGATTGCCATGTACGACGACGTTGAACGTTTTACCGCAAAGGTTAACGAACTGTGCGACGAACTTGAAACCAGGGTTAAGGAAGGCAAGGGGGCTAACGGCGCGGGCGCGCCGCGGGTTATTGTGTCCGGCACGCCGATGGCGATACCGAACTGGAAGGTGCCGCATATCATTGAAAGCAGCGGCGCCGCGATCGTGGCCGAGGAGCTGTGCACCGGCCTGCGCTATTTTGAAAACACGGTGCCGGAGGACGGCGAGGACGTGGAACAGATGCTCAATGACATAGCCCAACGGTATCTTGATATAAACTGTGCCTGCTTCACCCCCAACGGCGGCAGGACGGAAAAACTGGTGCAACTTGCGGCGGAATACGAGGCGGACGGGGTCATCCACTGTTCCCTGGCGTTTTGCGACCCGTACATGGTGGAGGCGAACCGGGTGGAGAAGGCGCTCAAGGAGCACGGGATTCCTTTGCTGAAAATCGAGACCGATTACGGGCAGGAAGACTCCGGCCAGCTCAAAACGCGGGTAGAGGCGTTCCTGGAGATGATAAGGTAAGTGGAGACAGTAAGAGCCGGGATTGACATAGGTTCCAGGACGATCGCGCTTGTGGTCCTCGACGGGCTGGAAACCGTCCGGTCTATGCTTGAGGATACGGGGTTCAATCCCGGGCAAAGAGCAAAGGAAATGGTGGCTTCGCTGCCGCCGGAAGCGTCGGTCACCGCCACCGGATACGGCAGGCACGCGGCAAAGGCCGGATTTGCGCAGCGCGTTGTCACCGAGATAAAGGCCCACGCCCTGGGGGCCGGCCGTCTTTTCCCGGGAGCCAGGACGGTTCTGGACATCGGCGGGCAGGATACGAAGGTCATTGTCCTGGACGACAGCGGCGATGTGGCGGACTTTCAGATGAACGACAAGTGCGCGGCCGGTACAGGTAAGTTTCTCGAGGTTATGGCAGGCGCTCTTGGTTATGGTTCGGTCGGGGAGTTCGGACGTGACTCAATGGCCGGCAGCCCGGGGACGAAGATTACCAGTATGTGCACCGTCTTTGCGGAATCGGAGGCGGTTTCCCTTCTGCACAGGGGTGTCGACCGGAGGGATATCGGCCGGGCCTTGCATGCCGCAGTGGTTGAAAGGGCCTTCGGCCTGCTGCAGCGCGCCGGCTATGAAGTCCCGCTTGTCTTTACCGGCGGTGTGGCATTAAACCCGTGCGTTGTGGCGCTGTTGAGAGAAAGGATTAAAGGGGCGGTGCTTGTACCGGAAATGCCGCAGATGGTAGGAGCGCTTGGAGCGGCCCTGGCCGGTTAAAAAACAGTTCAACGTGCCAGCTACAGGGATGGACCTTTGGGGTCCGTTCTACGTTTCTACGCAAAATGGCAAGAAAAAAAATTGATCATAGATTCACCACAGTTTCCTCCGTGTTCTCTGTGTCTCTGTGGTAACCCAGCACTCAACTTGCTGATCTTAAGACGTGGCGTTCTAAGTTTGTATTATGTACGATGTTACAAAGTAGTTTTAACGTGTCGTTGAGTGCTGGGTGGTTCCGGCTTGTCCGGGTTATGTTGAGGGGTTTTCTGTGCCTTTGCGCAGGAGCCCTTTCTATTTGGCCGGACATCGAGGAGTCCTTGACTTTTAGATTTTCATGCACAAGCACCAAAAATAATTTATGCTATATGAGGTGACGCTTACGTAGTATCAGAAGCAAGGTTTTTCGGGTTCAACCGGTTAATTATAGGTTTCTGTCCATACCAGATTAAGTTTTGGAGGGATTCACCTGCAGCCGCGATTTAACGGCATCTGGCTGGCTTTAGTCATTCTGGCGGGCGTTTTTAGCTTGCTGTACCTCTGGTTTACCCTGTTTCCGGGGCGGGCGGCCCCCGGAACCGGGCAGTATTTCAGCGCCGGGCAAATCGAGCGGGGCCGGCAGTACCAAAGGGTGCTGCAACTCCTGTTTATCGGCGGGTTTGCGGTGCAGACGTCTTTCTTGCTCTGGCTGGTGTTCGGCGGCCGTGCGGCGGTTCTTTCGGCCTGGGCGCAAAGGCTTGCGGGGGGCAGCTACTGGGGCGGCGTTTTACTGTTCTTCCTTTCTCTGTGGCTGGCGCTGCGGCTTTTGAACCTGCCCTTCAGGATATACGGGGGCTACTACTGGCAGCACCACTGGGGTTTTTCGACGCAAACCTTCGGGGCCTGGTGGGCCGACTACTTTAAGGCCGCCGGGATAGACCTTTTGCTGTCTGCCGCCGGGGTTTTCGTGTTTTTCTGGATTATGAGCCGCTGGCCAACCATGTGGTGGATGGCGGGAGCCTGCTTCATCTCGGCCTGGTTTATAATCCAGTCCTTTCTCTGGCCGGTGGTGGTATCACCCCTTTTTAACCGTTTTACGCCGGCAAAGGACCCCGCGGTGGTGAACATGGTTAATACGCTGTCCGCAAACGCCGGTCTTTCGGTGGACCAGGTGCTGGTCATGGACGCCAGCCGCCGCACCACGAGGGCCAACGCCTATTTTACGGGCTTGGGCCGGACCAAACGCATCGTGCTTTACGACACCCTTCTTGAAAAATATCCCCTGGACCAGGTGGAGGCTGTGGTAGCCCACGAAATGGCGCACTGGCGCAAAGGGCACATCGTCCGGGGGCTTGTCTGGGGTATGCTCGGCAGTTCCGTTCTCTGGGCCTTCCTTTATGTCTTGCTCGGCTTGACGCTGCCTGCGGCGGGGCGCTACCCGCCTCACACCTGGGCGGTGGCCCTATTGTTCGCGCTGCTTGTTTTTTTCGTGAGCAGCCCGCTCCAGAACTACCTTTCCCGGGGCATGGAGGCGGAGGCCGATCGGCTTGCGGTGGAACTGACGGGGGACGCGCCGGCGGCGGTGCGCCTTGAGGTGGAACTGTCCGCAAAGAATCTGTCCGACGTCTCGCCGCCCGCTTTCATCCGGTGGTTCAGTTACAGCCACCCGCCCGTGCTCGAGCGAATTAAGATTATCGAGCAGGCTCGTAAATAAGTCTGGGAGCGCAGTTTTGCAACTTCCTCTTAGGGAGTCGCCGCAAATAGCATTTGCCAGTTATATCCGAATATTTATTGTCTTGAATCATGGCGTTTTTGGCGTCTTGGCGGTTTGATCTATTTTCAGGGAGTTGGAGTGAGCCTGGCGGCAATATAAGCCGTCAAATGGTCGCGTACCGCCCTGATTTCTTCGTTATCAGGCAGGCTGCCGATTATTTTTTCGATGTAGCCGTTCTCGGCGATCTCCGCAAGGGTATGGGGAAAGTTGATGTCGTAAATCCAGGAGAGGTACAACAGCTTCCGGTCGCCGAAACTTCTTATTTCGCCGTAACTGGACCGCCGTTGTTGGAGCAGGTTTTCCAGCAATGCCGGGGAGTATCCGTGGGCATCGGGACTTTCCGGGACCAGAAGCGGATCGGGTTTGCAGTCCTTGCGGGTGCATTCGTTAGTAAACAGCATCATGATGTCGAGTTTGTCCGCATCCCTTATCAATTGTGCATGCAGCATACAGCGGTCGGGCAGGCCGGGGGGAAGGTCGCGCAGGTTGTGGCACTCGATGGCTTTCGCAACGACAAACCGTTCTTCTTCCGGGAGTATGGATAGTACACCTGCTTCTTTTACCTCCCGCAGGCTCAGCAGCGCGTGGTTTTCCGACCGCCGGTCGCTGAATGTGTGGTAGACCGCAAACTGCCTGAACCGCCCGACGTCGTGGAAAAGGGCGGTCGTTTCGGCCAGGAGCAGATCTCCGCTATCCAGGTTCAAGGAGCGCCCGATCCGGATGATGTTAGCGCAGACCCTGCGGGTATGTTCTTCTTTAAGGCGGAAGGCCGCCAGTACTATGGGGTTGTCGCTGCGGAAACTTTTTACGTGGCTGTCAAACCAGGACCGAAAAGCCTGAAGATGCGCGTAATTCAAACTCCCGCTTCCTCTCAAGAAATACTTGTCAACATTTTATAACCGCCAAGACGCCAAGAAAACAATTATAGGATACTACGTTTTTTACTAGTCCCTTTTTATTTGGCGTCCTTGGCGCCTTGGCGGTTAATTATTTTTTTGGGGGTCAGTTTTCAACTCGTGACCCGGGACTTGTTTTGGACCGCTTGAAGTTTGCGGGTGGTATGCGTATAATAGAATAGTCCGAGCGCCAAGGTGGTTTTAAGACAGTGGGTGTCGGCCCGGTCTTATTACGGTACCGGAAGGCTTAAGAATATCGTCTGCCGCAGAGCGGCGGAAACGGATTTCGGGCACTACGGAGAGATGGCCGAGTGGGCGAAGGCGCTCGCCTGGAGAGCGAGTAGACGGGCACAACCCTGTCTCGTGGGTTCGAATCCCACTCTCTCCGCCATTTGAGATGTGAGAGGTTGGAGGTTAGAGGTGAGAAGGGTTGAAGGAATTCGCGCCGCGAATTCCTTATGAAATCTTGACCACCGACAACCGACGACCGATAACCAGTTTTGGCCGTGCTAAACGGGGAGGTAGCGGTGCCCTGCACCCGCAAACCGCTATAGCGGGGTCGAAATCCTGCCCCCGGATACGGCTTGTGGAAACGGCCCCCGTAAGGAGTGAAGACGGTTGGGTCTCGCGCGACGGAGCTTCCTGAACCGTGTCAGGTCCTGACGGAAGCAGCACTAAAGGAAATCCTCCGGGTGCCGTGAGGGTGCCTGGCCCGAGCCACCTGCGGCGGGTGACGACCGGAAGCTGTTTTTCAAAGGCAGGTGCACGGCCAAATTATTGTAGAAAGATTTGTATCCGTTATGAAGTCTCAGTTATCTCGGCGCATTTTTCTTTGCGCTTTTTGTTTTTAACAAGGTTTTGCAAGGATTAAGCGGCGACGCACCGAAGTTTCTTTAGTAACTATTCAGGCACGGGTTTCAGGTCCGAATTCAGAAGTCATCCAGCACTCAACTCTGATATATAAGATAACGTTTCTTTTCTGAAGGTAAAGATACGATTAACCGACATCTTGCCGAATACCCGATTGAGTGCTGGACAGAATCCAGAATAGAGACGGATTAAGACGTTCCGGAGGATTTCTTTTATTCTGACTACTGAATACTGGATTCTGAATTCTTTCTTAAACTGGTTTTGGGGGCGGGAGAGTGAATCCGGAAGAGTCCGTATCGGTAGCCCTTTACCGGCAGTGGCGGCCGCAAACGTTTGCCGCGGTGGTGGGTCAGGAGCATGTGACCCGCACACTTAAGAACGCCCTGGCACGGGGGAAGGTGGCGCACGCTTACCTTTTTGCCGGGCCGAGAGGTACGGGAAAAACGAGCACCGCTCGGATCCTGGCGAAAGCCTTAAACTGTGCCGGAGGTCCGGCGCCGGAGCCGTGCAATGCCTGCGCGTCGTGCGCGGCGATAACCATCGGCAATTCGCTGGATGTGCTCGAGATCGATGCGGCGTCGCGCCGGGGTATCGATGAGATGCGTGAACTCCGGGAAAGGGTGAAGCTCGCTCCGGTTGCGGCACGGTACAAGCTGTACATCATCGACGAGGCGCATATGCTTACCACGGAGGCGGCCAACGCTCTCCTTAAAACCCTCGAAGAACCGCCCCCGAGGGTATTTTTCGTTCTTGCCACCACTGAACCACATAAAATGCCGGTCACAATTCTTTCGCGGTGCCAGCGTTTTGATTTTCGCCGGGTACAGCCTTCGGCCATCAGGGCCCGCCTGGAGGACGTTCTTTCGGCGATGCCGGATAAGGCTACTCCTGCGGCGCTTGACCTGATCGCCCGCGCGGCGGAGGGGAGCCTGCGGGACGCGCTGGGCATCCTGGATCAGGTGCTTTCGCTCGGCCTGGGTGAGGTGACCGAGGATACGGTTGCCGACCTTCTGGGGAAAGTACGCTTGGGGGCTCTCACCCGGATGATCGAGTTCCTGCGCGGGGGAGATACCGCCGGGGCTTTGCGGCTGATACAGGAGGTGGATGCGGCGGGCAAAGACATCGCGCTTTTTACCCGGGATTTGCTTGCGCTTATCCGGGAGGAGCTGCTGGGGGAACTCGGGCAGGGAAGACCGGCCCCGGCACGGCTGGTCGATTGCCTGGAGGAGTTGAGCCGGGCGCTCGGTGAAATCAGGATGGCGGCAATTAAAACACTGCCCCTGGAACTGGCGGTAATCCGCGCGCTTGCCGCGGCGCCGGAAACGACCGGTATTGCCGCGGACCCTGCCCTGGAGAGGGTAAAAGGGATGTGGCCGGCCATCCTGCAGGCGGTGAAAGAGGCGCGGCCGGTGACTTTCGGCTACCTCAGCCGGGCTCAGCCCGCAGCCGTCGCCGGGAACAGCCTGAAAATCGCGCTGGAAAACCCCTCCGGGCGCGAGGTTCTGGCACAGCCGGAGCACCGCGAGGTGGTAGAAAGGGTTCTGTCACGCATTCTCGGGGGAAAGTGGCGGTTGGAAGAAGCGAAGTGAGTAAGTGAAAGGACGCAGGATTTTTTACGGGTTAAGAGGTGATGGATTGTGGACATCAACAAGATGATGAAACAGGTGCAGAAACTACAGACGGACATGGCCAAACTTCAGGAGGATCTCGCGGGGCGAACGGTGGAGGCCACCGCCGGCGGAGGCATGGTGCGGGCGGTCGCAAACGGCCGTCAGGAACTGGTGACGCTCGAGATCAAACCTGAGGCGGTGGACCCGGAAGACGTGGAGATGTTGCAGGATATGGTTCTGGCGGCGGTTAATGAATCCCTGCGGCAGTCCCGCGATATGGTGGCTAAAGAGATGGGACGGCTGACCGGCGGGCTGGGAATCCCCCCCGGACTCCTGTAAAGATCGATGCCTTACGCCCTCCCCATCGCCAAGTTGATCGAAGAGTTAAAGCGCCTTCCGGGAATCGGGCCCAGAACCGCCCAGCGTTTGGCGCTTTATCTCCTCAGTGTGCCGGTGGAGCAGGCCGAACGCCTTGCCAACGCGATTAAAGAGGCACGGCAAACGGTTATTTATTGCTCGGTTTGCGGGAACTTTACAGACAACGACCCCTGTTTGATCTGCGCCAACCCCGCGCGCGACCACTCGCTGATCTGTGTGGTGGAGGAGCCGCGAGACGTCGAGGCCATTGAGCGGTCGGGGAGCTTTAAGGGTCGCTATCACGTGTTGCACGGCGCACTGTCTCCGCTTGACGGCATAGGCCCCGAGAAGCTCCGGATAAAGGAACTTCTGACGCGGTTAAAAGAAAACACGGTGACGGAACTGCTGCTCGCGACGGGTCCCGACACCGAGGGAGAGGCTACCGCCATCTATTTGCAGCGATTGCTGCAGCCTCTTGAGATCAAAATCAGCAGGCTGGCCTACGGCCTGCCTGTCGGCGCGGAAATCGAATTTGCCGACGAGCAGACTATTGCGCGGGCGATCGAAGGCCGCCGGGAAGTCAAGTAGGCTTTCGGAGAAGCAAGGGTTGGGAAAGCGGAAGGCGAAGTTTTGCGCCGGTATTCCAGGTATATTTTACCTCCCCTGGGAATAAGGTTGCTGAAGAGTAACGACTTACGGCAAACGACCCAAACAAAAAAGGGAAATCATCGCAGATGATTTCTACGAGTCCGCCCAGCACTCAACTCAATTTTTGAAGGCTATAGTGTTACGTAGTGTACTTAACCACAGTCAACTAAGGAATCATTGAGTGCTGGGCTGATGTCTGACTACTGAAACAGGGGGGTACAAGCGATGGACTGGAAGCTGGTAGTCTTGGGTGCGGTAGGCCTTCTGGGGCTTTATCTGGTAGGCAGCGCTCTCGTTGCGCCGTTAAGGCTTTTGGCGCGTCTTGGTGTGGCATTTGTCGTGGGCGGTCTTGTGCTTGCCGTTGTTAATGCGGCGGGGTCGGTTTTTCACTTCCACATCGCCGTAAACCCGGTGACGATGCTTACCGTAGGGGCCTTCCCACTGCCCGGGTTGCTTTTGCTCAGCCTGCTTGCCATTTTTGTGGTATAGCGGTTGACGTTCACTATGTTTTGCATTACCATAGAGAAAACCTGCGAGATATAAGGATTATCTAAGGTGCTTGAAGACTGCCGGCTGTTTTTTACGGTCTTTGAGTATACCGGGAGAACATAGCAAAAAAGTGAGCCGTATCGTTGAGGCATATATCGGCGAGTACGCCAGCGGCAAGAGTGAATGTGCGATCAACAGAGCTCTGGAACTCGCGCGATTAAGGCGAGAGGAAGTACTATCACGGGTCCGGAAGGCACTTGAATACCGGCAGGCTTTGGAGGTTAGAGGTGGGAAGTTAGAGGTGGGAAATCTTGAAGGAATTCGCTTAGCGAATTCCCCCCGTAGATTTCACACATCCAACCTCTTATCTCCCACTTCTAAAAACCGGAGGTTCAGAGTGGCTTCCGGGGTTACGCTGGTCGACCTCGACGTGGTTGAACCCTTTTGGACCTTGCGTCCTTTAAAAAAGGAGATCGAGGCGAAGGGGATCACGGTAATCGCCTGGGACCGCGAAGACGCCGAGGGTCTCGGCGAGGCCGGGACGGTGCTGAAACCGGCGGCGCGGTGGGCGCTGGCCAGACAGGGTGACGTGATCCTTGACGTCGGATACGGTGTCGGCGGGGCCCGCGTACTGGAAATCATTGAAGGCTACCCGGAAAACGCGGACCTTAGGGTTTTTGCGGTTATCAACGCGAGCCGGCCGATGACCGCCACGGTGCAGGACATTGTTGACCATGTTCATAACCTCGGACGGGTGGACGGTCTGGTCAACAACACGCATCTCGGTGAAGAAACGGATTCCACAGTGGTGCAGGAAGGGGCGAAACTGGTTACGGCGGCGGCCCGGGTTCTAAACATTCCGGTGGTGGCTACGGCGGCGGTGGATAGGGTGGCCGCTTTAATAGGTCCCCGGGATTGCGAAGGAAATCCGGTGCGGCCCTTGAGGCGGTTTATGCCCCGCGGTTTCTGGTGAAGTATTCTTGATTGATGGGGGTGGATGTTTTGGGAGAGGGACCGATCACGGAAGAAAAGAGAATGTTCATGACCGGTAACGAAACGGTGGCCTGGGCAGCGCTGGCCGCCGGAGCGGA
This sequence comes from Bacillota bacterium, assembly GCA_040755195.1. Classification (GTDB taxonomy): domain Bacteria; phylum Bacillota; class Desulfotomaculia; order Desulfotomaculales; family Ammonificaceae; genus SURF-55. The sequence continues at coordinate 19,053 of JBFMBL010000024.1, forward strand.
GATCATGTACGGCTACCCGATAACGCCGCAGAACGAGATCATGCATTACTGGACGAGGCTGGCGCCAAAACACGGGAGGCTTTTCCTGCAAACGGAGGACGAGCTTTCCGCCGGGTTCACCACCGTCGGCGGCGTTTTAGGCGGGAGGCGGGCTTTTACGGCAACGGCCGGCCCTGGAAACGTCCTGATGCAGGAGCCGGTCTCCATGGCCGAGATGATGCGGCTGCCGATCGTAATTGTCGTCATGCAGCGGGGCGGGCCTTCCACCGCCACCGTGATTTACTCGCAGCAGGAAGTCACCCTGACCACGCTCGGCGGAAACGGAGAGGGATTCCGCATCGTTTATTCTCCGTCCACAAACCAGGAGCTGTTCGATTACACCATCAAAGCCTTTAACACAGCCTGGCGCTACCGCTTCCCGACCTTCGTTCTTGCCGACGGGTACCAGGCAAAGCTCAGGGAGCCCTTGACCATCTACGATCCCGCAGCGCGGGGCATCAAGATGGTGCCGACCGAAGCTTACACCGGACGTCCGGGGACGCCGGGAATTGACCGTCCTCCCGGGCAGTACCGGAACACTTACAACACGGAGGAAGAGCTCTACGAAGTGATCCTGGGGCTCGCCGCCGAATACGAGAAGATGGCGGCGGAGGTTGCGGAATACCAGTCTTTCGGGACGGAGGACGCCACCGTCGTGGTGGTCGCCCACGGGGTTGTTGCCCGGGCGGCGAAGGACGCGGTGGAGAAACTCCGGAAGGAAGGCTTGAAGGTGGGGTATTTCCGGCCGGTGACGCTGCGGCCCTTGCCGTTGGCGGAGCTGAGGGCGGTTGCCGGCAGCGCGCAAAAGCTTCTGATTGCGGAATCGGCTTACGGGCAACTGGCCCGTCTTGTGAAAGAGGCGATCTACGGTACCAAAACCGAGATTGTGCCGTTATATAAACCCGGACTCGGGGTTACTTCAGAAGAGATATACGCCCGGGCCCGGGAAATCGTGGCTTAGGGGGGTGTAGGTAATGCAGGTTTCACCGGCGATGCCGAAAAGCTGGCGGAGGGACACCAAACCGCACAAATTTTGTCCGGGGTGCGGCCACGGTCTGGCGTTGAAAGCCCTCGGCGAGGCGATAGATGAACTGGGAATCCAGGACAAGGCGGTTTTCGGATGTGATATCGGTTGCTCGCTCCTGGCCTGGGATTTCTTTAACGTGGATACCGTTCAGACGCACCACGGCCGTACCATTCCGGTAATGACGGGGATGAAGCGGGCCCGAACGGAGCTCGTTTGTATCGCTTATATGGGTGACGGCGGCGGTTACGCCATCGGGTCGCAGCACATGGTAAACGCGGCGGCTAGGAACGAGAAAATCACCGCGATTCTGATCAACAACACCCAGTACGGGATGACCGGCGGTCAGATGGCGCCCACGACCATGCCGGGGCAGAAGACGGAGACCACGCCTTACGGCCGGGATCCGGAAGTGGCGGGGTACCCGACCAAGGGACCGGAGATGGTGGCGGCGATTACCGATGAGCGCGCGTATGTCGCGCGCGGAACGATCGCCCGCCCGCGGCAGCTTAAGGAATTCATGAAAAAAGCGCTCCAGAACCAGTTGGACGGCCGGGGCTTTTCGTTTATCGAGGTGGTCTCCGCCTGTCCGACAAACTGGCGGACCAACGCCAAAGAGACCTGGTACTGGGTGGAGAAGACGCTTCCGACCTATTTCCCCGTAGGGGAACTAAAGGTTCCTGAAGCCCTTCGCGCCGGGGGAGGTGCGAAGAATGGGTAGGCCTGTTCGGATCGTGGCGGCAGGAGAAGGCGGTCAGGGTGTGCAGGCGATAGCGGAGATTTTGGCCGAAGCCGCCTATGAGGAAGGGCGTCAGGTTTTGTACATCCCGGCCTTCGGCGTGGAACAGCGGGGCGGGGTTTCGCTTGCTTTTCTGCAGGTCGGCGACGAACCCATAGCGGCGCCGAAGTTTGAGAAAGCCGACATCGTAGTGGCCCTGAGCGGCCGGGCGGTGCACCGGACCAAACAGTACGTCGGACCGGAGACGGTCTTCGTTTATGATACCTACGCGGAGGTTGAGGAGAAAGACCTCCCGCAAAACGCCAAACGCGTTCTGGCGATCCCCGGGCTTGAGGTCGCCCGGAAGGAACTGCACCCGCGGGTATTCAACGTTCTGATAATGGGCGCCGTGGTGGAAGCGACCAAGGTGGTCACCGCCGACGACGCTAAAAAGGCTATTGAAAAGCGCCTCGGCTATAAATTTGAAAAAGAACCGAAGCTACGGGAACTGAACTACCGGGCGATCGAGCGCGGCATGGATCTCGTAGGCAAGGCGCTTTAAGGGAGTTTGCCATGCGGGCGGAAGCCGCTCCATCTGAAGAATGAAAATGGACAGATGGCAGCTCGCAAACGTAGCGTAATACGGAGCGCGGGGAGAAGCAAGCAAATCGCGAAAGCATGGCGGGGACGGGCCGGAGCCCAGCACTCAGTTCTACCTGTAAAAGTGCAGATGATTACTACTTAAAGGCTGAGTGCTGGGTGAGGACCCGGTCCTGCCATGCTGACAAAGATAGGCGCAGCTTATCGCCGCGCCCTGCGAAAGAACGCTTATTTTGGAGGAGGGTGGCAAAGTGGAAGCACAGCCCTTGGTTTACCAAGCAGAAAAAGGATCCTTCTGTCTTTTCCCGAACCTGTGTAAAGGTTGCGGGTTATGTATAGAGAAGTGCCCGAAGCATGCCCTTAAATGGTCGAAGGTTCTCGGCGCTTACGGCACACCGGCGGTGGAAACAACCGAGGACTGCAACATTTGCGGGATATGTCAGAGGGTCTGCCCGGATTGCGCGATTCTCGTGGCCCGGAAGGATGGTAAAGACGCATAGTCACGGGTTACGAGTTGCGAGTCGCGGGTTACGGGTTAGGACCCTTAAGCTGGTTACTTAGAAGCAGTAATGTAACAAAGGCGGATCGCGGTGAGAAGTGATGCAGTGCAAGGAAGACCGGAGGAGACGAACCGGAGCCCAGCACTCAGCCTTCAAATAGACTCCTGAACTTTTACAGGTAGAACTGAGTGCTGGGTGAGGATTCGGCTCCCCCGGGCTGACGCAGCAATGCGTTGCTTATCACCGCGCCGACCGAAAGCAGCACTATGTTCGAGGTATTAATATGCCACAAAGACGCTACCCGGTGGTAGAGAGTCTCAAGCGTTACGTGGGCAAAGGGTTTATTCCCTTTCACACACCGGGACACTTGCAGGGAAAGGCGGCTCCACCGGTGCTAAGCCACTGGTGGGGCCGTTCGGTTTTTAAGGCCGACCTTACGGAAGTTCCCGGTCTTGATGACCTGAACGCTCCCGCCGGGGCAATCCGGCGGGCGCAGGAGCGGGCGGCGGCTCTGGCCGGCGCGGAGCAAACCTTTTTCCTCGTTAACGGGAGTACGGCGGGCGTACAGGCGATGTTCCTGGCGACCACGCACCCGGGTGACGAGGTGGTTCTTCCACGCGCCGTGCACCGGTCGGTGATTGCGTCTTTAATCCTCAGCGGCGCGCAACCGGTGTTTTTACCGGGGCGGAATCCGGACGGCTTCAATGTCCCCCTGCCGCCCCAGGAACCCGTTTACCGCGAATCCTTGGGCCGGCACCCGCAGGCGCGGGTTCTGTTTGTCGTTTACCCGGATTATTACGGGGTAGCGGCTGACCTGAAGGCGCTTGCCGAGCTGGCGCATGCGCGGGGGCTGCCGCTGCTTGTCGACGCGGCCCACGGGGTTCTTTTCGGCCGCCACCCGGGGATGCCGCCGGGAGCGACGGCCTGCGGGGCGGACGCGGCGGTGGAAAGCGTGCATAAAAGAGCCGGAGCGCTTACCCAGGCGGCCTGGCTGCATATCCAGGGGGACAGGCTCGACCCGCGCAGGTTGTGGGATGCCCTTCGGCTTCTTACCACCAGCAGCCCTTCTTACCTGTTGCTTGCTTCACTCGACGGGGCAAGGCGGCAACTGGAGGTGTCGGGCTTTCACACCTGCGAGCGGCTTATCGAACTGACAGACCACGCACGCCGGGCGATTTCCAGGCTGCCGGGGGTAAGCGTCCTTTCAGGGCTGCCGGACGGCTACCTCGTTGACCCGACACGGCTGGTTGTAAGCTTCAGAGAAGCCGGCGTGAGCGGCATTACCGCGGCAAAGCTGATGCGCCGCTGCGGGGTGGTCGTAGAGATGGCCGATTTTACCGGCGTTGTGCTGCTCTTCAGCCCCGCGCACCGGATGCGGGATCTGAAGATGCTGGTGAAAGCGGTGGAAGCCGCGTTAAAAGGTCCAAAAACACGGATTCCGGGGCCTTTTCCCCAGGCGCCGCCCTTGCGGATAAACCCGCGGGAAGCCTGGCTGGCCCCAGCGAAGCAGGTTCCCCTGGAAAGCGCGGTGGGGCTTGTCAGCGCGGAAATGGTATCGCCGGCGCCGCCGGGGATTCCGTTGTTGATTCCGGGAGAGGAAGTCACCCCCGAAGCGTTGTTATATCTTAAAACGTTGCGCGACGCGGGTGTTACGGTTCACGGGACCGCCGATCCGCAGTTGAAAACCCTCAGGGTGGTGCGATAAGTGAGCGGATTTTTCATATCTCTCGAAGGCATAGACGGTGTGGGAAAAACCACGCAGGCCCAGCGGCTGGCGGAAAGGCTCCGGGAACTGCGCTTTGAAGTGGTAACGGTGCGCGAGCCGGGGGGGACGGCAACCGGCGAGGCGATAAGGGATGTATTAAAGGATCCCGCAAGGACCATCGACGCGAGGGCTGAAGCCTGCCTTTACGCAGCTGCCCGGGCCGAACTGGTGACGCAGGTGATACAGCCCGCGCTTGAGGCGGGGAAAATCGTCCTGGCCGACCGTTATGCGGATTCAACAATCGCCTATCAGGGCGCGGGACGGGGCTTGCCGGAAGAGCTGCTCCGGGCGCTCAGCAGTCTGGTAACCGGCGGGCTTTATCCCGACCTTACCATAATCATAGACCTGCCTGCCGGGGAGGCGCTGGCCAGGCTGTCGCGGACCAAAACCGCCGACCGCATGGAAAGGCTTGAGCTGTCTTTCTTCGAACGGGTAAGGGAGCGCTATCTTCGCCTGGCTGCTGAAAGTAGAGACCGTTTTGCGGTTGTTGACGGAACGGGGACGGTGGAGCAAGTGGAAAACGAGATATACCATGTGGTGCGGGAGGCGCTGGCAAAATGTACGACGTTGTCCGGGGGCAAGACGCGGCGATAATACGGCTGAAAACCGCGGCGCGCCTGGGTAAGGTGGCGCACGCCTATCTTTTTACCGGTCCTCCCGGTGTTGGGAAAGGGACCACGGCGAAAGCGTTTGCCGCCGCCCTTTTCTGTGACGAGGAGGCCGGCACCGGAGAAGCCTGCGGCAGGTGCCCGCAGTGCCGGATGGTAAATGGCGCCGGCCACCCGGACTTACACGAGGTAAATCCTGACGGGGCCTCAATCGGAATCGACCAGATACGCGCGGCCGTCTTTGCTGTGGGCCGGAAACCTTACCGCCGGAGGCATGTGGTGATCATCGACCAGGCGGAGCTTTGTACCGCCGAGGCACAGAATGCCTTCTTGAAGACACTGGAGGAACCTCCAGGAGAGACGGTTTTTATCCTTGTTTCCGCCCGGCCGGAAGCCCTTCTGCCGACTGTCGTATCTCGTTGCTGTGAAGTAAGGTTTCACCGGCTCAAGCCCGAGATTATCGCCGGCGAGCTGGTCCAAAGACACGGCGCTCCGGAAAAAGAAGCAAGGGTGCTTGCTGTTCTTGCCGGCGGGAGCATGAGCCGGGCTATTGAGTTGATGGATCCCAAAGTGGCGGCGCTGAAAGAAAAAGCCTTGGAAATGGCTATGAAACCGGCCCTCGCTAAAGTTCAGGAAATCGTGAAGAATAATAAGGTGGAAAAAACGGTGGCGGTAAAAGGCCTGGAATTTTTCAGCCTCTGGTACCGCGACCTGCTATTATACAGGTTTACCAAAGACCCCGGGCTGGTAATCAACGCAGACCACCTGGCGGAGGTTGAAAAGGCCGGGCTGCCCCTGAAGAACCTGCTTGCGGCTGCGGAGGCTGTTGAGGACGGCAAGAAGATGCTGCGGGCCAACGTTAACCCGCGCCTGGTGCTCGAAGGGCTCGTGGTGCGTCTTTCTTCTGTTTTAAACAGGATACGGTAAACGCGGAAGCGTGTTTTGTGCCTGCCGCGGTGAAGGCGGTAACAAGAATAATCAACGGTTGCCCGTATTGTTTTGAACGGCGGCGTATTACGAAGTATAATTAGAATCGGCGCATGGGCCGACGCGAAACAAGGTATTGGCGCTTTAATAGGTGCCGTTTCGATAAAGGGTATACAGGTTGTTCCGGAGGAGGGGAACGTTTGGAGGCTGTAGGCGTACGCTTTAAAAAGGCCGGAAAGGTTTATTACTTTAATCCCGGCTCGCTCGAATTAAAACCGGGCGACGAGGTGATCGTGGAAACCGTACGCGGAATCGAGTTTGGCTGCGTGGTTGCCGGGCCGACCAATGTCAATATTGACGCGGCTGCTTTAAAGCCCGTTTTGCGGTTGGCCGCGCCTGAGGATATAAAGCAGATTTTGGCGAACCGGGAAAAGGAACGGCAGGCTTTTAAAACATGTAAGGATAAAATCGCAGCGCACGGCCTGCCCATGAAGCTCATCGGGGTTGACTACACACTGGACGGGAGCAAGGTTATTTTTTATTTTACCGCGGAAGGACGGGTTGATTTCCGGCAATTGGTCCGTGACCTGGCGGCGGTATTCAAGACGAGGATCGAATTGCGTCAAATCGGTGTGCGGGACGAGGCCAAGGCGCTCGGGGGGATAGGCTCCTGCGGCAGGGAATTATGCTGCACAACATGGCTGTTCGACTTTGCGCCGGTTTCGATCCGCATGGCCAAGGGACAAAACCTTGTTTTGAACCCGACCAAAATCTCCGGTATTTGCGGCAGGTTGATGTGCTGCTTGAGGTTTGAAAGCCCGAACTACCGGGAGGAAGAGGCCGTGCTTGAGGAGGAGGAGGGGGGAGAGGAATAATAAATTCAACGTCCGGTGTCCGACGTCCGACGTTAAAAGACAGGGAACAGACCGGCAGGAAAGCCATGCCCCTGGCGAAAGATACTCATAATTCCAACGGTGACACCGGGATGTCGTGTCAAGATGACCGGACGGTTTCTCCGGGGACGCTTTATGTCTGTCCGACGCCCATCGGGAACCTGGAGGATATCACCATCCGGGGCTTGCGGGTACTGCGCGAGGCCACCGTGATCGCCGCAGAAGACACCCGGCACACCCGGAAGCTCCTGGCACATTACAATATCAGTACGCCCCTTCTAAGCTACCACAGTTACAATCAGCAGGCCCGGGGTGAAGAACTGCTGGGGCGGCTTTGCCGCGGCGATACCGTTGCTTTGGTCTCCGACGCCGGGATGCCCGGTGTTTCCGACCCGGGCGCGACGCTGATCCGGGAGGCGCTGGCGCATGGTTTGCGGGTGGAGGTTCTTCCCGGACCAACCGCGGTTCTTACGGCGATAGTCGCCTCCGGGTTAGACACCAGCCGATTTGTTTTTGAAGGCTTTCTCCCCGCGAAACACCGGCGGCGGGCCTTAGAGAATCTCCTGAAAGAAGAGCGCACCATTGTCCTCTTCGAAGCGCCGCACCGGCTCCTTGCCGCCCTTAAGGACATTATGGAGTTCTTGGGGGACAGGCCGGTGGCGGTGGCCCGTGAGCTTACCAAGGTCCACGAGCAGGTCTTCCGGGGTACGGTTTCCACTGCTCTGGAGCACTTCAGTGCAAGGCCGCCAAAAGGGGAAATAACCATTGTCTTGGCCGGAGGAAAACCGGAAACAGAAGACGTGGTTCCCGCAGACGGCCTTGTTTTTTCACTGGCACAGCAGTTAATGGCGGAAGGAATGCAAAAGCGAGCAGCTATAAAGGAAACTGCTCGCCGTTTTGGCGTCTCCTCCCGTAAGGTTTATTCCATTTTGGAAAACCTGAAGGGTTGAGTTATTACTTGATTACATCGCTTTTGCCCGGTCAGACATCGCTACAGCACACTCACGGCATACCAGTTTACCACGGTAATGCTGCACTTCGGAGGCGTTGCCGCAGAATACGCAGGCAGGCTCGTACTTTTTCAAGATGATTTTCTCGTGATCAACATAAATCTCCAGCGCATCTTTCTCTTCGATACCCAACGTACGCCGTAACTCGATAGGAATAACAACCCGACCGAGCTCGTCCACCTTGCGCACAATGCCCGTTGATTTCACTCCGCTTTCCCTCCCTTTGTAAATGATTTGTCAGAATACATCAAAATAAATACAAATAAATGTTACCAGGCATGGCAGTTAAAGTCAACATTATTACAAAAATTTTTATTCGTTTACAGTTTTTTTATAGTCTTAAAAACTGTTAGACCGAATTTAAGCGCAAAACTCCTCGAAAAAACCGTATCTGGACGGCAATTGGGAAGCCCCGGCCGTCAAACCCGCCGGGTCGTAATTGGCAAAAAAATTTGTGAAACCGTGTTAATACGGGGTAACTTTATGCCGAATATATGACAGGACCTGCTTAGTTTTTTCGAGGAGGGTTATCACCAAAATGGGCAAACCTAATTGTTGGGATCTAAAGAACTGTCCCGTGGACCGTATGAAACAATGCCCCGCCTATATTCAAAACCTGGGGCGCCGCTGCTGGCGGATCAACGGAACGCTTTGCACCGGAAAAGAAGCCAGAAACATGGCCGAAAAACTCGCGGATTGCCTCAAATGTGAGGCTTACAGTAATATAGTCAAGTTGAAGTGGTATCAGACGAACTACGCCCGGTTCGCTTTTTTTGTCGCTCTCCCTTCTTTGATAATCTTAACGGCTGCAGCGGTTCTGTCGCGTGTAGTGGAGTCCGACGAGCTCTTCCTCCTCGTTTTTGTCGTTGCCATGGCGATATGCGGTATTCTTACGTTTGCGCCGGCCTATAAAATGATGCGCCCCGTCACAATTTTGAAGACAAAGCTTTACGAACTGGGATTAGGCAATCTGAAGTCCAAGGAAGCGATTGTCCCGCGGCGGGACGAGTTCATGCTGGTGGCGGTTGCACTTAACGATTTGGCCGACGTGATGAAAGACGTGATATACAGCATTAAAAACAATGCCCATGTTCTGGCCTCTTCCGCGGAAGAGCTTACCGCCAGCATGGAACAGGCGGCGGTCGGGGCGTCGGAGACTGCGGGAACGGTTAACGAAATCGCTTCGACAGTTGAAAACATCAACCAGGACATTCATATGGTTGCGGGTATGGCCGAGGCTGCGGCGGCAAAAGCAGGCGAGGGCAGCAGAGATCTGGTGGAAGTCGACCGTCAGATGCAGGAAATCAAGTCGGCGGCGCAGAACGTGGGAGCGGTGGTGGAGGAACTGAGCAAAAGGGCCGGGGAAATCACCAAGATTACGGAACTGATTACCCAGATCGCTGATCAGACCAACCTTCTCGCGCTGAACGCCGCCATTGAAGCGGCACGTGCCGGGGAGCACGGCCGAGGGTTCGCGGTGGTTGCGGAAGAGGTACGCAAGCTGGCCGAGCAGTCCGGGAAGGCCGCCGACGATATTCGCACGCTGATAATGGCGATGCAGTCGCAAACCCATCAAGCCGTCGGGGCGATGGGCGAGAGCCTGAGTCTGGTAGAGGCGGGCAGCAGTGTGGTCGGAAAAGCAGGCGCCTCGTTCCGGGCGATTATCGATAGCGTGCGCGAGGTGACCGACCAGATACGGAATGTCGATAAAGCGGCGAAGGAGATCGGCAGCGCGGTGACCAGCGTAGCTGCCTCCGTTGAGCAGCAAAGCGCTGTAACGCAAGAGGTTTCATCCTCCGCCGAAGCGCTGGCAAAACTGGCGGAGAACTCACAGCGACTGGTAGACCGGTTCAAGCTTTAGATAATAACTATTCAGGCAAGGGTTTCAGGTCCGAATTCAGAAGTCAGTAGCCAGAATCCAGAATCCAGAATAGAGACTTTCTTTTATTCTGACTACTGAATACTGTCCAGCACTCAAGCCGGTATTCGGCAAGATGTCGTTTGGCAGTATCTTTACCTTCGAAAGAAACGTTGTCTTATATATCAGAGTTGAGTGCTGGATGAATTCTGACCCTTAATAGATACGACATAATTAAAAAAATATGGGTCCAGCCCGGCACTCAACCCGTTTGAAAATAGAAACGCCGAAGGATGGCATTATTGCGGAGTCTATTACAAGTGGGTTGAGCGCCGGGCGATTTTTTAAGTATTCAGTGAACTCTTAATTCTTAGTAAACCACCGTAATCGTACCAGCCTTGCCGGGGGTTACGGCGCCGACAACGGCGGACGAGGTAACCAGACGTTTTTCGAGGGCTGTGACCAGTTGTTGGATACGGCTGCGCGGCACGGCGATAAG
>JBFMBL010000024.1:29593-33994 GCA_040755195.1 Bacillota bacterium
AGTAAACCACCGTAATCGTACCAGCCTTGCCGGGGGTTACGGCGCCGACAACGGCGGACGAGGTAACCAGACGTTTTTCGAGGGCTGTGACCAGTTGTTGGATACGGCTGCGCGGCACGGCGATAAGCAGCCCGCCGGATGTTTGCGGGTCGTGAAGCAAATCCCGCAAGACTCCGGGAACCTCCGGCGCAAAGTGGACGTGGGGAGCTACGTAATCGCGGTTCGCGTATGCTCCGGCCGGGATGAGTCCCGATGACGCATAGTCCTCAACCTGCGAGAAAAGGGGCAGTTTGGCCGCTTCAATGGTCAGGTGCACTCCGCTGGCGCGGGCCAGTTCCAGGGCGTGCCCGAGGAGCCCGAAACCGGTTATATCGGTACAGGCGTTTACCCCCACTTCCTGCATCGCTTCCGAGGCGGTACGGTTCAGGGCGGCCATTTCCCGGCAGGCTTCCTCAATAACCGGCGGCGGGGCAAGATCAGCCTTTATGGCGGTACTGACGATCCCGGTACCAAGTTTTTTGGTCAAGACCAGAAGGTCGCCCTCGTCAGCGCCGCGGTTGGTAACAAGCCGGTCGGGATGAACCACGCCTGTTACCGACAGGCCGTACTTGGGCTCGTTGTCTTCAACGCTGTGGCCGCCTATAAGCAAGGCGCCCGCTTCTTCAACTTTGGCGGCGCCGCCCAAAAGGATGCTTTCCATGGTTTTCAGGTCGCCGCAGGCCGTAGGGTAGCAGATGATGTTGAGCGCTGTCAGCGGCTTTCCGCCCATTGCGTAAACATCACTCAAGGCATTTGCGGCGGCGATCTGACCGTATAGGTAGGGATCGTCCACCACGGGGGTGAAAAAATCCACCGTTTGAATAAGGGCAGTTTCGCTATTAAGAAGATAAACCCCGGCGTCATCGGCGCTTTTAATGTCCGTGAGCAAGCGTTCGTCGTGGATGACCGGCAGTTTATCAAGTATGCGGGCCAGCGTCCCGGGCCCGATCTTGGCCGCTCACCCCGAACTGGTGGTCATGGAGGTTAGCTTCTTGCCCGTTGTCATGACTCCGGAGCCTCCTTTCCGGTTCGACTGTTGTAGTTTTTACCCCATTCCCTAAGGGAATTCGCGGCGGATTCGCCTAATCCCTTCTTAGTTAGAGTGCGCAAAAGGGAATGCTGAAAAACCATTTTTAGAAAAGCTGTTTAACGATGCATATCTTAATCTGCCGGGACTTTTATGCAAGTGTTCTTGCTGTTTCAGCGGTTAATGAAATATAATCGCAGATAAATAAAGATCAAGGATGTGCAATGTCCTCCACGAAAGGAGTAGATGCTGTTGATAAGGCGTGCCACGGCTGAAGAGGTCAGGGCGGTTTGTACCAACGACGAATTCGGTTCCATGTGCACGGACCAGATCGACCCGCTTGACACCATAATAGGCCAGGAGCGGGCCGTTTGCGCGCTCGAATTTGGGCTGGATATCGATAGCCGCGGTTTCAACATCTTTGTCGCGGGCCTGCCGGGCACCGGCAAAAACACCGCAGTGCAGAGCTTTTTGGAGAATCTGGCAAAGGTCAAGCCGACCCCGCCGGATTGGTGCTACGTCTTCAATTTTAAAGAGCCTTACAGCCCCCGTGCGCTCAAGCTCCCTCCGGGGAAAGGAGCCGATTTCGCCCGGGACGTAAAGGAACTTATATCAGCGGCGCGCCGGGAGATCCCGCGGGCATTTGAGAGTGAGGAGTATGCCAAGAAACGGGAAGAAACCGGGGAATCCTTCGCCGCGCAACGAAACCGGCTTTTTGCCGAGTTGAACCAGCGGGCAACCGACGCGGGGTTTGTGATTCAGCCCACTCCCACCGGTCTCTTTATTATCCCGTTAATTGACGGGGAACCTGTTAAGGAGAAGGATTTTGCGGCTTTGCCGTCCGAAAAACAGCAGGAGATCATCGTCCGGCGGCAGGAGCTTGAGGAGGGTGTGGCCAGCACTTTCAGGGAAGTGCAAAGCATAGAGCGTAGCGCCCACGAGGCCATGCGGAACCTCGACCGGCAGGTTGCCGGTTTCGTCCTCGGGCTTCTGGTAAAGGAACTCCTGGAAAAGTACGCCGAAGATGCTGAGGTTTCGGCATACCTCGAAGGCCTTCAGACGGATATACTTGATAATTTGAACATCTTCCGGGGAACCCAGGAAACCGATGCTAAGAGCCCTCCCTGGACGAAGGAGGACCCTTTCCGCCGTTACGCGGTGAACGTAATTGTCGATAACAGCGAGACCACGGGCGCACCCGTGGTGATGGAGTACAACCCAACCTATAACAACCTTATCGGGCGGATAGAGAAAGAGGCGGTATTCGGCGCACTGATCACGGACTTCACTATGATCCGGGCGGGTGTGTTGCACAAAGCCAACGGAGGTTACCTGGTAACCCCGGTCGAAGAAATCCTGCGCAACCCCTTTTCCTGGGATGTTCTGAAGCGGGCGTTGCGTGAGCGCCAGGTGGTTATCGAAGACGCCAGCGAACGTTTCGGCTTCTTTTCCACGAAGTCCATCAAGCCGGAACCGATTTCGCTTAACCTTAAGGTGATACTTCTTGGGGACCCGATGCTCTATTACCTTCTTTACCATTACGATCCGGATTTTCAGGAACTGTTTAAAGTGAAAGCGGAATTCGGCACCCGGATGGACCGCACGCCCGAAAACGTCAAGAAGTATACGGCCTTTTTCGGTATGCTCTGCGAGAAAGAACAGCTATTGCACCTTGACGCTTCGGCTGTTGTCAAGCTGGTTGAGCACGGTTCGCGCCTTGCGGAAGACCAGACCAAACTGGCGACGCGCTTCTCGGAACTGGCGGATGTGGTTCGGGAGGCCTGCCACTACGCCAGGAAAGAAAATGCTGCTTATGCGACCGAGGCGCATGTACGTCGGGCAATAGACGAACGCTTCTACCGGTCGAACATGATTCAGGAACGGCTCCAGGAGATGATCGTCCGGGGGGCGATAGCAATCGATACCGGCGGGACGGTCGTAGGACAGGTAAACGGCCTTGCGGTGTTGAGCGTGGGCGAGATAAGCTTTGGAAGACCGCAAAGGATAACGGCCACCGTTGCCGCCGGCAGAGAAGGAGTTGTCGACATTGAGCGGGAGGCGAAGCTCGGCGGCAGGATTCATACCAAAGGAGTGCTGATACTGAACGGTTACCTGGCCGAACAGTATGCGAACGAGGCGCCTTTGACGCTTTCCGCCCGGCTGGTGCTGGAACAAAGTTACGAAGGAATCGAAGGCGACAGCGCTTCGAGCACGGAACTGTACGCGCTCCTGTCTGCTCTTTCCGGGGTTCCCATCAGGCAGGACCTTGCGGTTACCGGGTCGGTTAACCAGAAAGGAACAATCCAGGCCATCGGCGGGGTAAACGAGAAGATTGAAGGTTACTTCGACATATGCAAGGCAAAGGGGCTGACCGGCAGACAGGGGGTGCTGGTACCCGAGACGAACAGGGAGAATTTGATGATCCGCGAGGACGTGGTTGAAGCGGTCCGCGAAGGGCGCTTCCATATATACCTGGTTCGGGACGTGGATGAGGGGATAGAGATTCTGACGGGGGTACCGGCCGGCAAGCGCAGGCGCGACGGCTCATTCCCGAAAAAGTCGATTCACGGCAAGGTGGCGGCGCGCCTGAAGGAAATGGCCGCAAAGTTGCGTCCGGAAAAGGAAAGAACGGCTGGCAGGCCGAGAAAAAAGGTAAATGACAACTCAAACCATTGATATTCCCGGTACAGGGATTTTTACCGCGGTCTGGAACGAGCAGGGACTCGAACGGTTTCTTTTTCCGGGCGAAGTCCCCGTACACCGCATAAACCCGGAGGAAGAATCCATCTGTTTGTCCGGCTGGCACACGGCTTTACAAGAAACACTAAAGGCTTATTTTTCCGGTAAACCGGTGGACTTTTCCGGTATACCGGTGGATTTAACGGGTTACACTCCTTTCCAGCTGCGGGTTTTGGGTTTTACAAGGCGTTTGCCTTTCGGTTCGGTAACCTCTTACGGCAAGGTGGCTGAAGGCATAGGCTGCCCGGGCGGGGCCCGGGCGGTGGGACAGGCCCTCGGGCAAAACCGCACCCCGATAATCATACCCTGCCACCGGGTCCTTGGAAGCCGAACAATAGGCGGGTTCGGTTCGGGCCTCTACTGGAAGGAGACGTTGTTGCGGCTTGAGGGCTTTAAAGGAATGTGAAATGTTTTTATACCGCCAAGACGCCAAGATCGCCAAGATATTTTAAATAACCATGGAGGAAATAAAGGATATACTAGAGGTTGGATGCCGGAGGCTGCTGTTTTTAGTTCCGGCTCGTCCGGGTTTAAGGAAAAGCTCGCCGGTTTTATGAGATTTGACAATCATACTTAATTTGTGAAAAAGAGCTTTC
>JBFMBL010000025.1:0-33892 GCA_040755195.1 Bacillota bacterium
GCGTGGGCGTGATGGGTGACGCGCGCACTTACGCGCACACAATCGCCGTGCGGGCGGTGGACAGCCGCGACGGCATGACCGCGGACTGGGTGCAGATTCCCTATCCGGTGATCGAGGCCATCGCCTCTAGGATCGTAAGCGAGGTGCCGGGTGTAAACAGGGTGGTATACGATATCACCTCCAAACCCCCGGCGACCATTGAGTGGGAATAAAAGTTCAACGTTCAACGTTAAAGCTTAGGCTATAGACCTTTGGGGTCCGTTCAACGTTCGAAGTTCGAAGTTCGAAGTTAAACGAGAAGGCAGAATTCAGGACTTAGAACTAATGATGGTATTGCCGCAGAATGGGCCGGTGGTATATAATATGTAGTAAGGAATTGAAATTAAGGCGACATAGCCAAGTGGCTAAGGCGACGGTCTGCAAAACCGTTATTCGGCGGTTCGAATCCGCCTGTCGCCTCCAAAACTAAACCACAAGCGGGTTTGAGCGTTTTTAGGTAGAGCGACGGTGTTACAAACCGTTGCTCAAAAAACACCCCTGAAAACGTGAAAACCGTTGCTCATAAAAACCCCGTTTAACGACAACGGTCTCCAAGATTATGTCAACGAAAGGAGGCCGTTTTCTTATGCCCAAGATTCTCAAGATTACCACCCCTGTTCCTTCTTCGTGGGAGACAGCTTTAGAAGAGTTCCTGCTTCAGAAGCAGGCGGAAGGCAAGGCACCCCGCACCCTGAAGGACTATGAGAACCACGTGACCGCTTTCTTCAAAGCCGAATCAGAAGCCTGGAAGGACTATCATGCCCTGAAGCGGGCTGTCCTGCGTCATTTCGCTTCCCTTAACGGCAAGAGTGCAACCACCTACAACCTGCGCCGGGAATACCTGAAAGCCTTCTGTGGTTGGGTAGTGAGGGAGGGTTACTTGCCCGCCAACCCGCTTGACGGAATCCCGAAGAAGAAAAACGAAGGCAGGCCGCGAAGCATACCGGAGGACGTTCTCCGTAAGCTCCTGGACCTGCCCGACAAAAACACCTATGCAGGTATTCGCGATAATGCCTTAATTCTCCTGCAAGTTGATTCGGGAATAAGACCGGGGGAAGCACTTCGCTTAACGCCATTCTGCTTTAACCTTAAGATGCTGGAGGTCAATGTTCCCACAGAGGTAGCTAAGACCAGGGAAAGCAGGACGGTGGTTATCTCCCCACAGACCGCGAAGGCGATCCAGAAACTCCTTTCGGCGCGTCCTCCCGATTGGGATGATGCGGTTCCTGTCTTCGCCTCCCAGGACGGCGTCAAAATGACCGTCAATTCCTGGGGGCACCGAATGGCGGTCTACAGCGCACGGTTGGGAATTAGGCTGACTCCTTATGACTTGCGACATAGCTTTGCAATAATATCCCTGCGTTACGGTGCGTCTGCTTTCTTCGTCCAAAAGCAATTGGGACATGCCCATCTTACAATGACGAAGCGGTATGTCCACTTGGTAGAGGCAGACCTCCACGGGGAGCATAGCAAAGCATCCCCTGTGGGTAATCTCTTTCCTTCGAGAAGCAGGGTCAGGAAGCTAAACCTGGGCAAATAGCCTCCCTATCGCGCCAGGATGCCCCGTAAGGCCCTTCTATATGGCGGGGCAAGGAAATGTATTCCCGCCGTATTAGAAGGGCTTTCCACGCAATTCTGGAAGGCGCTGTTCCCGCAAATGCAGCAGTGAAGCCGCGAGGAAGGAGAAAGGTTTGGAAAGTGTTATGCTATAATACGGTGAAAATGGGGCAAGGGGGAGAGAGTTTGGGGCAGTTATTCTCGGATGAAATCCTGGCGGTATGGAGGCAGTGTCTTCATCTTGTCGATACCGACGAAAAAACCCACGAGCAGGCAATGGAGGCCGGTGTAGAAATCGCCGCTTTACTTAGTAAGCTCAAAACCAGCCCGGCAGCGGGAGTCGGCATTTTGCTAACCTTGGCATACGCCGGGGCGCTGAATCTTATCGGGCAGGCACGGGTAGAAGCAACGCTGGAGGATCGTAAAGCTGCTATGAAGATCGGAGGAAGAAAGCCATAACCTTCTTGAGAACGAACGCGAAGAAGAACCAGTATTCGAAAGGTTGTTAACCCAAGAAATCGTTGATATTTGGGAGCAATGTATGCACGCCACTGGTATGAACCCGGAAATGCGTAAGAAGACCGAAGAAATTGGGGAAAAAGTTGCTAACCTGCTCGAAGACCTCAACGTTGTTCCGGTAATCGGTATTGCCGCTTTAGTGTCCATCTGCTATAACGTAACGCCGAGGCTTATCGAGCAGATAAAGCGGAACATAGAGCAGGAGGAAAGCAAGGCCGCCCAATAGGGCGGCCTTCTGTGGTGGGGCAAGGGGTTATCTTGCCCCGTTAATTAGCCTTTAACCTGCCGAACTCAAACCCGCATGAATACTGGCTTTATTTTTCGCTTCTGATGCTACAGGCCATTCTGTGGCCGCCATGATAATTTTCCTGCCTTTTGCGTTCTTCGGTATTTTAAACCCCGTCTGGTTTAACACCTGCTGACCGGATCAGTTTATATACCCGCTTTGACGCGGTGTATAAGCTAACAATATTCTCTTCCTCGTTGAAGTTAATAATTGTCTCCTGTTCGTACTTACTAAGCACCGCTATCTCCCTTATGTGACTCAACGTAGGTCAAAATATCACCGACGTTACACCCAAAGAAGCGGCAAAGGCGTTCCAGAGTGTCGAAGTCTATCCGCCCACTTCTTTCGTGGTACAGGTCGTTGACGGTGGTCTTGCTCAACCCCGTTCCACGTACTACGTCTAATTGGTTCAGCTTCCTTTCGCCCATGAGAACACTTAAGCGACAACGTATAGGCAATATCTTACACCTCCATAGTCATACCTACATAGTAGTGTCACCTTTATAGTATCACATAATGGTAAAAGGTACAAGCATAGGCGAAAAATATTTTGCCTTTTTGTGAAATATCTCTTGACAGTTTACCAGGATAGTGGTAAACTATAATTGAAAACTGTTCCTTGACAATTGAATACCGCGTCGTAAGTACCAAAGGCGGGAAGACGACGGGACAAAACTACGAAAGGAGAAGGGATGTACAATGTTAGCGGACTTAGTTAAAAGTACAGGATGGTTAATCGAACCCAGCGAGATACCCGCGGACTTGATCAACAAGGCTACAAAAGAGGAAAAAGAGGAATTCCTCCGACGTTATGCCGAAGAGTTAACTAAACGTTCCATCAAAGCACTTAACGGCCTTAATAGTTGCTATTACGAAGAACTCTATGGAGTAACCTTTGTTCCCTGCATTGAAATTGACGGTACTATTTAGCCTGGTAAGGTCCTAAGACAACCCCATCCTCAGAGGAGGGTGGGGTTGTTCGTTTTTAGTCTCTCCTTTTGCTCCAAAACCTGGCAAAGCCTGGCCTATGGCGGATGGCTTGCACCGGTAGCCACAGGGGATGCTTTGGGGAGCTATTGGGTTATAGGTACACCGGTCGGAGCGACCGGGGCGAAAACCGCTTACAGGGAGCACACTTCTCCCCGAAAGAGAGCCATTTTATTTTTCGGGGAAATTCTACTCCAGCGGCCAGCGAAAGACCAACACCTTCCCCGTCACCAGGTCTACCTTCACCAGAGGCGGCGTGACCTTCCACCAAGGCTCCCGCGCCTTGCCGCCCGTCAAATCGGAAGGCATGGTCACCGATACCCGCCCTTCCCTGCCCGCTCCACTGCGGCGCGGCAGTACTTCCCGGCAGGCGGCAAGTTCTTCAAGATAAGCTTCGCGGGCTTCGTCCATGGGGTTGCCTCCTTGTGGTAGAATATAGGCAGGAGGTGCTCGCTTCTGGCTAACAACTTTTACGGCCTCGGTTCAATTACCCGTCCAATGTCCCGCACTACCACCGGCGCCGGGTTTGTAGTCCTGTCCGGCGGGAAACACCGCAGCGGGCGCAGGAGGGTTAAGTTCAAGAGCCGCACCCGCGCCCGCACGACGCGGTGGTATCAACTCTACGGGCAGGTCTAACCGCAGCAGGCAACAAGACCACGCTGCTCTACCGCTCTGACGTGCTTGCTGTCCGCCGGGTAGAAGGCGTGCCTGTAGCCGCCGTGAAGCGTCTGGACAAGGATTTCCAACGCCCGGCGGGCGTCTTCCTCGGAATCGTATGTGCCTAACAGCACCTCGCCCCCTCCAACCGCATGGGCTACCAGCAGGTTGCCACGGACAAAAGTCTTTACCACGGTGGGCATGAACAGGTAGCCGTCAGGCGTTCTGATTAGTTCCGTCAACGGTCGTCTCAATACTTCACCCCCTTTCTTTCGCGCCCTGGAGTGCAGCCAGGGCGTTCGCTATTTTTTCGCGAAAGAAGAGACCAGCCGTTCTATTAACTCTCGCGCTTTCGTGTCTCCACTTTTCACTTGAAGCAATATGGGGTCGAGCAGTTTGGCGATGCAGCGAATAACCTCCTCGCGGAAAGCTTCATAATTGCCACACCGGCGGGCCGTTTTGTACAGCCACCGCGTTGCTTCTTCCAGGGTCAAAGTCTCACCCCCTTTCCAAACACCTAACGCGACGCACCGCCTCGCAAACCAGCGTGCCCAAGCATCCGGGCGCTTGGGAACCCGATAGTACGAATTGCGCTGCCATACCGCCCAGGTTGTTACCCCGGCGCATTTGCGGCAGAGAAATCTTGTGCCGCCGGGCGGGAGGTAAAGGACGCGCTTCCAGTCTCCACAGGAGGGGCAGCGGACTTTGTAGCGGCGAGTAATACGCTTGCGTTCAATTACCTGTGTATGCACAGAAAAGGTGACTTCCAGCCTGTCGGGGTAGCACCACGCTTCGATGTCCGGTGCGATTGTCGCCGTGCCGTAAGCCGGGAGGACGAAAGCTTGAAGCCGGATGCAATATTCTGCCAACATTGGTTGGGTGCTCCTTTCGTAGCGCCCCATTACACGGCGAGGAGCGCCAGGCTTCGAGGCAAACCGGAGCCGCCGCACCTTCCCCGCACTTGCAAGGTTCGGGAACCACGCGAGGAAGGTATCATAGGCCCCTTCTCAAGCCGGAGCGGGGCGTAGCAGCAAAGGCCCACAGTACCCCCCGCTGACTCAGCTTCGGTTTGGAGGGCAAGGAATTCCCCTCGGTCACAACTGACCGGGCCATCATACGCTATACGATAACAACGTTTCTTATTCAAGGTGCAACACCCCCCTTTTTGTTCTGAATTAATATGTTCTGCGGAAGGAAAGGAAGGAACGCCTCAAACCCGCACGGCTCTATAGCTCATTTCCTTCCCTCCCCGAAAGGAAGAAACTCACCCCACCCTCCTCGTGCTAAGACACACCTACGATGGGTCGATTGATGCCATAAATCGCTTTAGCCAACCCTATAGGGTTAGGGCACCCACCGTTCTGGGTTCCCTTTTGCCCGAAGGGATAGGTTGTGCTGCGTACATAGCGAAATGCCGGGGGTGATGCCGGGGCGAGGTGAAGAATTATCATCTACAGAACGCCCCTTGTTTACCTATTATTGGAAACGGAAACGGGATTATATATAAGATTTTCCGTTCCGTCCGGAATGAACCAAATTTAATAAATAAATTTGATTACTAATTATTTCTTATTCTTTTTTTCCTTTTCGTTCCGGAACGGAAAGAATATTTCTATATAGATTCCGTTCCGTTTCCAATAAATGGGCGGTAAACTCCCCTCTGTGGCCTCTCCACCAAACCGAATTTTAACGCCCGAGTAAGTCTTTTTCTCACCGTGTCCGGCTTTAACCCCGAAGCGGCGACAACGTTTTTTATGGTCCCCCCTTCGGGAGGCATGAACTCTTTGATGAAAGTCGTAAGCTCGTCCATCTGATCTTCCTCCTGGATGCCTCGCTTGGAACCAATATCTGTGTAGTGGCCTTCTTCATCCAATTCGATTATCAGACCGCTCTCCATTAAAACCGGGGGCAAAGGCAGCCGGGACCAGCCACGCAGGACACGTCTGCGAGGCTGCCCCTTCTGTGTGGTCAAGGTCAGAATAACGTCCGCACGACCGCCTTTTGCGCCCGAACCACGGACTTCGCCCAGGTCGCCGGTATCTGCGCTTTTGCGGAGGTGGTCGAGGATCAACCAGGCAATTTGGTGTCGGCGGGCGAGGATCAAAATTCGGTTCATTACGTTGGTAATCGCCATTGCCTCATTTTCGGATTCAACCCCACTTGCGGCCAATAGGTTGTCGAGAGAATCAAGAACTATTAGGTCCCAACGGCCTTTCGCTGCTTCAGTGGAAAATTTATCCCATTGGGCGGCGAGCGTTGAAAAATCATCAATCACCTCAATCCGCGTCCAGTTAAGTTCAGGGCGTGTCGCCCAGACATGAGGAGGTTCTTCAGTTACCAAAAGAACCGTCGCGGGGCACTCAACGATTTGGAAACCAAGGAATCCAAAATCAAATTCACGCCCGTTGATGGTTACACATTCTCGTGTATCCATAGTTAGTGAGCGGAGGAGATGCGCCACGAGAGTGGATTTCCCTGCCTCCCTTTGTTTGCCCGCCAGCAGCGAAACCAGCCCGCTTCCAATTAGGGGTTGTAGGAACCACGTTGGGGGGTTGAGTTGTGCCGTTTCGATGAATTTTGGGCCGGGAATGACTATTAGAGGCGAGTGAGTTTCACTATTAGTGGGTTTCCCCGAGGCAAGGGCCTTTTCGATGGTCGCCTCCCCATAGGTCTTTCCGTCTCCGAAATGTTTTATGTCCCATTTCTCACGGAATAACTCTGATTTGCGAAACAGTTTGTCGATAAGCTTAGAGTCGTTACCTACAATTTTGGCAAGTAGGGTGCATAAGGCCAAATCAGCTTCGCTGTGACTTGGGTAGTTACCGGTATCTCCACACCAGAGCTGCTTAAGTTTCTCACCGCGTTGCCCTGTAGCGATCTGCTCGATTAACGAGTAATCGGGGTCGAAAAGCTCGGCATGAAGGCGCTCCACCTCCGTTTGTCGGACAGAAATCCCCTGTGGTTCGCTAATTGTATGGCCGGTGACGGTGACGTACCGCCCGGTGTCATACAACTCGATTTTCCCGGCTTTGCGCCCGCCCTCGGGTAGTTTACCCTTGATGACAATTCGCAAGCCTTTACCGGATGGCGAAATTTCGGTGTAACTTTGTAGCAAGCCCACAATGCGTTGTGCCGTTGGGGAGAGTTTGCCAGTCTCCGGGTTGTAACAGTCATCTAAATCCACGGCGCAATAAGGGTCATCAGTTGTCAGGACGAAGCCAACGCCGTCAAAACCGCCAGTCTCATAAACACTCAGAGCATCCTCGAACGTGCCCCAGGTCCTGGGGTCGGAAACATTTGCCAGCGTGTCGGTTAGCGGGTTGTAAGGAGGCTTGGTCGGCTTATCGCCGCGCTTTTGCCAACGCCAACATACCCAGTGGGGATATTTCTTTAGCTCCCGTGGGATGGCTTTAGGCTGTACTTTTGCGGTCTGATGTGGTAAAATATCATTAAGTGACATGTTTCTTCTCCTTTCAATATCCCTGGTTCGCGCCCGGTCAATAAGCCGGGTGTCTTACTTCAACGGGTTCATTAGTCTGTGCCAAGCCGTTTTTCGACAGCATCCTTCAACAAACCAAGCCGCTGTAGGTATACATGCCAAAGGGGGTCTGCGCTCATCCACATCGGCACAGCCCCACCCAGCACACGCTGGAAATAAGGCGACGTAAGGTATTGCCTTGCATACTCCTCAGCCTTGCCTTCCTGCGGCCCAAAAACGCTTTCGTAAGTTTTGAGGAGATCGTCAACGCTGGGTGCTGCCACAGATGACATCACCGACTCAAACCCCGCCCGACCGGAGCGCACCCCCGCAGGTAACTTCTTTTCTTCCGCTTTCGGTGGTTCGGCAGGCTCGACGCCTTCCACTGTAGGTTCCGTCTCCACCTTAGCAGGAGGTGTAACTTGGGGCATCTGGAAGTCAGGGAATTCCGGCCACGACCAGGTAGGTCCCGACGGCGCCGATTGTCCGCCAAAGGCTTTTCTTTTGACTGCATCGAGCATCGCTGACGACCAAAAAGGACCATAAGCCCCCGCTGGAGGCGTACTGTCACTACTGCCGCCCGGATTCATGCTGGGATCAGCCGGGGAGTAGTGGCCCAGATCAACGTCATTAGGTGAAGCACTGTCACTACTGCCACCGCCCGACCATGGTGTGTTCGCATACTGCGGGCCGCCATGAATACCAGCGGCTTCGTCGCTATAATCGGTATAGCCTGCGCCCGGAGTATAACCAATAGTTTCTCCGTACTTATTTGTAACTCGACCCATCACATATCACATCCTTCCCGTTTTTGGTTGGTTAGAGGCAGCAAACCCAAATTTTCCAGGTCTGACACCGGTATTAGCACTCTCTTTCCAAGTCTCACCGCATGGAAAAGACCCTCCCGCTCCAACTTCCGAACATGGTTCTTGCTGATACCCAACAGCGCCATGACCTCCCGCCGAGAAAATGCCGCACGCTTCATTGTTGTCCCTCCTTGACATTCCGTTGATGTTCTGTGATACCATTATAAAGAACTTCTTGTCTCTAAGGCAGGCGACAAAGATGGTGACAATCAAAACATGGTGGCGCGGTTCGGAAGGCGCTCAATTCGTCGAGCTTGACGGTCACAGGTGCATTGAGCCTGTCGGGGGGCAGGTTTTCTACACCATCCCGCCTCTTTCCGATACTGGGGAATTTTTCACTCCCGGTGGCTACACCAAAAGCAAGGATGTGTTCACAAACCCGACGGAAGCCCTGGCGAACATCAGGGATGAGAAAACGGCCCTTCTTTTCGCGAAGAAATTCGGGCCGCTGGGCCTGTGGGAGCACCCGGAATTAGGCGCGGGCAAGTTCCGTTTCTGGCCGGGGGGAGAAGGCAGAGGAACGCCGGGCTTTTACTGCCCGAAAGAACCGATTGCGCTGATCTTCATTGCTGCCGCAGAGTTTCGGGATACCTTGACTTCGCTTAAAGAGGGTGAGGGGGAGGCAACACTTAACCGCTACGTTGCCAAAGCCAAGCCGGGCATTATCTGGAATGGTGAGGGGTGGTGTGAGGCGTGGTCTTGTCCGAGCTTGTTGGTTGCTTGCTACCTTCTCCTGTGGCGTTCTCTCGTGGAGGGCGATGAATGGCGGGTCTGTGAGCACCATCGGTGTCGGCAGCTATTCCGGCGGGGACCGCAGCCGAACCGGGCCTATTGCAGCCGCCAATGCCAGATCAACGCGAAGAGGGCGAGGCAGTACCAGGAGCAGAAGAAGCACCGTAGCAGTGATTAACTCCGAGGTTGGGGTATTTTTCGATTTTATTGACACCAAACGACAATTCTCTTTCCTTCCTGTGTGTTATGGTAGGTGATGGCAAGGGAATCTTACTGAAAGGAGGTGTGACTTTGCGGAAACTGGCGGCTATTGTTGTTTCGACAATACTGGCTGTAGTCATCTTCGCTTCCGTAGCAGACGCCTCGGTTCACGTCCGTGGGTATTTTAGAACAAATGGTACGTTTGTCACGCCCCATTACCGCTCCGACCCGGACGGCTACTTTTGGAATAACTGGAGCACAGCAGGAAACTACAATCCTTATACCGGAAAAATCGGTACGCGGAATTACTCCGGTTACGGTTCCTCCTACCGCTACTATACTTCATCATACCGCGGTTACTATTACACTCCATCGCAATACTCCAGGCCCTACCGGAGCTATTCCTACTATGATTACGATTTATGGGGGCGATAAGAGATGCGTAGATGGCTCTTTGGAGTATTGGCGGTTGTAACGCTGTTGGCGTTGGGTCTTGCCAGTGCGACAGCAGCGCAGAACATACGCATTTTGGTAAATGGGAAAGAGATTGTTTCGGATGTGCCGCCCCAGGTCGTTAAAGGTAGGGCATTGGTGCCGTTGAGAGTAATCAGCGAAGCTTTGGGCGCCGACGTTAGTTGGGGCGATACCTCTAATACTGTGACTGTTACAACTTCCGAGGTTATTGATAGTAACGTTAGGCGGTTTTCGGCCAAAAGCCGCGTAATGCAAACATTACTCCTTGAACTTGCCGACCTAATGGAGAAAAACCCTATCATTATTCAAGATGTCCTCCAGAAATATTCGCAGTCCCAGCAGTTCGGACAGCCATTAGAAAGCGGTGTGTCAGGACAATCTGTGCCTTATCCTCAAGGAACCGATTATCTAAGTTCTGCTGTAAAAGAGTCTTACTTGCAAAAGGTACGTGACGAAGCGAATACCATAAGGGTAAAAATCCGTGCTGCAGCGGAGACCGAGAGAGCCAAAATTAGGGAAACTGCTCAAGCATCGCGGGCAAGTTTTAAGAATCAATTCGAGGGAGCGAAAGCGCAAATCGAAAACTGGTATCAGACCCAGAAGATGGCCTTAGACAGGGAAAAGGAGGAGTTAATCCGGCAGTGGGACGAGTACTTTAACAGTCGAGGCATCCTCCAGTCCGGCATACGCGATCAAAAAATCCAGGAGATTGAGGCTTACTATAGTTCCCTATACCGGGCACTTGAGGAGCAACGGCGCACCAAGCTTGAGGAGTTGTACAATACGGAGACTATGATAAACACTTGGGAACAAGATGCACTTCGACAAATAGACGCTTGGGAGGATGAGCAAACTCAAAAAGTAGACCAATGGGAAAGGGAAGCTCTAAACAATTTAGGAAAGTTAGGCTAAGCCCCTCAATGTTTTGCGGCTACATAAAGAGGTGGGAGGAGAGAAAGAAGAGGGCAGAGGAAGTGTTTCGTTATGGACAGGAAGGGAAAGAGTAGCAGGACGATTTCCAGAGGGGAGAGGCTATCTGTGTTGGCCGCGAAAGGAAAGCAGGGGCTTTTCCTCTCCGTGGCCAAAGAACTCTCGCGCCGCGGGCCGGATAGAGAATATGCCTTTCTTCGCGGTTTCGGGAGCAAAAGTTAGCGTTGGTTAAATT
Source organism: Bacillota bacterium (assembly GCA_040755195.1). Taxonomy (GTDB): domain Bacteria; phylum Bacillota; class Desulfotomaculia; order Desulfotomaculales; family Ammonificaceae; genus SURF-55. The sequence goes on from JBFMBL010000025.1 coordinate 10,962, forward strand.
AAGCATGGTTTGCGAACTGCCCACCTTAAAGGGCGGTTTATTAGTCCTAAATGAACACCGAACGACAATTCCTTACTTGCCTCTGTGTTAAGGTAACGTTGAGGAGGTGCAGTTCTAAATGCAACAATTCTACACAGTCCCAGAAGTGGCTAAAGCTCTACGAGTCAGAAAGTCCTATGTATATGAGTTGATCTATCAAGGAAGACTTAAGGCTTTTAACCTATCTCAAAGGCGGATTCGTATCCCCGAAGAATCTCTGCGCGAATTTGTCGAGAAGGAGATTGGGCAGGTAAGTTTTCCTAAGTATCCACAAGGAGATTAGGACAACGGTCTCGAATTACTTTTTACCAGTTGCAAAAAGTGAAAACCGTTGTCGATGACGGGGGAAACTAACTGGAAAATGCAGTAGTGGTGCGGGTTTGTGGGTTCGTGGCTAAGGCGACGGTCTGCAAAACCGTTATTCGGCGGTTCGAATCCGCCTGTCGCCTCCAATAAATGTAGAAGCGGCAAGGGTTTCCGGGATGGAAATTATTGCCGCTTTTTCTTGCGGATTATATTCACGGATCATGCTGCTAAGTCCTTAACCAAGACTTGGGTGCTCCTTCGTTGTTCCCGCCCCCTTATTTTTCCGGAAATGATGATGCCGCCGCCTCAAGGATGCCGGCTTGCTGTGACCTCAAGATCCGGAATCCGCCTGTCACAGAGGAATCCGGGGAGACGCTCGTCTCTCTTATTCTGAACTTGCGCAGCAGTTGCTTGAGCTGCTGGGCTTGAGCAGAAAGTTCCTGGGAGGAAGCAGCCAGTTCTTCGGAACTCGCGGTATTGTGCTGGGTAACCTGGTCTACCTGGACGATCCCCTGGTTGATCTGCCCGATGCCGAGGGCCTGCTCTTTCGACGCGGAGGCTATTTCACCGATCAGGTCGGTTACCTTGGCCGCACTCTGCACTATCTCTTCCAGCGCCTTTGAGGTTTCCTGAACGATCCTTGTGCCCGCTTCGGTCTTTCTGATCGATTCTTCGATCATTTCGGCTGTTTCTTTGGCTGCCTTGGCGCTGCGTTCAGCGAGGTTACGGACCTCTTCGGCTACGACGGCGAAGCCTTTGCCGTGTTTTCCGGCGCGGGCAGCCTCCACCGCCGCGTTGAGCGCCAGGAGGTTGGTTTGGAAGGCGATCTCGTCGATGGACTTAATAATCTTTGAAATACTGGCGGCGGATTCATTGATGGCCTGCATGGCGCCTACCATCTCGTTCATCTGCTCGTTGCCTTTTTCAGCGCTCAGTCTCGCCTGACCGGCAAGCTGGTTGGCCTGGTTGGCGTTATCCGCATTCTGCCCGGTCTGCGCCGTGATTTCCTGCATGGACGAGGTGATCTCTTCGAGGGTGCCGGCGGATTCACTGGCGCCTTGAGACAGCGCCTGGCTCGAGTCTGATATTTGCCGCGAACCGTTCGCTACCTGATCAATGGCAACGGCGACCTGTCCCAGGATCTCGTTAATGGAGTCGATGGTTCCGTTCAGCGCATTCTTGATGATGGCGTGGTCGCCCTTGTAGTCACCGGTCATCGCCACGTCCATGTTACCCCGCGCCATTTCTTTGAGGCACTCGGCCGCTTCGTTTATGGGGTGGAGCACAGCGTCAAGGGTCTTGTTTACCCCGTCGACGATCTTGCCGAACTCGCCGCCGTGCTTTGATGCATCCGCCCGGGTGCTAAGCCTGCCTTCCACCGCCGCTTCCGCCAGCATTTTCGCGTCCGCTGCCATGAGATTGATGGCTTTAACGGTTTCGCTCAGACTGTTATTGATTTTGATAAAGTTTTCGCCGATACCCCTGGTATCTTCATCCGTAGCGCCTACGATGGAATCAACGCGCATGTCGCCCCTGGCCAATTTATCCAGGTTAATTACCAGCTTTTGCACTTCTTTTTCCTGGAAGGCGGCCTGCTTGTCCGCCACCCGCACAGCGGTCTTGGCCGCGGTCTGGTCGGTCACTACCTCCAGAACCCCAAGGGTCTTTCCATCCGCATCTTTGATCGGCACCCCGGTGTAGGCGATTTCCAGGTTCATCCCGCGCGGGTGCGCGTCGGTCTCGCTCGAAACCTTTTGACCCTGGCGGATAGCCTGTGCGCACGCGCAGTTCGCGGTGTTGCAGTGCGAAGTCTTGAAGTGGTCGTAGCATTTGGTGCCGATTACCTGCTGCCTGTTCAGACCGAGTAGGCCCAAACCCGTCTGGTTCATGTACTGGATTGTAAAATCGGTATCGATGATCATAACGGGGGTTGGTACGGAATCAATATGGCCGACCAGGGTATCCAAGACGTCATTCATTCCCTGAATGATTCCCCGGAACTCAAAATTGATCTTGTCGACCTCACCGCGGTCATCAAGTTTCCCCAAAACGGCCTTCTCGGTCAGCCTCTTAGTCTCAGCGACCATGGCGGAGATTATGCCTGCGACGTGCCGGCCGAAGAAGAAGGTCAATACCAGGGCGGCGAGTAATATTACGCCACCCACCAGCAGCATGAAGGTGATGGCGCTACGCGTTTCGCTGCCGGCCGTGGCCTGAACGGCAGCGATTTTTTCATCCACGTCATCGATATAAAAACCGGTGCCTATGACCCAATCCCACGGTTTGAAAAGCTTTACGTAGGAAAGCTTGGGGTAGCCGATATTGGCATCCTTTCCCGCTTTCGGCCAAAAGTAACCTACGAAACCGGCCCCTTCCCTCGCGCAGACATCATTCATCTCCAGGAAGAGGCGTGTGGGTTTTACCTCTCCCGACAAAGCCGCGTCGTCTTTGCTGCGGATTCGTCCTTTGTAGAATACGGAGTCGACAATGGCGAAGTCTTCCTGTGACGAAAGATCGTCGCCGTTCATCTCCGGTTTCAGCGGGTGCATAACCATAACCGGGTGATTAACGTTTGCCGTATGAATCCAGTAATATCCCTTGCCTTCGTCATATCGGAGTGTCCCAATTTGTTTCAGCGCCCGCTTCTGTGCCTCTTCCGTAGAAATTTCCCCGTTTTTTGCGCGCAAATAGTACTCCTCAAGAATGCCGCTGGTGCTATCAACAAGCGATTTAAGCTGCCCCTTTCGCTCGGCGGTGATAGCTTCTCCTGTGTTTTGTGCGGAAAGGGTTCCGTATTTTGATAACCGACCGGCGCCTACAAAAACCATTACGGCGATGAGTACGAGAGCCACGGCCGTGGTCACGCCTATGAGCTTAGTGCGGATATTCAGTTTCATATAAAACCTCCAAAACATCTGTCCCAGAATAAGCGGGTCGACGGCCTTATCCTGGGGGCGGCACATGTTTTGAGCAGCCACCTCCTTGTTCAATTTATAGAGTCAAACTCTGTCAGACTTTTGCCACGGTTAAAGTGTTTTTCGGTAGATATCCCGGCAGACTTTATAAACATTTGTGAATAAATGACGGAATTAAATTTGAAAGAAACCCGCCTTGCCATCGTCTAAACTAATAGATGAGTAAAAGACCTCGGCTGAAAGAAACGAGATCGTTCTTTTAGGGTGCTGTTTCAGACAGGCGCTGGAGGCTGGGAGAAGAACCGGGTATCCTATAGTTGAAAGTCCAGATTTAGCGTGGTTTTACAAAGCGATAAAAGGGGCATCTCATTTGGTTGTGGACGAGATTCTGGTAAAAAGGGTCTTGAACGGCGAATTAGCGGTTTACGAGGAACTGGTACAGAGATACCAGGATAAAATTTACGGTTATGCCGTCAGGATGCTTTCGCCTGAAGACGCACGGGATGCCGCGCAGGAAGTTTTTATAAGGGTTTTTGGACCTTACCCACCAGCGGACCTGGACTGCGAATGCCATCGACGTAAAGCCGGGGCAGAAACTGAGCATTGAAAAAACCTTAAAATCAACGGCACCGCCGGGGCGATTGAACTTAAGCGGATCGACGGCGACATAGAGGCCGTTAACAACGCCGGCGGGATATTTGTGACGGACCCGGGCGGTGACGTGACCGCCAGGACCAACGCAGGCAGCATCACGGTCTCTTCGGTACGTCCTTTGACGAAGAATTACGAACTGAGAAGCGATACCGGACGGGTCGTGTTCCAACTGCCAAGGGAGTCTGATCTATCTATGATAATACTACGGAAATTAAATAACGGACCCTGTCCTTTCACCGGACAGGGTCTCTTTTTGGGGTCGCAAAGTACAGGATTCACCACGGAGGCACAGAGAACACAGAGTGGAAAAGAGGGAAATATGAGATTCATTCTTATTATTTAGTCTTGATATTTCTATTCTCTGTGAACTCTGTGTCTCTGTGGTAACCCAGCACTCAACTTGCTGATCTTAAGACGCATCGTTCTAAGTCGTATATAACGATGCAAAGCAGTTTTAACATACCGTTGAGTGCTGGGTGGTTCCGGCTTGTCCGGGTTAGGGGGACAGCTCTTTGTTCCCGAAGTACATCCGAATGCGTCGGCTAATCCCGGCCGCCTTTTAAAGGGCGCCGGCGTGCCGGTGCTTTATCAGAACGGCCCCGGCGGTAGCCGCGAACCGGTTTGAACAAACTCGCGGCCAGATCGGCAAATTCGGCGGGCAACTGGACATATGTGTATTCATTCAGGATCTTGATGTTGCCGATATCCCTGCGGGCGATTCCGGCCGACTCGAATTTCGCCAGCAGGTCTCTTACCTGCAGGCCGTGTACCCTGCCAACCGGCACCCGGACGTTAGTAAACTCCGGGTCCGCTTCAAGGAGTTCGGACCGCTCCAATTCCCGGCCTTCCTGGTCCATGAGCCGCAATATGGTTGCCACCAGGTCGGTCGAGTCGTGTTCTTCAAGGAGTTGCGCCGCCAGAGAACGGTATTCCCCCGACGGTTCTTCAAGCGCCATAACCACACGCCTGGCGAGTTGCTGCTGCCGCCGCTCGATGGCTTCAACCAGGGTGGGCAGCGCGCAGCGCCTGATGCGTTTATTGATGTTGTGTTCAAGAAAACGCAGTTGACGCACTTCCCGCGGTGTGACAAGCGTGATTGCCACGCCCTCGCGGCCCGCCCGCCCCGTTCGGCCGATGCGGTTGACGTAGCTGTCGGGGTCCTGGGGAATATCGAAGTTAATCACATGGGTCACGTGACTGATATCCAGACCGCGGGCGGCAACATCGCTTGCTACCAGCAACTCGACCTGTCCGGCGCGGAAGCGCGCCATAACGCTGTCCCGCTCGCGCTGGGAGAGATCACCGTGGATTACTTCGGCGGCGTAGCCCCGGACGCGCAGGTTGTCGGCCAGTTCATCGGCCCCGCGCTTGGTGCGGCAGAAGACCAGAGCGCTGGCCGGGTTTTCCACGTCGAGGATGCGGCACAGGGTTTCAACCTTCTGTTTGGGGTTGACTTCGTAATAACGCTGTTCGATGAGCGGCGCCGTGACTTCAAAACCGCGTATCGCCGCCTCTTCGGGGTGGTCAAGAAAGCTGCGCGCCAACTCCGCGATCGGGGGGGCCATGGTGGCGGAAAAAAGCATGGTCTGGCGCTCGACGGGGCACCGGGATAATATCGCTTCGATGTCTTCCCTGAACCCCATGTCGAGCATTTCATCAGCCTCATCGAGAACCACGTACCGGAGCGAAGCCAACGAAAGGGTGCCGCGGTGCAGGTGGTCGAGCAGACGGCCCGGGGTTCCGACCACCACCTCGGGCCGGTTACGCAACGACCGGATCTGGTGCTCGATCGACTGGCCTCCGTACACCGGCAGGGCCCTGATTTTCAAATGGCGGCCGAAATTCGTCAGGTCCATCGCGACCTGAACGGCCAGTTCCCGCGTGGGACACAGGACCAGCGCCTGCAGGCCGCGCCCGGGGAAGATCCCGTTCAAGATCGGCAAACCGAAGGCGGCTGTTTTCCCGGTTCCCGTTTGGGCCTGTCCCAGGATATCCCGCCCGCTTAACACAAGCGGGATGGCTTTCTCCTGGATGGGTGTGGGGCGTTCAAACCCGAGATCGGTTACCGCCCTTACCAGCTCAGGTTTAAGCCCGAGTAACTCAAATGCGCTCACTGTCATGTACTCCTTTTTTAAAAAAACAAGATATTTTATTGGTCCATTTTGAGGCCAATAATTTAGTTTATCACAAGCCGAGAATGTTTTTCCAGGGGGTTGGACTCAAAGACCGTTGTTACAACGGTTGCCCTGTCTTATAAATGCCACCGTGCAGGAAAGCATATTCTCGTGTCGAAATCTCGCCGGGGGATTTCAACCGGCCGCTAAATCTTCTAGTCTAGTCTTACGGAGGGGTGTCATGGGCACTACGCCTGCAGAGTATAAGAACCGCATAAACAAGGTGATAGATTACATTAATGAGCATCTTGACCAGCAGATTCCCCTCGATGTCCTGGCCGGCGTCGCTTCTTTTTCTCCCTTTCACTTTCACCGAATATTCAAGGGGTTGACCGGCGAGACCCTGGGTGGATTTGTTAAAAGGCTGAGGCTTGAAAAGGCGGCTAACATTCTTGCCGCAAACCCCCGGGTGTCCGTGACCGAGGTCGCCTTCTCCTGCGGTTTCTCAACACCTGCCTCCTTTGCCCGTGCTTTCAAAGAGCGTTTCGGGTGCAGCGCCACCGAGTGGCGAAAGCATAAGGGCCGGGGTTTGAGCAAGAATTGCAAAGCAAAGAGCAAGAATGGGAAAGATATGATTTTCGATTCGGGCTATCCTTATGCTATCGGGGGCGGGAGTGCCAAGGGCGTGATTAAGGTGGAAGTGAAAGAGATGCCCTCCCTCGATGTGGCCTACGTGAGAAGCATGATAGGTTATGGTGACGAACTTGCGGATGTCTTCGACAGGCTTTTCAGGTGGGCCGGCCCGCGCGGGTTGGTAGGCCCGGGAACCACGGTGTTGGGTATTCCTTATGACAACCCGGACATTACCCCTGCCGCCAAATGCCGCTATGACGCTTGTATAACCGTTCCCCAAAGTGCGGCTGCGGCGGGGGAGATAGGGAGAATGCGGCTTGAAAGCGGCAGGTATGCGGTATGTCGCTTTGAGGGAACGGAGGAAGATATCGCCGCGGCCTACAACATGCTGTACGGGGTGTGGCTTCCGGAAAATGGCTACCAGCCCGACGACAGACTGTCTTACGAAATTTATTATGCGCATCCTCGATCACATCCGGAGAAAAAGTTTGTTTCGGATATTTGCATTCCTGTTAAACCGCTATAGCAATGAGGGGGATAACGATGTCCAAGGTTGATTTTAAGAAGGAACTCAAACACTTATACCAAACGTCAAAAAATGTGGTCTTCGTCGATGTGCCCGAAATGAAGTTTCTAATGGTTGACGGAACCGGCGATCCAAACAAGGCGCCGGGATTTCAGGAGGCGGTGGCGGCTCTTTACGGGGTTTCTTTTACGGTAAAGTTTATGTTTAAAAAGCAAGGAAAGCTGCACGGTTATCCCGACTGGGTGGTTCCGCCCCTCGAAGGGCTCTGGTGGTGCGAGGATATGAAAGATTTTAATATGGAGAGCAAAGATGAATGGAAATGGACGCTCATGATTATGCAGCCTGAGTTTGTGACCGGGGAGATTATAGACAGAGCTGTGAACGAACTGAAGGCGAAGAAAAACCCGCCGGGCATCGCCGGTGTTAGACTTGAAACCTTCCGCGAAGGGCTGTCGGGGCAGGTGCTGCACATCGGTCCGTATTCCGCCGAGGGTCCGACGATCGAAAGACTTCATAACGTCATAAGGGAAAAAGGATACGGTTTGAGGGGAAAGCATCACGAGATTTACCTCAGTGACCCGCGCCGAACGGCGCCGGAAAAGTGGAAAACCATTATAAGGCAGCCATGTCAATAGTAGGCAGTCACGAGTCACGAGTTGCGAGTCACGGGTCACGGGTCACGAGTCACGGAAGTCGGAGGTTAGCTGAACATGGCGGTGAAGCTGATTGTCGAAGGATTTGACCGCTTTGGGGGCAAACACTGCGAGACGGCTTCGCTGAAAAAGACGCTTGATTTCCACGGGCTGCATCTGTCGGAAGAGATGCTCTTAGGCCTGGGCGGGGGCGCGGGGTTTATCTACTGGCATACAAAAAGCATGTCTTCACCCTTTATCGGGGTAAGGCAGGGAAAAGTCGCAGAAATCTTGGTCACTGCTTGCCGGCGTATCGGTGCCGCCGCGACCGTCCTGGAAACAGGCAGTCCCGGGAAAGGGCATGAGCAATTAATCGGAATGCTCAAAGAAGGCAACCCTGCCATTTGTTACGGAGACCTGGCCTTTCTTCCGTACTTCCCCGTTCCTGAAACATCTCATTTCGGCGGGCATGCTTTCGTCGTATTCGGCTTAGATGAGGAAGAGGACAAGGTTTATGTTTCCGACCGCGCCCGGAAACCGGTTATCATTAGTGTAGCCGAATTGCAGAAAGCACGTGCCTCTCCGTTTAAACCGTTTCCTCCTAAAAACAGATTGCTTTCCGTCGGTTATCCCCGGAAAGTTATCGCTCTTGATAGTGGAATAAGAGAGGCGGTTAAAGAGTGTTGCGCCGGAATGTTAACACCTCCTATCTCGAACATGGGCCTTCCCGGGATTAAAAAATGGGCCGGTCTTGTTATGAAATGGGCCGAACATTTCAGCGCATATGAGTTGTTGACGTACCTGATAAATACTTATATTTACACCGGGGAAATCGGAGGTACGGGGGGAAACGCCTTCAGAACCATGTATGCCGGGTTTCTTGAGGAGGCGGGTCTTATATTGAACAAACCTCTCTTGAAAGAGGTGGCCGGGGTGCTGAGGGAAGCAGGAAGCATCTGGGCGGAAATAGGGGCCGCGGCCCTTCCGGAAAACCAGCCTGCGCTGCGCCTGATGCGCGAGTTGCTGACGCGTCGGTACCATGTGTTCCGGGAGCAGGGCAACGAAGCTATGCCGGAAGTTCAAGAAATCGGTGTACGAATAAAAGATGAGGTGGAAAGGGCGGTTGCGGAGCTGCAGAATAACGGCGCGACTCTTTTGCTTCAAGGTTTAAAACAAAAGATACTTGAATGCCACGCGGTGGAGGAAAAGGCCTTCAGGCTTCTGGAACGTGTTTTTACTATCAACTGATTCCAACTATTATTTCGAAAGAATAAGTATGTGACGCTTCCGACGCATAACCGTCGCTAAACCCGGAAACGCTCCACCATACTCCGCAGATGTACCGCCATGCTGTCAAGTGATTCGGCGGAAGAAGTCATTTCTTCTATGGCTGCGGTCGACTCCTCGGTGGTACCGGCGATATCCTGCACTGCGTCGGCGACATTGGCTATTCTTTCCGATAGTTCCTGCACACGTTCGGTCAAACTTTTTACCTCGGCGGCTATTTCTCCAAACAATTCATCAACCAGTTCTACTACGGCAACACCTTGCTTGACCTCTTTCCATCCTTGATCCACGGCTTCATTGGCGCGCGCGGTTTCCACCTGCACGCGGGCGATAATTCCTTGTATCTGGCTCGCTGCCGTTGCCGACTGCTTTGCCAGCTTCCGCACCTCTTCCGCGACCACCGCAAAACCACGCCCTTGTTCACCGGCCCGGGCGGCCTCAATAGCCGCGTTGAGAGCGAGTAAATTCGTCCGGTCCGCGATGTTGGTAATCGTGTCGACGATAGAACCTATTGTCGCCGAAGCTTGCGTAAGCTCATTGATTACCTGGGCCACGTCTTCCGAGGTCCTGTTTATGCTTGCCATCTGGCTCGATATTCTGCGCAAGCCGTTCCGGCCCTGATCGGCCCGGTCAACGCTTTCAGCCGCAAGTTTGGAAATCTCGGTGGAGTCTTGGACCATCTGTTCAACGGTGGCCGCAAGCTCTCCGGTCGTGGCCGCTATGCGAAACGAACCGGAACTTGTTTCTTCGGCGTTGGCCGCCATCTGGTGCACGGCTTCAGCCAACTCCACGGCCTTCATCTTGATGCCTACCACCACATCCCGTAAATTCTGGACCATTGTGTTGAAGGATTCCGCCACCATACCCACTTCGCCGCTGAACTTAATATCCAGTTGTGTTCTGAGGTCTCCCTGCGCCACTTGTTCTGCCTCGCGGCTCAGTGTTTTCAGGTCGTCAAGCGGCCGCAAGGTACGGCGGGCGAATAGAAGCGCCATTAACAGCGCGCCGAACAACACGGCGCCGCCTGCAATAATCATCAAGACGGCCGCCTGCCGTGCTCCGTTGTTTACCGCGTCTTTTACGGCGGCCATTTCATGGTCGACGTCATCGACATAAAACCCGGTACCCACAACCCACTTCCATGGTTTAAACAATTTCACATACGATAGTTTAGGGTAGCCGACCGCAGTGTCCTGGCCGGCTTTGGGCCAATAGTACCGTACGAACCCCGCCCCATCTTCGGAACAAATCCTGTTCATCTTAATGAACAAACGAGTAGGCGACACAGAGGCCCGTACGGCCGGATCATCTTTGCTGAGGATGCGCCCCTGGTAAAAAAGGGATTTGATTATCGCGAAATCCTCCTGGGATGACAGGTCTGTGCCGTTCATCTCGGATTTTATGGGGTGCATCACCATTACCGGGTGCTCCAGGTCGGCGGTATGCACCCAGAAGTACCCTTTATCACCGTCGTACCTTAAGGCTTTGATTTGCTGCAGAGCCAATTGCTGAGCATCTTGAACGGTAAGTTCACCGTTTTCCGCACGTCTGTAGTACGTTTGAAGAAGGGAGTCTACCGTCTCAACCAGGGTTTTAAGCTGTTCTTTTCGCTCTGCTGTTAGTACGTTTCCCGTACGCTGCACATTGGCTGAACCGTAAGCTTGCAACCTGCTGATGCCCAAATAGGTTAATACAACAGCCGTCACTAAGGTCACCACGGCGGTCATAGCCAATAATCTAACCCGGATGCTAAAAGATCCGCCTACAGCGGCCAATGCAGGCACCTCCTGTATGGTCGTTTGGTGGTATTTTGGTGCCGGACCGGTTTGTCTTCAAGTGTTTGGCCCGCCCCATAAAGTAATTCGTCAGCCAAAAATAAATCTTTAACGTAGGTGGGGGAATGGCTTCATACGGGGTTACTGATTTGTACAATCGGGAAACTCCGGCGGTTCGAAAATCATGTATCCAGCCGAGCAGGGGGGCAAAACGTGGCCTTTTGCGTACAATGTAGCATCCTGTCTAAATAATAAGGAGATACCTTGGTAGAATCTAAAGACCCTGTCGAAAGAATCTATCACCCGGTGTCATGCCGGGTGATAGATTCTTCGCTTTTCTTGGTCCTAATGCTTATGCTTATCGCAAAGTTTTATCAGGGTATTCGCAATGGCCTCTTTCTCATGTGAATCAGCCACTTCCCATATTGCCTTCAGGGCGCGGTTTTCAGGGGCGTCGGGGTCCACATGGGAATAAAGAAAATCGCCCATCTCAACGGCGGACTTCTTAATTAAGTTGTTGGACATCCCCACGGTCTTGGCTTTATCGAGAGCGTCTGAAAGGACATCAATCCATTGGTCGAAAGTGTTTATTTCCATGAAACACACCTCCTTTTTTCCTTAGTTTTTTCCTTAGAGCCCAGGCTTAAACAAAAAAATAAAGACGCGTTAACGGAGTATTATCGCACAAAAAAATTCTTGACGCCGGGGCGATAGTCTTGTAACATATTTTTGAAAAACCACCTTTAAACCGGTCCGGAGAGGCCGGGAAGGGAGATAGCCTAATCCCGTACTCAATCTGGTATTACAGAATGACGGAAGCGTTTGCGGTTGATAAGGACGTTTTGTTCTTCGAACAGGCGTTGAGTACGGTGGTATACGGTGCCTGCTTACCCGGGTGGTAAGGAGGCATTTTTATTCTCAGGATGTTTTGCCGAGAAAAAATTAATCACAGAGACACAGAGCACACGGAGGGGAAAAAACGGAAACAAGGGTATTCATTTATTATTTAGTCTTGATATTTCTGTTCTCTGCGAACTCTGTGCCTCTGTGGTAACCCAGCACTCAACTTGCTGATCTAAAGACGCGGCGTTCTAAGTCGCATTGTGTACAATGATGCAAAGTAGTTTTACCTACCGTTGAGTGCTGGGTGGTTCCGGCTTGTCCGGATTAGGAGAGTGCTATGAAACTCAAGGAGAAAGCGCAAATTCTTGACGCCGAGGGCATCCGGCGGTCTCTTACGCGGATGGCCCACGAGATAATAGAAAAAAACAAAGGTGTCGAAAACCTGGCGCTTATCGGCATCCGCCGGCGCGGCGTGCCTATAGCGATGCGCCTGGCACAGTTGATCCGCGAAATTGAAGGGCGTGACCTTCCGGTCGGGTCCCTTGATATAACCCTGTATCGCGACGATCTTACCCAGCTTAGCTATCAGCCGCTGGTATACCGGACGGAGGTCGATTTTCAGGTTACCGGGAAACGGGTGATACTGGTTGATGATGTGATCTATACGGGCAGGACCGTCCGCGCGGCGCTTGACGCGTTGATGGATCTCGGACGGCCCGGAGTGATTGAGCTGGCGGTGCTGGTGGACAGGGGTCACCGGGAACTGCCTATCAGGGCGGATTACATAGGAAAGAATGTGCCGACGTCCCGCAAGGAAGTGATCTCGGTTCTTATCAGGGAGATTGACGGTGAGGACCGGGTGGTGATAAGCGAAAGGATAGAGTAACAACGCGAGTCGCGGGTTGAAAAACAAGTCCTATGTCTCAAGTCCTGTGTCCGAAAGAAGAAGAGATACGAGTTCCGAGTTCCGGATTCTGACTTCTATATTCTGACTACTGACTACTATCTAATGAATTCGGACGTCGGACGTAATTAGGGGAGGGGAACGGGTGCTCGAACGAAAGGATCTCCTTGGTATAGAGGAACTCTCCGTCGAGGAAATAAAAACCATCCTCGATACCGCCGGCGCCATGCGCGAGATAATGGATCGGGAGATCAAGAAGGTACCGACACTGCGGGGGCGGGTTGTGTTGAACCTGTTTTACGAGCCCAGTACGCGTACCCGTGTGTCCTTCGAGCTTGCGGCAAAGCACTTGAGCGCGGACGCGGTCAGCGTATCGGCGGGTTCGTCGAGCGTGGCGAAGGGAGAAGGGCTGCTGGATACCACCCGCACGGTCGCCGCCCTCGGCGCCGACGTGGTGGTGTTGCGGCATCCGGCTGCCGGCGCCGCCGCATTCTTAAGCCGGTACACGGGGGCTTCGGTTATCAACGCCGGCGACGGGATGCACGAACACCCGACTCAGGCGCTTCTTGACCTTTATACGATACGGGAGAGAAAGGGCGGGATCCGGGGCCTGTCGGTCGCGATTATCGGCGACATCGCGCACAGCCGCGTAGCCCGTTCGAACATCTGGGGCTTGACGAAATTCGGGGCGAAGATTAAGGTGTGCGGCCCTGCGACGCTCATACCTCCAGGCATGGAAAAACTGGGTGTTCAGGTTTTCACCGGGGTGGAGGATGCGTTGGCAGGGGCCGATGTGGTTTATGTGCTGAGACTACAACGGGAACGGTTCGTTCAGGGCCTGCTCCCCGGCGTGGAAGAGTACGCACGGCTTTACGGCATTAATCAGGAGAGGCTTAACCTGGCAAATCCGGACGCAATCGTTATGCACCCGGGGCCGCTTAACCGGGGCGTCGAAATCGGCGCGGCGGTAGCGGATGGGCCGAGAGCGGTAATAACAGAACAGGTTGCCAACGGGGTGGCGATCAGGATGGCCTGTCTCTACCTCCTCAGACGGAGGGATAAAGATGACCAGACTTATCATTAAAGGTGGGACGGTTGTAGATCCGGTGAACGACCGGGTTTACCCGGCGGATATTTCGATAGCGGACGGTAGGATTGCGGCGATCGGCTCCGGTTTTTCCAGGCGCAAGGGGATTATGTTTATCGACGCCAGGGGGTGCCTGGTGGTTCCGGGATTGATCGACATGCACGTTCACCTGAGGGAACCCGGTTTTGAGTATAAGGAGACGATTGCCTCAGGGACAGCGGCAGCGGCGCGGGGAGGGTTCACGGCGGTTTGCGCCATGCCGAACACACGCCCGGTGTGCGACAGCGCGGCAATGGTACATTTTGTGAGAAAAAGGGCTCTTGAGGCCGGTTATGCGCGGGTTTACCCAATAGGAGCGCTTACCAAGGAAAGCGCGGGAAAGGAACTTGCGCCGTTTGGAGAGATGAAAACCGCCGGCGCCGTGGCTTTTTCCGACGACGGCCGTTGGGTGGCGGACGGCAATCTGATGCGGCGGGCGATGGAATACGCCGGGATGCTGGGAACACCGGTGATTTCGCACTGTGAGGAACCATCTTTGACGGCGGGCGGGGTTATGAACGAGGGGTTCACAGCCACGGTTTTAGGTTTGAGGGGTATGCCGGCGGCCGCGGAAGAGGCGGCGGTTGCCCGGGACATCATCCTGGCGGAGCTCACCGGATGCCGCCTGCACATCGCCCACGTCAGTACGGCGGGAACGGTGCGGCTGATCAGGGAGGCGAAGGCCAGGGGGGTAAAGGTGACGGCGGAGTCAACTCCGCACCACTTTACGCTTACGGATGAAGCGGTAAAAGGATACGATACCAATGCCAAGGTAAACCCGCCGCTCCGGACGGCAGCGGACGTTGCGGCGGTGAAAGAAGGGCTGGCAGACGGGACCATCGACGTGATCGCTACCGATCACGCCCCGCACAGCCGGGAAGAAAAAGAGAGCGAATTCGATGTTGCTCCTTTCGGGATGGTGGGGCTGGAGACCGCCGTCGGGCTGGTTATGAGCGAACTCATAGAACCAGGGGTTCTGACTCTTACCCAGGCCGTTGCCAAGCTGACGATAAACCCGGCTTCCATCCTCGGCCTTCAGTTTGGGGTTATCAACGAAGGGTCGGTTGCCGACCTGACGATAATTGATCCCGATCGGGAAACGCGAGTGGACCCGGCTGCCTTTGCTTCGCAAGGGAAAAACACTCCCTTCGCCGGGCGGCTGTTAAAGGGTGTTCCGGTCGGGACTGTTGTGGGCGGCCGCTGGCTTGCGGCGGATGCCCACGGAAATGACGGGATAACGGCGGGTTTGGAGGAGGTCGATTAATGAAAGGGGCTCTTGCGCTCGAAGACGGGACCGTCTATGAAGGGCTCGCTTTCGGAGCCGGCGGTGAAAACTGGGGGGAAGTGGTTTTCAACACCGGAATGACCGGGTATCAGGAGGTGCTTACTGATCCTTCATACTGCGGGCAGATCGTAACGATGACCTATCCCCTTATCGGGAATTACGGGGTTAACGACGAGGATTTTGAGTCCTTGCGTTCTTTTGTGCGCGGCTTTATCGTCCGGGAGGCGTGCGGCACTCCTTCAAACTGGCGCTCGCGGTTCAGTATCGACGCCTATCTTGCCCAGCAGGGGGTTATCGGACTTGCCGGAATCGATACGCGTTCGCTCACCAGGAGATTGAGACATTACGGGACGATGCGCGGCGTTCTCAGCACGACGGATCTCAGCCCGGAAAGCCTGGTGGAAAAGGCGCGTAATAGCCCTGTTCTGACCGGCCAGGCGCTTGTGCCGGAGGTGTCGACGCAGCAGCCGTTCGTGGTCCCGGGGGGGAACCGTTACCGGGTGGCGCTGTTTGATTTCGGGGCAAAAAGGAATATCATAAGGTGCCTCAACAACCGGGGTTGCGACGTCGTGGTGGTTCCGCCGCACGCAACGGCGGCGGAGGTACTGAGTTACGATCCGGACGGTGTAATGCTTTCCAACGGCCCGGGAGACCCGACCGATGTGATTTACGCCGCTGATTCGGTTCGTGAGCTGTTCGGCAGGCTGCCGGTCTTCGGAATCTGCCTCGGCCACCAGATACTCGGGCTTGCCTTCGGCGGGAGGACTTACAAGCTTAAGTTCGGTCACCGGGGCGTCAACCATCCGGTAAAAGATTTGGTTAACGGGCGAGTTTACATAACATCCCACAACCACGGCTTTTCCGTAGACGCTGATTCCCTTCCGCCGGAGGTTTTCGTATCCCATATAAATATAAATGACGGAACGGTTGAAGGTTTGCGACACAGACATTTACCGGTGTTCTCGGTGCAGTACCATCCGGAAGCGGCGCCGGGTACGAACGATGCGGAGTACTTATTCGATGAATTCATTGAGGTAATGGGTCGTGAAGGGAGATAAAGCATGCCACGGCGGAACGACCTGAAAAAAGTAATGGTTATCGGCTCGGGTCCGATAATCATCGGTCAGGCGGCGGAGTTTGATTACGCGGGAACCCAGGCCTGCCGCTCCTTAAAAGAGGAGGGGCTGGAAGTTGTCTTGATTAATTCCAACCCGGCAACCATCATGACGGACGCCAACATGGCGGATAAGGTCTATATAGAGCCGCTTACCCCGGAGTTCGTGGCGAAGGTCCTGCGGCGGGAAAGGCCGGACGGCCTGCTGCCGACCCTCGGGGGACAGGTGGGGCTTAACCTGGCGCTTGAACTCAGCGATGCCGGTATAATCGACGAGGTCGGCGTAGAGCTTTTGGGAACGCCGCTCGCGACCATTAAGAAAGCCGAGGACCGGGAACTATTCAAGGCGATGCTCCAGGAGATCGGGGAACCGGTCCCGCAAAGCGGCATTATATCGAACCTTGAAGACGCGGTCTCTCTTTCTGCGGAAATCGGTTTCCCTGTGGTAGTGCGCCCTGCCTACACCCTTGGCGGCACAGGCGGCGGTGTGGCCCGGGACGGGACGGAACTCGTGGATATTGTGACCCGGGGCCTCAAGCACAGTATCATCCACCAGGTTTTAATCGAACAGTGTGTTGCGGGATGGAAGGAAGTCGAGTATGAAGTTATGCGCGACGGGGCGGACAACTGTATCACGGTCTGTAACATGGAGAACTTCGACCCTATGGGGGTCCATACCGGTGACAGCATCGTGGTGGCTCCGTCCCAGACGCTGAGCGACAAGGAATATCAGTTGTTGCGGACCGCGTCTCTGAAAATCATCCGGGCTCTAGGAGTCCAAGGCGGCTGCAACATCCAGTTTGCACTGGATACCGCCAGCTTCCGGTATTATGTCATTGAAGTGAATCCGCGGGTTTCCCGGTCTTCGGCGCTTGCCTCCAAGGCAACGGGATACCCGATCGCCAAGGTTGCCGCCAAGATCGCCATCGGTCTCAGGCTGGACGAGATCAGGAACGCGGTGACCGGAAAAACATACGCCTGTTTTGAGCCGGCGCTGGACTACGTGGTGGTGAAATTCCCGCGCTGGCCTTTTGATAAATTTGCGCTTGCGAACCGGGCGCTTGGTACGCAAATGAAATCCACCGGTGAGGTAATGGCGATCGGCCGGACGTTTGAGCAGGCGCTTTTGAAGGCGGTGCGTTCGCTCGAAATCGGCCTGTACAGCCTTACGTTACCCGAAGCCGGAAAGTTGCAGGATGAAGAGATCGAGCAAAAACTGGCCGGCGCACATGACGAAAGACTTTTCGTCGCGGCCGAAGCCCTCAGGCGCGGCTATACCGTAGAGCGGATCGCCGGTCTTTCAAATATTGATGTCTGGTTCCTTGAGAAGATTAAAAGCATTGTGGACGCAGAAGACGGCTTGCGTCAGCCCGGATCAGGAGAGATCGGCCTCGCGGCGCTCGAAAACGCCAAGAGAATCGGGTTGCCTGACAAAAGAATCGCGGAACTTGCCGGCATGAGCGAGAAAGATGTTCTTCAGAAACGCGAAGAGACCGGGATGAGTCCGGTTTATAAGATGGTAGACACCTGCGCCGCTGAGTTCGAGGCTGAAACCCCTTACTATTACTCCGCCTACGAAACGGAAGATGAGGCGCCTCGGGAGTCAGGCAGGCGGGTCGTGGTTTTAGGTTCCGGACCGATCCGGATCGGACAGGGGATCGAGTTCGACTACTGCTCCGTCCACTGCGTCTGGGCTTTGCGGCAGGAAGGCGTTAAGGCGATCATTATCAACAACAACCCGGAAACGGTGAGCACCGATTTTGATACGGCCGATAGGCTTTACTTCGAGCCGCTCGTTCCGGAAGACGTTATAAACATCCTGCGAAAAGAACAGCCGGAAGGCGTGGTGGTGCAGTTCGGGGGGCAAACGGCGATAAATCTGGCCAAACCCGTAGAGGCGGCGGGCTTTAGGATCCTGGGGACTTCGGTGGACGACATCGATACCGCGGAAGACCGGGAGAGGTTTGACAGCCTGGTGGAGGAACTTGGTATACCCCGTCCTGCGGGCGGCGCGGCTTATTCGGTAAACGAGGCGGCGGCGGTGGCCCGACGGGTCGGCTTCCCGGTGCTGGTGCGTCCCTCGTATGTGCTCGGCGGCCGGGCGATGGAGATCGTTTACAACCAGGATGACCTGGTTGAGTACATGCGGTCTGCCGCCAGGGTAAGCCCGGAGCACCCGGTACTGGTTGACAAGTATATTTTCGGTAAAGAGGTTGAGGTGGACGGCATAAGCGACGGCACGGACGTGCTGATCCCGGGGATAATGGAGCATGTGGAAAGAGCCGGCGTCCATTCCGGCGACAGCATCGCCGTATACCCGTCACAAACCTTGAACCCGCAGATCGAAGAAAGGATAGTCGATTATACGACGCGGCTGGCCCGGGCGCTAAGGGTACACGGGCTTTTGAACATCCAGTACGTCATAGGCCCGAACAATCAGCCTTACGTCCTGGAAGTGAACCCGCGGGCCAGCAGGACGGTTCCTTACCTGAGTAAGATCACCGGTGTTCCTATGATTACTCTTGCAACGCGGGCAATTATGGGGCGGCGGATAGCGGATTCCGGGTATTCGCCCGGACTTTATCGGAAGATGTCGTACATCGGGGTCAAGGTACCGGTTTTTTCTTTCGCCAAGTTGCTCGATGTCGACGTTTCCCTCGGGCCGGAAATGAAGTCGACGGGTGAGGTGATGGGATCGGACAGGGACTACGCGGCGGCGCTTTACAAAGGCTGCCTGTCCGCCGGATACACATTCCCGCAAGGGGGTACGCTTCTGGTAACGGTTTCCGACCGGGACAAGGAGGAGACAGTCGCCATTGTCCGCGAGCTTGCCGGCTTGGGCTTCAGGATTGTCGCCACGACCGGAACGGCGAAGGCGCTCCGATCTCATGGCATACGGGTTCAAGCGGTTAAAAAGCTGCATGAAGGATCGCCGAATATAGTGGACCTCTTGCGTGCGGGAAGCATTAACCTGGTGCTGAATACGCTCACCCGGGGAAAGATGCCCGAACGCGAAGGTTTTCGCATCAGGCGGACGGCCGTGGAACTGGGTGTTCCCTGTATCACCTCGCTCGATACGATGCGGGCCATTGTGCAAGTAATGAAAGCCAAGATGCGCGGCGAGTTAATTCCGGTGGCGCCCCTTCAAGAATACCACTTTGGGGAGGCAAAGGCGTGATTTACGACGTAGAGATCGTAACCCAGCGGAAGGTAGCCACGGACTGCTACCGTCTTGATATTTATGCTCCGGAAGTGGCCGCGGCGGCACAGCCCGGGCAGTTTCTGATGGTCAAGACCAGTTTCACGCTCGATCCGCTTTTACGGCGCCCGTTGAGCATCAACACCGTTGACCGTACACGGGGGCTGGTAAAAATCCTTTACCGGGTGGTAGGCCGGGGAACGTCTCTCATGGCGGGTAAGAAGCTGGGGCGGCGCCTGAGTATTTTGGGTCCTCTAGGGAATGGATTCACGGTTCCTTCCAAGGGGAATTTTGTGGTTGTGGCCGGCGGGCTCGGAATCGCTCCCCTTTTTTTTCTGGTCCAGCGCTTGAGGGCCCTCGGCAACGAGGTTGCGGTTTTCTACGGCGCCCAGAACAGATTCCAGTTGTTGCTCATAGAGGAGTTAAACAATCTGCGGGTAAACCTTTTTACGGCGACTAACAACGGTTCAAGCGGCCATAAGGGAACGGTAGTCGATCTTCTTCGGGTGCAAGGCATACCTCCGGCAGAGATCGTTTATGCCGCGGGGCCGCCGCCGATGTTGAGGGCGCTTTCAGGGTTGTTCCGGGAGGCGGGTGTGCCCCGGGCGGAGATAACCCTTGAAGAGCGGATGGGCTGCGGGGTCGGCGCCTGCCGGGGATGCGCCGTCAGGATTGCGGGTGAAGAAGGACCCGTCTATAAAAGGGTTTGCGCCGACGGCCCGGTTTTTCGCGCGGAAGAGGTGATCTGGGAATGAGGCCTGTTCTCGAAGTAGAAATTGCGGGTTTAAAGCTGAAGAATCCGATCGTCACCGCTTCGGGCACCTTTGGTTTCGGACTTGAGTATGAGCCCTTTGTCAACCTGGCGGCACTGGGCGGCGTGGTGCTGAAGAGCGTTACCCTCAACCCCCGCCAGGGCAATCCGCCGCCCCGTATTACCGAAACGCCTGCAGGGATGCTCAACAGCATAGGCCTTCAAAACCCGGGGGTAACCGAGGTTGTCGAACATTTCCTGCCTGAATTGAAGCGGCGAAGGGTGAAGGTTATAGCCAGTGTCGCGGGGGAAACGGCCGAAGAGTACGAACTGGTGGCAGGCCGTTTGGCCCAAGCCGGGGTTGACGCGATTGAAATCAACCTCTCCTGTCCGAACGTCAGCCGCGGGGGGATGGCTTTCGGCTCCGATATGGAAGCCGTGAGGTCTGTTACCGGCCGGGTTCGGGCGGTGTCGGGCGGCCTCCCTGTATTCGCAAAGCTGGGGGTATTGGGCAAGGACGTGGTGGAGACGGCGAGAACCGCGGCGGCAGCCGGGGCCGACGGCGTTTCGTTGATCAACACCTTGCCGGGGTTGGCGGTAGATCCAAAGAGCAGAAGGCCGGTTCTGGGCAATGTTACCGGAGGCCTTTCCGGACCGGCGATAAAACCGGTTGCCCTCTGGGCGGTATGGCGGGTATACAAGGAACTTGGGCTGCCGATTATTGGGATGGGCGGGGTTACAAGTATTCAGGACGTCCTCGAGTTTATCATGTGCGGGGCGACCGCGGTGGCGGTGGGAACGGGTAACTTCGTTAACCCCCGCCTTACCATGGAACTAGCAGGAGGGTTGGATCAGGCTCTCTCGCTGGAGGGCGTACAGGACATTAAAGAACTTATCGGCGCGGCGCATTTGGGAAGTGAGAGGTGAGAGGTGAGAGTTAACAAGGACAGGCTGCTTGTAGCTCTTGATGTTGATGACTGGAGCAGGGCGTGCGAATTGGTCGGACTCCTTTCCGGGCTGGTCGGCGGCTTTAAGGTAGGGATGCGGCTTTACTACCGTGTCGGACCGGAGGCGGTTGCTTACCTGCGTGGCAAAGCTCCGGTTATTTTTGCAGATTTAAAGCTCCACGACATACCTTCGACGGTGGCGGGCGGTGTGCGTGCGCTGACCTCCCAGGGCGCAACGCTGGTCAACGTCCACGCTGCCGGGGGAAGAGAGATGATGCGGGCCGCACGTGAAGCCGCCTCTACGGAAGCCTTGCATCTCGGCGTGGTTCCGCCCAAAATCATCGCGGTAACGGTATTGACCAGTCTCGATGAAAGGTCGCTGCAGGAAGAGGTAGGCATTTCGGGAACGGTTGCGGGGCGGGTGATCGCGTGGGCGCGGCTTGCGCAGGAATGCGGTCTTGACGGGGTGGTTGCCTCGCCTCTGGAGGCTTCCGAAATACGGGAAGCTTGCGGTCCGGATTTCATGATCGTCACTCCGGGAGTGCGTCCGGGCGGTGCTCGAACCGCCGACCAGCGGCGTGTTATGACCCCGGCGGCGGCAGTACGGGCGGGCGCAGACTACATTGTCGTCGGCAGGCCGGTGCTTGAAGCGCCGGATCCCGTTCGGGCGGCGCAGGAGATCGTTGCTTCTTTGGGGTAGGGCTAGGACGTCAAGTCCTGAGTCCTATGTCCTGAGTCCTAAGTCGGGAACTGGAAACCGGAGTCGCGAGTTGCGAGTCACGAGTCAAGAAAGACCTGAGTCCTTAGTCCTGTGTCCAGGAACCAGAAAGCAGAGTCCCCAATTAAGAAGTCTGAGTCGAAGGTCGAAAGTCCTGAGTCCAGGAGGCAAAGTCGCGAGTTTAAAGAGAAAGGATGAAGGATGAAGAAATGCGGGTACAGGTTACGAGTTGCGGGTTAAGAAATCCATAGATGTCAGTCCGAAATCAACAGCTCGAAGTAAATGCAAACGTAGAACGACCCAAAATATCATTCCGTCAGCTTTAGCGTAAAACGTATAATGACCGTTAACTTGAAATCGTAAAGCTTACGACGTCGGACCTGGGACGTCGGACTTAGGACGTTTAAAAAGGTGAGTGATTTGTTTGAGCCATGATGAAATTCGTGCGCTTTTTGAAAAGACAAGAGCCATCCTGTCCGGGCATTTTATACTTACTTCCGGGCGGCACAGCGACACATACGTCCAATGCGCCCTGGTGCTTCAGTTTCCGGACTACGCTGAGCGCCTCGGAGCAAAACTCGCGGCGCAGTTTAAAGGTACAAAGGTGGAATGCGTGGTTGGGCCGGCATTGGGCGGTATAATCGTTGCGCATGAGGTGGCGAGGGCGCTGGGAGTGCGTGCGGTTTTTACCGAAAGGGTGGACGGGGTGATGCGCTTGAGGCGCGGCTTCAACGTGGCCCCGGGAGAGAGGGTTCTTGCGGTGGAGGACGTGGTTACCACGGGCGGGTCGGTGAAGGAAGCGGCAGATGCCGTGGAAGCTCTCGGCGCCCATATTATCGGATATGGCGCCTTGATTGACCGTAGCGGCGGTAAGGTGAGTTTTGCAGCGCCTTTCCGCACCCTGCTGGGTTTGAACGCGGAAACCTGGGACCCGGCGGATTGCCCGCTTTGCGGGGAAGGCATTCCCGCAATCAAACCCGGAAGCCGAAGGTAAAAAACTTCCTAATCCAGAACGAAACCTTTGTCCGAAAAAAGTCTCATGCAGGCGTCTGAAACCTCAGGATCATAAAGAACACCCCTGTTCTTCGCTATTTCCTCCAAAGCTTTGTCAATACCCAGCGCCGGACGGTAAGGCCGGTGTGAAGCCATGGCTTCAACCACGT
>JBFMBL010000026.1:0-33246 GCA_040755195.1 Bacillota bacterium
CCTGCTTCTACGTCTGCATCACGGGTTTTGCTTTTCATCTGCTAGTTGAAGGACAGGATTTTTAGGCTTTTGATAAATTTCACAGTTTTCGCCCGGCGAAAAAACGGCGCTCGTGCTTTTCCCTTCCCGGCTTCAGACCTACCGGCATAAAAAAGCCAAGGGGTTTCGCGTCCAATCGCGAAACCCCTCGTTATTCTTAATACATATTCATTAAATGATTCGGTCATTTCAAGCGGGCTCTTTCCTCCAGCCTTACACCGCTGAAGGCTGAAGTAAAGGTTTTATAAATTTGGCAGTAGATACCCATGTTTTTCAGCATGCCCCAGCATATAAAGAAAGGCGAATGCGGGAATTCTAACAAACCAGCTCCTTGAGTTGATTATATCAGCCAGCCATAATCCTGACGGCAATCCACCATGTAGTCGATGTATACCGTGTCACCCTTAATTTGATAGATCAGCAAATACCGCTTATCCACAAGCAGTTTTCTGTACTTGCGTGCGGGCAATACCGGATCCGTAAGCCAGGAACCCCGCTCCGGAAAATCGCGAAGCGATCTAGCAGCATCGATTACATCTTTTCTGAGTTTTTCAGCCGCCTCGGTGCTGACCTGAGCTAAAAAGCGGGCGTGTTGCACGAGCATTTCTCCCGCTCTTTCGGAGATAATGACACGATACCGCTTATCTGCGCTGCTCACCGGCAGCCTCCTTAATGGCTCTTTTCATCATCTCGTCCACCTCGTCGATTGAAAAACCTTTTTTACCCGCTAATCTGTCCTCTTCGACCGCAACAAGCTGTTCCCGCAGCTTCAGCATGCTTTCACGCCGCGAAAACGTTGCGATATCCATGACCACTAAATCGCCCTCGCCATTTTTCGTTAGAAAAACAGGCTCTTGGGTCCTCTTACAGAGCGCGGCTATTTCGTTATAATTTTTGCGTATTGCCGCCGAAGGTTTTATATTCATTGCAAATGCCTCCTGTTATTGTAAAATATTATGCTTATCATATGCTTATTTTACTACATTCATTCCCAATAGATCAAGAGGCTGTGCTATAAAACTGCGCATAGCAATTGGGAGGTGCGAGGCGGGAGGGTAGAGATGGAAGAGCCGAAGGAATTCAACAGGCGGATTCTTCCCCCTATTCTCACATCCAACTTCCCACACCCGACCTCTCAGTTCGCCGCCCGGTTTCACTTTTCGCGCTATGCTTCTTTTTGCAAAATTACGGCCGGTACGGTTCGGCTTTCTGTCTTCCTCCCGGAGGAAGGCTTTGCTCAAAAAATATCCGTATTTAATGCCATTGCTCCGCACCCGGCCGCCCGCATGACGTTTTACAGGACATGTGGTCCGCGGGGTATCACGCTTCTGACGGCACACACACAGAAAAGGGTATTGTTTTCGTTCAGACTTTAATTCAGCGCGGTGTACTGAGAGAACAAGATCCGGAAGTGATTGTCGGGGTCATGCGTGCCATTTTGATGCTTCGCTTATATAAAGAGAAGTTAGGCAATGATTTGTTCCCCAAAATTATGGACGTAATTATCGATTGTATCGCAGAAGGCTTAACCAAGCCTGAGCGATAGGGCCGCCTTTCCCGTCGGCTTCACTCTCACCGCCAAGACGCCAAGAACGCCATGAATCAAGAAAATAAATGTGTGACAACAGGTGAATCGCTATTCCAGCGCCCATTTTCATTCTTCTTTGCGCCTCAACGCGGCATGGAGCACTCCCATAAAATCAAAAAAGGCTTCCCACATTAATCAGTGGAAGCCCTTGTCTTTTCTTGTATCTGGCGGAGAGAGTGGGATTTGAACCCACGAGGCAGCTATTAGGCCGCCTACTCGATTTCGAGTCGAGCGCCTTCAACCACTCAGCCATCTCTCCGGTTTCAGATGTCGGATGCAAGATGTCAGAAGCCGGTCTCGTTTGTTGGAACCGGACTACATTGGTTACAGCTTCGTCATCCAAGAGAACGCCTGTTTATATCTTTATTCACCGGGAAGCGAATTACTCCTTCCGGCGGAGGCCCTGGAAGAACCGTTGCATTATCTCCCGGCACTCGACTTCCAGTACCCCCGGGATCACTTCCACCTGATGGTTAAACCGCGGCTCTTGAAGAAGGTTTACAATCGAGCCTGCGGCTCCCGCCTTCGGGTCCGCCGTACCGTAAACCACCGTCTTTACACGGAACTGAACCAGCGCCCCGGCACACATCGGGCAGGGCTCCACAGTAGTGTATACGGCTGCCTCTTCGAGCCGCCAGTCACCGCGTTTTTGCGCCGCTTCCCGCATCGCAAGGATTTCGGCATGTGCCGTGGCGTCGTTGACGCTTTCGCGCAGGTTATGCCCCCTGGCGATTATTACGCCGTCGGCCACCACCACTGACCCTACCGGGACCTCTCCGAGGGCGTAAGCCTTTTCAGCCTCTTTCAAGGCTTCACGCATAAAAGCCTCGTGTAATTCTAACCCCGGCTCATTACCCAAGTCCATACCTTCCCGGTCAGTGCCGCGAGGGCGGCCGCCGTCTTTAAAAAGGAATCCCATTATGCGAATTCCTGCCTTGGGTCCCCACCTTAAACCGCTTACTTCTCATACCGAATATGGTGCGCCCGGAGGGACTCGAACCCCCGGCACGCGGTTTAGGAAACCGCTGCTCTATCCTCCTGAGCTACGGGCGCGTATATGGGATGTGCGAGGTGTGAGGTTGGATATGTGAAATAAGTAGGAATTCGCAAGCGAATTCCTACCTTAAGAAATTCCCACCTCTAACCTCTCACTTCTAACTTCTCAAATGGCGCGCCCGGAGGGAGTCGAACCCCCAACCTACAGATCCGTAGTCTGTCGCTCTATCCATTGAGCCACGGGCGCGTATATCAGATGTGGGAGGTGTGAGGTTGGATGTGAGACCTTGAAGAAATTCGCGGCGTGAATTCCTTTCTTTTTTTTCTAACCTCTAACCTCTCATTTCTCACTTCTCAAATGGCGGAGAGAGCGGGATTCGAACCCGCGATAGAGGGTTTATTGCCCCCTATAGTCGCTTAGCAGGCGACCGCCTTCGACCTGCTCGGCCATCTCTCCGCTTAAACTTCTTTACATCTATAAATTCGTAAGGCGGATCCTTATATAACCCTTCTGCCCCCCGACCTAGAAACAACTTACCTCTCTCTTCTCTTTATTATTTCGAGGAAAGAGCCATCGGCAATTTCCTTCTAAATCTAACCTCCAACCTCGCACTTCTCACTTCTCAAATGGCGGAGGGGGTGGGATTCGAACCCACGGAACCACGAAGGGTTCAACGATTTTCAAGACCGTCTCCTTAAACCGCTCGGACACCCCTCCGTGCAAAAACTAATATAGCACAAGCGCTGTCGCACTGTCAACGTGAACGTTCTCCGGTTTGGGTTAGAATGCCTTGGTATTGCTGCCCTTTTGTTCCGTGTTTTCCCTCAACCAGTCCGCGACATCGCGCCATCTCCGGAAGCCTCTTGCGACTTCGGAAACCAGAACAGCCAGGCCGGCGGTGTCTTTCAGCCGCAGACCGGCTCGATCCAAGAAAAGCAGTGCCGCGGCAGCCGCTGTCTGTTTGTTCCCATTGCGGAAGCATTTGCTTGCAATGAGACTGCACAGCAGTATCCCAGCCTTTTCAAAGGCCGAAGGATACACATCCCGCCCGCATACCTGGGCAAACGGTCGTTCAACCGCTCTGGCTAAAAACGCCGGTATGCGTACGCCGTGCTGCCCGCCTGTTCTGGAAATAATGCGGTGGTGCAGGTACAGCACCTCTTCAACGGTCAGGAGCTTCATTCCTCAAGTCCCTTAATACCCCGGCATACTCATCCAGGAACTCTTCGACCTGCCTGGCAAAGTCGCCCGTAATTTGCGTCATCGCGGTGTTTACTACAGGCTTGATAATGATTTCTCCTCTTTCCATGTTAACGGTGACAGCAACCTGACTGCCTTCCTCAAGCTTCATTTCACATAAAACCTTTTGTGGAAGGGATATGACAAAGCTGTTCCCCGCGCGAAAAACCTTGCGTATTTCCATGGCACACCCACTCTTTAAGTATTAACTGTTATAACGATTATAACAGGGACACCCCTACGGATTCAAGGCGCGATTTATAAAAAACCGTACGTCATTGCCGTGGAGGCGCATCGCCCTTGAGGCAATTACGACCTTAATTTTTTTGTGGCAAATCTTTCCTGGAGGAAATACTTTATCATAGGCGGCAATGCGCTATATTATTAATAGCAGCGTAACGATGTGAAACGGGAGGGATGGCGGTGCTGAGAAAGCGCTATATGCTCCGGGCAGTGGCACATTGTAAAGAAGGCTGTCAAAGCCGGTCCCGGGCACGACGTTAAACTGCCTTGAAGCGTACAAAGGGGAAGGGCTTCGGCTCCTTCCTCTTCTTTTTCCAGGCGTTTTTCGCGTTCGGGGCGTCCCGGTTTTTAACGTGACGTAAGTTCCGCCACCACGAGCTTCTCGTTCAGGTCCTCCCTGGTAACGTATACAAGCCGCCTGTTTTCCACTTTGAGTTCCGCCTTCGGCTTGCCGTCCAAAGTTATCTGCGCCGTATCTTTACCGTCTATCATGTAAATATCCTGTTTTCCGTCGGCACTATGGCGGCAAAGAAAGAATTTATCGCCGCAGGAGGGCACAGGGCGTGAAAATTCCCACTTGTCTGATGGTTTTATTTCGGTCGGCTGACTTCTTTCCTTCGCCACCCAAAGTGTGCTCCTGTCGCGGTCCGTAACGTGGTAATACACCCGGTCGCCCGTAATTCTTAATATGAAGATCTCTCCTACTTCGGGGATATCGGCAATTTTCCTGGTTTTCCCCTGAAGGTCGGCAATCCAGACGGACTGCTCTTCCATTACCGGCATCCCCGGTACCACCTCCGCGGTATCGGCCTCACGGGTTTTCCCGGCGATAAAGGCAAGCCGCCTGCCGTCCTCCGCCCACGCGACGTCACCGATCTTTGCTCCGGGCACGGTCAAACGGGCTATTCTCCTCCCGCCGGAGGTGGCAATATCAACAGCCGCGGCCACGGGAGCAGGGCCGTCCTCCATCGGCAGAAGGTCGTAATCTCCCGCGTTCTGCCCCGGTGCGCCGGCTTTTCGCGGGGCGGCGTAATACGCGATGTGGCTGCCGTCAGGCGAAAACCGGGGGGAGAAATTCCAATTCTCTCCGTTCGGCGCGAACGGTTTTTCTTCACTTTTTCCGTCGCTGCCGCTGAAGCCCAGACGGTAAATGCCCTTTTTATCCGGCTCGAATAATTCGTACACAAAACAATCCCCGGCGGGTGAAAGCCGCGGGAGGAAAAGCCCGTCGTAAAGAGGCAGTTTATCTTTTAAAAGCGTCCGCTGCCCGCTGTTGATATCAAGCCGCCACAAGGAACCCGGCGCCCCGGAAATGTAGATAAATACGGCACCCTGTTCCGGCAGCAACTCCACCTGGCGGACCATGCCCTGGGCCACGGGGAGCCAGCCCGCTTCCCGCACGTCTCCCCCGCCCGGCTCCGCCACGCGCAGGGATATGCCGCGCTGTCCCTTATGCTCGCCGTCCGGCTGGGTGCCCTGGCGGGTGAACACCACCCGGTTGTCCCCGGTCCAGCCCAGCATTTGTATTAACAGCGTTCCGGCCGCGTGATCCTTCTCCCCTACCCGGCAAAGCTGGCTGCCTTCGGAGCCGTCGAGCGCAACCACCCATAACCCTTGCGTGCGGCCGTTTTGTGTGGCTTCAAAAGCAATCCAACGGCCGTCGGGTGAAGTCAGCGGCCCCCGCGAGTAGCCGACCGTCCCGTCTTTGACGGTAAACGAAGCCAGGGTGCGTATGCCTTCCCTGACTGTTCCCCCGCCGGAAATCACTTCAATCCCGGCGAACTCGGTCTTTTTCTCCGGCAGAGGTTGAAGCTGCTCCGCCTGCTGCGTGTTCTCGGCCGGCGCGTTTCCGCTTTCCGGTTTCACCACGGGTTGACGGCCGCATCCTGCAACAGCCGTTACAGCCCATAGAACCAGAATGTATATCCCTTTCATGCATAGGTGTTTAAGGATCATTTGTTCGTTCTCTCCCCATAAAAAAATAATGAAAACTTGTACCGCGATCCTTGTTCCATTATAACGATCCCAGGGATAAAAAGGGATTACAATTGGCTTACAATTCGGGGCAAATGGTGGAAGAACGCCTGCAGACGGGCAAGCCTTTTGGGAGTGAGCCTATCCTATTTTATTAAGGCAGAGGGCCGGTAAAAAATCGTGTTGTTATCACCGGGGTGTTATGCGTTCCAACCCGCCGAGGTAAGGTCTAAGTACATTCGGGACAATCACCGAACCGTCTTCTTCCTGGTAATTCTCGAGTACCGCCGCAAGCGTTCGTCCCACAGCCAGGCCGGAACCGTTTAAAGTATGCGCGAATTCGGCCTTCGCCCGCGGGGTAGGCCGGTACCTGATGTTTGCGCGACGCGCCTGATAATCGGTAAAAGTTGAGCAGGAGGATATTTCCCGGTATTCGCTGAAACTAGGTAACCAGACCTCGATATCATACGTCTTCGCGGCGGCGAACCCGAGATCCCCGGTGCACAGTGTTATAACCCGGTAAGGCAGTAGAAGGCGCCTTAGAACCTCTTCAGCGTCGCGTAACAGTTTTTCCAGTTCTTCGTCAGACTGCTCCCGGCGGCAAAACTTGACCAGTTCGACCTTGTTGAACTGGTGCTGCCTGATAAGCCCGCGCGTATCCTTCCCCGCCGCACCCGCCTCCGCCCTGAAACAAGCGCTGTAGGCCGCGTACTTTAGCGGCAGGTTCCAGCCGTCCAAGATCTCGTCCCGGTGAAGGTTGGTGACCGGTACCTCCGCTGTGGGAATCAGATAGTAGTCTTTTCCTTCAACCTTGAACATCTCCTCGGCGAACTTGGGCAGTTGCCCGGTGCCGGTCATGCTGGCGGCATTAACGAGGAACGGGGGAAATATTTCCGTGTAGCCATGCTCCCGCGCGTGAAGGTCGAGCATGAAATTAATCAACGCGCGTTCGAGAGCGGAGCCCAACCCACGGTAAAAAGCGAAACGGGCGCTCGCCACCTTGCTGCCGCGTTCAAAATCAAGGATGCCGTTGATCTCCCCGATCTCCCAGTGCGGCCGGGGTTTGAAAAGAAACTTACGGGGAACTCCCCACTTGCTGATTTCCGGGTTTTCACTCGCATCCCGCCCGAAAGGAACAGAAGGGTGTGGAATATTCGGAATGCCCAGAAGTCTGTCCCTGATCCTTCCCTCCAATTCGCGGACCGCCGCTTCCAGATCTTTAATCTGCTCGCCCACAGCCCGCATCTCGGCAACCAGGGATCCGGCATCCTGTCCCGCTTTCTTTAACCTGCCGACTTCTTCCGAAACGGTGTTGCGCCGGTTTTTAAGCTGCTCCAGCGAGGCCAGTTTTTCACGCCATGTGCCGTCCGCCAGAAGGACTTCCTCCACCACCCCGTCATCATAACCACGCCTCTTAAGCGATTCGCGAACGATTTCCGGGTTCCGCCGGACATATTTCAGGTCGAGCATCTATTTCCTCCCGTGAAAAGCCTTATGGTCAGAATTCAGGAGCCAGAATTCAGAATGATAAAAAATTGCTCTTGTCCCCGGTTTTTACTTCTTTATTCTGACTACTCACTACTATCTACTGACTACTGACAACTGTCCCTACAGACTTATCATTTTAACTTCCGTGATTCCTTCATCCTTGGCGATTTCCTTCAGAGTTTCCGCGGGCACAGGGCTGTCAACCGCCAGCAACATCACCGCCGGTCCTCCTATGACCTTACGCCCGACCTGCATCGACGCGATGTTGATATCGTGCGCGCCGATAAGGTTTCCCACTCGCCCGATGATCCTGGGCCTATCCGTATGCGGAATAAAGAGCATGTAACCCTCCGGTATAGCATCCACGCGGTACCCGTCGATGGAAACCACCCTGGGTTCCTTCCCGCGTACCAGCGTGCCCGAAAGCGTATGCTCCCCCTCCGGCGCGACCACCCGCACGTTTATCAGGCTGACGTAATCCTCTTCTTCTTCCTGCCGGGTTTCGGTAACCCGTATCCCCCGTTTTTTCGCTACATCGCTGGCGCTGACAAAATTGACCGCTTCCTGCAGGGCGATGCTCAAAACACCCTTAAGAACCGCGGTTGTCAACAAACTGACGTCGTGGCGGGCAATTTCCCCGCTAAACCGGGTTTCCACGAGGTTTATCCGACCGCTGGACAACTGTGCCGCGAAGCTGCCGAGCTTTTCCGCCAGGCCGAAGAACGGCCCGATCTCCGCAAGCACCTCCGGCCTGACAAACGGTACGTTCACCGCGTTTCTGGCAAATCCGCCGCGCAAGGCCACCAGGATCTCTTCGGCGATGACCTCCGCAACGCCGAGCTGCGCTTCGACCGTCGAAGCACCCAGATGCGGTGTTACCACCACGTTCGGCAGGGAAAAAAGCGGGCTCTCGGTAAGAGGTTCCTTCTCAAACACATCAAGTGCCGCCCCGGCGACCTTTCCCTCCTTAAGAGCGTCGTACAGCGCGTTTTCGTCCACGATACCGCCCCGGGCGCAGTTGATTATACGCACACCGGGCTTCATCTTGTCAAACGCCGCCTTATCGAGCAAATGGTAGCTTTCCTTGCTCATAGGCATATGCACGGTTATGAAATCGGCCTCGCGGAAAAGCGCCTCTAGTGGCACCACACGAACGCCGAGGTCTTTGGCCCGTTCCTCAGTGATGTACGGGTCGTATGCCAGTATTTCCATCTCCATCGCCTGTGCCCGTTTGGCGACCTCTGACCCGATGCGCCCGATACCGATCACCCCGAGGACCTTGTTGCGGAGTTCCACGCCTACAAACGACTTCTTGTCCCATACCCCGTTCTTCATGCGCGTGCTTGCCTCGGGAATATTCCGGGCGAGGGAAAGCATCATTCCTACGGTGTGCTCGGCCGCCGCGATGGTGTTACCCCCGGGCGCGTTGGCGACGATGATTCCCCGCGCAGTCGCGGCCTTGACATCGATGTTGTCGACCCCGACGCCGGCCCGCCCGATGATCTTAAGTTTCTTCGCCTTATCCAGAACAGCCTCTGTTACTCTGGTCGCGCTACGGACGATCAGGGCGTCGTACTCCGGGATGATTTCCATCAACTCCTCCGGCGCAATCTTGGGCCTGATCTCCATTTGCACGTCCGGCGCCTCCTCAAGCACCGCCAGTCCTTCGGGGGCCACCCCGTCTGTTACCAGTACCTTATACAACCTTATCCCCCCCCGCAAAAACCGCCTGGGCTGCAGCAACACCTTCGCCCAGCGTTATGGGAAGACCTGAGCGCTTCAGCGCGATCTCTATTGCCGCAATCGCTCCTAAAACATCCACCGCGTCGATATATCCCATGTGGGAGATCCTGAAGATCCGCCCTTTAAGCTGGGACTGCCCCCCGGCTAGCAGAATTCCGAAATCGTTCAACACCACTTTCCGGAAATCATCTGCGTTCATACCTTCGGGAGCCCAGACGCCCGTTACCACGGATGAAGCGCATCCTTCCGGAGCAAGGAGATTGAGGCCCATCGCCTTAACAGCATCCCGCACCGCTGCGGCAAAAGTGCGGTGGCGCTTGTAAACGTTCGGCAAGCCCTCCGACAGGATCATGTCGAGCGCCACGTCCAGCCCGACAAAAAACGGTACCGCGGGTGTGTACGGCGTGTTGAATTTTTCTAACGACTTCTTTGCCGCCGGCAGGCTGAAATAGTAGCGCGGCGACCGTGTTTCCTTTATCATCTCCCAGGCCCTCGGGCTTACACTTACCATCGCCAGCCCCGGCGGAACCATCAGCGCCTTCTGGGACGCCGTCACCAGGATGTCTATCCCCCAGTCGTCGGCGCATATCTCCATTCCGCCCAGGCTTGACACGGCATCAACCAGCAGCAGTGCCCCGTGCCGGCGCGTCAAATCCCCGATGCCTTTAATATCATTCGTTACGGTGGTTGAGGTCTCGTTATGCGTCGCCAAAACCGCTTTGTATTTCCCGGCCTTCAGTTTTCCCGCTACCAGATCGACATCCACCGGGTTGCCCCAGCCGAATTCGAGTGTATCCACATCCGCCCCGTAGGCCTGGGCAAGCTCGGCAAAGCGCTCACCGAACTTCCCCGTTACGAGCGCCAAAACCCTGTCTCCGGGGTTAATCACATTCGCTACCGCCGCCTCCATGCCTCCGGAGCCTGAAGAGGTAAGGATGTACACCTCGTTTTTCGTGCTGAAAACCTGCTGCAGTTTCTTCTCCAGCCGTGCGTAAAGATCGGCGAAGTCCTTCGTCCGGTGCCCTATGAGGGGGCGGGCCATTGCCTCGGCAACCGCCGGAGGGACCGGAGTGGGACCGGGGATTAATAATCGCGTCTTCTGGGCCATTTGTTTCTCGTTAAACCTCCGTTGTATAAGTTTAAGGCATAATAAAAGCGTCCCCAGGAGGGACGGGTTCGTTCCCCAGTTATGCTTTTTTATCCGAGAGTTCCTTTTAACCGGCGGCCAGGGCAAGAAAGTACCGGTGTAACCGACGGTCCCCGGTTAATTCGGGATGAAACGTCGCAGCCAGGACCTTTCCCTGTCTTACAAGCACCACTTTACCATCCAGATGACAAAGAACCTCTGTTTCCGGACCAACTCTCGTTATGTAGGGGGCTCTGATAAACACCCCGGGGAATAATTCCTCCCCAAGCACAGGAACCTCAAGGCTTGCCTCAAAGCTTTCGACCTGGCGGCCGAAAGCGTTTCGGCGCACGGCAACGTCGAGAAGTCCCAGCCTGGGTTGTGCGGAACCTTCGATCTCCTTTGCC
The DNA here is from genome assembly GCA_040755195.1 of Bacillota bacterium. Taxonomy (GTDB): domain Bacteria; phylum Bacillota; class Desulfotomaculia; order Desulfotomaculales; family Ammonificaceae; genus SURF-55. Next base: position 10,845 of record JBFMBL010000026.1, read on the forward strand.
AGGAGAATCGTCCCGGCGCAGGTCCCGAAAAGCGGCATCCCGGCGCGTGCTCTTTCCAGCAACGGTTCCATCAGGTTAAAAACATTAAGAAGCCGGCCGATGGTAGTGCTTTCACCGCCGGGAAGCACCATGGCGTCGCACGCCTCAATGTCGGCCGGTTTGGTTACCAGGCACGTATCCACCCCGAGAGCGTCGAGCACCCATCTGTGCTCCCGGAAAGCCCCCTGCAGCGCGAGTACACCGACCTTCACTTGTTACCAGCCACGATCCTGCATACGCTCATGCGCGAGAATGGTTGAAATTTCAATGCCCGGCATCGCCTCGCCAAGGTTTTTGGAAACCTCGGCCAGGATCTTGGGGTCGTTATAATACGTGGTAGCCGCAACAATAGCCCGGGCCCTCGCCGCAGGATCCTTGGATTTAAATATACCCGAGCCGACAAAAATGCCGTCGGCGCCGAGCTGCATCATCATGGCCGCGTCAGCCGGAGTGGCGATACCCCCAGCCGCAAAGTTGACAACCGGAAGGCGCCCGGTTTCTGCGACTTCCAGAACAAGTTCGTAAGGCGCTCCTTTTTCTTTTGCTTCTCTCATCAGTTCTTCCCGGGGCACTCCCTTGAGATGACGGATTTCACCTATCACCATTCTCATGTGGCGGACTGCTTCCACCACGTTACCGGTGCCCGGTTCGCCCTTAGTCCTGATCATCGCCGCGCCCTCGGCGATACGCCTTAACGCCTCGCCCAGATTGCGCGCCCCGCAAACGAACGGCACCTTAAAGCCGTGCTTGTCGACGTGGTGGCACTCATCGGCCGGCGTGAGCACCTCGCTCTCGTCGATATAATCAACACCCAGAGCTTCTAATATCTGTGCCTCGACAAAATGACCGATTCGCACCTTCGCCATCACCGGAATGGTAACGGAATCCATTATCTGCTGGATTATCGTTGGATCGGCCATCCTGGCAACGCCGCCCGCCGCCCGGATGTCAGCCGGGACGCGCTCCAGCGCCATTACCGCACAGGCGCCGGCTTCTTCCGCGATCTTGGCCTGCTCCGGTGTGGTGACATCCATGATCACGCCGCCTTTGAGCATTTCGGCGAGACCCTTTTTAACCACCCAGGTTCCCTTTTCCACGGTTATATCCTCCCGTAATTAACACCGAACCTCTCGGTACGCCCTCCCCCCTGCCGTTAACGTTAATAAACCTCCATCTTCGTAGGTATGGGAGAAGGTTGTTAACTTTTAAGCAAAAGACACCTTATCTGACTTTTTCCACAGGGTAATTTTATATCCGGGCATTCCCAAAAAGCAATATAAAAGTGAATTATTTCACCAGAGTAACCGGCACCGCCGACATATGCACAACCTTTCGCGCCACGCTTCCGAGAAAGAACTCCATAACGTTTCCCAGGCCCCTCGTACCCATTACGATATGGGTACACCCGATTTCACCGGCGCACTTCACAATCTCCTCCGCCGGGTCTCCTTCTCTTACGACGGTATTTACTTTTATCGCGCGCCGGCCCAGTATGGCCGTTGTTTCTTTGATGATGCGCTGCGCCTCTTCCATAAATAGCTTCTTGATCTCTTCCGCTTCAGAAGGCCGTTCCTTGGCGGCCCAGTATAACCGTCTGCTGTAGTATGTCTTGGGGACCGTTATTACAGTTATTACGGTTATTACGGGGTCGGAAAAACCTTCTGCGAGGTCGGCGGCAAATTCCGCCGCTTTTCTTGATGTGTCTGACCCGTCTGTCGCCAGCAGTATATTGTGTCTCACGACATCTCCCCCGCAAATGTTCAGTCTTCCTCGGTGACCTTGGTCAGCGCCGCTACCGTCTCGTTAGGATCCAGCTTCATGGCGGTCACGCCCCGCGCCTGCCGGCCTGAAATCGGGATTTCCCCCACCTTCAGGCGGATTACCGTACCACCGGCGCTTACCACCATAACCTCCTCGTCCTCGTTAACGGCCTCGACGCCCGATACCTCACCGCTAGTTTTCGTGAGCTTGGTTGCGATTAAGCCGATCCCGCCGCGGGCTTGCCGGCGAAACTTCTTTATATGCGTCCGTTTACCAAATCCCCGGGTGGTTATTAGAAGTATTTCCGACCCGGTGCCGACGACTATCATACCGGCAACGGTGTCTCCTGAACGCAGCCTTATTCCGCGCACGCCCCGGGCGGTCCTGCCCATCGCCCGCACCTCTTCCTCCGTGAATCGGATGCTCATCCCCTGGCGCGAGACCAGTAAGACGTCATCCTCGCCGCTTGTCATAGCCGCAGCAACCAGTTCATCCCCTTCTGCAAGACTTATCGCCGTGATACCGTCGCGCCGAACGGAAGCAAATGCGCTCAGGTTCACTTTTTTAACAACGCCGTCCTTGGTAACCATAAAGACGTACCTGTCAGGGAGGAACTCTTTGACGGACAGGACCGCCGTTATGCGCTCCTCGGCGCCGATACGCAGCAAATTCACGATCGCTGTGCCGCGGGCCTGCCTGCCCGCTTCCGGAATCTCATAGACCTTAAGCCGGTACGCCTTTCCAGCGTTGGTGAAAAACAAGAAATAGTCATGGGTTCCTGCAACGAACAAATGCCGCACAAAATCTTCCTTACGCGGTTCCACCCCGGTCGAGCCCCGCCCGCCGCGGTGCTGAATCCTGTAGTTAGCCTGGCTCCGGCGCTTGATATAACCCTGATAGGTTATGGTAACAAGCACCTGTTCGTCAGGGATAAGGTCCTCAGGGCGAAATTGGGATTCCTCGTCGCTTATTTCCGTGCGCCGGCGGTCATCAAACCGCTGCCTGACGGCGACAAGCTCTTCGCGAATGATGCCGAGTATCTTCCCTTCGTCGGCAAGTACTGCTTCGAGGTAACTTATCTTTTCCGCCAGCGCTTTAAGTTCTTCAAGAAGCTTTTCTCTTTCCAGTCCGGTCAGGCGCTGCAGCCGCATATCAAGTATGGCCTGCGCCTGGCGCTCGGTGAGATGGAAACGTTCCATAAGGCCTCGCCGCGCTTCGTCGGTATCCGCCGCTGCTTTAATAAGCGCCACCACGGCGTCGATATTCGCCAGCGCGATATTAAGACCTTCCACTATCTCAAGACGGTTGCGGGCCTCCCTGAGTTCATGCTGGCAGCGGCGGGTCACCACTTCCTTCTGGTGACCGAGATAGTGCTGTAGAACCTGTTTGAGGTTGAGGGTCTCCGGCTGACCGTTAACGAGGGCAATCAGGATAACCCCGAAGTGATCCTCCAATTGAGTGTGTTTGTACAGCTGGTTTAAAATCACCTGCGGCTCTACGTCCCTGCGGAGGTCGATCACAATCCTCATCCCGCGCCGGTCTGATTCATCCCTCAGGTCCGTTATACCGTCTATCCGCCGCTCCCTTACCAGTTCCGCGATGCTTTCCAACAAACGGGCCTTGTTCACCTGGTAAGGGATTTCGGTGACTATTATGCGATTCTTTGGACCCTGGCGTTCCGTAATCGCCCGCGCGCGGACGGCAATGCTGCCCCGCCCGGTGGTATAAGCCGATCGTATCCCCTCCCTGCCGAGGATTATTGCTCCTGTAGGAAAGTCGGGCCCGGGAATGATATTGATAAGCTCTTCTATTCCTATAACGGGGTTGTCGATTAGCGCCACTACCCCGTCTATCACTTCGCCTATGTTGTGCGGCGGTATATTTGTCGCCATGCCGACCGCGATGCCGGAAGAACCGTTGATTAACAGGTTCGGTACCCGGGCGGGCAGCACCATAGGCTCCTGTGTGGTGCCGTCATAGTTCGGAATAAAGTCCACCGTCTCCTTGCCGATATCCCGCAGCATCTCGGTGGCCAGCCGCGACAGACGCGCCTCCGTATACCGCATGGCGGCGGCGGCGTCACCATCAACCGACCCGAAGTTCCCGTGCCCGTCAACTAAAGGGTACCTGCAGGCAAAATCCTGCGCCAGACGGACCAGGGCGTCATATACGGCGGTATCACCGTGCGGGTGGTACCGCGCCAGAACCTCACCCACGATATAAGCCGATTTCCGGTGGGGCTTGTCCGGAGACATCCCGATGTCATGCATGGCGTATAGAATACGCCGGTGAACCGGTTTAAGCCCGTCGCGAACATCCGGCAAGGCGCGGCCTACGATGACGCTCATCGCGTAGTCCAGGTAGGACTGCCGCATCTCTTCCCCAATATCTATCGGTACGACCTTACCTAACAAAAATCAAGGCCCCTTTCTTAACGGTTCAACGTCCAAGCTAACACTGATGGACTTTTAGGTCCGTTCGACGTTAAGCTGATACTGATAGACTTTTGGGGTCCGTTCTAAGTTCACGGTTCTACAAAAAGAACACGGACCCCCGAACTTACAACCTGCAACTCCGGTTCCCACTTCCCGTTCCCGGACTGAGGACTTTCGACTCTGGACTTAGCTTGCAACCTGCAACTCGTAACTCGGTGGGCATAGCCCACCCTACAATTACGTTCTATGTTCTGCGTATCTGTGTTCGAGAATGTTTATACATCCAGGTTTCTCACGTAGCGGGCGAAGGTTTGGATAAAAACCCTCCTCGGCTCTACGTTATCGCCCATGAGGGTGCTGAAAAGTTCGTCCGCAGCCACGGCATCCGCCAGGTCTACCTGCAAAATTACCCGTTTTTCCGGATTCATCGTGGTTTCCCAGAGCTGTTCCGGATTCATCTCGCCGAGACCTTTGTAACGCTGGATTCCCACCTGACGCCCCATTTGGTCCAACAGGCGGTCGAGCTCACCGTCGTTATACGCATACACCGTTTCTTTACCCTTTTTAACACGGTAAAGCGGCGGCTGGGCTATGTAAACGTATCCGGCCTCGATTAACTGCCTCATGTAGCGGTAAAAGAAGGTGAGCAAAAGCGTCCGGATATGGGCGCCGTCCACGTCGGCATCGGTCATTATCAGAATCCGGTGATAACGCGCCTTTGCCAGATCAAAATCGTCACCGATGCCCGTGCCCAGCGCCGTGATAAGCGCGCGGATTTCCGCGTTGGCCAGTATCCTGTCAAACCTGGCTTTTTCAACGTTTATAATCTTGCCGCGCAGGGGCAGGATCGCCTGAAACCGCCGGTCTCTTCCCTGCTTGGCCGATCCTCCCGCCGAATCACCCTCTACGATGTAAAGCTCCGTCAGTGCCGGGTCGCGCTCGGAACAATCGGCCAGTTTACCCGGCAGGGCGGCGGTTTCCAGCAAGCTTTTTCTCCTGGTGAGTTCCCGCGCCTTCCGCGCAGCCTCGCGCGCACGCGCCGCCGATATCGTTTTTTCAATGATTCGTTTACCCAGACCGGGATTCTCTTCAAAAAAGATCGTCAGGTTTTCGGACACCACGGTATCCGTTATGCCGCGTACTTCGGTGTTGCCGAGTTTGGTCTTGGTCTGGCCCTCGAATTGAGGTTCCGGTACCTTGACGCTTATAACGGCTGTTAAGCCTTCCCGGATGTCCTCTCCCGCTAAAGCCAGGCCGTTTTTCAGGAGCCCGTATTTCCTGGCGTACTCATTGACAACCCTTGTCAGGGCGGTTTTTAAACCAGCCTCGTGGGTCCCCCCGTCAACGGTTCTTATGGTATTCGCGTAAGAGAATATATTCTCGAGATAACCGTCGTGGTATTGCAGCGCCGCCTCGACCCACACCCCGCCCTGCTGGCGCGTTACAAATATGGGATCCGGATTAATCACCTCGCGGCTCTTGTTAAGGTAACGAACAAAATCCTTTATCCCGCCGCTGTGAAAAAAGACTTGTTTGGACTCGGTGCGCTGATCATAAAGAGTAATACTTACTTCGGGCGTCAGAAAGGAGAGTTCACGCAGTCGCTGGGCAAGAGTTTCCTGTACGAATTCGGTTTCTTCAAAAATATTCGGATCGGGCTTGAAGCGAACCGTGGTTCCGGTGTCGATAGCCGCGCCGACGACTTCCAGCTCCGTAACGGGTATGCCCCTTTCAAAACGCTGAAGCCATTTTTTTGCGTCGCGCCGTACCTCTACCTCAAGCCACTCCGAAAGAGCGTTTACCACCGAAACGCCTACTCCATGAAGCCCGCCGGACACCTTGTAGCCCGCTCCGCCGAACTTGCCGCCTGCGTGAAGCATCGTCAGCACAACCTCTACAGCCGGGCGGCCTACCTGCGGGTGTAAGTCCACCGGGATCCCACGCCCGTTGTCTTCCACGATGATGCTGTTTTCCTTGGTGATTATCACGACGATTTCGCTGCAAAAACCAGCCAGCGCTTCGTCGATGCTGTTATCAACGACCTCGAAGACAAGGTGGTGTAATCCACGCGCCCCGGTACTGCCGATGTACATTCCCGGCCGCTTTCGAACGGCTTCCAATCCTTCCAGTACCTGTATCTGGGTTGCGTCATATGCAAGAGGTTCCTTACCCTGCAGCAATAATTCCTCCCCTTCCCAAAAAAAACGTATTTATATCTCTTGTAATGCTTATTATATCACAATTCCCGGCTCAGAAGCCGGATGCCTGACGAACGCGGCGACAGCACAGTAGAAGTATATACATAAAAGATAGATATGTTTTTATTCCGAATTATCATCCATACTAAAGATGCTTTCAGCCCGACGTTTGAGTGTGTGGCATGATATGGAAGTTACGAACACCTTTTCCGTGGTAATTACTATCGAACGTTCCTTGCCTTCCTCCGAAAGATTAACAAGCCTGTCTTCATCTTTTACGGATCTGAGGTAGTCCTTTGTTGCAACCGCTATATGAGTGTTATAGGCGAAAATTGCAACGACGTCCTTCTTAGGGATTGCGATTTCGCTTCCTATGTGCAAAAGCACGGCACTTCCTCCCCATTAAAAAATAAATTGATATATTACGTAAGACCACCGTTTACTTCTTTGATCACCCCTGATTGTATCCGGAAGCAACGCTCTCCTTCTATCCCTGCGGGCTCGACTGTTGTTAAAAAAGACTGTCCATAAGATATTGTTTCCAAAAGTGCCGCCCGGCGATCACCGTCCAGCTCAGAAAAAACATCATCGAGCAGGTATATCACCTGCTCTCCGGTTTTATCCCGCAGCATATTCGCCTCGGCGAACTTTAGCGCCAAAACCACAGTGCGTTGCTCGCCGCGGGAACCATGGGTACGTAAATCTTTTCCTCTCACGATAAAAGCATAATCATCCCGGTGCGGGCCGGCCATAGTCTGCTTATAATGCCATTCTCTTTCCGCTAATAATGAAATTTTTTCATAAAAACGTTGTTTGACGTGCTCTCTGGTTTCTCCGGCGCCGAGGGAGCTTAGGTAACGCAGGTAAAGCTTAGCGCCTGACATTTCCCGGTACAGGCTGCTTACCAGCGGCGCAACGGCGGCCATCGCTTTAAGCCTGAGAAAACATAAGTCGCTTCCGCTCTCCACAAGAGCTTCGGTCCACGTATCGTATTCGGAAGTTGGACCATTTGAGGATCGTAAAAGAGTGTTGCGTTGATCCAAGGAACGGTGGTACTTGCGGAAGGACTGAAGGTATCCGTTAATAACACCTGAGAAAAGCCGGTCAAAAAACTTTCTTCTATCGCCTGGATTCCCTGAAACCATTTCGAGATCCTCGGGACGAAAAAGCAGGATGCTCTGATTACCCGGAAACCTGCGTTGTGATTCTTCTTTGCCGTTTATTAATAATCTTTTGCCGTTTTTTCCTACCTTAACTGTGGTCTCGATCTCCAGACCCCCTTTTAAAACCGCGGTGCGCACTATTGCTTTATCAGCGCCGGAGTAAATAACCTCTTCTTCTCTGGTCGTGCGAAAGGAACGTCCACATAAGCCTAAGTATATGGCTTCTATCAAGTTTGTCTTCCCTGCAGCATTTTCACCAGTCAGTACGTTTTTTTCGCCGCCTGGCATAAACTCTGCGCTTATGTAGTTTCTAAAGTTAAGTAACTGGATCTTACTTAGACGCACCATTACCTCTTCATTTTAAAGCATTCGTAAAGGAAGAACGAGGGCAAGAAAACCCGGGTTCTCACTGGTCTTGACCAAAGCCGGTCCCAGACTGCCGTTTAATTCTAATTCAAAGTTGTCCTGGGGAGCAACCCTTAAGGCATCCAAAAGATAAACGGCGTTAAATGCTATCTCTACATCCTCCCCATCTACGTACAGGGAAACCTTTTCCTTCAGTCCGCCGCTCTCCGACTGCGAACTCACGGTTAAACCGCCGTCATGTACTTTAAGAACCACGGTTGAAGCCTCTCCGGTAGCCAGCACCTGGGCGCGCTCTATGGCTGCTATCAGCCCGGCGGTTTCACCTTTTACCAAGGTTCTTGGCGGGCCCTGCGGGATTGCCGCCCTCCAGTCGGGGAACCGTCCTTCAATTAGTCGGGTGCCTATCTCCACCGCGTCTATCATAAACGCGGCCTGGTTTTGTTGAAGAACCATATTCACGGATTCCTCGCCCTGACCCAGAGCCCTTTCCACTTCTTTGAGTGCTTTTGCCGGAATGATGCTAAGACAAGACTCTTCCAAATCGGTCGGCATCTCGAACACAGCAAGCCGGTGGGCATCAGTGGCCGCCATTGTCAGCGTTCCTTCTCTGACCTCGAACTGTACGCCGGTAAAGACAGGTCTGAGCTCGTCCTTGCCTGCCGCGTAAAGTACACTGCGCAGTGCCGTTTTCATTCCTTCATTTATTCGAAAACCTGATCCGCTTTCAAATAATGTGTCTACAACAGGAAACTCATCTACCGGAAAGCCGTTAATCCTTACTTCCCCGCCGGGATATGCGATATTGACGTTACCCTCTTGGCCTTCTATCTCTATTTTTCCTTCGCCCAGCCGGCGAACTATTTCAAACGCCTGCCGCGCCGGAATCACCAGCGAGCCTTCCCTGTATACCTCAAGAGCGGGTGTAAAGCAGCGGATGGTAACCTCGAGGTCGGTGCTCGTTATTTCAAGCCTGTTTTCTTTTGTTTTTAAAAGAATGCCTGTAGTAATTAAAAGAGGGCTTCGCGACGGTACGATTCGTAGCGCTGTACTCATAGCGCTAAGGATATTGTTTCTCTCGAGAAGTAAATGCACGGGACAGCCCCCTTATCATTAGTATTTAATAAACATTCGCCGTCAAAGTAGTAGGTCCTGTGACTATGTTAATATGTGCTTCGGTTAAAGGAACAAATAGAGGTTTCTTTGTTAGCTAAGGTGTTAACAAAGCTTTTTTATCCTGTTGGTAATATCGGTAATGATGCCCTGTAGTGTTAAATCACCCTGAAGCTCAACCGTTATTTTTTCACAGGCGTGAAGTACGGTGGTATGGTCCCTGCCGCCGAAACACTCCCCTATCTTCGGCAAGGAAAGGTCGGTCAACTCGCGGGTCAGGTACATTGCTATCTGACGGGGGTATGATACCGATCTTGTTCTTTTTTTTGTCTTAAAGTCCTCCTGTTTGAGATTATAATAGGATGCCACGGCGTCCTGAATCATATCTACGGAGATTTCTTTTGGACGGGATATATTGAATGCGTCTTTAAGAACCGTGGACGCCGTCTCAGGTGTTATAGGGTTGTTTGTGAGCGCGGCAAAAGCAACAACTCTTATAAACGCACCTTCGAGTTCACGGATGTTTGTACGTATTTTATCGGCGATGTGGACAAGGGTACTGTCCGGTACATCGATGTTTTCGCTTTGCGCCTTTTTTCTAAGGATAGCCACGCGCGTTTCGAGGTCGGGAGGCTGGATGTCAGAGATCAACCCCCATTCAAAACGAGAACGTAACCTTTCCTCCAGCGTCGGGATCTCCTTCGGCGGCCGGTCGCTGGAAATAACAATCTGGCGTGATGCTTCATAAAGGGTGTTGAAAGTGTGGAAAAACTCCTCCTGGGTTCGTTCTTTTCCGGCTAGAAACTGTATATCGTCTATTAAAAGCACGTCCACGCTTCTATATTTTTCCCGGAATTTTAATGTTGCATTCATCTTTAAGGCATCGATCAGCTCGTTAGTGAACTTCTCTGTAGTAACGTAAGAAACGCGAAGAAGATTGCCTTTGGCGATTATGTGCTGCCCGATGGCGTGCATGAGGTGAGTCTTGCCGAGGCCGACACCGCCGTAAATAAAAAGAGGGTTGTAGGCCCGCGCAGGGGCTTCGGCTACGGCAAGCGACGCCGCATGGGCAAACCGGTTGGCGTTGCCGATCACAAAAGTGTCAAATGTGTATTTTGGGTTTAGCGCCGGTGTGGAGTTTGAATCATTTCTCGATTGCGTTGTCGTGTAAAAGGGAACCTCGTCCGCCAGTATAAAACGAACCGCCAGGTCGGTGCCGAGTGCGCGGGAAAAAGCCTGTTTCAGAAGGGGCGCGTAACTTTGGGTAAGCCAGTCTCGGGAGAAATTATTTGGTGCGGCGATGTAAACCGTTTTGTCGCTGTAGGCGACCGGGCGCAGCGGTTTCAGCCAGTTTTCAAAGGAATGTTTGGCCACGACGTTTTCCAAATCAGATAAAATTTCGTTCCAAACCTGGCTTATTTCAGCGCTTAGCACCTTATGTCCCCCTTATGAAATTTTCAATCATTAACAACTCTATCCACAGGCTTTTTCACAGGTTGTGGATAAAGAGGAAACAGCGTTTTTAATAATCGTAGCAGATAAGGAAACGATTATCAACAGCCGATTTCAGGCCCCAAAAATTGTAAGCCCCGGCTTTTTTCTTGACCGCCCGGCGGGTGTAAGATATAATTTTTCTGAATCTGGCAAGGTTGCAGCGAGGTGAGAAATTTGAAGCGTACTTATCAACCGAAGGTGAGGCGGCGGAAACGGGTGCACGGCTTTATGAAAAGGATGCGCACACACGGGGGGCAAAACGTAATCCGCCGGAGAAGGCTGAAGGGCAGAAAGAAACTCTCCGCGTAAAGAGAAGTTCGAGTATTGCGCGCCCCGGCAGCTTGAACAAAAGAGATTTTGAACGGATTTTTAAGCAGGGACGCGCATCGGCGGTGGGCTGTGTCGTTGTTTATAAACTAAAGAATCACCTCCCGGTATACCGGCTTGGGTTTGCGGTAAGCAAAAAAGTCGGGAAAGCTGTAAAGCGGAACAGGGTACGGAGACTACTAAGAGAGGTGTGTCGTCTTAATCAAGAGTGGTTCGTTCAAGGATACGACTATGTAGTCCTCGGCAGGGTATCGGCTGGCAATGAAGATTACGGAACGATCCAACGAGTGATACGGCAGGCCTTAAGGATACCCGCAGGTGAAGATTGAATGAAGCGGCTACTGATCAATCTCATAAGGCTTTACCAACTGGTGATTTCCCCCTGGCTTTTACCCCGGTGCCGGTTTTACCCAACTTGCTCACAATATGCGGTAGAGGCAATAACACGCTACGGGAGCATCCGTGGAGGTCTGTTAACTGTGCGGCGGCTCTTGCGTTGTCACCCTTTTAATGCCGGCGGGTATGATCCGGTACCGTGACAAATTCGCAAGCAAGCGCCGAAAGTAAAACGGGCCAGTTTTTTTTAACCCTGATTAAGGAAAGACACTGATATTTGAAAAAGCACTTTAAATTAAAACCGCTGTAAAGAGATTAATGATCAACACCAGAAAAGCACAATATAGTGCCGATATGGATGCGAAGGAGGCAAAAAGGTGGGCGAGTTGTTTGGTGCGCTGGTAGATGGGATTACAGCCATTCTCGTTTGGCTGTACAACGGTACGGCGGCGCTGGGTTTTCCTAATTACGGCCTGGCCATAATTTTATTGACGGTTGTTGTAAAGGTTGTGCTGTATCCGCTTAGCTACAAGCAGATGCATTCCATGGCCGCGATGCAGCGTTTGCAGCCGAAACTCAAGGAAATCCAAGAAAAGTATAAAAAAGACCCGCAAAAATTGCAGCAGAAGATGATGGAGCTTTATAAAGAAAACGGGGTAAACCCGATGGCCGGGTGCCTGCCTCTGCTCATCCAGTTGCCGATATTATTTGCGCTTTACAGGGCGTTGTTGAAGTTCCCGTATAAGGTAGCTGCACACGCCGGGTTTTTATGGGTCCCGAGCCTGAGCCACAAAGACCCGTACTTCATTCTACCGATACTGGCAGGATTGTCGACATACTGGCAGATGAAAGTCACACCTCAGGCCGGCGGGCAGGAACAGATGCAGCAGATGATGACTTTTATGATGCCGGTGATGTTCGTGTGGATCTGCTCTACATTACCGGCAGGGCTTGCGCTTTACTGGGTTGTCTTTAATCTTTTAGCCGTGGGACAGCAATACATCATTAATAAGCGACTTTATCCCAGTGTTGGGAAGGGGGCCCTTAAGGGTGAAGGAAGTGGTGACAAGCGGTAAAACCGTTGACGAAGCGGTAAAAGCTGCGCTTGCCGAACTAAAAACAGATAAGGAATATGTGACGGTTGAGGTCGTAAGTGAGCCTGCAAAAGGAATTTTTGGTTTCTTAGGCGCCAAGCCGGCCATCGTGAGGGTTGCAGTTAAAGAATCGTCGGGCGTAAAGGCCTGTACCCTTTTAGAAAAAATAATTGAAGCGATGGAGCTTGAGGGAGACGTTGCCTTTCAAGAGGATGAGGGGTGCGTTAATATTGAGATCAGCGGGGAAAAGCTGGGTGTTCTTATCGGAAGAAGGGGAGAAACGCTAAACGCATTGCAGTACCTGGTGAGCCTTGCTATTAACCGCGGAGACGAAGGCAAGAAACGGGTGCAAATAGACGTCGGAGGGTACAGGAAAAAGCGGGAGGAGACACTCCAGGAACTGGCGCACAAACTGGCGGAGAAAGCAAAACGCCGCGGAAGAAACGTTGTGCTTGAGCCGATGAATCCGCAGGAGCGGCGTGTGATACATATGGCGCTTAAAGGGCGGGAAGATATTTATACGTTCAGCGAAGGAGAAGAGCCCTACAGGAAGATCGTAATTTCGCCCCGGAAATGAGTACAAGGCTTTATTTTAGAGGAGCGGCGACGTCGGCAATAAGGCAGAGAAACAGGAAAGAAGCCGCCGGCGTCATTTTTTTTACGCAAAAAATAATTTTATCGTAAATCGCGGGTGGAGTGGTGAAAGAAGATACTATCGTTGCTATCTCAACCCCTATCGGTGAGGGAGGAATCGGTATCGTGCGGGTGAGCGGACCGGACGCGGTGCCGCTTGCAGAAAAAATTTTTGTGCCGAAGAAAAACCGCACGTGGGCGAAAGGACCGGGATATCGACTTGTTTACGGGACCGCAGTGGACCCCAAGAACGGGATGGTAATCGATGAGGTCCTTCTTTCTTTGATGCGATCGCCTTACAGCTACACCACTGAGGATGTAGTGGAGTTCAACTGTCACGGCGGGATCATCGCCGTGCGAAAGGTTCTGGAGGCGATGGTCGGCGCCGGGGCGAGGTTGGCTGAACCAGGGGAGTTTTCTCTGCGCGCGGTGTTGGGAGGAAGGATAGATCTATGCCAGGCCGAAGCGGTATTAGACGTGATCAGGGCGAAAACGGAAGAAGGGCTCAGGGTTGCCCAGGCGCAGCTTCAAGGAAGGCTGTCCAGTGAGGTACAGAAATTAAGGCGGGATGCGGTGGCGCTTTTGAGCGCGTTGGAAGCGGGGATAGATTTTCCCGAAGATGTGCCGGGACCTGAGCACGGTGAACTGATTTCTGAGATGGAAAACATTCTGTTGAAAGGAAAGAAACTCTTAGAAAACGCGGAAGCAGGGTCGGTATACCGCGATGGCATAACGACGGTGCTCGCCGGAAAGGCGAACGTAGGAAAGTCCTCGATTCTAAACGCGCTGGCCGGCAAAGAGAGGGCTATTGTTACGGCAATACCGGGTACCACAAGGGACGTAATCGAAGAGGTAATAAATATGAGCGGTATCCCGTTGAGGGTGATGGACACAGCCGGTATCCGTGAGGCGGTCGAAGAGGTGGAAAGAATAGGTGTCGCCCGGGCAAGAGAAGCGCTGGCGGGAGCCCAGTTGGTTCTTGTTGTGCTTGATGCCGTGGCGGGTATCGGTAAGGAAGACGAGGCGGTGTTTTCTGCGAGCACAGGCAGGCAGCGGATCGTAGTGGTTAATAAAACGGATACCGGGAAGATGAATGTCGGGCAGGATGAAATCAAATCCCTGGCGGGAGACGCCCGGGTGGTTTTTGTTTCGGCGCTGACGGGCGACGGAATGGATGACTTGCGGCAGGCGATATGCGAGAAGGTTTTTCAGGGAGCGGTTGTAAAGCCGGATGAAGTATTGGTAAGCCGTGCAAGACACACAGAGGCGATTCACAGGTTCGTCGGCGGGGTGGAGGCGGCCATAGACGGGTTAAAGTCAGGGGTTCCTGAGGATTTGATCAGCATTGACCTGCGGGCCGGTATAACGGCTTTAGGGGAAATAACCGGCGAAAACGTTACGGAAGACGTTATCGAAAGTATTTTCAGGGATTTTTGTGTGGGTAAGTGAGGTATTGACGTGTATCCAGCGGGAAAGTATGACGTAATAGTGATCGGAGCAGGTCACGCCGGGTGCGAAGCCGCCCTTGCGGCGGCCCGGATGGGGATGAATACGCTGCTTTTAACCCTCAACATGGATTACGTGGCTCTTATGCCGTGCAATCCCGCTATCGGAGGGCCTGCAAAAGGGCACTTGGTAAGAGAGGTGGATGCCTTGGGCGGGGAGATGGCCTTGAATACCGACCGGGCGGCCATTCAGGTGCGCCTTCTTAACACCGGCAAAGGGCCGGCGGTACGGGCTTTGCGGGCGCAAACCGACAAGCTGAAGTACCAACGGGAGATGCGGCGGGTTCTGGAAATGGAGCCGAAACTTCACCTCCGCCAGGCGAGGGTGGAAAGGATAATAACCGGGAGCGACGGCGTCCGGGGGGTTGAGGTCGAAACAGGAGCGTTCTTTTCGGCACGTGCGCTGGTGGTGACTACGGGAACCTATCTCCGCTCCAGGATCGTGGTGGGAAACGTGGCGTATGCCGGAGCCCCCAACGGCCAGCTTCCGGCGGTGGGACTGGCCCAGAGCCTGCAGGATTTGGGGCTTGCGACAGGGCGTTTTAAGACCGGAACCCCGGCGCGGGTTGACCGGCGTACGATTGATTTTACAAGAATGGCGCCGCAGTACGGGGACGCCGAACCGCCTTCGCTTTCTTTCATCGGGGAGCACAGGGTTATGGAACAGGAACCGTGCTGGCTGACGCATACCACGGAGGAAACGCACAGAATAATCCGGGAGAACCTGGACCGGTCTCCCCTGTTTTCGGGGGTTATCGAAGGCCGGGGACCGCGCTACTGCCCGTCGATAGAGGACAAGGTGGTGCGGTTTAACCGGGAGCGGCACCAGGTTTTTGTAGAGCCGGAAGGAAAAGGGTCTCTGGAGATGTACATCCAGGGAATGAGCACCAGCCTTCCGGAAGACGTTCAGGTGGCGATGCTGCGGACGGTGCCCGGACTGGAAAATGCAGTGATTACACGGGCGGGCTATGCCATTGAATACGATTACGTCCTGCCGACGCAACTGACGCCGGCGCTGGCTGTGAAAGGAATAAAGGGGCTTTTTCTTGCGGGACAAATAAACGGTACATCCGGGTATGAAGAAGCGGCGGCCCAGGGGGTAATAGCGGGCATCAACGCGGTTCAGTATCTTAAAGAGGAGGAACCGGTGATTATTGGCAGGGATGAAGGATACATAGGTGTATTAATCGATGATTTGGTCACTAAAGGCACAGACGAACCTTATCGTCTGCTGACGGCGCGGGCGGAATACAGGCTTCTGCTGAGGCAGGACAACGCCGACCTGCGGCTTACCGAAAAAGGCCGGAAGGCGGGGCTGGTTTGCGAGAAACGCTATACGGCTTACTTACGGAGGCAGGAAGCAATCGAAAAGGAAATGACGCGGTTGAAAAGCGTGGTACTGGCGGCGGATGCCGTGGCGCGGATTCTAAGAGACAAAGGAACAGAAGCGCCCAACAGGCCGCTTAGCGCGATAGAGTTGTTGCGGCGTCCCGAAATAAATTACAAAGATATTACTCAGGAAGAAGCGATGCCTGCGGAAATGACTGTGGACGTATCTTGCGAAGTAGAAAACCGGATTAAGTACGAGGGGTATATAAAACAGCAGGCGGCGGAAGTGGAACGATTTCGCAGGATGGAGGGTAAGCGTTTGCCGCCGGAAATAGATTACGATAACGTAAAGGGTCTTTCCAACGAAGGCAGGGAAAAACTGAAGCGTGTGCAACCGGTTTCATTAGGGCAGGCGGCAAGGATCGGCGGTATCTCCAGCGCAGACATAGCGGCCTTAGTGATTTTCTTAAGAAGCCAAAGATATTAAGGAGAACGGATGGAATTCAAAGAAGCGCTTAACAAGGGATTGGAAATCCTCGATATCGCGCTCCGGCCGGAAGCGGAGGCGCTTTTTTGCGCTTACTACGGAATTTTAAAGAAGGCGGGAGAAACGGTTAACGTTACCGGACTTAAGGAACCGGTCGATATAGCAATAAAACATTTTGTGGATGCAGTTGCGGTAATGCGCTGGGTTGATTTCAGCGGAGGAAAACGGTTAATCGACGTCGGCAGCGGCGGCGGTTTCCCCGGGATTCCTCTCGGGGTTGCAAACCCGGGATTAGCGGTGGTCTTACTAGAAGCGGTCAGAAAAAAAGCGGACTTTATGCAAGAAGCGGTGAAAGCTCTGCAACTCCGGAACTGTACTGTGGTATGGGGAAGGGCGGAAGAATTCGGCCGCAAGGAAGGATACAGAGAAAGGTTTGAGCTGGTGACGGCAAGGGCGGTGGCGCCCTTAAGGGAACTCGCGGAGTATACGCTTCCCTTTGCTTGTACCGGGGGATCGGTTTTAGCTTATAAGGGGCCCAAAGCAAAAGAAGAAGTAAAATCATCCGGAAAGGCCATAAAGGAGCTGGGGGGAGAAATAGAGGAACAAATAGAGTATACGCTGCCCCTGACCGGGGAGAAACGACACTTAATCATAGTAAAGAAGAAGGCCGATACCCCCGAAGGTTATCCGCGGCGGGCAGGGGTTCCTCACAAAAAGCCTCTTTAAAAATGGCAGGATTTTGCGCCGGGGTTGTGGAATAATACATGAAAGCTTGGCGACAAATGGGAGAAAAGAAAGGCGGTCAAAAAGGATTGGGCAAGGTAATTGCTATCGCCAACCAAAAGGGAGGGGTGGCAAAGACCACTACCGTGGTAAACCTCGGCGCTTGCCTGGCGATTTCAGGGCTGAAGGTTTTGGTGATAGACGCTGATCCCCAGGCGAATGCAACCAGCGGCCTGGGGATCGAGACGGTTCAAACGAAATCGCTGTATGAGGTGCTTATACACAATACGCCCATAAAGGCGGTAACGGCGCCTTGTCCATCGGTAAAAGGACTCGACGTGGTGCCGGCAACGCTGAATTTGGCCGGCGCGGAGGTGGAACTGGTAAACGTTCCGGGGCGGGAGACGGTACTCCGCAGGGCGCTGGCAGGTATACGAGATGAGTACGCCTTTACGCTAATCGATTGCCCGCCTTCTTTGGGGCTGCTGACGCTGAACGCGTTGACCGCCGCCGACACGGTTCTCATTCCGATCCAGTGTGAGTACTATGCGCTGGAAGGGCTGGGACACCTGTCAAATACCATTCAGTTAGTGCAAAAGCGACTGAATTCAAGCCTGGAGATCGAAGGGGTATTGCTTACGATGTTTGACGGGCGGACAAACCTGTCTATCCAGGTGGTTGAGGAAGTTAAGAAACACTTTCGCCAGAAAGTATACCGGACGATCATCCCGCGGAATGTCAGGCTAAGCGAGGCTCCAAGTCACGGAAAGCCCGTTGTGGTGTACGATCCAAGAAGCCGGGGCGCAGAGGTTTACGGCGAACTTGCAAAGGAAGTGGCAGGTTATGGCTAAAACCAGAGGGCTTGGCAGGGGGCTGGACGCGCTCATTCCCGTACTGCCTGAGGCAGGAGAAGAACTGCGGCAGGTTGAAACGAAATTGATACAGCCAAATGTCCGGCAGGTGCGTGAAACCTGGGAAGAAAAAGGGATTGAGGAACTCGCGGCTTCCATAAAAGAACACGGGCTGCTGCAACCGATAGTAGTCCGGCCTGCAGGGGAAGGCTATGAATTAGTGGCAGGCGAAAGAAGATGGCGGGCCTGCCGGTTGCTCGGGTGGGAGAAGATACCGGCGCTGGTTCGCGAATACGACGATGAAAAAACAGCGTGCGCGATCCTGGTGGAGAACATCCAGCGTGAGAATCTTAATCCTTTGGAAGAGGCAATCGCCTATCAAAGGCTGATAGAAGAGTTTAAGCTAACACACGAGGATACCGCTCGAAGGGTTGGAAAGAGCCGTGCGGCGGTGGGAAATGCCTTGAGGCTCTTGAACCTGCCTCCGCGGGTGTTACAGATGCTCAGAAACGGAGAGTTGTCCGCGGGGCATGCGAGAGCGCTTCTGAGTATTTCAGATCCCGAAACCCAGGAGATAATGGCTGCAAAGGCAGCGGCGCAAGAATTATCGGTAAGGGAATTAGAGGCGGCAGTAAAGCGCTGGGGAAAAGAAAAAGAGCCAAAGAAAGCGGAAAAGGAGACAGCAGTCGGCGACGAGGGGCTGGCCCTGGCGGTAGAGAAGATTTCGGCGGCCCTAGGAACAAAGGTGGCGGTCCGGCCGTCACGTAAACGGTGGCGGGTGGAAATATATTTCCGCAGCCGCGAAGAAATAATGACGTTTGTAAAGAAATTTATGGTAAGGAAAAATGCTTCACGTGAAACATGACGGTGAAACAGTATGCTCCACGTGAAACGTAACCGTGAAACAGCAGGAGAAGGGGACGGTTTTGTCGGCGGGCTGTTGCTCGGGTTGTTGATCGGCGAGGGGCATTTCGGCGGTGACGGCCGGCAGGCTCAAATAACGCTCCGTATGCATGCGCGGCATGAGGCGTTGTTTTCCTGGCTGATGGAAGCTGTTCCGGGTTCCAGGCTTTACGGCCCGTACCATCACGGGGGGCGCCATTACTATCAATGGATGGTGCGTGGTACCGCGCTTAAACAACTCCTCGGGCGAATCGACCTTTCTAGTTTGGAACAAATCGATCCGCCGACATACGTTCGCCTTCAGAAAATGAGGGAAGAATACCGGTTGGAGTAACAAACAGCGTATACCTGTAAAAGAGGGTGAATGCCATCGAGGAGTTCTTCTTAAAATACGGTATTTTTCTTGTAAGCGCTGCGGGGTTGCTTTCCTGTACGGCTCTTTGCTTCGCGGTAGTGTTATTGCTCAGGCTCAACAACCTTAGCCGCCGCTACCGCACGCTGGTGCGTTTGACGCAGAATCAAGAGTTCCTGGAGAACCTGGAAAAGGCGATAAGAATGCTCGACGCCTTTAAAGAACAGCTTGAAACCATGGCTGACGAACAGAGGAGTTTTTCCCTGACGCTTCGCAACTGCGTCCGTACCCCTTCGGTTATGCGCTTTAACGCTTTCGACGATGTGGGAAGCGACCTTAGCTTCAGCATGGCGATGCTCGACGGCGAAGGGAACGGCCTCATTCTTACAAGTCTTTACGGACGCGAGGAGTCGCGTTTTTACGCCAAGAAGATCGCCCGGGGCGCTTCTCCGAGCCGTCTTTCCCCCGAGGAGGAGCACGTGCTTCGGGAGGCAAGCGCGCGGATTTAGGAGCGCGGTGACCGCAGACATTTGTTAGCGCAAATTTGCCATGGTCGAGGGGAGAATAAGATGTTTATCAACCGTGCTGATGCGGGCCGCCAACTGGCTTCGCGACTGTCAGACAAGGAATTCCGGGACGCCCTGGTTGTCTCCATTCCACGTGGCGGGGTGGTGGTCGGCGCAGAGCTTGCAAAAGAGCTCCGCCTGCCGCTCGACATTATTATACCGCGGAAAATCGGAGCGCCCTTTAACCCGGAACTTGCTATCGGCGCGGTCACCCAGGACGGCACCGCCATTTTTAACGAGGATCTGATCGCTCAGATTGGATTGACAGAAGAAAATAAGGAAAAAATGGTCGCCGGGACGGTAGCGGAAATTAACCGCCGTATGCGTCTGTATAGAGGTGACAGGCCGCCGGTTTCTTTGGGCGACCGGGAAATAATTCTGACGGATGACGGTATTGCCACCGGATTTACGGTTTTTGCGGCCTTACGTTCTCTCAGGAAATCAAGGCCAAAAAGAATAATCCTTGCGGTACCCGTGGCGCCGAAGGAGACGATCGAAGCCCTGCTTCCTGAGGTGGACGAGTTGGTCTGTCTCTCCATGCCCGATGATTTTATGGCTGTCGGCCAATTCTATCTTTACTTTGATCAAACCACCGACGCTGAAGTCATTGCCCTTCTTCGGGAGGCGGCTGCCTTGTAATTTGAATAATTACAGATTAGACATAATCCTCCCGGGCAGGGTGTTATACTAAGCCCGTAGGAGGTGATGTCTTGGTTAAAATAGCGGTTGATGAGAATTTGTCCAATGTAAGGAGTCTCTTGCATCAGGAGGGATTTGATGTGGTCCGGCTCGGAGACTCTTCGGGGGTATCGGCCGTGGTTACCAGTGGGATGCAGGAAAACCTGCTGGGCATCCAGGAGATAACGGAAAAGGCACCGGTTATTGACGCCCGGGGGATGACGCCGCACGAGGTTTTAGCGACACTTAAGGAACGCTTGATGGATGTTGAGAAGCTCCAGCACCGCTAAAACAAGGTGCCGTTTATGGAGCAGTCTTCCAAGGAAAAAGAAGGCCCGGCGCTTCTTGAAGCCGGGCAGTTTATTTTTAGGGGCCTTGCGCCGCCTTCAGGGGTTTGGCGATTTCATCCTGCTGCGGCGATACCTGCAGCAGGGCGTCGGCAATAACCTCTGCTTGCTGCATTACCACGCCCAGCCTGGTATTTTGAAGGACGACGTACTCCATGAAGCCGCCGACGTTGACAACCGCCGTGATGTGGAGATGTCCCACGGGCGGCAGGGACTTGTTTACGCCGGCCCCCGGAAGAAGCGGCCCGACTCCCACATTTATTGCGCCGACGTTTTCTGGATATCCAAGGGAGGCGTCCACGGCGATGACAAAGGCGTTGCGGTGGAGTTTGTTCACCTCCTGAAGAATACCTTTAAGGTTCCTGGCGTGTACGGGTTCCTCCAGGGTTCCATAAACGTGGTAGTTACCGCTTTTAGCGGCGGCGACCTTGCTGCCCACCAGCGGCCCGAGGGAATCGCCGGTGGAGCGGTCGGTGCCGATGCACAAAAGCACCCACGGTCTTCCTTTTATACACAACCCGGCACGCTCCGAAATTTTGCTTGCCAGCCGTCCCGCGGCATTCGGTTCCTCGTAATGCACGCTAAATCGGGAGGGTACGGCTTCCGCCGGAGCGTAAGTGATAGCCGGATATTCTTCCATTAAATCACCCCCTGAGATCAAATTAGGGTGAAGCTAATATATTTATTGCCAAAGCTTAGTGTATTTATTCCCGTTTTTACCTGCGGGAGAGGAAAAGAAGGATTTATTCCTATGTTTCTCGAAGTTGAAATATAAGAGCAATCGCGGGGGAGTGCCCGGTTGAACTGGCTTGACGCAATTTTGATAGTGATTCTTGTAAGCGGGGTCTACAGAGGGGCGAAGACAGGCCTTGTTCTTAGCTGTGTTCGGCTTGCCGGTATAGCCGTGGCCTTTGTACTGACAGCGCGTTACTATTCTGTCGTGGGGGATATCGTCGAGCGGAACTGGCACCTGGCCGACATCCTGTCCGCATGGCTTTCACATGCATACAAGCTGCCTCCTGACAGCAGCGGTATTATTACCGCGCAACATTCCGGCCTGACTCTTGCCGCGCTTGGGAATCCGGTTGCCTCCGGAAATGACCCGGTCTTCATCCTCGCCCGTAAGGTCATCAACGCGGGCATTTTTCTAATACTTTTTGGGTTGATTGAACGACTTTGGTTTTTTGTCGGGGAACAGGTTACATTTTTCCGTAAATGGTTTCCTTTTCGGCCGTTCGACCGCCTCGGGGGGTTGGTCTTTGGTGCCGCTTGGGGATTTGTTGTGGGCATGGTGCTGGTTCTGGTTTTGCATTACGCTGCGAAACTGAGCCTGATCATGATGGGGCAGCATAACTTTTTAGTGCAGGCGCTCGGTACATCTACCTTGACACCATATTATGACGGTTTTTTGCGGGTGGTCGGCGGGATGTTTTCGAATAAGGGCATCGGGGATATCTTATAAAAATGTTACGGTGCAGGATGGAATGATTTTAAAATTAGAGATCGGCGATCTGTTGCATTTAAGGAAGCCGCATCCGTGCGGCAGCGAGGAATGGGAAGTTCTTAAAACCGGTGTGGACGTTCGGATCAAATGCTGCGGTTGCGGTCGTGTCGTCTTGATTCCGAGGGACAAGCTCTTAAAAAGTATACGGGTTAAAAAGTCCGATTCTATCAAATAGGTCGCGTGAGGTGCGGCCTATAATGC